>JASBSZ010000013.1 GCA_030148665.1 Alphaproteobacteria bacterium
GCAGACATGTCCGCCGCGCGCTCTACATGGCCGCGCTCGGCACGATGCGCCGCTCGGGTGCCTTCGGGCGACAGGCCGAGGCCATGCGCAGCCGTGGCAAGCCCGGCAAGGTCATCGCGGTCGCCATCGCCCGGAAAATCCCGATCATCGCCAACGCCCTGCTGCGCGACCAGACCCCTTGGAAGGCACCAACCTGACAGGCCGAATGAATACAGTTGCCAGGGGGCGGGTCGGGCGCTGCCCGGCCTGTCGGCCGGGCGTAAAGGGTGGAAAACTGCGGGACATGGCTGAAATGCGATTGCCCTGAGCGCGCGGTGGCACGCGCTTGTGTCGGACCGGAAGCAAGGGTAAGCTGCCCGCGACAGGTCCGTCCGCATCCGGGAAGCTCTGCCATATGCAGATCTGTTTGGGGACGGGGGGCATTTTATTGGCAGGCCGGCAGACCTGCCCCGGCGCGCCCGAGGTGATCGGCACCAGCGCGACCGAACGTGTGACAAGGGAGGATAGAACACAATGGCAATTATGTTTGCACGAACCTCGTTCAATCTCAGGGCAATCGACCTGAACAGCATGGTTTCACAGGCGGTCGGCAGTGGCATCGTGAACAACTTCAATCAGAGCTTGCCCCCGGTCAACATGTCGGGCGGCTATCTGGGAATCAGCTTCTCGTACAATTTTCCCGGTGCGACCATCGCCGATGGGTACGGAATTCAATGGGGCGCCAATCCTGATACGCTGATCCTGGGGGGAAACGGGTTCACCACCGACAGCGCGGGGGTTCTGACCGGCGGCACGCTGCAACTGGCCTCTGATACGTCCCCCCTTTCTGGAGGGGGGAGTGTCCAGAACTGGTCGATCGCCGACTTCTCGATGCCGGTGACAGACGCGTTGAACGCGGCGAACACGCCGGGAACCGCGGATGACCTGGCGCTCTTCCGCAATGCCCTTTCGGGCAACGACGTGATCGACATGTCGAACCAGGCCGACCGGGCATGGGGCTTTGGTGGCAATGACATGATGTCGGGGAACGGCGGGCGCGACCGCCTGTATGGCGGGGCCGGCAGCGATTTCCTGGACGGAGGCAACGGCAATGACCGCCTGTTCGGCGGCACCGGAAACGACTATCTGCGCATGGATGCCGGCAATGACCTGGTCAATGGCGGCGGCGGGCGCGATTCGGTGGTCCTGTTCGACACGACCATCGGGTCCGGCGCGGCGACAAACGCTACCATCGATCTGCGAATTACCGGACCTCAGAACACGGGGTTCGGCATGGATACGCTCGTGTCGATCGAAAACATCTATGGCGGCGCCGGCAATGATGCCCTGATCGGCAACCGCAAGGCCAACCTGATCAAGGGTGGTGCCGGCAACGACCATATCAGCGGCGGCGGTGGTGCGGACCGCCTGTATGGCAATGGCGGGCGCGACGTGATCAAGGGCGGCGGCGGTGTCGACCGCCTGGACGGTGGCGCCGGACACGACCGGCTGGACGGAGGCTCGGGCAATGATGTGCTGACCGGCGGCGCCGGCCCCGACCAGTTCGTTTTCAAGGGCGCTGCCATGGGACAGGATCTCGTGACCGACTTTACCGACACGACCGACCAGCTGGTCCTGCACAGCAGCATCTGGGGCGGTACCACGTTGACGGCAACGGACGTGGTCAACACATATGCCTCGGTTTCCGGTTCTGATGTCCTGCTGGATTTCGGGAATGGCAACACCATTACCCTGCAGGGGCTGGGTCACATGATCGCGGCAAGCGACATCACCATCATCTGAAGCTGCGACAGGCCGCTTCTTCTTTGCCCAAATACGCGCGGTGGTGAATTGCCGCAGGCAAGAGGGGGCAGCCAGCCCCCTTGGCCCCCCCTTGGCCCCTCAGTGCCCCTGGCCCTCCATGTCGGCTCTCGGGTTCTTCAGGCGGCCAGCCCGCTGTCGCCCATGTCCAGAAACTTGCGCCGGCGCTGCTGGCGCAATGTTCCCGGCTTGCGCCCCTCCAGCAGCGACAGCGCCTTTTCCAGCGCCTCGCCCACATTGGCGATGGTCGCGTCGCGGTCGCGCTGCGCGCCGCCGACGGGCTCGGGGATGATGTGGTCGGCGACCCCCAGCCGCAGCAGATCCTGCGCGGTCAGATGCAGCGCCTCGGCCGCCTCGCGCATCTTGCCTGCGTCCTTCCACAGGATCGAGGCACAGCCCTCGGGCGAAATCACCGAATAGACGGAATGTTCCAGCATCATCAACGTGTTGGCCGCCGCCAATGCCACCGCCCCGCCCGAGCCGCCCTCGCCGATGATGACCGATACCAGCGGCACCTTGACGTTCAGGCATTTTTCCGTGGCCCGCGCGATGGCCTCGCTCTGTCCGCGTTCCTCGGCGCCGCGGCCGGGATAGGCGCCGGGTGTATCGACAAGCGTGATGATGGGCAGGCCGAAGCGGTCGGCCATGTCCATCAGGCGGATGGCCTTGCGATAGCCCTCGGGGCGCGCCATGCCGAAATTGTGCTCGATGCGGGATTTCGTGTCATGTCCCTTTTCGTGGCCGATCACCATGACGGGACGATCGTTGAAACGGGCGATTCCCCCCATGACGGCATGGTCGTCGGCAAAGTTCCGGTCGCCGGCAAGCGACGTGAACTCGGTGAACAGCGCCTCGACATAATCGGTGCAGTGCGGACGGTCCGGGTGGCGCGCGACCTGGCATTTGCGCCAGGGCGTCAGGTCGCCATACAGATCGGCCAGCAGCCTGGCCGCCTTTTCGTCCAGCGCGGCGGCCTCTTTCTCGACATCCATTTCGCTGTTCTGACGGGCAAGCGCGCGCAGCTCTTCGGCCTTGCCTTCGATTTCGGCGAGCGGCTTTTCAAAGTCGAGGTAATTCTTCATGGGCTGTCCCGGCATGACTCACATGTCTGGGCCTGCTTATAGGCCGCCCGGACGGCCGATTGCAACGCAATCCCGCGGGCGATGTCGATGAACCGGCCGTGGCGGATGCAGGCCACCGGCGCATTGCCCTTTGCCCCCTCATTGAGTAGAGGGGTGAGGCTGGAATCAACACGGGAACGGGTGTCATGGCCTCGTATCAATATGTCTATCACATGGATGGCGTTTCCAAGACCTATCCGGGTGGCAAGAAATGTTTTGAAAACATCCGCCTGTCTTTCCTGCCGGGGGTCAAGATCGGTGTGGTCGGCGTCAACGGTGCGGGCAAGTCCACGCTGATGCGGATCATGGCCGGCATCGACAAGGATTTCACCGGCGAGGCCTGGGCCGCCGAGGGCGCCAGGGTCGGGTATCTGCCGCAGGAGCCGACGCTCGACGAAAACCTGACCGTGCGCGAAAACGTCATGCTGGGGGTGGCCGAAAAGAAGGCGATCCTTGATCGCTATAACGAACTGGCGATGAACTATTCCGACGAAACCGCCGACGAGATGGCCAAGCTGCAGGACCAGATCGACGCCGAGGATCTTTGGAATCTGGATGCCAATGTCGATATCGCGATGGAGGCCCTGCGTTGCCCGCCCGATGATGCCGACGTGAAAACCCTGTCAGGCGGCGAGCGCCGGCGCGTGGCGCTGTGCAAGCTGTTGCTCGAGGCGCCCGACATGCTGCTGCTGGACGAGCCGACCAACCATCTGGACGCCGAAACCATCGCCTGGCTGCAAAAGCATCTGATCGACTACAAGGGCACGATTCTGATCGTGACCCATGACCGCTATTTCCTGGATGATATCACCGGCTGGATCCTGGAACTCGACCGCGGCCGCGGCATTCCCTATGAGGGTAACTATTCCAGCTGGTTGGAACAGAAGGCCAAGCGTCTGGCGCATGAGGCGCGCGAGGACAAGTCGCGCCAGAAGACGCTGGAACGCGAGCTGGAATGGATTCGCCAGGGCGCCAAGGCGCGCCAGGCCAAGCAGAAGGCCCGCATCAAGGCCTATGAACAGCTGGCCAACCAGTCGGAACGCGAGAAACTGGGTCGCGCGCAGATCATCATCCCCAACGGCCCGCGTCTGGGCGGCAAGGTGATCGAGGTCGAGCATCTGTCCAAGGGCTATGGCGACAACCTGCTGATCGACGATCTCAGCTTCAGCCTGCCACCCGGCGGCATCGTGGGGGTGATCGGCCCCAACGGCGCCGGCAAATCGACCCTGTTCCGCATGCTGACGGGGCAGGAGCAGCCGGATGCGGGCACGATCACATTCGGCGACACGGTGAAACTGGCCTATGTGGACCAGTCGCGCGACTCGCTGGATCCGAACAAGACGGTGTGGGAGGAAATCAGCGACGGGCTGGACGTTATCAAGCTGGGTGATGCCGAGATGAACAGCCGCGCCTATTGCAGCGCCTTCAACTTCAAGGGCGGGGACCAGCAGAAAAAGGTCGGCCTGCTGTCAGGCGGCGAGCGCAACCGCGTGCATCTGGCCAAGCTGCTGCGCGAGGGGGGCAACGTGCTGCTGCTGGACGAACCCACCAACGACCTCGACGTCGAAACCCTGCGCGCACTTGAGGACGCGCTGGAAAATTTCGCCGGCTGCGCCGTGGTGATCAGCCACGACCGTTTCTTCCTCGACCGTATCTGCACCCATATGCTGGCGTTCGAGGGCGACAGCCATGTGGAATGGTTCGAGGGCAATTTCGCCGATTACGAAGAGGACAAGAAACGCCGCCTTGGCCCCGACGCAGTGGAACCCAAGCGGATAAAGTACAAGAAGTTCACGCGGTAACGGCCCTGCGGGGGCTGGCTGCCCCCTCTTGCCTGCGGCAATTCACCCCCGCGCGTATTTTTGCAAAGAAGAAAGTGCTGCGTCGGGATCCCGAAACATGTGCGGGACTGTCATCCGAAGGGCTGCCGCCGCAGATACCGTTATTGCGCCGCTTACAGCGGTACAGAGACGGAGGCTTCGGTCCCCGTCACGATGTTTTCGGCCGCCGGACAGGGTTTTGATCCGCCGATCGGCCTTGGCGGGGCGGGGCAGGCGGCCCCCCGGTATCGTCAGGGGGCCGGGGTCAGCGTGGTCGTGCCGATGGCCCCGGCACGGGCCAGTTCGGGGTTCAGCGACATCGGAATGTATTCCCCCCGGCGCCACAGCTGGGCAAGGTCGTCGTAATAGCGTGACAGGAAATGCCCGCTCTGGCCGGTGGCGATGATGAACACCGATGAGTCGGGATCGGCAAGATCATAGACCCCGCGATAGCCGGCGCCGTGCACGTTCAGATATGGGTTCGGCCCGGTGCCCCTGGTCTTGCCGCGCAGCAGCGTGTTGTCGCCGCCCGAGGTTGATTGCCGGATGTTGACGAACCATTTCAGCACCGGCAGCTTGCCCAGCACCTGATGGTCGTGGGTGGCCTGGTGGGCATCCCCCCAGCGCCAGCTTTCCACCTTGTCGCCATAGGTTTTCGCCAGTCCCAGCAGCGCCTGGTCCAGTGCCGTGCGGGCAATCTCGGAACAGGTCTCGCGCGGGGCGGTTTCGCTGCGGTCGCACCATGCGCTGGCGCCATCGACATTGCGGAACACGCGCTCCAGAAAGATCGGGTCCGGGTGGGTGAACTTGCGCGCGAGCGGGCCCAGCTCGTCCTGGATCAGCAGTCTCTGCAGGCTGCGCATCCAGGCGGCATAGATCAGGGGTTCGGGCATGTGCTCGTTCATCTCGCCGTTCCAGCCCGCCAGCAGCGTCAGCGCCGTCCGCCTGAGCGAGCCGGCCTTGTCGGGGGCGGGCGTCTCGGCCTCGTACCACAGGTCGCGGGCGATCAGCGGCAGCAGGGCGCGGGCCGAAAAGGACACCTCGTCAAGCTGGGCTTCCTTGAAGCTCTGCAGCGTGTGGACCTTGCGGCTGCCCAGCAGCTTCTGCAGCCGTTCGATACGCTGTGTATCCCCCCAGACATAGCTGACATGATAGGGGAAGGGCCGATCGACGATCTTGTTGTTGGTGTTGGCAAGGATGCCGCCCGACGGGTCGATGAAACGGGGGTTGGCCTCGTAGGGCATGGTTCCCAGCCAGCGGTTTTCGGCCACCCAGCCGGGGGCGGGCAGACGGCCGCGGGTCTGGCTGCCGGCCTGCCGGTTGGGCATCCTGCCCACCGTCTGCAACGCGATCGAGGTCTTGTCGGCCAGCATCAGGTTTTGCGAGGGCGCGACGAAATCGCGCTCGGCCTCGATCGCCTCGCGCACGCTGCCCGCGCGCATCAGGCGCATGGTTGCCGTCATCGAGGTGTCGTCGGGCTCCAGCGCCGTCCAGGACAGCGCAGCTACGTCGCCCTGGGGGGTGATCGCGCCCACATCATAGCGGTCGGACGGGATCACCGGGCCGTTTTCCGTCCAGCGCAGGGTGCGCTTGACGTCGGGCGCGCCCTTGACCTTGATCGTCACCTCGCGGGTGATGAAGGGCTTGTAGCCATCGGGCGTCAGATACTCGTCGGGATTGTTGGGGTTGACGCGTTCGATATACACGTCCTGATCGTCCATGTAGGACGAGGTCAGCCCCCAGCCCAGCCGCGCGCTGCGCCCGATCAGGATGGCGGGAATGCCGGGTATGGTGCCGCCGATAACGTCGCCGGTCGTCAGCTGCATGCGCGCCAGATACCAGATGGTCGGTGCGGTGAATGCCAGATGCGGATCATTGGCCAGCAGCGTCGCCCTGGTCGCCGTGCGCGAAGGCGCCGCGGCCCATGCGTTGGACGCACCCTCCATTCCCGGTTGCGGTACCGGATCGAATGGCAGGCGCGCTTCGGGCGGGCCTGCCTGGGCAAAGCTGCGCCTTGCCGCGGGAAAAAGGCTGCCATATTCGGGCAGGGCGGCGGCGCCGGGGCCGGGTGCGTCGGGCAGGATGTCCCTGACGCGCGGCGAGTTCCGCCCCAGCGCCAGCGAGACCTGGGCGCGCAGGATTTCGGCCCGCATCTGCCCCGACAGCTGCAGCGCCATCAGCTTGAGCAGGGCGATGCTGTCGGCCGGACGCCAGGGCTCGATCCGGTTCGAGAAAAGAAAGAATTCGGGCGCGCCGCGTCCCAGCGCCTGGTCGCGCACGGTGCGAATCCAGGCGTTGACGCCCGCCGCATAGGCCTCGAGTTCGGCCTTTTGCTGCGGCGCCTGTGCGGCCACCGCGCGCTCGGCCAGGCCGTACAGGTCTAGCTGGCGCAGGAACGTGTCGACCGGCACGGTCTCGGGCCCGAACGATTCGGACAGCCGCCCCTGGGCCCTGCGGCGCAGCATGGTCATCTGCCAGAGCCTGTCCTGGGCGTGGACAAAGCCCAGCGCATAGAACGAATCGAGGTCGTTGCGGGCAAAGATATGCGGCACGTCGTTGCGGTCGCGAACGATCTCGACCTTGCCCTTCAGCCCCTTCAGGGAAAAGCTGGCGTTGTAGTCGGGTATCGAACGTGATGCGAGGTACCACACCAGCCCGACCCCTGCGACGGTCACGATCACAAGCCCCAGAAAGATACGCAGGAGCCATCGAAAAAGAACTGCCATCTGCCCGAACTACCCCGGTTTTGGTTGACCCTGGAATTTCCCGCGCCATGATGCAGGCAGACGAACGGATTTGCGAGGAAAAAATGGCGAGAACCGCTTTCATCGGCCTCGGCGTCATGGGTTATCCCATGGCCGGCCATCTGCTGGGCGCAGGCCACGAGGTCACCGTGTATAACCGCACCCGTGAAAAGGCCCAAAAATGGGTCGCCGAACATGGCGGCACCCTGGCCGAAACCCCGGCCGAGGCCGCCCGTGGCGCCGAATTCGTCTTTGCCTGTGTCGGCAATGACGACGATCTGCGTGCTGTCACCATCGGCGAGGGTGGTGCATTCGAGGGCATGGAGAAAGGCGCCGTATTCGTCGATCACACCACCGTTTCGGCCCGCGTCACCCGCGAGCTGGCCGCGATTGCCGACGAGCGTGGCTTTGCCTTTGTCGATGCGCCGGTTTCGGGCGGGCAGGCTGGGGCCGAAAACGGTCAGCTTTCGGTCATGTGCGGCGGGCCGCTTGATGCCTATGCGCGCGCCGAGCCGGTGATCGACGCCTATGCCAAGGCCTGCGCGCGTCTGGGCGAAAGCGGGGCCGGGCAGCTGACCAAGATGGTCAACCAGATCTGCATCGCCGGTCTGGTGCAGGGGCTGGCCGAGGGGCTGAATTTCGCGCAGGCGGCGGGGCTGGACGGCAAGCAGGTGGTCGAGGTCATCATGCATGGCGCGGCCGGATCATGGCAGATGTCCAACCGCTATGAGACCATGCTGGATGACGAGTTCGATTTCGGTTTTGCCGTGGACTGGATGCGCAAGGATCTGGGCATCTGTCTGGATGAAGGCAATGCCAACGGCGCGCCGCTGCCGGTGACCGCGCTGGTCGATCAGTTCTACAAGGACATCCAGAACATGGGTGGCGGGCGCTGGGATACCTCCAGCCTGATCCGCCGGCTGAAGCGGACCTGATTGTCGCCTTTGCGCCGCGTGGTCCATCCTCGGTCCACCGCAGTCGCTTGAAGGGATAAGCCGGATGGAAGCGAGGCAAGCGCCCCGGCAATTGGCAATCGGGGCGCGCTGCGGCGCTGGACAGCGACAGGAGAGTTTCATCTGATCGCCCTGATTCTGGGGCCGGGCGCTGTTTTTCGTTGCCTGACGTAACTTGGTACACAATAGCATACCAAAATGCTTGCGGGATGACGCGCATAAGGGTATGACGGCGGCAAACAGCGACAAATCAGGAAGATTGCCATGCCCATTACCGTCGGACAGGATTCGAATCGCACGCGCAAGACCCTTCAGGCAGGGGGCGCAACGGTTGCCTATTACTCGATCAACGCGGCCGAGGCCGCCGGTCTGGGCGATTTCTCGCGCCTGCCGGCCGCGCTGAGGGTCGTGCTGGAAAACATGCTGCGTTTCGAGGATGGCAAGACCGTCACCACCGACGACATCCGTGCGTTTTCGCAATGGGCCGCCAATGGCGGGCGCAATCCGCGCGAGATCGCCTATCGGCCGGCCCGCGTGTTGATGCAGGATTTCACCGGCGTGCCGGCGGTTGTCGATCTGGCGGCCATGCGCGACGGGATCATCGGCCTTGGCGGCGACGCGGAACAGATCAACCCGCTGAACCCGGTCGATCTGGTCATCGACCATAGCGTAATGATCGACAATTTCGGCAATCCCCAGGCCTTCAGGCTGAATGTCGAGCGCGAATATGAACGCAACATCGAACGCTATACCTTCCTGAAATGGGGGCAGAGCGCGTTCGAGAATTTCCGCGTCGTGCCGCCGGGCACCGGCATCTGCCATCAGGTCAACCTCGAATATCTGGCCCAGGGCGTGTGGACCGACACCGACCAGAACGGCGAAACCGTTGCCTACCCGGATACGCTGGTGGGCACCGACAGCCACACCACCATGATCAACGGCCTTGCCGTCCTCGGCTGGGGCGTGGGCGGGATCGAGGCCGAGGCCGCCATGCTGGGCCAGCCGATTTCCATGCTGATCCCCGAGGTCGTCGGCTTCAAGCTGACGGGCGAGCTGATGGAAGGCACGACCGCCACCGATCTGGTGCTGAAGGTCGTGCAGATGCTGCGCGAAAAGGGCGTCGTCGGCAAATTCGTCGAATTCTACGGCCCCGGCCTCGACCACCTGCCGCTGGCCAACCGCGCAACCATTGCCAACATGGCCCCCGAATATGGCGCGACCTGTGGCTTCTTCCCGGTTGACGATGAAACCCTGCGCTATCTGCGCCAGACCGGGCGCGACGAGGACCGCATCGCTCTGGTCGAGGCCTATGCCAAGGAAAACGGCCTGTGGCGCGACGAGCCTTATGCGCCGGTCTATACCGACACGCTGGAACTGGACATGGGCACCATCGTGCCCGCAATTTCCGGCCCCAAGCGCCCGCAGGATTACCTGCCGCTGACCGATGCCAAATCGGCATTCGCCCGCGAGATGCAGGAAACCTTCAAGCGGCCGCTTGACAAGGAGGTCGCGGTCGAAGGCGAAGATTACACCATGTCCAGCGGCAAGGTGGTCATCGCCTCGATCACCAGCTGCACGAATACCTCGAACCCCTATGTGCTGATCGGGGCGGGGCTTGTCGCCCGCAAGGCGCGCGCGCTGGGGCTTACGCGCAAGCCCTGGGTCAAGACCTCGCTTGCGCCAGGCAGCCAGGTTGTCAGCGAATATCTGGAGGCTGCCGGCCTGCAAGAGGATCTTGACGCCATCGGCTTCAACCTTGTGGGCTATGGCTGCACCACCTGCATCGGCAATTCCGGCCCCTTGCAGCCGGAAATTTCCAGGGCCATCAACGAGGGCGATCTTGTCGCCACCGCGGTGCTTTCGGGCAACCGCAACTTTGAGGGCCGCATCAGCCCCGATGTGCGCGCCAACTATCTGGCCAGCCCGCCGCTGGTGGTGGCCTATGCGCTGGCCGGCGACATGAATATCGACCTCACGACCGAGCCGCTCGGCACCGGCAAGGATGGCCAGCCGGTCTATCTGAAAGACATCTGGCCCAGCCAGAAGGAAATCGCCGATCTGGTCGATCGCACCGTCACGCGCGAGGCCTTCGTTTCGAAATATGCCGAGGTGTTCAAGGGCGACGAGAAATGGCAATCGGTCGAAACCACCGACAGCCTGACCTATGACTGGCCGCCGGAATCGACCTATATCCAGAACCCGCCCTATTTCCAGGGCATGTCACCCGAGGCCGGCACCCTCGACGACATCACCGGCGCGCGCGAGCTGGCGATCCTTGGCGACATGGTCACGACCGACCATATCAGCCCGGCAGGCGCCTTCCCGCCTGACAGCCCGGCCGGCAAATACCTGCTGGAACGCCAGGTCAGCCCGCGCGATTTCAACTCTTATGGCTCGCGCCGGGGCAATCACGAGATCATGATGCGCGGCACATTTGCCAATATCCGCATCAGGAACGAAATGCTCGACGGTGTCGAGGGCGGCTATACCAGGGGCCCCGACGGCGAGGTGGTGCCGATCTTTGATGCCGCCATGGCCTGGAAGGAACAGGGCACGCCGCTGGTCGTGATCGCGGGCGAACAATACGGCGCCGGCTCCAGCCGCGACTGGGCCGCCAAGGGCACCGCGCTCTTGGGCGTCAAGGCGGTGATCGCCGAAAGTTTCGAGCGCATCCACCGTTCCAACCTGGTCGGCATGGGGGTGATTCCGTTCGAATTCATGGGCGGCGACAACCGCAAGTCGCTGGGCCTGAAGGGGGACGAGACATTTGCCATCACCGGGCTTTCCGGTGACCTGCGCCCGCAGGCCGAACTGCCCTGCACGATCACCTATGCGGACGGCACGGAAAAGACCATCACCCTGAAATGCCGGATCGATACCGAGGTCGAGATCGACTATGTCCGCAACGGGGGCGTCCTGCATTTCGTGCTGCGCAACCTTGCGCGCGCGCGCTGAGCGAAACCGACCCGCCGTTTCGCATCATTCGCCCGACATGCCGGCCCGTCACCCATGCGGTGGCGGGCCTGCGACCTGTGGACACGCCCCGCTCGCAAAGGCTTGATTGGTCTTGCCCGGGCGCGCGACCTAATGTTGTTGGCAGGCACAAATGAATGACGACAACGAACGGCGACGGACCCCCTCGATTCATGCGCAGAATTCTCTCCACGATAGCGATCCTGCTGTTTTTCCTTCCGGCGCAATCCAGGGCCGAGGATTACCCCGTCGTGGTCGAGCTGTTCACCGCACAGGGGTGTTCGGCCTGTCCGCCGGCCGATGCCTTTCTGGCCGAGCTGGCCCGACGCGACGACGTCATTCCGCTGGCGTTGCATGTGGATTACTGGGATTACCTCGGCTGGCCCGACAGTTTCGCCAACCCCGCCTTTTCGGACCGCCAGCGCGCCTATGCGCGGGCAGCCGGGCGCAGAACGATCTTTACCCCTCAGATGATCATTCAGGGCACCGAGGATGCGATCGGCAGCCGGATCAAGGACGTGTTGCGCCTGATCAGCAGCAAGGAGCGCATGCACGCGCCGGTCAAGCTGGATGTCGAACGCCAGGGCGACGTGCTGACCATCAGCCTGCAGGCCGAAAACGGCGTCGGGCCCTGCGTGGTGCAGCTCGTGCGTTATGATCCCATGCGCGAGGTCGTGATCCGCCGGGGTGAGAATGCCGGCCTGCGCCTGCGCTATACCAACGTGGTGACCGAGTGGCGCCCGATCCTGAAATGGGACGGCAACGGCTCGATCACCGTTCAGAGCGAAATCCGCGGCCCCCAGCCGGTGGTCGTCGTGGTCCAGCACGAGGGTTACGGCCCGATCCTGGCCGCACGCGTCCTGCGCTGAGGCGCTGACGGGCAGCCGCCTTTCCCCGGCCCCTTCCCGCGTTCCCCTGGGGTCAGACCCCTTTCCAGCGACGGTGAATCCAGTACCATTGTTCGGGGTGGGCATCGACCATCGCCTCAAGCGAATCGTTCAGTGCCTGGGTCATGGTCTCGGGGTCGGAATGGGGGATGGGGGCTTCGACCTCGACCCGGAAATCCTGTCCGTTTCCCTGACGGATTCCGTATATCGGTACCAGGAGCGCATCGAATTTCAGGGCGAACTCGGCTGCCGAGGTCATGGTCAGGGCGGGCCTGCCCATGAAGCGCAGCTTTTTTCCCTCATAGGCGGCCTGATCGTTCAGCAGCGCGATCACGCCGCCCTTGCGCAAATGGCCGATGATGGCCTTTGTTCCACGCATGCCGCGCGGGTGGTTCGGGGTCGCGATCCGGTTCAGACAGGCGACATAGCGCCGGTTGGTATAGGCGTTGTTCATCGGGCGATAGATCCCGGCGCTGTCGAACCCGCGCGCCGCCAGCGCCACGCGGGGCACCTGGAAATTGCCGAAATGCCCCGATACCAGAATGACCGGACGCCCTTTTTCGAGTGCCGCAAACAGTGCCTCACGGCCCTCGCCGCCGATCGGCGCATGGCGTGCCCGTTCGACAAAACCCAGCGGCAGGAATGTTTCGGCCATCAGGCGGGTTGCGTTGCGCGAAACCTCGCGGCACATGCGGTCAACCTCGTCGCGGGGCATTTCGGGGCGGACAAGGGCCAGGTTGTTGCGGATGCGCCGGTTCAGCCCCAGGGCTGGCGCCAGGATTCTGGCCCCCAGCCAGCCGGCCAGCTCGACCGCCCTTTCATGGGGCATCAGCGCCAGCAGGCCGAACAGGGCACGCAACGGCAGGTCGAGCAGATAGTTCCTGACCCCGCCATGTTCGAATTCCGCTGCTGCCATGATCTTCCTTTCGCGGGCAAGCCTGCCCCGACATAAATCGCCGCCCGCGCGACCACAAGCCCCCGCTGCCGGGTGACGCGCCACGGGGTCGTCGTGGTTCGGAGGTGATTTTTCTGGTCGGTCGGTCCGGCGCGGGCTAGGCTGGTGCCACGACAGGGAGGAAAATCACATGATAGCCGAGATATGGGCCTCGTTCCGGGCGCTGCCTGTCCGGGTGCAGATATGGGTCGCGCTGATCCTGGTGCCGGTCAACATCGCCTCGCTGGCCTTTGTCGGCCAGGGCTGGGGCGTGGTCATCGCGGCGGCGGCCAACGGGGCGATGCTGTTGAATCTGCCGATCATGCTGGTCGAGCGCGGGCTTTCCCGGGCCATGGCATGGCCACATCTGGCGATCTGGGCGCCGATGCTGGGCCTGCTGCTGTGGCTGTGGGCAGGCGGCAACTGGCCGCCCGGCGCATTTGGCGGCTATCTGGCCATTCTGCTGGTGGTGGACGGCATCTCGCTGGTGCTGGATCTGCGCGATGCCGTTCAATGGCTGAAAGGCGCACGCGCGATTGCCGGGCGCGAACAGGACCGATAGCCACCCCGGCAGCCACCCCGATCTGCCCCGATCTGCCGCGCCGTATTGCCGTTACCGGCCGCTGCCGACTGTTGCGCCGATCTATCCGTTTCGGACGGGGCCGATCATCATCACCATCTGACGCCCTTCGAGGCGGGGCATGTTTTCGACCTTGCCGATCTCTTCGACATCGGCGGCGACCCGCCTGAGCAGCTCGAGCCCCAGATTCTGGTGCGCCATCTCGCGGCCGCGAAAACGCATCGTCACCTTGACCTTGTCGCCGTTCTCCAGGAACCGCACGACATTGCGCAGCTTGACGTTGTAGTCATGGGTATCCGTGTTGGGACGGAACTTGACCTCCTTGACCTCGATCGTCTTCTGCTTCTTGCGGGCCTCGGATTCACGTTTCTGCTGCTCGTACTTGAACTTGCCGTAATCCATCACCTTGCACACCGGCGGGCGCGCATTGGGCGATATCTCGACAAGATCAAGTCCGGCCTCGGCGGCCAGCCTCATGCCCTCTTCGGGGGTGGTGACGCCGACATTTTCGCCGTCGGGGCCGATAAGTCGGATTTCGGATTCCCGAATGCGTTCGTTGATTCGGGGGCCGGTGTCGCGCATCGGAGGCGCGTTGTGGGGTCTGCGGGCTATGGGTTTCGAGTCCTTCGGTTCTGTTGCGGTTATCGGTGGTTTCGGGTCGCGCATGAAAATAATCGCCACCCGTCACCTGATCAAGCCGTTTCTCTGTGGCGGCGCGCCCCCGTTTCGTCAAGGCGCAAGTCGCCTGTCGGGCCGGCAAATCGGGTTTTTGTGCCATTCCCCGCCCTTGCGCGGCCAAAGGGAAACTTCTGCGCTTGGCAAGGGGTGGAAAAGGGCGGTATCAGACCTCAGGCCCAGGCCCCGGCGGCCGTGGGGAAAACGGGTGGAAACAACGGCGTCGTACATGCCGATGCCGCCACAACGGGAGACGAAAATGAACATGAACAAATGGTCGTGGCTGGTGGCAATCGTCATCGCTGCCTTCGCCCTGTATCAGCAGAGCAGCATCACCAGGCTGAACGACGAAAACACCGCACTGGGCGCGCAGGTCGCCAAGCTGCAGCAGACGGTCACCGAGGATCAAAAGGCGCTCAAGGATGCGAGCGCGGCCAGGGACGCGGCCGAGACGCGCGTCAAGGCGCTGGAAAAGGAAAACGCGTCCCTCAAGGACAGGCTCGCCGGCCTCGAAAAGGAACTTGCCGGCAAGGGCGCCGCGCTGGATACCGCGCGCAAGGCACTGGCTGACGCGCAGGCGAAAGAGGCCGCGTTGACCAAGGCGCTGGCCACCGCCCGGCAGCAGGCGGCCGACGCCAGGGCAGCCGCGCGCGACAGTGCCGCCAGCGCCAAGGCCGAGCTGACCGCCGCCAGGGCGGATCTTGCCAAGGCCAAGGACGAACTCGCCAGGACGCGCGAAACGCTCAGGGCCGCACGCGCCATCGAGGCCGAACTCAAGGACGCGCTGGCCGCGGCGCGTGCCCAGGCGAGCGCCGCCCGGGACGAGCTGGCCGCGCTGAAGGCCAAGGAGGCCGCGGGCAACTGAGGCACGGCCACATCCCGGAACAAACGAAAGGGGCCCATCACGGGCCCCTTTTCTCATCCTGTCCGGTGGGGTGTGCTGCCGGCGCGCCGTCAGTCGCGCAGATCGGGCGGGGTGGCCTCGGCAACCAGCTCGCCCAGCACCTCGTCAAGCGGGGCGACCCGTGATCCCTTGGATCCCAGACGGCGCATCGAAACCGTGCCGTCACCCACCTCTTTCATGCCGCAGGCCAGAATGACCGGCACCAATGCGTGGGAATGTTCGCGCACCTTGTAATTGATCTTTTCGTTGCGCACATCGGCCTCGGCCCGCAGCCCCGCGGCGCGCAGTTTGCTTGTGACCTCAAGCACATAGTCATCGGCATCCGACACGATCGAGGCCACGACGATCTGGCGCGGCGCCAGCCACAGCGGAAAGCGCCCGCCGTAATGTTCGATCAACACGCCAAGGAAACGCTCGAAACTGCCCAGCGTGGCGCGATGCAGCATGACCGGCGTATGCTTGGCGCCATCCTCGCCGATATATTCGGCGCCCAGACGGCCCGGCAGCACGAAATCGGCCTGCAAGGTGCCCAGCTGCCATTCGCGCCCGATCGCATCGGTCAGCTTGAAATCCAGCTTGGGGCCGTAAAACGCCCCTTCGCCGGGGTCGATCTCGTAAGGCAGGCCCAGCGCCTTGATGGCATTTTCCAGCGCCTCTTCGGCCTGGTCCCAGACCGCATCCGTTCCGGCGCGGACCTCGGGGCGGGTCGAGAACTTGATGTCGAAACTCTCGAACCCGAGGTCGTTATAGACCCGCGTCAGCAGATTGATGAATTTCTCGGTCTCGGATGCGATCTGGCTTTCCATGCAGAAGATATGCGCATCGTCCTGCGTAAACCCGCGCACGCGCATCAAGCCGTGCATGGAGCCCGAGCTTTCATAACGGTGGCAGGATCCGAATTCGGCCAGCCGCAGCGGCAGGTCGCGATAGGATTTCAGGCCCTGGTTATAGACCTGCACATGGCAGGGGCAGTTCATGGGTTTCAGCGCATTCACCCGCTTTTCATTGGCATGTTCCTCGTCGATTTCGGTGATGAACATGTTTTCGCGGTATTTGTCCCAATGGCCCGAGGCCTCCCACAGCTTGCGGTCAACCACCTGCGGGGTGTTGATTTCCTGATAGCCGTCCTCGATCTGCCGGCGGCGCATGTAATCCTGCAAGGTGCGATACAGAACCCAGCCATTGGGGTGCCAGAACACCATGCCGGGGGCCTCTTCCTGGATGTGGAACAGGTCCATTTCGCGGCCCAGCTTGCGGTGGTCGCGCTTTTCAGCCTCTTCCAGCATATGCAGATAGGCCTTGAGTTCGGCCTTGTTGCGGAAGGCCACCCCATAGATGCGCTGCAACATGGCGTTGTTGCTGTCGCCGCGCCAATAGGCGCCCGCCACGCTCATCAGCTTGAACGCATCGGCCGGAACCTGCCCCGTATGCACCAGATGCGGGCCGCGGCACAGATCCTGCCAGTCGCCATGCCAATACATGCGGATCGGTTCCCCCTCGGGGATCATGCCGACCAGTTCCACCTTGTAGGGTTCGTCATTGTCCTCGTAGAAACGGATGGCGCGGTCGCGTTCCCAGACCTCGGTGCGGACGGGGTCGCGCAGATTGATGATCTCGCGCATCTTTTTCTCGATCAGGCCCAGATCCTCGCTGGAAAAGGGCTCGTCCCGGTCGAAATCGTAATAGAAGCCGTTGTCGATGACCGGGCCGATGGTGACCTTGGTGTCGGGCCACAGCTCCTGCACGGCGCGCGCCATGATATGGGCGGCGTCGTGGCGGATCAGCTCCAGCGCCTTGTCCTCGTCCTTCATGGTGTGGATGGCGATTTCGGCGTCTTCCTCGATCGGGCGCGTCAGGTCGCGATGCTCGCCATTGACACTGCAGGAAATGGCCGCCTTGGCCAGCGATTTCGAAATGCTGGCCGCCACCTCGGCGCCGGTGGTGCCCACCGGGTAGCTGCGTTTCGATCCATCGGGGAAGGTCAGGGTAATGTCGGCCATATGCGGCGCACTCCTCGGTTTGGCGCCTACGAAACGCCCGGTTGCGGTTGTGTGGCGATATGGCCCGCGCACCCGGCCAAGTCAAGCATTGTCAGCCCCTTGTCGCCACGCCATTATGCGCGCGGAATTGAACAAACAAGGGCCATGACAGATGACCACCCCTTCCTGGCTGACCACCCCGCAGGGCCGCCGCATCGCCTGGCACAGGATTGACGGATCCGGCCCGACGATCGTTTTCTGCGGCGGGTTCAAATCCGACATGGAAGGCACCAAGGCGCTGCATCTGGAAAACTGGGCACGCGAACGCGGCCGCGCCTTTGTGCGGTTCGACTATTCCGGCCACGGCCAGAGTGGCGGTGAGTTCGAGGATGGCTGCATCGGCGACTGGTTTCAGGATGCGCAGGCAGTGGTCTCTGGCCTGACCGAGGGCAAGGTCATTCTGGTCGGCTCGTCCATGGGGGGATGGATCTCGCTGCTGCTGTGCCGGTCGATACCCTCACGGATACACGGGTTGGTGGGCATCGCGGCTGCACCGGATTTCACCGAAGATTCCATGTGGGCCGCGTTTTCGGATGAACAGAAACGCCAGTTGCAGGACGAGGGGCGCCTGGAGCTGCCCTCGGAATATTCCGACGAGCCCTATGTCATCACCCGCCGCCTGATCGAGGACGGGCGAAAGCATCTTGTCCTGCGCGACCCTCTGAAGCTCGCCTTTCCGGTGCGCCTGCTGCAGGGCACGGCAGACGAGGACGTGGATGTCTCGGTCGCGCTGCGCCTGCTGGATCATGCCGAGGGGGGTGATATCCGGCTGACCCTGGTCAAGGGGGCCGACCACCGCTTTTCCACCCCTGAAAACCTGCGCCTGATCGGCAAGATGGTGCATTCGGTCAGCATGGGGGGACAGGCTTCTTCTTTGTGAAAATACTCCCGCCGGAGGCTCCCGCATTTCCCGGCGGCGCAGGTGGGGGCTGTCTGCCCCCACACCCCCGAGAGTATTTGTGCAAAGAAGAAGGGTGCGGGGCTACAGCAGGATGCCAATCACGACCATCATCAGGCCAAGGGCCGATACCCCCATCGCCGCCATGTTCAGCGCAACCACCTTTTGCAGGCGGGTCTTCATTTCGTCGTCCGAAAGGCCCTGACGCTTGGCTTGGAATACCAGCCAGATGCAGTAGCCCAGGCCCAGCAGGCCGAGCAGGGCGACGATGCTGCCGATGGGGATGAGACTTTCCATGGGGGCGGATCCTTTCTGCGATTGCGCACCACGTAAACAAAAGCCGGCCGCGGCGCAAGGTGGGCCTTGATGCGCAATCATGCGGCCTATAGGAAAGAGGCCCCCGGGAAGGGGAAGGAAAACGAGGACGGGTTCATGGAAGATTCGAGCAACAATACCTACCGCGTCGCCACTGCCGAACTGCGCGCCTTTGTCGAGCGTTTCGAGCGGCTGGAGGCCGAGAAGAAGGACATCGCGGATCAGCAGAAAGAGGTGATGGCCGAGGCCAAGTCGCGCGGTTATGACACCAAGGTCCTGCGCAAGGTCATCGCACTGCGCAAGCGCGACCCTCAGGAGATTTCCGAGGAAGAGGCCGTGCTGGAAATGTACAAGGAGGCGCTGGGGATGTGAGGCTGGGGATGTGAGAGGGGCCCCTTGTCATTCCCGCCCGATCATCCGATCGATTACGGGCGGCGTCGTTCAAAGACCTCGCGCACGGCCCGCTCGCAGTGCAGGGCAAGGGCCTTGCGGTCGGGAAAATCGGATACGCGCACGGGGTCGATGAATACCACCTCGACGCGCGCGCGGCGCGGCTCGGTGAGGACCATCAGGAAATGGGGTGCGAATTCCATCTCGCCCCACCAGCCGAAATAGCGCGCATCCCGCCCCGGCGGCGCGTGGTAGATCACGCAGGCCGGTTGAATCCACAACCGCGCGGCCAGATCGGGCTCGAAAAAGGCGGCAAACAGGGTGGATTTGAACCGCACGACGCGGCGCGAATCGGTACTGGTTCCCTCGGGAAAGAACAGCAGCCGGTCGCCGGCAAGCAGATGCTCGGCAAACTGCGCCTTCTGGCGGCGCGCATGCGAGCTGCGGCGTTCGATAAAGACGGTCCCGGCAGCGCGCGCGATATGGCCGACAACGGGCCATTTCCCGACCTCGGCCTTTGATACGAAATGCGCCGGCGTGGCTGCGCTCAGCACGAAAATGTCCAGCCATGAGGCGTGGTTCGACACGATTGCGCCGGGGTGTCGCATGGGGCGGCCATGCCTGTGCAGGCGGATGCCCATGATGCGCAGCGAGATGCGGCTGGCAAGCTGCACGATGCGCGGAGACAGGCGCCGCCCCGTACGCCATCTGCGCGTCAGCCATTCGAAAAGGCGCGCGATCAGCAGCACCGGCAGCAACCCGTAGATGACGATTGCCACCAGCAGCAGGCGCGCCACCGCGCGTACAATGCCGCGCAGGCCCGGCCGGGGGGGCACGGGCGGGGGAACCTCGGCCCAGCCGGTCACGTCGCGCCGCCTCCCGAGCGTCGGGTATAGGCCTTGCGGTGGCGTTCCGACATGCGCGCCGTGTCCATCATCAGGCAGACATCGATGGTGTTGAAATCATGGTCGACAAAGGCTCCGTCGCCGACGAATCCCCCCAGCCTGAGATAGGCCTTGATCAGGGCCGGCGTCTGGGCCATCGCCTGAACCCGGTCGATACGTTCCGGGGGTATCAGGTTCAGCGGCTGGTGAAATTGCGCGCGTACGCGAACCCGGATATCGGGTGGCGCCAGATGTTTCTGCCACAGCAGCGACAATGACTGTGCAATGGCCTGCGGGTCGGTGCCATGATACGAGGCCACGCCGAACATGACCTCGATATCATGGGCAAGGACATATTCTGCCAGCGCATTCCACAGCAGGTACATGGCGATCCCGCCGCGGTAGCGCGCATCGACGCAGGAGCGCCCCAGCTCCAGCAGGCGGCGCCCGGTATTCAGCAGCGGGGCAAGATCGTATTCGGCGGCGGAATAGAAACCGGGGCCCGCCAGCGCCACCTCGGAACGCAGCAGGCGATAGACCCCGACCACGTGATCCAGCGTTGCCGGATCGCGCCGGCGGTCGATCAGCAGCAGGTGGTCATAGAAGGGGTCAAAGGAATCCCGCTCGATCCCGGCCTCGTGATCGACGGTGGGGCCATGCGCGCCCAGTTCACGCGCAAACACGCGATAACGCAGCCGTTGCGCGGCGGTCAGCTCGTCCGGGGTCTCGGCAAGCTTGATCTGAAAGTTGCGCTCTTGGGATTCGAGGTTTCTGGCCATAGCCGCCGGTTGCCATGGTAAGTGAAAACTCAAACCTGTTTATGGGGTTGCGGGCCGAATGGCAACATGAATCTGGGGCAGGCGGCAGCGGGGTGTATTGAAATCAGGGGTTGTGTTGATTAGTGTCGCAATGGATCACGGTTGTGATTCGGATACATGCTCCAGACTGACGAAACGCGCATCGATGACAATCTTTCCGCCATCTTCGAAATTCACCGTGATGCGGCTGCCGATCACCGACTGCACCTGCCCGAGGCCCCATTCGCGGCACTGGGGATGGACGACCAGATCGCCGGGTTCGAACGTCTCGCGGGCGGGGATGGTCATTTCGGGGGCTCCTTTCGCTGGGGCGCGTGGCGGGACATGCGGGCGCAAGGCATTGGTCGCGATGCGAGGGGGCCATGGATACTGACAATCTGCAACTGGCCGGCCTGCTGGGATCGCGCATATGCCATGATCTGATAAGCCCCCTGGGCGCGATAGGCAACGGTCTGGAGCTGATCCAGCTGGCGCTGGCGCGCGATCTGCCCGAGCTGGCGCTGGCGCGCGAGGCCGCGGATGCCGCCAGCGGGCGGTTGAAGTTCTTTCGCATCTGTTTCGGCAACGCCGCCAATGGCGAGCAGATCACGCATGCCGAACTGGCGTCGATACTCGACGCCCGCTTTGCCGCATCGCGCATCACGGTCAGCTGGCAATCGGCCCCATCCGTCATGCGGGTCGAGGCGCGGGCCTGTCTGCTGGCCGTGCTGTGCCTTGAAACCGCGTTGCCCAGGGGCGGAGAGATATCGGTAACCCAGCACCAGGATGGCTGGCACCTGGTTGCGCGTGGCGCCGGGCTGCGTCTGACCGCACCCGGCTGGCAGATCCTCGGCGTGTCGGCCACGACCACTGCCACGACTGCCCCGGCCGCGCCCACCGCGCGCGAGGTTCCCTTTCTGTTGCTGCTGGCCCACGGCGCCGGAAAGGCCCCGTTGATCGAAACCGGCGAGGATATGGTCGAGATACATCTGCCAGCGCTGCGGGGGCGTCGATAGGCGCTGGCGCCCTGCCTTCCGCTATGACGGAATTTCGCTCAGATCCCGCCTGAACCGGCGCATGTTTGCGGCGTATCCTTCGGCCGACTTGCGCAGCATCGCGATGGCCTTGTCATCCAGTTGCCGCACCACCTTGCCCGGCGCCCCGACCACCAGCGAGCCGGGCGGAATCTCCTTGCCCTCGGTCACCAGCGCACCGGCACCGATCAGGCAGTTGTCGCCGATGCGCGCGCCGTTCAGCACGGTAGCGTTCATCCCGATCAGGCAGTTGTCGCCGATGGTGCAGCCATGCAGCATGGCCTTGTGGCCCACCGTGCAGCCGCGCCCGATGGTCAGCGGAAAGCCCATGTCGGTATGCAGGACGCAATGGTCCTGGATATTGGTGTCGTCGCCGATCACCAGCGGCTCGTTATCACCGCGCAGGGTGGCGTTGAACCAGATGCCCACGCCGCTGCCCAGCACCACATCGCCGATCAGATGCGCGCCGGGCGCAACCCAGTAATCGCCGCTGTCGGGCAGTTTCGGCTGGCGCGCCCCAAGACGGTAAAGCGTCATTTCATCAATTCCTCGTATTCGGCGTTCAGGCGGCGGACATGCTCGACCAGGCCCGGCTGGCGGATGCGTTTCAGGCGCTCGGCCGTCAGGATGGCGCGCAGGCGGGTTTCGGTTTCATTCAGATCGTCATTGATCAGCACATAGTCATATTCGGCCCAGTGGCTGATCTCGGCGCGCGACTTTTCCATGCGCGCACGGATCACCTGCGCCGGATCCTGGCCGCGCGCGTTCAGCCGGCGTTCGAGTTCGGCAATCGAGGGCGGCAGGATGAAGATCGACACCACCGCATCGCGCAGGGACGAGCCCGCGATCTGCTGGCCGCCCTGCCAGTCGATATCGAACAGCACGTCGCGCCCGTCATTGATCGCGGCCTCGACCGGCCCCTTGGGCGAGCCATAGAAATTGCCGAACACCTCGGCATGTTCCAGCATCTCGCCGCGGGCGATCATCTGTCGAAAGGTCTCGTGATCGACGAAATGGTAATCGACCCCATCGCGTTCGCCGGGGCGCGCCGGGCGGGTGGTTGCGCTGACCGAAAAGCTGAGGCTGTCGTCCCATTCCATCAGGCGCCGCGCCAGCGTGGACTTGCCCGCGCCCGAGGGCGAGGACAGGATGATCAGCAGGCCGCGCCGCGTGCCCTTGGTCATGGCGGGATCCGTTTCATTCGACATTCTGAACCTGCTCGCGCATCTGGTCGATCACGGTCTTGAGGTCAAGCCCGATCCGGGTCAGTTCGCTTGCGCCCGACTTGGAACACAGCGTGTTGGCCTCGCGGTTGAATTCCTGCATCAGGAAATCGAACTTGCGCCCCACCGGGCCGTCGGTTTCCATCAGGGCGCGGGCGGCGGCGACATGGGCGTTCAGGCGATCGACCTCTTCGGTCACATCGGCCTTGACGGCGAGCAGGGCCAGCTCCTGCGCCAGACGGTCGGCATCCACGCCCTCGCTGTTTTCCAGCACCAGCGCGAGGTTGCGTTTCAGCGTTTCACCCATCTGCGCACGCCGTTCCTCGGCCATGATGCGGGCCTGTTCGACCAGCGCGGCGATCTGGTCGATCTGGCGCGATAGGATGTTGTCCAGCGCGGCGCCTTCGTCCGCGCGGGCCTGGGCAAAGGATTCGATCAACGGCGCGATCTGTTCCCTGAGCGCGGTGATCAATGCGCTCTGGTCGGGTTCACGATCGTCGCCTTCGGCCATCGCCCGCAATGACAGGATTTCGGCCGCGCTGCTGGGACGCAATTCCTGACCCAGCGCGTTTGCCCGTGCCTCGATCAGGGCAAGGGACGCAAGCACGCGATCGATCCGGGCCGGGCCGGGGCCATCGCCCGCGCCGCTTTCGCTGTGCAGACGCAGCGAGGCGGCGATATTGCCGCGACGAAAGCGGGCCGAAATCGCCTTGCGCAGGGCGACCTCGAGATCGCCCATCCCGTCGGGCAGACGCAGGCGGATCTCGAGGCCACGCCCGTTCACCCCCCGGATCTCCCAGCGCCAGCGATGGGGGGGCTGGGCCCCTTCGAGCGCGGCGAATCCTGTCATGGAATTAACCATTTAACGGTTTTTCCCTCCCTTTTCGGATAATTTTCTGCGATATTAAGACATGGGTAAGCATTGCGAAGATAGGGTTAACAAATCCGGACCCTGTCCACAACGATGCTCTCCCGCGGGGGCGTGTCAAAGGGCAGAGGATCGAACCATGACAACCACCGCAGGGAGTTTCCACAATGTCGTTCCACTTCATGGCCGCGCCGACCCTGTCGGAGAGTCGGGGGAAAGCATGAAGAACCCGATTGCCCGCGCCCTTTTCGTCCACTGGCAGGATCTGCGCAAGGGGCGCATCGCGCCCGGGCGCGAGGAGATCGACCCCCGTGCGATCGAGGATGTGCTGGAACGTGCCTTTATCCTGCAGCGGGCCGAGGCCGGTGCGCCGCGCATCCGCATCGCGGGGATGAGCCTGTGCGACCTGCTGGGGATGGAACTGCGCGGCATGCCCGCGACCGCCCTTTTCGCGCCGGCCGCGCGCCCCGATTTCCTGCGCATCCTGCAGGGCATGCACAGCCGGCCCGCGATTGTCGAACTGTCACTGGCGGCCGAGGCCGGGCCGGGGCGGACGGGCGGTGCGACTGCCGCGATGCTGTTGCTGCCGCTCGCGGGGCCTCGGGGGCAGATCGACCGCGCGATCGGCTGTCTCGTCTGCGAGCGGACGCCACAGGCCCCGCCCGTGCGTTTTGTCATCACCGCAACCCGCATGCGCCTGATTGCCGCGCGCAGGCCGGGGCGGCAACCGGTTCAGGGCTTTGCCGAGCCCGCGGCGTCCTATTGCCCGCCGGCGGGGCCGGCCCGGTTGGCGGATCAGGCCGCAGGGCAGGGGATGCGCCCGCCTTCGCGCCCGCGTCTGCGTCTGGTGACAAGCCGCGACTGAGGCCCGAGCCGGGCCAACGGTCGGGCCGGCGGGGGGCCGGGGTTGGGCCGGCGGTTGGGTGAGCTATGGGGGCGCTGCCCCCGTCGCTGGCGCGACTCCCCCGGACGTATTTGGGCAAAGAAGAAGCGGTGGTCAGGCTGGGGGCGTGGTGGGCCGGCAGAGCAGAGGCCGATGGCGGGCCAGCCGAGCTGGCAGCCGATCCTGTCTCTGGCGCCCTACCTCTGGCAGCGGTCGGGATGGGCGGCCACAAAGGCCGGATGGCGGTCGAGATGCGCCATGACCCGGCGGATGCGGGGCCAGGGGGCAAGCGAGACCTCCCATCTGCGGGCGTTGTAGATCTGTGGAGCAAGGCAGATATCGGCCATGGTGATGCTGTCGCCAAGGCAATAGCGGCCCGCGGGCGCATCGTTCAGCATGCGTTCGACCCCGTCCAGCCCGCGCGGGATGAAATGCTGCATCCAGCCCTGCATCGAGATGTTGCCCCCCGAATTGTCGGCGGCGAAACGGGCGACAGACAGGTTGCAGACCGGGTGAATCTCCATCGCGATGGCATGGGCGATCCGGCGCACCCGGGCGCGGGACAGTGCATCATCGCCCAGCAGCCCCCCCTTGCGTGTCTCGTCCAGATATTCGATCACCGCCAGAGACTGGGTCAGCACCTGCCCGTCTATTTCCAGCGTGGGCACCAGGCCTTGCGGATTGCGTGCCAGGTTTTCGGCGCTGCGATGTTCTCCGGCAAGCAGATCGACCGGCACGCTTTCATGGGGAATGTCCAGCAGGTTCAGCGTGATGCGCAGCCGATATGCTGCCGAGCTGCGCCAGTAATCATACAGGCGGGCGGTCATTGCAGCGCGTCGAGCAGCTTGACGACATACTGGCGAAAACGGCCGCGGTCCTCCTCGTCCAGCCGTTTCAGGATGTCGGCCTCGTAGGCGATGGCAAGCGGGGCGATCTCGTCCACCAGGGCGCGCCCGGCTGCGGTCAGCGACAACTCGACAAGGCGGCGGTCACAGGGGTTCTCGCGCTTGAGCACATATCCCGCCTTTTCCAGGCGTGCCGCGGCGCGGCTGGATTTCGATTTGTCCATGCGCACGCGGCGGTGAATCTCGCGGATACTGACCTTTTCATCGCGCGACAGATGTGCCAGCACGCGCCATTCGGCAACCGATATGCCGAAACGTTCGGTATAGATATCGGCAAAGCCGTCGCTGATGCGCGCCGACAGCACCGCCAACTGATAGGGAAGGAACCGGTCGAGAACGAATTCGACCGGCTCGGGCGTATCTGTCGGCGCAGGTCCGGGTTCGCTTTGCCCCGTTGGGCCGGGCTGGCTGGGCTGGGTCACGACGCGTACTTTCGTTGCAAAAGAGATGAATTTCATAAGGCCACGAAAAGGCCCCGTTTTCAAGAAGGGAATCCTTTGGGCGCGGCCATGATCGCCCGTGATCATCGGGTGGCGGGGCAGGGCTTGACATCGTTGCATTTGCAACGATACTTGCGGCACGACGGATCATGGGAGGGAACAGATGCCGCAACGCAAGATGGTGCAGGCCGACGCGCCCTGCGGAACCACGCCCGGCTATATGCCCGGCTTTGGCAATGATTTCGAAACCGAGGCCCTGCCCGGCGCGCTGCCACAGGGGCAGAACAGCCCGCAGAAATGCAATTACGGGCTTTATGCCGAACAGCTGTCAGGCACCGCATTTACCGCGCCACGCGGCGAGAATCAGCGCACCTGGTGCTATCGCATCCGCCCCTCGGTGAAACATGTCGGCCAGTTCCGCCGAATCGAGCTGCCCTACTGGCGCTCGGCCCCCGATATCGACCCTGAAATCCAGTCTCTGGTGCAGCGCCGCTGGGACCCGATCCCCATGACCGACGAGGCCCTGACCTGGATCACCGGCATGCGCAGCATGACCACCGCAGGCGATGTGAACACCCAGGTCGGCATGGCGACCCATGTCTATCTGGTCACCGCCGACATGGAGGACGAATATTTCTTTTCCGCCGACAGCGAGCTGATGGTCGTGCCCCAGGACGGCAGGCTGCGTTTCTGGACGGAACTGGGCATCATCGACGTGGCGCCGCTGGAAATCGCCATCATCCCGCGCGGCCTGATCTATCGCGTGACGCTGCCTGACGGCCCCGCGCGCGGGTTTGTCTGCGAAAACTACGGTGCCCAGTTCACCCTGCCAAACCGCGGGCCCATAGGCGCCAACTGCCTGGCCAATCCGCGCGACTTCAAGACGCCGGTCGCTGCGTTCGAGGATCGCGACGCCATCAGCCGCGTGGTCATCAAGTGGTGCGGGCAGTTTTCCGAAACCTTCACCGATCACAGCCCGCTGGACGTGGTCGCCTGGCATGGCAATTATGCGCCCTGCAAATACGACCTGCGCGCCTATTCGCCGGTGGGCGCGATCCTGTTCGACCATCCTGATCCGTCGATCTTTACCGTGCTGACGGCGCCTTCGGGCCAGCCCGGCACCGCCAATATCGATTTCGTCATCTTCAAGGATCGCTGGTTGCCGGCCGAACACACCTTCCGCCCGCCCTGGTATCACCGCAACATCATGACCGAATTCATGGGCAACATCACCGGCCAGTATGACGCCAAGCCCGAGGGCTTTGTCCCTGGCGGGATGAGCCTGCACAACATGATGCTGCCCCACGGCCCCGACACCCAGGCCTTTGAACATGCCAGCAACGAGCCGATGGTGCCGGTCAAGCTGGAAAACACCATGGCCTTCATGTTTGAGACCCGCTTTCCCCAGCACCTGACCCGCTTTGCCGCCTTTGATGCGCCGGTGCAGGACAACTACACCGATTGCTGGGCAGGGCTGGAAAAGAAATTCGACGGCACCCCGGGGGAAAAATAGACGATGGGCGATCGTCTCGTCCTGCTGGGAACCAAGGGAGGCCCCGCCCTGCGCGGTCCGGGCCGGATGCCGAGTGCCAGCCTTGTGGAACTGGGCGACCGCAGCATCGTCGTCGATTGCGGCCTTGGCGTGACGCTGCGCCTTGTCGAGGCCGGGTTTGACCTGCGCCAGCTTGACGTGATCGTGATCACACATCTGCATTCCGACCACCTGCTGGAACTCGGCCCGCTGCTGCTGACGGCATGGACAACCGGACTGACCCGCAAGGTCACGGTTTTCGGCCCCAGGGGGACCGACGCCTATTGGCAGGCCTTCCTGCAATCCATGTCGTTCGACCTGAATATCCGCGAATCCGACGAGGGCCGCGCGCGGCTGGCCGATCTGGTCGAGGTGAGGACGATATCGGAAGGCGATGTTCTTGACGATCCCGCCCTTTCCATTGCTGCGATGCGGGTTGAGCATCCGCCTGTAACAGATTGTTACGCAGTAAAAATCAGGAATGACAGTCATGTGATCACATTTTCCGCAGACACATGCCATTTCCCGCCCCTTGCCGATTTCGCACAACGCGCCGACATCCTGGTGCACGAGGCGATGCTGCCCCAGGCGGTGGATGCGCTGGTCGAACGCACGGGGCTGGGCGACGCGCTGCGCAACCACCTGCATGCCTCGCACACCACGGCCGAGGATGCCGGCCGCATTGCCACGGCTGCCGGGGTGGGGCGGCTGGTGCTGAACCATCTTGTGCCGCCCGATGATGCGCGCTTTACTGAGGCCGACTGGCTAAAGGCCGCCCGCACCCATTTCACCGGCCCCGTTGATCTGGGCCGTGACGGCATGGAAATTCCGCTGAACTGAACAAGAGGCAGGCGCATGATGCCAAGGAAAAGCTGGGTTGCCAGCGCGAACGACCCGAATACCGATTTCCCCCTCAACAACCTGCCCTGCGGGGTGTTCTCGATCAACGATGGCGAACCCCGCTGCGGCGTTGCCATCGGCGACATGATCCTGGACGTGACCGCGCTTGAAGAAAACGACATCCTGCGCCCCGGTGACGAGCCTGTTTTCGACGTTCCCTTCTGGAATGATTTCATGGAACTCGGCCCCGATGCATGGGCGCGTTTCCGCACCGACGTCACCGCCCTGCTGACCGAGGGCGCGGACAGGCGCACTGACGTCGAACCCCATCTGGTGAGACAGGCCGACGCCACAATGCACATGCCCTTTGCCGTCGCCGAATTCACCGATTTCTACGCCGGGCGCAACCACGCCACCAATGTGGGCACCATGTTCCGCGGCCCCGAAAACGCCCTGCCGCCGAACTGGCTGCATATGCCGATCGGCTATAACGGGCGGGCGTCCTCGGTTGTCGTGTCAGGCACCGATTTCCACCGCCCCTGGGGGCAACTGAAATCGCCCGATCACGACATGCCCGCCTTTCTGCCCTCGCGCCGCTTCGATTTCGAGCTGGAAATCGGCGCGGTCATCGGCCAGCCCTCGGACGGCCCCGTTACGGTGGCCGAGGCCGACGAGATGATCTTTGGCTATGTGCTGCTCAATGACTGGTCGGCGCGCGATATCCAGGCCTGGGAATACCAGCCCCTCGGCCCGTTTCAGGCCAAGGCCACGGCGACCACCATCAGCCCCTGGATCGTGACCCGCGCCGCACTCGAACCCTTCCGCACATCAACCCCCGAACGCGAAAAGCCCCTGCTGCCCTATCTGCAGGAACCGGGCCCGATGCTGTATGACATCGACCTTGCCGTGCAGCTGGCGCCCGAGGGCAGGCCCGCCACCACCATCACCCGCACCAACATGGCCGAACTCTACTATTCAGCCGCCCAGCAGCTGGCGCACCACACCACATCGGGATGCCCCATGAATGTGGGCGACCTTCTGGGCTCGGGCACCATTTCCGGGCCGACCAGGGAAAGCCGTGGCTCGCTCCTCGAACTGTCCTGGGGCGGGAAGGAACCTCTTGCCCTTGACAGCGGCGAGACGCGGACGTTCCTTGAAGACGGCGATACCGTCACCATGGCCGGCGCGGCACAGGGCGACGGATACAGAATCGGCTTTGGCACATGTCGCGGCACCGTGCTGCCGGCGCGCGCCGACCCTTACGCCCGCTAGGCTTCTTCTTTGCCCAAATACGCCCGCCGAAGGCGTCCCCACAGCCGCCACAGGCGCAACAACACAGGATGAAAACAAATGGCCAAGGCATTCGCATCCCAAGGCGACCTCGAAGACAAGAAAACCACATTTGCCGAAATCGGCCCCGGCCTTTACGCCTTTACCGCCGAGGGCGACCCAAATTCCGGCGTGATTATCGGCGACGACAGCGTCATGGTGATCGAGGCCCAGGCCACGCCGCGGCTTGCCCAAAAGGTGATCGACGAGATCCGCAAGGTCACCGACAAGCCGATCACCCATCTGGCGCTGACCCATTATCACGCGGTGCGCGTGCTGGGGGCCTCGGCCTACGGGGCGCAGCAGATCATCATGTCGGACACCGCCCGCGCCATGGTGGTCGAGCGCGGGCAAGAGGACTGGGACAGCGAATTCCAGCGCTTCCCGCGCCTGTTCCAGGGCCATGAATCGATCCCCGGCCTGACCTGGCCGACCACCACCTTCAACGATTCCATGACCGTCTATCTGGGCAACCGCCGCGTTGACCTGATGCATCTGGGCCGTGCGCATACGGCGGGCGATATCGTCATTCATGTGCCCGACGCCAATGTCATGTTCACCGGCGACATCGTCGAATACCACAGCGCCTGCTATTGCGGCGACGGGCATTTTTCCGACTGGGGCGATACGCTCGACGCCATCAAGTGGTTTCAGGTCGATGCCATCGCACCCGGGCGCGGCGACGCGCTGGTCGGGCGCGACCGCGTTGACGAGGCTATCGAGCTGACCCGCGATTTCCTGCACTCCACCTACCAGCCAGTCGCCCGCGTCGCCGCAAGCGGCGGCAGCCTGAAACAGGCCTGGGACGCGGCGCGCGAGATCTGCGACCCCAAATTCGCCGACTATGCCATTTATGAACACTGTTTGCCCTTCAACATCGCGCGCGCCTATGACGAGGCCCGCGGCATCGACACCCCGCGCATCTGGACGGCGAGCCGCGACCTTGAAATGTGGGAGGCCCTGCAGGGCTAGGCCCGCCTGACCCCGTGACACCCCGCCATCTGACCGGAAACGACACCATGCCCCGAATCTTCGAAACCCCCATCTACCCGTACCAGCGCTCTGCCGATCAGGACGCAGGGGCGCGCAGGCGTCACAAGGTCGTCGTCGTGGGGGCCGGGCCGGTCGGGCTGGTTACGGCCATCGACCTGGCCCGTCAGGGGGTGCCGGTCATCGTGGTCGATGAAAACGACAAGGTCAGCTTCGGCAGCCGCGCGATCTGTTTTGCCAAGCGGCCGCTGGAAATCCTCGATCGTCTCGGCTGCGGTCAGCAGATGGTGGACAAGGGCGTGACCTGGAACCTCGGCAAGGTTTTCTTTCACGACCGCGAAATCTATTCCTTCAACCTGCTGCCGGGCCAGGGCCACCGCCGCCCGGCCTTCATCAACCTCCAGCAATATCATTTCGAGAAATTCCTCGTCGATCACATCCGCGCCATGCAGGCCCAGGGCGCCCCCATCGAGATCAGGGGCCGCAACAAGGTCTCGGCAATCGGTCTGCATGACGATCATGTCACGCTGGAAATCGACACGCCCGAAGGCCCATACAACCTCGATGCCGAGTGGCTGATCGCCTGCGACGGCGCCAACTCGCCCATCCGCAAGATGCTGGGGCTGGGCTTTTCCGGGCAGGTCTTTCAGGACAATTTCCTGATCGCCGACGTGGTGATGGAGGCCGAATTTCCCACCGAACGCTGGTTCTGGTTCGATCCCCCCTTCAACAGGGGCCAGTCGGCGCTGTTGCACAAGCAGCCCGACAATGTCTGGCGCATCGACATGCAGCTGGGCTGGGACATCAACCGCGAGCACGAGCTGAAGCCCGAAAACATCCGCCGTCGCCTGCACGCGATGCTGGGTGAGGACGCTAAATTCGAACTGGAATGGACCTCGATCTACACCTTCCGATGCGCCCGGATGGAACGCTTCCGCAAGGGTCGTGTTCTGTTTGCCGGCGACAGCGCGCACCAGGTTTCGCCCTTTGGCGCGCGCGGGGCCAATTCCGGCATTCAGGACGCCGACAATCTGGCCTGGAAGCTGCGCGCAGTGATCAACGGCCAGGCCCCCGAGGCCCTGCTTGACAGCTATTGCGACGAGCGCGAGCAGGCGGCGGATGAAAACATCCTCAACTCCACCCGCTCGACCGAATTCATCACCCCGAAATCGGAAATCAGCCATATCTTTCGCGACGCCGTGCTGGATCTGGCCGAACATCACGAATTTGCCCGCCCGCTGGTCAATTCCGGCCGCCTGTCGGTGCCCACCATTCACGATGGCTCGCCGCTGAACGGCCCCGATGCCGAGGGCCTGCCGCCGGAAACCCGCCCCGGCGCTCCGGCCATCGACGCCCCGCTCGGCGAGGGCTGGCTGCTCGACCGGCTGGGAGATGGCTTCAGGTTGCTGGCAATCGGCATCGATGTGCCCGACGAACTGGCCGGCATCGAGGTCGTGCAGGTCGCAGCCGACGAATCCGACGCCTTGGCCGAGCACTGGCTGGGCGGGGCAGGGCGCGCGCTCTACCTGATCCGCCCCGACCAGCATGTCGCCGCCCGCTGGCTGGAATATGACCGCGATGCGATTGCCGCCGCCCATGAACGCGCGCTTGGGCGCCAATGACGGAGAGCAGACAAATGCCCCCCCAACTGACCCTGACCGCCAACATCCCCGACCCCGATGATTTCTACGAGGCACTCCTCGCCGCCCATGAGGGGCTGTCCAAGGCAGAATCCGACGCCCTCAACGCCCGGCTGATCCTGCTTCTGGCCAACCATGTCGGCGACCCGGCCATCCTGCGCGAGGCCCTTCGACAGGCGTCCCGCAAACCGGCGTCCTGACCACGGCTTCTTCTTTGCCCAAATACGTCCGGGGGAGTCGCGCCAGCGACGGGGGCAGCGCCCCCGACCTTACCCCACCACCAGCCATAACACGCCAAGCAACAGCACCATCGCACCCCAGCCACGCCAGATCGCACCCACCGCGCGGCGAATGTCATCCACACCCGCATCGCGCCTTCCTTCGGCATTGACAAAGGGCTCGTCCACCCGCCGTCCCTCATAGACGCGCGGGCCCGACAGCGCGACCCCCAGCACGCCTGCCAGCGCCGCCTCGGGCCAGCCGGCATTGGGCGAACGATGCAATCCGGCGTCGCGCCGCATCACCCGCCAGGCGCGCCCGGACAGATGCGCGGCGCAAAGCAACATTCCTGCCAGGCGTGCGGGCACCCAGTTCAGCACATCGTCCAGCCGCGCCGCCGCCCAACCGAAATCGCGGTAGCGCGCGTTGCGATAGCCGATCATGCTGTCGGCCGTGTTCACCGCCTTGTAAAGCGCCATTCCCGGCAGGCCGAACAACAGCCCCCAGAACAGCGGCGCAACCACGCCGTCGCTGAAATTCTCGGCCGCGCTCTCGATTGCGGCGCGGGCGACACCGGCATCATCCAGCGTCTCGACATCGCGCCCGACGATCCGCGCGACTGCGCGCCTTCCCTCGGGCAGACCGGCCGCCAGCGAGTCGGCCACCGCCGTCACATGGCGCATCAGGCTGTTCTGGGCCAGCAGAACGGCCATCAGCACGGGCTCGACTGCCCATCTGCCCGGCAGTTGCAGCACCGCCATGACCACCACCCACACGGCAAGCATCAGCAGACCAAGCGCCACCATCCCGCGCAGCCGACGTTTGGCACCACGGTTGAGCCGATGGTCGAGAAAGGCGATCAGCCGCCCCATCAGGACGACCGGATGGGACAGTCTGCGCCATATCCTGTCGGGCTCGCCAATGGCGCCATCCAGCAGGAGGGCCGCAAGGGCAGGGGCCAGGGTGCTCATCCCAGCCCGGCCAATGCGGTTTCAAGCTGCGCCCAGGCGCGGTCGCTGCCGGGGATGCCCAGGCGCAGCCAGGCAGCCGTGTGCGAAAAGACGCGCCCCAGGACGCGGCCGCGACCCAGCGCCGCGTGCCAGCGGGCCGCATCGCCCACATCATACAGACGAAACAGCGATGTTCCCCCGACCGGGCGCGCGCCATGCGCGGCAAGTACGCCGTCCAGACGCCGGGCCTGCGCATCCAGCCAGGCGCGGGTATCATTAGCCCAGCCCGTGTCGGACAGCGCGGCGGCCCCGACTTTCAGCGCCGGCCCGGAAACCGGCCAGGGGCCCAGCATTTCGCCGAGGCGCGCCAGCGGCCCGGGCCTGCCGATTGCAAATCCCAGCCTGAGGCCGGCAAGACCCCAGAACTTGCCGAAACTTTTGAGCACCACCGTGTCCGGCCGCGCGGCCAGCGCGACATGGCTGTGGGTGGGGGTCGTGTCGCAGAAACTCTCGTCGATCACCAGCAGCGTTCCGTCGTCATCGGGCCACCCGTCCCACAGGCGCCCATCCGGGTTGTCCGGGTTGACGACCACCCTGGCCGCCGGACGGACATCGCCCGACGAGGCGCTTTCGACCACTTCCCAGCCGGCATGGGCAAAGGCGGCGGCGTGTTCATTGTAACTGCGCCGGCGTATCTGCACCTTTCCCGGTGGCGCGAGCAGCGGAATCCGGGCAATCAGTGCCGAGGCGCCCGGTGCCGGCAATATCCCGGCCTCGGCCGGAACGTTCCAGAAATGACGGGCCGCATCGACCAGCGCCTCGTGGGCATCGATGTCAGGCAGGGCGCACCAGTCGCGCGCCTCCAGCGCCGGCAGGGGAAATGCGCGCGGGTTGATGCCGGTGGAAAGATCGACCCAATCCCCGGGCGCGCCCCCGAACCGGCGTCGTGCCCGATCCAGGGCGCCGCCATGTTCACGCGCCTGTCCACGCGCCTCTCCCCGTGCCGTCCCGGCCGTGCCGTGCCGTACGCTTGCCGCCATCATGCGCTCCAGTTGTCGCTGCGCGCCGTTCAAGCCGATTTCGCGCGGCCGTGCAACGACAAACAGGGCGATATCCTTTGCATCGGGTCATAGTTCCCACTTGCGCCGATGGCCTGCCCCCCTTAGAAGGGCGGCTGAATTCCCGGACCCCACGGCCCGGGTTCCGACCCTTTTTGCCACGAGGAAACCATGCAGGTTACAGAAACCCTGAAAGAAGGCCTGAAACGGGGCTACAACATCACCGTCACGGCTGCCGAGCTGGATGCCAAGGTCAACGCCAAGCTGGCCGAAGCCCAGCCCGAGGTCGAAATGAAGGGCTTTCGCAAGGGCAAGGTTCCCATGGCGCTGCTGAAAAAGCAGTTCGGCCCGCGCATCCTGGGCGAGGCGATGCAGGAAAGCATCGACGAGGCCATGCGCCAGCATTTCGAGGAAACCGGCGATCGCCCCGCCCTGCAGCCCGAGGTCAAGATGACCAACGAGCAGTGGAAGGAAGGCGACGACATCGAGGTCTCGATGACCTACGAGACCCTGCCCGAGATCCCCGAGGTCGATTTCCGCGCGATCAAGCTGGAAAGGCTGGTCGCCCCGGTCGAGGACGGCGATATCGACGAGGCGCTGGAAAACCTCGCCAATGCGGCCAACAATTTCGAGGACCGCCCCGAGGGCGAGGCCGCTGAATCGGGCGATCAGGTCGTGATCGATTTCGTCGGCAAGGTGGATGGCGAACCCTTCGAGGGGGGCGCGGCCGAGGATTACCCGCTGGTGCTGGGGTCGAATTCGTTCATCCCCGGTTTCGAGGATCAGCTGATCGGCGCCAAGGCCGGCGACAAGATCGATGTCAAGGTGACATTCCCTCAGGAATACGGCGCCGAGGAACTGGCCGGCAAGGACGCGGTCTTTGAATGTTCGGTCAAGGCCGTCAAGGCACCCAAACCGGCCGCCATCGATGACGAGCTGGCCCGCCAGTTCGGGGTCGATTCGCTGGATGCGCTGCGCGAGCAGGTGCGCGCCCGCCTGGAATCGGAATATGGCGATGCCGCGCGCACGGTGCTCAAGCGTCACCTCATGGACGCGCTGGACGAGGTGGTGAAATTCGACCTGCCGCCCAGCATGGTGGAAAACGAGGCCCGCCAGATTGCCCACCAGCTGTGGCACGAGGAACACCCCGAGGAACACGGCCACGATCACGACGATATCGAGATCACCGACGAGCACCGCAAACTGGCCGAACGCCGCGTCCGTCTGGGCCTGTTCCTGGCCGAGCAGGGCAACCGAAACGAAATCACCGTCTCCGAGGCCGAGCTTCAGCAGGCGATCATGCGTCAGGCCCAGCAATATCCGGGCCAGGAGCGCGAGTTCATGGAATTCGTGCAGCAGAACGACCAGGCCCTGCAACAGATCCATGCGCCCCTGTTCGAGGACAAGGTCGTCGATTACATCTTTGAGCTTGCCGACGTGACCGAACGCGAGGTCACCAAGGACGAGTTGCAAAAGACGCTGGAAGATCTGAACGACGACTGAACGACGGTGGATGGCGGCCACGCCGTCATCCGCATCGACCCGAAGGGTCGCCACAGGGTTGCCGCAGGGTCGGCCCCGGTGGCGGCCCTTTTTCATGCTGCCGCGCGCGGCCAACCGCCGTTTCGGCACCCCCCTGCGATCATTTCGTGCAGCCACTGCAAGAGGGCGAATTTCGCTCTTCCAATTTGGAAATGCAGGGGCTATAGAGCGGCGCACCAGGTCACTGATATGCGGTCGTGGCGGAATTGGTAGACGCGCAGCGTTGAGGTCGCTGTGGGGTAACTCCCGTGGAAGTTCGAGTCTTCTCGACCGCACCAATCCCTGGATGCCCGGGAACCTCGGCACGCGACATGGTCGATCGATCGGGGGCTATCGATCGGGGGCTATCGACAGGGGGACACCGTGCGCGAACCGGCCATCGGCAGCATCAACTATTATCAGAAGGTGCCGCGCCGCCTGACGGACATCCCTCTTGACGATCTCGACTGGCCGCTGGGCCGGCCCGCGGGGCTGGAAGGGGCGACCATTGGCGATCTGGGCCCTGACGACCATCTTTTCTGCTATCCGCGAAAATGGGTCTGGGGTGGCAAGTTGCGCGGATTGCGGGCAAACCTTTCCCTTCTGATCGTCGAGCCGCGGGCCTATGACCGCAGGCAGATCGTTCTGGCGCGTCTTTTCCATCGCCGATTCCATCGTGTGCTGACCTGCGACGAGGCTCTGCTGGCCAGCCTGCCCAATGCGCAGTATTTCGTCTTTGGCAACACCTGGGTGCCCGACTGGCGAGACAGGGATCTGACCAAGACCAGGATGCTGTCGCTCATCGCCTCGAAGAAACGTCGCCTCAGGGGGCATCGTCTGCGCCACAGGATCGTGCGCTGGATGCGTGCGCGCGGGATCGACGCCGATGTCATGGGCGGTGGCTATCGTCCCTTTGACGACAAGGCCGAGGGCCTGGCCCCCTATCGCTATTCGGTGGTGATCGAGAACAGCCGGCAAAACGGCTATTTTACCGAAAAGCTGATCGATGCATTGCTTCTCAAGACCGTGCCGATCTATTGGGGCGCACCGGATATCGGGCGGTTTTTCGACACCGCCGGGATCATCACCTGCTCCAGCGAGCAGGAGATACGCGACGCCATCGAAAGGGTTTCCGAGGCCGACTATATGGCCCGCCTCCCCGCCATCGAGGCCAACCGACGCAAGGCGCCGATCTATTCCGACATGCTGAAAAGCGCGGCCAGGGTCATCGAATCGACGATCGACCGGCCCTGAGGGGCGCGCCGATACGGGCCTCCGGCGGGAGTATTTTCCCAAAGAAGAAGCGGCGTGTGCCGCGCAATCAGGCCGGCCTGCCCAGAATGTCGTTGACAAAGGCGATGCGTTCGGTGCGTGCGCGCACGCCCAGGGACGTGTCGAAATAGTCGAAGGCATGTACGCCTCCGGGGTACCAGGTCAGCCGGGTCTCGTTTCCCGCCGCCTGCCAGCGCGCCGCCATGAAGGCAGTATCGTCCATCAACGGGTCGCTGGTGCCGCACTGGAAAAGGGCGGGGGGCATGTCGGCGAGATCTCCGAACAGGGGCGATACCAGGGGGTCGGTCAGGTTGTCGGGCGCGATGGCAAGGTTTCCGGCAAACCACGCGATGGTCGGGGTCGACAGGATCAGCTTGCGCGCGCCCCAGTTGGCGGCCGAGGGCGTCATGCGCATGTCGTAGACGCCGTAACTCAGCAGCGCGCCTGAAAAGGCCCCGCCCCGGCCCTGGGATTTCATCGCCAGCAGGGTTGATGCGGCCAGATGGGCGCCTGCGCTTTCCCCGCCGATCATCAGCCGGTCGGTGCCAAAGGTTTCGGGCGCAGCGTCGATCAGCCAGCGCGCGGCCGCGGCACAATCCTGGGCGCAGGCGGGCCAGGGGTTTTCCGGCGCCAGACGGTACTGGACCGAGACGCTGACACAGCCGGTCTGTTCGACCAGATCCTTTTGCCGGTGATCCTGATGCCAGGGCCGGCCCAGCGACCAGCCTCCGCCGTGGATATGCAGGAAAACGCCGCGCGCCGCGCCTTGCGGGCGGATGACGCGCACGCGACCCGGCCCGCCGGGGGCGCCGGGAATGGCCATGTCCCGGGCTTCATCCAGCGGCGGATGAAAGGGAAAGATGCTGGTGCCCTCGTCACGGGCCTTGCGGACGGCCTCGATCGGTACCTCGTGGGTCGCGGGCAGGGCCCTGAGACGCGATTCGAGATCGGCGTTGAATGCGGCTGTCTCGGGATCGATCGATTCCGGGTCGAACGGGGATCTGGTCATGGCGGGTGCCTGTGGTTCCGGTGGACAGGGACGGGGCGATCTTGCCCCCGCACCGCCCAGGGCGCAAGGCCGCGGTGGATTTTCCTCTGGCATGTGGGCCGGCAATCTGGAAAATGCGGGATGAACACGAAGCTGGCGACAACGACACGCCTCGGATTTCGGATAACGATCATGCTCGTCCGCCCGGCCCGAAAAGACGACTGCGCCGCCATCTGCGCGATCTGGAACCCCGTGATCCGAGACAGCGAGGCGACGTTCAATCCGGTCGAAAAGACACCGAACGGGTTGCACCAGGAAATCGCGGCAAGAGAGCGCGCGGGACATGCCTTTCTGGTGGTCGTCGACAACGGCGACATCGCCGGTTTCGCCACCTACGGGCAGTTTCGCGCATCACCCGGCTATCGTTACAGCATGGAACACACGATCATCCTTGCTCCTCACGCCCGGGGCCGTGGCATGGGGCGTGCGCTGCTTGGCCGGCTTGAACGGCATGCTCGTGCGGGCGGGGCTCATTCCATGCTGGCCGGTATCAGCCATGTCAATGCGGCCGCGATCGCCTTTCACGCGGCGCTTGGCTACAGGCAGGTTGCGCGCCTGCCCGAGGTGGGGTTCAAGTTCAACCGTTGGTATGATCTCGTCTTGATGCAGAAAATGCTGTAATTCTGGGCAAAACGGCCCATAACAGGAGGCGCGGGCAGAATGTCGATCTGGTCAAGAATTGCCGAGGCGATCTCGGCGCTTGCCAAGGGCGAAAGCCTTTCCCATGTATTTGAACGCCTGCGCACCCCGCCCGAGCGCAGCGTTGCCTTTACCATTGCCGTGATCGCGCTGGGGGCCAAGATGGCCAAGGCCGACGGGCAGGTGACCAGGGATGAGGTGACCGCCTTTCGGCAGGTTTTCGTGATTCCCAAGGATGCCGAGGCCCAGGCCGCGCGGGTGTTCAACCTCGCCCGCCAGGATGTGACGGGCTATGACGCCTATGCACGCTCGATCGCGCGGATGTTTCGCGACAACCCCGCCGTGCTGGAGGACCTTCTCGAAGGGCTGTTCTTCATCGCCACGGCGGATGGCGAATTCCACCCCAAGGAACGGGAATTCCTGAAAAATGTTGCCGACATATTCGGCATCGGCGAGCGCTGCTTTCGCTCGCTTCAGACGCGCTATGCGCCTGATGCCCCGCAGGATGCCTATGCCGTTCTGGGGGTCGATCCCGACACCCCCATCGACGAGATCCGCCGCATCTGGCGCGAAAAGGTGCGCGAGACACATCCCGACCGGATGCTGGCCCGCGGCGTGCCCGAAGAGGCGATCAAGCTGGCCACCGCGCGGCTGGTTGCCCTCAACCGCGCGTGGGAGGATATCAGCGCCCGCCACGAACAACGCCAGCCTGCCGAGCAGGGCTGATGCGAATCGCGACCTGGAATGTCGAATGGTTCTCCAGCCTTTTCGACAGTGATGACAGGTTGCTTGTCGATGACGAATGGTCGGGCCGCCAGAACGTCACCCGTGCCCAGCAGGTTGAATCCATCGCCAAGGTGATGGTCGCGCTCGATGCCGATGCGCTGATGGTGATCGAGGCCCCCAATACCGGCAACGGCCAGTCCTCGGTCAGGGCGCTGGAAAACTTTGCGGCGGCTTTCGGGCTGCGCATCAGCCGCGCGCTCGGCGGGTTTCCCACCGAGACGCAGCAGGAAATCACCCTGATGTATGACCCTCGGGTCTGCTCGGGCCGGCACGATCCCGTTGGCCAGCCAGGTGCGGCCGCCGTCGATCAGGAGGCGCCGCGTTTTGACGGCACCTTTCATATCGATCTGGATGTCGATCGCCTGAACGAGGCGATCCGTTTTTCCAAGCCGCCGCTCGAGGTCGATTTTCACCCGCTTGGCGGCCCGCCCATCCGCCTGATCGGGGTGCATGCCAAATCCAAGGCCCCGCACGGCGCCAGGACACTGGCCGAGCAGATCCGCATTTCCATCGACAACCGGCGCAAGCAGCTGGCCCAGTGCATCTGGATCCGCGCGCGTGTCGAATATCACCTGAAACGCGGCGACAGCCTGATCGTGCTGGGCGATTTCAATGACGGCCCCGGTCTGGACGAATATGAACGTCTTTTCGGCCATTCCGGGGTGGAAATCGTCATGGGCTGCGATGGTGACGAATCCATGATGCTGTTTGATCCCAATGCCCGGCGCGCGATGTCGCCGCGCAGCAGCGGACGCCCCGCCACCGCGCGGTTCTTCATTCCCGAACACGGCACCTATCTGAACGCGTTGCTCGATTATGTCATGGTCTCGCCGGATCTGCGCAAATGCGCGCGCGGCTGGCGCATCTGGCACCCCTTTGACGACCCGAAATGCTTTGCCGACCCCGAGCTGCGCGAGGCCCTGTTGAGCGCATCCGACCACTTTCCGGTCAGCGTCGATCTTGAAATTTCCGATATCGACGCCACCTGAAGGGGTGACAGGGTGCCCGCCATGTGCGGGTGCGCCCTGTAACAAGGGGCTGGTTGCTCGCTACACCACAGCGTGACAGGGGTTCATTGCAGGCGTGCCTTGAATCCCCCCGGTGCCTGCCCTTATGTGAGGGCCGACAGAATCCTCACAACAGGCAGGCATCAACATGTTCACACATCCCGCATTCGCCCCCGAGATCTTCCGTGATGCAGGCGAGGCCGCCAACGGCGCCGCGCTGGGCGATCTGCCGGAATGGAACCTGACCGACCTGTACACAGCCCCCGACGCGCCCGAACTCGCGCGCGATCTGGAATGGCTGGGCAAGGAATGTTCTGTTTTTGCCGCCGATTACGAGGGCAAGCTGGCAGATGCCGATGCCGACACCCTGCTGCAGGCCATCCGGCGCTATGAAAAGATCCAGAACGTTTCTGGCCGGATCATGTCCTATGCGGGGCTGCGCTATTACCAGAACACGACCGACGCCGAGCGGGCCAAGTTCCTGTCCGACATGCAGGGCCAGATCACCGACATGTCGGCGGCGCTGGTGTTCTTCTCGCTCGAGGTCAACCGCATCAACGACGCGCGCCTTGATGCCATGATCGCGGAAAACGCCGATCTGGCCCGCTACTGGCCGGTGCTGCGCCGGATGCGCGCGATGAAGCCCTATCAGCTGTCGGACGAGCTGGAAAAATTCCTGCACGATCAGTCGGTTGTCGGGGCGACCGCGTGGAACCGCCTGTTTGACGAACACACCGCCGGGCTGACCTTCGATGTCGAGGGCGAGACGCTCAACCTCGAATCCACCCTCAACCTGCTGACCGACCACGACCGCGCCCGGCGCGAATCCGGTGCACGCGCCCTTGCCGCCGTGTTCACGAGCGAACTGCCGCTATACGCGCGCATCACCAACACGCTGGCCAAGGAAAAGGAAATCGAGGATCGCTGGCGCAAGCTGCCCACCCCGCAGATGGCGCGCCACCTTGCCAATGACGTGGAACCCGAGGTCGTGCAGGCGTTGCGCGATGCGGTGGTGAATGCCTATCCCCGCCTCAGCCACCGCTACTATGCGCTCAAGGCCCGCTGGCTGGGGCTGGAAAAGCTGGAAATCTGGGATCGCAACGCGCCCTTGCCGCAGGAAACGCCTGAAACCATCGGCTGGGACAAGGCGCGCAACACGGTGCTTGAGGCCTATGGCGATTTCGATCCGCGCATGGCCGAGATTGCCGAACCCTTTTTCGACCGTGGCTGGATCGACGCCGCCACCAAGCCGGGCAAGGCACCGGGCGCATTTGCGCACCCCACCGTCACCGATGTGCACCCCTATGTGATGCTGAATTATCTGGGCAAGCCGCGCGACGTGATGACGCTGGCCCACGAGCTGGGCCACGGCGTGCACCAGGTGCTGGCCGCGGGGCAGGGGGAATTGCTGTCGTCAACGCCGCTGACACTTGCCGAAACCGCATCCGTGTTCGGCGAGATGCTGACCTTCCGCAAGCTGCTGGCGCAGGCCCCCGATCAGGCCACGCGCAAGACGCTGCTGGCCGGCAAGGTCGAGGACATGATCAACACCGTCGTGCGCCAGATCGCGTTCTATGACTTCGAATGCAAGCTGCACGCCGCCCGCGCCAAGGGCGAGCTGACGCCCGACGACATCAACGCCCTGTGGATGAGCGTGCAGGCCGAAAGCCTGGGCCCGGTGTTCGACTATATGGACGGCTATGAAACCTTCTGGGCCTATATTCCGCATTTCATCCACTCGCCTTTTTATGTCTATGCCTATGCCTTTGGCGATGGGCTGGTGAACGCGCTGTATGCGGTTTACGAAAAGGGCGATGCGGATTTTCAGGAAAAATATTTCGACATGCTGCGTGCAGGCGGCGCGAAACACCACAAGGAATTGCTGGCCCCCTTCGGGCTGGACGCATCCGACCCGGCCTTCTGGGACAAGGGGCTGTCGATGATCGCCGGCATGATCGACGAGCTCGAGTCGATGGAGGGCTGATTGCCCTTCAGGGGCCGAACCTTGGCCTCAGGCGGGCAGGGGGCCGATTGCTTGGCCGATTGCTTGCAGGCCGTGATCCGGGTCTTGCCGGGGCGCGGGCCACGGCAGGACCCGCCCCGCCGCTATCTCAGGATGCGGGTGTATTTGGTGCCTTCCAGCGTGGCGCCCACCAGCAGCCCCGCGCGGCCGTAGATCAGCGCCACCACCGGCGAGCGCAGCTTGGTCGTGTCGATGGCCAGGTTGTCACCCTTGTTCTTGACGACATAGGCAACATCGGCACCCAGCTGCCAGCCGGGCGAGTTGCGGAAATCCGAAAGCGAGGATTCGTTCATGAAGAAAAGGGTATGGGCATATTGCTGGATCCCCAGCTGGAACCCCCAGCTGCCCTGGGCCATGGAATAATAGCCCACCGGCGCGCCTCCGATCAGCAGGGCCCCTTCGCCATAGGCCCCGCCGAAACCGAATCCGGCGCGCGTGATGGTCGGCATGACCAGCATCCCCGCCGCCCGGTCGGCCAGATCGCGCGAACCCGGCACCTCCTTGTACATCTGCTGAAGCGCCAGTTCGACCCGATAGTCGATGCGTGCGCTGCGGGTGTTTCCGATGCCGTTGCCACAGGCGGCCAGGGTTACGCCTGCGCCTGCCAGAAAGGTGCGACGGGTCCATTTGCTCATGGGGGTTCCTCGATTGCTGCTCTTGCCCGGTTCATAGCCGTGATTGCGCCAAGTATAGGTGATTCAGAAAGCACTGTCACCATATCCGGTAGCTGCCGCCGGGGGATGGGCAAATTCCCGCCGGGCGGCGTGTGCCTCAGCCCCCGTTCAGAATGGCCGCGACCCTTGGCGCGAAATAGGTCAGGATCCCGTCGCAGCCGGCGCGCTTGAAACACAGCAGGCTTTCCAGCATCGCCTTTTCCTCGTCTATCCAGCCATTGCGGCCGGCCCCGGCAATCATCGCGTATTCGCCGGATACCTGATAGGCGAATGTCGGCACGCCGAATGTGTCTTTCACCCGGCGGCAGATGTCGAGATAGGGCATCCCCGGCTTGACCATCACCATGTCGGCGCCTTCGGCGATGTCGCGGGCAACCTCGCGCAGGGCCTCGTCGCTGTTGCCCATGTCCATCTGGTAGGTCTTCTTGTCGCCTTTCAGCGCCCCGCTGGCGCCGACCGCATCGCGGAACGGGCCGTAAAAGGCCGAGGCATATTTGGCCGCATATGACATGATCACCACATCGTGCAGCCCCTTGCCCTCGAGCGCCTGGCGGATGACCCCGATGCGCCCGTCCATCATGTCGCTGGGGCCCAGTATGTCGGCGCCGGCCTCGGCATGGGCCAGAGCCTGGCGTTCCAGTGCCACGAGGGTCTCGTCATTCAGCACCACGCCGTCGCGCACGATCCCGTCATGGCCGTCGGAATTGTAGGGGTCAAGCGCCACATCCAGCATGATCGCCAGTTCCGGCACCGCCGCCTTGATCGCCCGGGTCGCCCGGTTGACCAGGTTTTCCGGGTTCCATGCCTCGCGCGCATCGGGGGTTTTCAGCGCCGCGTCGGTATAGGGAAACAGCGCCAGCGCCGGGATGCCCAGCTCGGCCGCCTCGCGCGCCGCCTGAACCGCCATGTCGATGCTCAGCCGATCGACGCCGGGCATCGAGGGGACCGGCTCGCGCACCGCATCGCCGTCGCGAACGAAGATGGGCCAGATCAGGTCATCGACCGAAAGCCCGTTTTCGCGCACCATCGCGCGCAGCGCTCCGGTACGTCGCAGGCGTCGTGAACGAGCGGCCGGGTAGGGGGCTATGGTCGGATGCATGATCGGGGCTCCTCGCTGGGGTTTTTCGTCTCATTGCCATGATGCAGGCGTATTTCACAAGGCGATATCCCGATTTTGGGGTGGAATTTCCCCGGCGACTCATTAGTGTGCGCCCAAAATCGCCAAACAAAATCGCCGAACACGGGCAGGCAGCGACCTTGGACTGGTATTCGAACATTCTCGAAATCATCGACATGCGATCCTTCACCAGCATCTGGTACTGGATCATGCTGGCGGTGCTGTGGTCGACAACCGCACACTGGACGCTGGGCGTGCCCTATGATGTCGTGACACGTGCCCGTCGTGCAGGCGGTGGAAAAGGGGGCGGCGGCGCACAGGCGGATCTGGAAACCCTCGTGCGGGTCAACTGCAACCGCATCACTCATATCATGGATGTTTCGGGGGTGTGGATCGTCAGCCTTGCCTTCTTTCTGCTGACCGGGCTTGCCATCCTCGGTTTCTGGTACGGGATCGAGCTGGCCCAGGCGGTATTCCTGATCGCTGCGCCGTGGTCGCTGGTGGCGGCCATGTCGGTGCGCCATGCCCGCGCCATCCGCAGCCGTGCCGAGCAGGGCGAGACGTTGCGCCGCCATATCGGCCGGCTGCGTTTCTACAACCAGGTGATCGGGCTGGTGTCGATCTTTGTCACCGCCTTCTGGGGCATGTGGTTCAATCTCAGCGCATCCGTGTTATGACCGCACCGCCCTTGCGGCCGCGCCGCATGATGCTGTAGCTCTCGGGTCCATGTCTGCAAACACGCATAATCAGGTTCTGACCGTATCCGGCGCGCCCGAGGGCCTTGATGCCCGCCTGCTGGCCGAGCTGCTGCAAAAGCGCGGCAAGCCGGTCATTCATGTCGCGCGCAACGACAAGCGGCTTGAGGAAACCCGCCGCGCGCTGGAATTCGTGGTGCCGGGGCTGCCGGTATTCACCTTTCCGGCCTGGGACTGCCTGCCCTATGACCGGGTGTCGCCGAACGCCGATATTTCGGCCGCCCGCATGGCGCTGCTGGCGATGCTGGCGCGCGGGTTCAAGGGCGATTTCGTGCTGCTGACCACGGTCAACGCCGTCACCCAGCGTGTGCCGAGGCGGGCCTTGATGCGCGATGCCGCCTTTACCGCCACGGTCGGCCAGCGCATCGACGAGGGCGCCTTGCGCGCATTCCTGGTGCGCATGGGCTTTACCCAGGCCCCGACGGTGACCGAGCCGGGCGATTATGCCATTCGCGGCGGTCTGATCGACGTGTTCCCGCCGGGCGACAGCGGCCCCGTGCGGCTGGATCTGTTCGGCGATGTGCTGGATGCCGCGCGCCGTTTCGACGTTGAAACCCAGCGTACCATCGAGCGCCTCGATCGGGTCGAGCTGGCGCCGGTGTCCGAGGTCATTCTGGACGAGGCCTCGATCACGCGCTTTCGCCAGAATTATCGGCTGGAATTCGGCGCGGCCGGCACCGACGACCCGCTATACGAGGCCGTCAGCGCCGGGCGCAAGCATCAGGGTGTGGAACATTGGGCGCCGTTCTTTCACGAAAGCATGGAAACCCTGTTCGACTATCTGCCCGAGGCGGTCATCTGTCTCGACGATCAGGCCACGCCCGTGCGGCTGGAACGCTGGGCCACCATCACCGACCAGTACGAGGCGCGACTTGATGCGCTGAAAAACCGCGCGCGGCTGGACTCGGTTTACAAGCCCTGCCCGCCGCAGCTGCTGTATCTGGATGACGCGGCCTTTGGGCAGGCCACCGAGGGGCACGAGATGCGCCAGTTCGCGGTGCTGCCCCAGGCCATCGGGCTGAACGTGATCGACGCCGGCGGGCGCGTGGGCCGCGATTTCGCCCCCGAACGCCAGGCTGCGGAAACCGCCCTGTTTTCGGCGCTTGCCGACCATGCGCGCGCGCGCCTTGCCGAGGGCCATGTCATCATCGCCTCGTGGTCGGAAGGGGCACGCGAACGCCTGTCGCATCTGCTGGCCGACGAGGGGCTGGCCGGCACGCCGATTGCCAGCCTCGCCGATATGCCCGCGTTGCCGCCGGGGGGGCGGGGCGGGCTGTTTCTGGCCGTCTGGCCGCTGGAACACGGCTTTGTCGCGCCGGGCCTGACGGTGATTTCCGAACAGGACGTGCTGGGCCAGCGCCTGGTGCGCAAGCCGGGGCGCCGGCGGCGGGCCGAGAATTTCCTGACCGAGGTCAACGCCATCAGCCCCGGCGATCTGGTGGTGCATGTCGATCACGGGATCGGCCGCTACAAGGGGCTGGAAACCGTCACCGCCGCCGGTGCGCCCCATGAATGTCTGGCGCTGGAATATGCCGGCGGTGACCGGCTGTATCTGCCGGTGGAAAATATCGAACTGCTGTCGCGCTATGGCCACGAGGAAGGGCTGCTTGATCGCCTCGGCACAGGTGCCTGGCAGGCCAAGAAGGCCCGCCTCAAGGAACGCATCCGCGAGATGGCCGACCGTCTGATCCGGGTGGCGGCGGAACGCGCGCTGCGCTCGGCCCCGGTGCCGGAGGTTTCCGATCACGAATACGATGCCTTTTGCGCGCGCTTTCCCTACAGCGAAACCGACGACCAGCTGCACGCGATCGAGGACGTTCTTGACGATCTGCGCGCCGGCAGGCCGATGGACCGGCTGATCTGCGGCGATGTGGGTTTCGGCAAGACCGAGGTCGCCCTGCGCGCCGCCTTTGTCGCCGCCATGAGCGGGGTTCAGGTGGCCGTTGTCGCCCCGACCACCCTGCTCGCGCGCCAGCATTTCCGCAGCTTCGAGGAACGTTTCCGCGGCTTGCCGATCACGGTGCGGGCGCTGTCGCGGTTTGTTTCGGCCAAACAGGCCGCCGAAACCCGTCTGGGGCTGGAAAAGGGCTCGGTCGATATCGTGGTGGGCACCCATGCGGTGCTGGCAAAAGCGGTGAAATTCCACAATCTGGGTCTGCTGGTCATCGACGAGGAACAGAAATTCGGTGTCCAGCACAAGGAGCGCCTGAAACAGCTGCGCAGCGACATCCATGTGCTGACGCTGACGGCAACGCCGATCCCGCGCACGCTGCAACTGTCGCTGTCGGGGGTGCGGGACCTGTCGATCATCGGCACGCCGCCCGTGGACCGGCTGGCGATCCGCACCTATGTTTCCGAATTCGACACCGTCACCATCCGCGAGGCATTGTTGCGCGAACATTATCGCGGCGGGCAGAGCTTTTTCGTCGTGCCGCGGGTTTCCGACCTGCCCGAGATCGAGGATTTCCTGCGCGACCATGTGCCCGAGGTTTCTTATGTGATCGCCCACGGCCAGATGGCGGCGGGCGAGCTCGACAGCCGCATGAACGCCTTTTACGACGGAAAATATGACGTGCTGCTGGCCACGACCATCGTTGAAAGCGGCCTCGACATCCCCACCGCCAACACCATGATCATCCACCGCGCCGACATGTTCGGCCTGTCGCAGCTGTATCAGATCCGCGGCCGGGTGGGGCGGTCAAAGACGCGCGCCTATGCCTATCTGACGACGCGCCCGCGCATGCGCCTGACGACGACGGCGCAAAAACGCCTGCGGGTGCTGGGCTCGATCGACAGCCTCGGCGCGGGCTTTGCGCTGGCCAGCCAGGATCTCGATATCCGCGGCGCCGGCAACATCCTGGGCGAGGAACAGTCGGGCCAGGTGCGCGAGGTGGGGTATGAACTGTATCAATCCATGCTGGAAGAGGCGATCGCCAGGATGAAGGCGGGCGAGATCGAGGGCCTGCCCGACGCCGATGGCGACTGGTCGCCGCAGATCAACCTCGGCGTGCCGGTGCTGATCCCCGAGGATTATGTGCCCGATCTCGACGTGCGCCTGGGCCTGTATCGCCGCCTTTCGGGGCTGAGGGAAAAGGTCGAACTCGAAGGCTTTGCCGCCGAGCTGATCGACCGTTTCGGCAAGCTGCCCAAAGAGGTCAGCATGCTGTTGAACATCGTGCGCATCAAGACCATGTGCAAACGCGCCGGCATTGCGCGCCTCGATGGCGGGCCAAAGGGCGCGGTGATCCGGTTTCATGACGACAGGTTTGCCAACCCTGCCGGTCTGGTGGCCTTTATCCAGGAACAGAAGGGGCTTGCGCGGGTCAAGGACAACAAGATCATCGTGCGGCGCGACTGGCGCAAGACCGGAGACAAGGTAAAAGGCGCCTTTGCCATTGCCCGCGACCTTGCCAGTCATGCCAAGGGGTAAGAGAGGCCGCGCTCAGCTGTCTTATTGCGTAATTTCCCGCACCATGCCCGAGGGCTCCTGCCCCCCATCCTCGATCCGCTTGCGCCCGGTGACCATGGAAACGACCAGATTTTCCCGGTGACGCAGGCTGGCAAGGGCAACACCGGCCAGGTGCAGCGTGATCAGCCCCAGCATGATCCGCACCACCAGCCAATGCGCATCCTCGACCCAGGCAACGCCGAAATAGCGGTCGGTGGTCATCATCCAGCCGGTCACGGCGCTGGCAATCATGCCCGCCATCAGCGCCAGAACCATCGCACCGCCGGCCGGGTTGTGGCCCATATGCCGCGCCTCGCGCCCCCGCGCCATGGCAGCCAGATAGCCCAGCACATGCGCCGGATGTTTCACGAAATCGGAAAACCGCGCGTGCCGTGGCCCGACAAAGCCCCAGAAAACCCGGATCACGACAAGGGCCGCCGCCAGATAGCCGACCCAGTGATGCAGCGTGCCGCCCCGCCAGACCGGCGAAAACCAGGCAATGGCAAAGCTGCCTGCCAGCGACCAGTGAAAGATGCGCACCAACGGGTCCCAGACGCGCGCCATCCGTGGATGACGCGCGCCCGTTTCTGCCCGACAGGTCGGATCAGTTTTCGCCGGCTTCGGCATTGGACACCTTTTCAAAGGTCCTGGCGTTGTAGGCGGCGACCGTGCGCTCGCCGCTGGCGGTGATGCCATAGACCTCGTAGCAACCGTTTTCGACCTTGATCCGGCGCACCTTCATGCCGCTCTTTTCCAGCTTGGCCTTCAGGGCGGATGTCGGCTGGAACTGCGAGGCGGGCGCCTTCGAGCAGCTGCCTTCGGCAAATGCGGGAACGGCGAACAGGGCGACAGCCGCCGCGATGGTAAGCGAACGATACATTTTCGGTTTTCCTTGTTTGGAGGTGGGGGTTTCCCGCCTGTTTGTCTGGATGGTGGTGGCCTGCTGCAAAAGGCGGCCACGCTTGCAGACCTAGGGGGCAAAGCTGACGCCAAGCTGAACGGAACGCTCACGCCGCGCTCCCGGGCGTTCACGACAGGTTGAAGGGCGCGGTGGCGGTCTCTGGTGCCGGTATCGTGTCAGGGGCCGTCATCGCGATGCGCGCCGTGGCTCGTTGTCAGCATCAGGGCCAGCGCCGCCGCCGCGCACAGGCTGAAACCCACCAGCAGCGGCAGGATCGTGCCGTCGAATGCCAGCCCGATCGGGATCGCGATGCTCACCCCCAGCATGGTGGACAGCGCCCCGATGATCGCCGATGCCATGCCGGCAATATGGCCCATCGGCTCCATTGCAAGGGCGTTGAGGTTGCCGAATGTCAGGCCCGGCACCAGAAAGGCCAGCATCGACCACACCAGAAATGCCCCGAATGCCACCTCGTCCGGGGGCGAGGCAACCAGCAGGAAGATGGTCATCGCGATATCGGCCAGGAGAATCATCGAAAAGGCGGTGACGATCATCCGCCGCATCCCCAGCCGGACGACCAGTGCCGCATTGACGAAACCCGACACGCCCGAAAACAGGGCGATCGCCGCAAAGAACAGCGGAAAGCGGTCGCCCGCGCCGAACACATCGACAAATACCTGCTGGGCCGAGCTGAGATAGCCGAACAGCGCGCCATAGCCGACCGACAGGATCAGGACATAGGTCATCACGATGCGTGATGTCAGAACCTCGCGCGCCGCGCCCAGAAAGGATGCCATTCGCAGCGGGCGGCGCCTGTCCGGGGCCAGGGTCTCGCCCTGTCGCAGGTTCAGCCAGCCCAGCCCGACCAGCGCAAACAGCACAAAGGACAGAAAGATCGTCCGCCATCCCAGGGCCTGAGCGATCCACTGGCCCGTCAGCGGGGCGACCGCCGGCACCAGCACGAACAGGGCCATGGCGATCGACATGACCCGCGCCATCATCCGCCCCGCATACAGGTCGCGCACCATGGCCAGCGTCACCGTGCGCGGGGCCGACACGCCGAGACCCTGCAGAAAACGTGCCACCAGCAGCCAGTCCAGGGTGCCGACCTTCCAGGCCAGCAGGCTGCCCAGCATGAACAGCAGCAGCCCGCCCGAGATCACCGGCTTGCGCCCCAGCGCGTCGGACAGCGGCCCGGTGAACAGCTGTCCGATTCCCGTGCCCAGCACGAAACTGGTCACCACAAGCTGTGCGCGATTGGCGTCATCCAGCCCCAGATCGCGGGCAATCTCGGGCAGGGCCGGCAGCATGGAATCGGTGCCGAACGCGATCATCGCGAACATCAGCGCGATCAGCGCCACGAATTCGGCAAAGGGGAGGGCGGGCCTGTTCACCTGTTTCGTGCTTGCCCCGTGGCGGGCAGTATCCGGTCGATCAGTTGCACCCAGGTCTCGGCCGGATGCGCGCCCTGCACTACGCGGTCATTGTCGATGATGAAACAGGGCACGCCCTGTACGCCGCGTTCGCGCGCCAGGGCCGCGCGCTTGCGGATTCCCTGACGATCGACGTCTTGCGCCAGCAGGCGGGTGACGACATCGCGGTCCATTCCCGCATCGGCCGCGATCCGGGCCAGGACCTCGGGGTCGGAAATGTCCAGGCCCTGCTGGAAATAGGCGCGAAACAGCCCATCAACCACCGCGTTCTGCACGCCCTCGATTCCGGCCCAATGGATCAGACGGTGGGCATCCAGCGTGCTGGGCGTGCGCCGGATCGCGTCGAAATCGATTTCGATGCCGGTTGCGCGGGCGGCCTCGGCGATCTGGCCGTAGACCGCGGCCGCCCCTTGCGGGCCGCCGAACTTGGTCTCGACATATTCGCGCCGGTCCATGCCCTCGTCCGGCATGTCGGGGTTCAGCATGAAAGGATGCCATTCGATATCGAAGACGCCTTCGGGGTATTGCCCCAGCGCCTGTTCCAGTCGGGTCTTGCCGATAAAGCACCAGGGGCAGATCGGGTCCGAGATGATATCGAGATGGATCATGGCATGTTCCCGTAAAGCGCGCGCAGCGCGGCGCGGCGGATCTTGTTGTTGGCCCCGCGCGGCAGATGGTCGAGCCGCCGAAAGATGCGCGGGCATTTGTAGCGCGCCAGGCGTTCGGCGCAATGGCGCGCCAGATCGTCGTCGTCCAGATCATGGCCCGATTCATAGAAGGCGGCAATCACAAACACGTCAGGCCTGACCTCGACCTCGGCGGCGGCAACCGCATGGATGTCGGGATGGGTGGCAAGGGCGGATTCGACCTCGAGCGGCGACACACGATAGCCGCCCGCGTTCATCATGTCGTCGCTGCGTCCCAGATAGGTGACAAAGCCGTTTTCATCCATCTGCACCATGTCGCCGGTCACGAACCACTCGCCGCGATAGCGCGCGGCCGTCTCGTCAGGCGCGCCGCGATAGCCCAGCATCAGCCCCGGATCATCGCGCGAAATCGCCAGGATGCCGGGGGTGTTGACGGGAACGGGCTCGGCTGTGGCGCGCGGGTCGGTCGCCACCTCTTCGGGCAGGACAGCCACCCGCCGGCCCTGTTGCGGCCGTCCGATTGCGCCTTCGGGGGCGGGTGTTGCCGGGCTGGCCGAGATGAATGTCGAAACCTCGCTCATCCCCAGGGCCTCGTAGATCGGGCGCCCGGTTTCCCGCCGCCAGGCGTCGCGCAGCCGCGCCGGCAGTTTCTCGCCCGCCGACAGGCCGTGGCGCAGGGCCGGCATGTCGGGCAGCGGCGCATGTTTCAGCAATTGCCGATAGACGCCGGGGGCCGCGGCAAAGATCGTCGCGCGATGGTCGGCCAGCAGGCGGGCAAGGGTAGCGCGATCGACCCCCTCGGCGGGGATCAGGGCGGTTGCACCGATGGCCCAGGGGTCGCACAGACCGGTGCCCAGCGTATAGGTCCAGTTGAAGGCGCCCGCATGCAGCAGCCGGTCATCCGCGCGCAGATCATACCAGCCCGACCACATCATCCGGCGCGCCCAGATCGCCCGATGCGCGTGCATCACCGCCCGCGGCCGCCCCGAGGTGCCCGAGGTATAGATGATATAGGCCAGCCGGTCGGGGTCGCCCATGTCGGGGTCGGCCGGCGCGTGGTCGCGCATCGCCGCCATTTCCCGCGGGCCGATGATATCCGTTCCGTCCGCATCCGGTGTGGCCACCCCCGAGACCACCCCCTTGCCAAGGGCGATTGCCGCGGGGTCGAGCGTGTCGATCATCGCCGCGACCTCGGGTGCGGTCAGCTGGGCCGATGTCGGCACCGGCACGATTCCGACCGAAATCGCCCCCAGGAACATCAGCGGGAAATCCACGTCATTGCCGATGCGCAGCAACAGGATGTCGCCTGCCTTCAACCCCCTGTCCAGCAGGGCGCCGCCGATGCCCAGGACGGCCCGGCGCAGGCGACCGTGGCTCCAGATCTCGGCGCGGTCGGGATGCAGGATTTCCAGCGCCGGCTTGTCGGGATGGGCAAGCCCGCCGGCCAGCACATGGGCCGCAAGGTTGAACTGCGCGGGGCAGCGCGCGGCCGGCCCCTCGTCGATCAGGGAAATGTCAATCATATCTCTGCTTACTGTGCGCGGCACCGGTTGAAAAGCGGGATAATCCCACCAACCTGTCAACTTGCGATGGAATTTCACCCAGCTCCGGTGCTAGGATTGCGGGGCAAGGAGTCGACATGACCGAACGTTCACGACCAGGCCTGATAGATGTCGCGCGCGCCGGCAAGGGCGACGAGCAGATCGCGCCGTTGCGGCTGGGCGAACGGGTGCGCGCGCTGCGCAAGGCGCAGAACATGTCGCTGGCCGAGGCCGCCAGAAAGGCCGGGCTCGCACGGTCAACCCTGTCCAAGATCGAGAACGAGCAGATGTCGCCCACATTCGACGCGGTGCGCAAGCTGGCAAGGGGGCTGGGGGTCACGGTGCCGCAGCTGTTCACCCCGCCGCAGGAGCCGGCCAGCGGCGACCGCATGATCGCAACCCCTCGGGGCGCGGGGCGCACCCATCTGACCGGCACCTATGAACATGAATTGCTGCGCACGCCCGATCATGCGCGGATGCTGCCCTACCGGGCCTGGATACGGGCCCGCGACCTGTCGGATTTCGATGGCTGGGTCCGCCATGATGGCGAGGAATTCCTGTACGTCCTTTCGGGGGATATCCGTTTCTTTTCGGAATTTCACGAACCGCTCGACATGCATCCCGGCGACAGCGTCTATTATGATGCAACCATGGGGCACAACATCGTTTCCACCGGCCCCGAGGATGCGCAGGTGTTGTGGATCACCAGCTTGCCATGAGGTCGCCGCACCCCAAGGTATCTGCCCTGCCCGAGGGCTTCCCGCGGATGCCTTGGCTTGCCAACCCCGCGGTGCGAAAAAACCCACCGCACAAAAAAACGCCCTCACAAGGAGGGCGTTAAGTTATTGAGGCAGGTTTCATACAGGCAAGAAACCTATCGAGCAGTGAGTCTGTTATACGAAATGCGCGCAGCCTCGCCAAGTAAAATTTGAAAATTTCGTGATCTGCCGATAGGTTGGCCGCGTGAATTGTTTCCCTCTTCCCGCTGGAAAGGCTTTGTAGTTGCGCAGATGACACGCATCCCCTCACGCATGATCGCCGCTCTTGCCGGGGTGGCGATGCTGCTGGCCGCAGCCGCAGGCGCGCGCAGCGCCCCCCGAAACGCCATGGCTATGTATGGCGAACCCGCCCTTCCACCGGATTTTGTGTCCTTGCCCTATGTGAACCCCGACGCGCCCAAGGGCGGGCGAATCACCTTTGGCGAGCTGGGCGGCTTTGATTCCTTCAACCCCTATATCCTGAAGGGGCGTGCGCCCTGGGGGGTGAGGGTCCATGTCTATGAATCACTCATGGCGCGCAACTGGGATGAGCCTTTCTCGCTCTACGGGCTGCTGGCCGAATCGGTCAGGACGGGGCCGAATCGGGAATGGGTGGAATTCACCCTGCGGCCCCAGGCGCGTTTCTCGGATGGCTCGCCCGTCACCGTCGATGACGTGATCTGGTCCTTCCGCACCCTGGGTGAAAAGGGGCTGCCGCGCTATCGCAACGCCTGGGACAAGGTCGCGCGCGTCGAACGCACCGGCCCGCGTTCGGTGCGCTTTACCTTCAATGTGCCCGACCGCGAACTGCCGCTGATCCTGGGGCTGCGGCCGGTGCTGAAAAAGGACAGCTGGAAAGGCCGCGATTTCGCCGAAAGCGGGCTGCGGATGCCCATCGGCTCGGGGCCGTATGTGGTGGGCGATTTCGAGGCCAACCGTTACGTCACCTTTCGCCGCAATCCCGACTATTGGGGCAGGGATCTGCCGATCAATCGCGGCAAGAACAATTTCGACGAAATCCGATACGAATATTTTCGTGATTCGGCGGCCTTGTTCGAGGCCTTCAAGGGGGGCGCGCTTTCGGTCTATCGCGAAACCAGCCCCCAGAGATGGGAGGACCAGTATGATTTCCCGGCGGTGAAACGGGGCGATATCGTGAAATCCATCATCCCCAACGGGCGCCCCTCGGGGATGCGGGGATTCGTGTTCAACACGCGCCGGGCGATCTTTGCCGACTGGCGGGTGCGCGATGCGCTGATCCGGGCGTTCAATTTCGAATTCATCAACCAGGTGATCAACAAGGGGCGCGCGCCGCGGGCCAGCAGCTATTTCAGCAATTCCGAGCTGGGCATGCGTCCGGGCCCCGCGCGCGGCAAGGTTCTGGCGCTGCTCGAACCCTATCGCGACAGCCTGCTGCCCGGAGCCATCGAGGGCTACCGGCTGCCCTCGTCGCAGGGCGATCTGCGAAACCGGCGCAATCTGCGCGCTGCCCGGCGCGAACTGGCGCGCGCCGGCTGGAAGGTCGCCCCGGACGGGGTGCTGCGCAATGCCGAGGGGCAGCCCTTTCGTTTCGAGATCATGCTGCGCTCGACCGTCAACGAGGCGGTCGCGAATCTCTATGCCGAGGCCCTGAAAAGGCTGGGCATATCGGTGACGCTGAAAACCGTGGATCAGGCCCAGCACAAGGCCCGGCGCGACAGCTATGATTTCGACATGATGTTCAATGTCTGGAGCCTGTCGCTGTCGCCGGGCAACGAACAATATCTTTACTGGGGCTCGAGGGGCGTGACCGAAAAGGGCACGCGCAACTATATGGGCATGAAATCACCCGCCGCCGACGCCCTGATCGGCAAGATGCTGAACGCCCGCAGCCGCGAGGATTTCATCGCCGCGACCCGTGCGCTGGACCGTGTCCTGATCTCGGGCCGCTATGTGATCCCCTTCTGGTACAACAATGTCTCGCGCCTTGCCCATCGCAAGGAGCTGCATTTCCCCGAAAGACTGCCCGTCTATGGCGACTGGCTGGGCTTTCTGCCGGATGTCTGGTGGTGGGCGGAATGACGGCCGGGCGTCCGGGTGGGCCGGCACTGCAATCGCCTGAATGCCTGTAGCTCGCCTGTCGGGGGGCAGGCAGGCGCGGGCGTGGTGCGGTGCGCGCCATCGCCGCCGTTTCGCGTGTTGCGCGGGGCTTGCGGGGGCGCTGCCCCCGTCGCTGGCGCGACCCCCCCGGAGTATTTGGGCAAAGAAGAAAAGGGGGCGGGAAAGAGGTGGCTGGTTTTGTGGCTCCGGCGGTAGGATTCGAACCTACGACCAATTGATTAACAGTCAACTGCTCTACCACTGAGCTACGCCGGAACATCGCGGGCCTCTCGGCCTTGCGCGGCCTCGTATAGCAAAGCGGTTTTTGCGCGTCCAGAGGATTCGGCGCCCCGTCGATGGCTTTTTTCATATCCCCGAAAATCATCGCCAAGGGCACGTTCAGCGCAGGAAAAAGCGGCTTTTGGCGCTGAGGTCTCCTTGGCAATCCGCCATGTTTCTTTCAACAAGATCAATGATATGCGCCAGAACATTGCGTGTGGCAAAGGGCAGGAGGGCAGGGTTCAGATCGTCATAGATCGCCTGCGCGATCTCGCTTGCCGTGGCCGGGGCCTGTTGCAGCGCCTGCAGGACCTGTGATTCCCGTTCGCGCCGATGGGCGATCTGCCATTCCAGCATCCCGGCAACATCATCCAGCACGGCCCCGTGGCCGGGGTAATAGCGCCGGTCATGGGGCAGGCGCGCGCGCATCCGGTCAAGCGAGCGCATGAAGGCGGCCAGATCGCCGTCGGGCGGGGAAACCAGGGTCGTCGCCCAGCTCATCACATGGTCGCCGGTCATGACTCCGCCGCTGCCCTCCCAGGCCAGGCAGATGTGGTTGCTGAAATGGCCGGGCGTGGCGATGACCTCCAGCGCCCATTCGCGGGTTTCCAGGCGCGCGCGGTCGTGCAGCGTGACGTCGGGGCGGAAATCGCGGTCGATCCCCTCGCCGCCCTGCAGGTCGGCGCCGGCCGCCAGGCGCTGCATCAGGGGGCTGCGCAACGAGAAACTGTCGCCAAGCGCCAGAACCGGCGCATCGGCAAGCCGGCCCAGAGGGCGGGCCAGCGGTGAATGGTCGGCATGGCTGTGGGTCACGATGACATGGCTGATGCGGCGCAGATCGCCGATTGCCCGTTCCAGCGCCGCCAGATGGGCCGGATCGTCCGGGCCCGGATCGATCACCGCGATTTCGGATTCGCCCAGCAGATAGGTATTGGTTCCCCGAAAGGTCATGGCCGAGGCATTGGGCGCGACCACCCTGCGCAGGCCGGGCTCCAGTTCCTCGGCCAGCCCGACGGGCGGGTCGAAATCGGTGATGAAGGGGTCCTGGGACTTCGTCATGTCGCCTCGTGCCGGTGCTTGCTTGCCTTGGGTGCCTCTTGCGGGCTAGTTTCGCCAGCATGACCTTCCCCCGGCTCAAGTCAATGCTCCCCAAGGGGCTGTACGGGCGCGCGGCGCTGATCCTGATCCTGCCGATCATCACGATCCAGCTGGTGGTTTCGGTCGTATTCATCCAGCGCCTGTTCGACGGGGTCACGCGCCAGATGACGGGCTCGATCGCGACCGAGCTGGAATATGTCGTTGACCAGCTGAACCGGGCGGCGGCCAATGGGGCGGTTGCGCGGGTGATCGGCGATGTGGCTGCCCCGCTGGGCTACAGGGTCGAGGAAATCCCCCCCGAGGCGGTCAGCGGCGATGTGCGGCGCAGCTTTTACGATCTGACCGGACGCGTGGTCGTTCAGGTCCTGCGCGATCGCCTGCCGGGGTTGCGTCAGGTCGATCTGTCCGACCCGCATTTCGTCACCCTTCAGGTGGAAACCGCCGCCGGGGCATTTTCGGTACGATTCGACCGCTACCGCGTATCGGCCAACAATCCGCACCAGCTGCTGGTGCTGATGGTCGTGGTTTCGGCATTCATGACCGCCGTTGCCTTTATCTTTCTCAAGAACCAGATGCGCCCGATCCGCCGGCTTGCCGCCGCCGCCGAGGCGTTCGGCAAGGGGCGCCATGTGCCCTATCACGTTTCGGGTGCGACCGAGGTTCGCCAGGCGGGGCAGGCCTTTCTGGACATGCGCGCGAGGATCGAACGCCAGATCGAACAGCGCACCATGATGCTGTCGGGCGTCAGCCACGATCTGCGCACGCCGCTGACCCGGCTGAAACTGGGGTTGGCGATGTGCAGCGACGACGACATCGCCGCGCTGGCCCGAGACGTGGACGAGATGGAAAAGATGCTGGACGAATTCCTTGCCTTTGCCCGAGGGGATTCGCTCGAGGAAACGGTGCTGACCGACCCGGTCGATCTGGCCGCCCGGGTGGCCAGGGATGCCGGCCGTGGCGCGCAGGGGCAGGGGGGCAGGATCAGCTTTGTCCCGGCCTCGGGCGGCGGGCGGCGCCCGGTCAAGGTCGCCATGCGGCCCCAGGCGGTACGCCGCGCGCTGGACAATCTTGTCACCAACGCGTTGCGTTACGGCACCCATTGCCGGCTGGGGGTGAGCGTGGCCGAGGATCACGTCCTTTTCACGGTCGAGGATGACGGGCCGGGCATCGACCCCGCGCAACGGAGCCACGCATTGCGCCCCTTCGTGCGGCTGGACGATGCCCGCAACCAGAATCGCGGCAGCGGCGTCGGGCTGGGGCTGGCCATTGCCTCGGATGTCGCGGGCAGCCATGGCGGCGAGCTGACACTGTCCGACAGTGATCTGCTGGGCGGGCTGAAGGCCGAGCTGCGCCTGCCGCGCTGAACCCTACAGCCAGGTCAGGGCATGGTGCCTGTCGGGACGTTCCAGATGCGGCACAGCGTTGAATTGTGTCAGTCGCATGCCGCCGCGGCGCATGTGCAGCCGGGTGATCGAGGCGTTGTAGGTCGTCAGGATCAGCTCGGTCATGGCCGCCAGCTCAAGGCCCAGAAGATGCGCCAGAATCACCCCCAGCGGCCCGCCCGAGCTGACGATCAGCAGACGCTGCCCATGACGGGCATGGTCGTCGAGCGCCTTCAGAACCCGGTTTCGGAATTCGTGATAACCCTCGGGGGAACCGCTGATTTCCCCGGCCTTCCAGGCCTGCATGACGCGCGCGAAATGGGCCTCGGGATCGGCGCGCGCGTGAGTTTCGTCCAGGCCATGACGGTCGCGGAAAAGGCGTTCGATGACAAAGAAGGGCATTTCGTTCAGCCGCGCGTCCTCGTCCGGGCGGGCGTGTTCCAGGTGTTTGCCGATCCCCAGGAGCGTCTCGCGGTGCCGTCTGAGCGTGCCGCTCACCACCCGGTCGAAACTTTCGCCCCGCTCGGCCAGCCATGACCCCAGCCATGCGGCCTGCTGATGGCCCAGCGGGCTGAGCCGGTCGTAATCGTCGGTGCCATAGGATGCCTGCCCGTGGCGAACGATAAGGATTTCACCCATGAAGCACCTCTTGTGATGGCGTGGTAGGCCCGGAGGGACTCGAACCCCCAACCAAAGCGTTATGAGCGCTCTGCTCTGACCAATTGAGCTACAGGCCCGCCTGTCGGTCTGCTAGCGCGGGTGGTGTTGGGGGTCAAGGGGAAGGCGGGGTTTGCAGAGGACAATCGCCTGAAGAGGCGAATCTGGATGCAAGCGAGGCATGCGGCCGCCCGGGTGGGCGCGGATGCGCCCGCCGAGGGGGCGGGCGGGCGCATGCCGGGCCGCAAGCGCCCCGGCGGTTGGCAATCGGGGCCGCTGCACGGCGGTGGACAGCAACAAGAGGGTTTCAGGCGATTGCCCCCCGCGCTTTGCACCACACGCCCTGCCAAAGCCGCCTTTTCAACGGCCGCGCGATGGGCTAGACGGGCGCCATCAGCGGCTGGTCGATCGGGGGCATGGCATGACGGACAACAGCAAGGGGCTTTCCTACCGGCAGGCGGGGGTGGATATCGACGCCGGCAATGCGCTGGTCGAACGGATCAAGCCCGCGGCAAAGGCCACCGACCGGCCCGGCACCATGTCGGGGCTTGGCGGTTTTGGCGCGCTGTTCGATCTGCGCGCGGCCGGCTATGACGACCCGATCCTCGTGGCCGCGACCGATGGCGTGGGCACCAAGCTGCGCATCGCGATCGACACCGGAAATGTTTCCACCGTGGGCATCGATCTGGTCGCCATGTGCGTCAACGATCTGGTATGCCAAGGGGCCGAGCCATTGTTCTTCCTCGATTATTTCGCCACCGGCAAGCTGGCCGTTGACGAGGCCGCACAGGTGATCGAGGGCATTGCCGAGGGTTGCCGTCAGGCCGGCTGCGCCCTGATCGGGGGCGAGACGGCCGAAATGCCCGGCATGTATGAGGGCAAGGATTTCGACCTCGCCGGATTTGCAGTCGGCGCGATGGAACGCGGCCAGGCGCTGCCCCGCGACGTGGCCGAGGGCGACATCCTGCTGGGGCTGGCCTCGAATGGTGTGCATTCCAACGGCTATTCGCTGGTGCGGCGCATCATCGAACTGTCGGGCCTGGGCTGGGGCGACGCGAATCCCTTTGGCGAGGGCACATTGGGGGCCGCGCTGCTGGCGCCGACCCGCATCTATGTGCGCGCCACACTCGCCGCCATTCGCGCGGGCGGCGTGCATGCGCTGGCCCATATCACCGGCGGGGGGCTGAGTGAAAACCTGCCGCGCGTGCTGCCTGCGGGGCTGGGGGCAGGGATCGACCTTTCCGCATGGGCTCTGCCGCCGGTATTTCGCTGGCTGGCCGCCCGCGGCGGTATCGAAAGCGCCGAGTTGCTGCGCACCTTCAACGCGGGCATCGGCATGGTGCTGGCGGTTGCCCCCGACCGCGCCGAGGTGCTGGCCGATCTGCTGGCGGAACAGGGCGAACAGGTCATCCGTCTGGGCGAGGTCGTCGCGGGCGAGGGCGTCACCTACCGGGGCACATTGAAATGAGCCACAAGCGCGTCGCCATCCTGATTTCGGGCGGTGGCTCGAACATGGTGGCGCTGGTGCGGTCCATGACCGGCGACCATCCCGCGCGCCCGGTGCTGGTGCTGGCCAACCGGCCGGATGCTGGCGGGCTGAAACGGGCGGCCGCGCTTGGCGTGCCGACGGCGATGGTCGATCACCGCCCCTTTGGCGCGGATCGTACGGCGTTCGAGGCCGCCCTGACCGCCGCGTTGGAACAGGCGCGCCCCGATATCATTGCCCTGGCCGGTTTCATGCGTATCCTGACCCCGGCCTTCATCAACCGCTGGAAGGGACGGATGCTGAACATTCACCCCTCGCTGCTGCCAAAATATCGCGGGCTGCACACCCATGCGCGCGCGATCAAAGCGGGCGATGCCGAGGCGGGATGTTCGGTTCACGAGGTCACGGCCGAACTCGACGGCGGCCCGGTGCTGGGGCAGGCGCGGGTGCCCATCCTGCCCGACGACACGCCCGAAACCCTGGCCGCGCGGGTGCTGGAACAGGAACACCGCCTGTATCCGGCCGTGCTGAAGCGCTTTGCGGCAGGCGACCGCACGCCGCTCTATCTGTGAGGGCGCGGTGAAGGGACAGCCGGTTTCAACCATCCGCAACCTTGGCCCAGCCTCTGACGCCAGCTATGCCCGTGCGGGCATCCACAGCGCCGAACAGCTGCGCGAACTCGGCGCGGACGAGGCCTATCGCCGGCTGCTGGCCGCGGGCACCAAGCCCCATTTCATCGGCTATTACGCGCTGGTGATGGGGTTGCAGGGCCGCCCGTGGAACGATTGTCAGGGCAAGGAGAAAGAACGCCTGCGAAAGGTTTTCGACCGGCTGTGCGCCGAGGCCGCGCAACAGGGCGGCGCGCCGCCGGGGATCGAGAAGATTCTCGATCGCCTGGGGGTGGTCGCGCCGCGCAGTCGGAAAAAGTGAAACGGCCGCGGGGCCTGGCCCGACCGGCACCCCGCGAACCGGGCATCATCTTCGCGCTGTTGCAGCATGGGCCAAGTGCAACTAGTCTCGCCCTGACAAAACCAGATAACAATAAAGAGGAAGACATGAAAATCACTATCGTCAGGATGCACCTGATGGCAGCAGCCCTCGTTGCCGCGGCCTGGCCGATGGCGGCCAGCGCCGGCGCGGACCAATCCACCGCGCAAAAGGCCACCGAGGACGGCCAGTGCCTGGCCAGCTATTATCAGGGCAGCAACGGCGCGCTGCTGACGGGTTATTCGCAAAAGGCGGCCCGTGAAAACGCGATCATCAGCTGGGGCGTCAGGGTCACGGCCTCGGTCGGGCCGCTTTACAGCGACTGGGACCGCGCGGTTGACCGCAGCTTTTCCTGTGTCAAGAAGGGCAAGCTGATCAAATGCACGGCCCGCGCGCGACCCTGCAAATCGAAATAGGGGATTTCCGGCAAATCCGCAGCCCTTGCCCCGGCCGGGGACACGAGGCAACCACGGGACATCTCCCATGAACCTGATCCTGTTCTTCAACGGTATCGTGCTGGTCTTTGCGGCCACGGTCATGCTGATCGTGGCCGCACTCTACTGGGCGACGGCGGACATATTCATCATGTCGGCGCTGGTGACCATGTTTCTGGGCGGGGTGCTGGCCCTTGTGGGGCAGTCGCGCCTGACGGGTTTCAACCGCCGACATATCTTTGTGCTGACCACGTCCTCGTGGATCATGGCCGGCTTTGCCGGGGCGGTTCCGCTGTGGTTCTGGGGGCTCAGCCCGGCGGATGCCTATTTCGAATCGATGTCGGGGATTACCACCACCGGCTCGACGGTGATGAGCGGGCTCGACCAGACCGCGCATGGCATTCTGCTGTGGCGGGCCCTGCTGCAATGGTTCGGGGGCGTCGGTATCATCGTCACGGGCATTGCCATCCTGCCCATCCTCAACGTTTCGGGGATGCAGCTTTTCCGGGCGGAAAGTTCGGAAAGCGGCGAAAAGGAGCTGAAGAGCGCGGCAAGTTTCGCCACCGCCACGATCTGGGTCTATGTCCTGCTGACATTCGCCTGTGTGGTGGCCTACATGGCCGGCGGGATGAGCCTTTTTGACGCCGTGACCCACGCCATGGCCACGCTTTCGACGGGGGGGTATTCGACCCATGATGCCTCGATGGGCTATTTCGACAGCGGGCTGATCCAGTGGTCGGCGATCGTCTTCATGGTGCTGGGCAGCCTGCCCTTTGCCTGGTTCATCCGCGCCTTCAACCGCCGGATATTTTCGTCCGAACAGATCGCCGTCTACATTCCCACGCTGGTCATCATCATTCTTGCCCTGACCGCGTGGCGGGTGGCAACGTCCGACGCGGCGCCGCTGGATGCGCTGCGCGAGGTCGCCTTTTCGGTGGTCTCGGTGGTGACGACGACCGGCTTTACCGTGACCGACTATACCACCTGGGGCATGTTCGCCGTCGCGGCCTTCTTTTTCCTGACCGCCGTCGGGGGGTGTACGGGATCGACCGCCGGCGGAATCAAGATCATGCGCTGGATCGTCTCGGCCAAGGCGATCTTCAACGCTGCGCGATCGATACAGTATCCCCACGGCGTGTTTGCCGTGCGCCACGAGGGGCGCACCGTCGAACCCGAGGTCCTGGACGGCGTCATCGCCTTTTTCACGATGTTCTTCCTGTCGGTCGCCGGCATGACATTTGCGCTGAATTTCATGGGGATTGACATCGAGACCGCGCTCAGCGGCTCGCTCACGGCATTGATGAATGTCGGCCCCGGCATCGGCAACACGATAGGACCCGCGGGGAATTTCGCCTCGCTGCCCGACGGCGCGAAATGGGTGTTGTCCTTTGGCATGTTCCTGGGACGGCTGGAAATCATGACCGTGCTGGTTCTGATGACCCCGGCCATCTGGGTGCGCTGATCGTCGGGTGCGAACCCGCCGCCCTGACATGGCGTAGCGCTACCCGGTTGCGGTTTCGTCCTACCGGGGCGGGAGTTTGTTTTCCCGCGCGGCCTTTTCGGCAACCCCCGAAACCCCCTCGCGGCGTTCGAGTTCGGCCAGCACGTCGGCCAGTGCCACGTCGCGCGCCGCCAGCATCACCAGCAGATGATACAGCACGTCCGCGGCCTCGTATGTCAGGTTCTCGCGCTCGCCCCTGGCCGCCGCGATGATCGCCTCGACCGCCTCTTCGCCGAATTTCTCGGCCGCCTTTTCCGGGCCACGGGCCAGCAGACGCGCCGTCCAGGACGATTCGGGATCGGCCCCCTTGCGCGATTCGATGGTGGCCGCCAGCCGTGTCAGTATGTCGCTCATATCCGCACCGGTATTCCTGCCCTTGCCATGTGTTCCTTGGCCTCGTGAATGGTGTAATCGCCGAAATGAAAGATCGAGGCCGCCAGCACCGCGCTGGCATGGCCTTCCAGCACGCCCTCGACCAGATGATCCAGCGTGCCGACCCCGCCCGAGGCGATCACCGGGATGGAAACCGCATCCGCAATGGCGCGGGTGAGTTCCAGGTTATAGCCCGCCCGCGTGCCGTCGCGGTCCATCGAGGTCAGCAGGATTTCGCCCGCGCCCCGGCTTTCGACAAGGCGGGCGAATTCGACCGCGTCGATCCCCGTCGGGCGGCGGCCGCCATGGGTGAAGATTTCCCATTTCCCCGGCGAGACGGTCTTGGCGTCGATGGCCACCACGATGCACTGGTTGCCGAATTTCTCGGCCGATTTCGCCACCACCTCGGGGTCGGCGACGGCGGCCGAGTTGAACGAAACCTTGTCGGCACCCGCCAGCAGCAGGGCGCGCACATCGTCAGGGCTGCGCACACCTCCGCCGACGGTCAGCGGCATGAAACATTGCTCGGCGGTGCGCTGCACGACGTCTTGCATGATGCCGCGGTTTTCATGGGTGGCGTTGATATCCAGAAAGCACAGCTCGTCGGCGCCGGCGGCGTCATAGGCGCGCGCGGCCTCGACCGGGTCGCCGGCATCGACCAGATCGACGAAATTGACGCCCTTGACGACGCGGCCTTCCTTGACGTCGAGGCAGGGGATGATGCGGGTTTTCAACATGGGGGCTGTTTGGACCATCCGGGGCCGAAAGGCAAGAAAGGCGAGGGCGGAAACGGTATCGGCCCGCGCAGGGCGCGGTCAGCGGGCCTGGGCAAATCGCGCAAGGGCGGCGCGATCGGTGATGGTGATGCAGCCACGGTCGAGGCGCAGCATGCCCCGCCTTGCCAGCGCATCCAGCCGGCGCGAGACGACCTCGCGCGCGGTGCCGATCTGGGTGGCCAGCTCCTGATGGGTGGCGCGCACAGCGTTGTCTGCCCCGGCGCACGCCAACAGGGCGCTGGCCAGGCGTATCTCGACCCGGACAAAGGCAACCTGTTCAAGCAGTTGCATCATTTCCTGAAGGCGCCGCGCGAAGGCGCCAAAGACGAAATCGCGGAACGGGCCGGAATGGGCCAGCAGGCGCTGGAACAGGTCGCGCGGGATCAGCGCCAGTTCGCAATCGGTCTCGCAATGGGCCTCGGCCGAGTAATCCTCGTGCCCCAGGATGCCCAGGGTCGATTGCACGCAGGTCTGGCCGGGGGTGATGTCATAGAGCAATATGTCGCGCCCGCCGGGGCCGATCAGATAGACCCCCACGCGCCCCGACAGCACGATGGCAAAGCCGCGCACCGCGTCGCCGGGGCGAAACAGGATCGTGTCGCGCGCCAGATGCGCCGCCTGCACCGGGGCCAGCAGGGCGCGACCCTCGGCGTCCAGCATGTCGGCCAGCGCCGAGCGGTCGATCCAGTCGGCTGCGCTCATCCGCGCGACTTGCCGGCAAGCCAGGGCAGAACGGCCGAGAAATCCATGCCCTTGCCGCCCTCGCTTTCGACGAACTGGCGGTAAAGCTCGGTCGCCCGCGCGCCGATCGGGGTTTCGGCGTCGGCTGCCTCGGCGGCCTGCTGGCTGAGGCGCAGGTCCTTGAGCATCAGCTCGGCGGCAAAGCCGGGCTTGTAGTCGTTGTCGGCGGGGCTGGTCGCGCCAACGCCGGGGGCAGGGGTGTAGGCGTTCATCGTCCAGCTGTAGCCTGACGAGGTGCTGACCACATCGAACATCTTTTGCCGGTCAAGCCCCAGCTTGTCGGCCAGCGCAAAGGCCTCGCAGGTGACCAGCATGGTCGCGCCAAGGATCATGTTGTTGCAGATCTTGGCGGCCTGCCCGTTGCCCGAAGGCCCGCAATGCACCGCCTTTTGCCCCATGATGTCAAAGAGCGGCCTCGCCTTTTCAAAGGCCGCGTCAGAGCCGCCGGCCATGAAGGTCAGCGTGCCGGCCTGCGCGCCGCCAATGCCGCCCGAAACCGGCGCATCTGCGGCCAGCAGGCCCGCGGCCTCGGCATCATGCGCAACCGCGCGCGCGCTTTCCACGTCCACGGTCGAGCAATCCAGAAACAGCGCGCCCTTGTCCATCGCGGGGATGATCTCGGCCGCGACGCTGCGCAGGATGTCGCCATTGGGCAGCATTGTGATCACGACCTCCTGCCCGGCGGCGGCGTCAGCGGCGCTGTCGGCCTTGCTGACGCCCTCGGGGCAGGGGGCGACAAGGTCAAATCCGGTGACCTCGTGCCCCGCCTTGACGAGATTTGCCGCCATGGGGGCGCCCATATTGCCCAGTCCGATGAATCCGATCTTCATTTTCACTCTCCTTGCAAATCCAGTTCCATGTCGCCAAGCGGGGCCAGCAGGGCGGCGGCCTCGTCAGGTTTTACCGCGTCGGGCGCGCCGTGGCGCCACTGCGGGTTGCGGTCCTTGTCGATGATCGCGGCGCGGATCCCTTCCAGAAAATCGCCAAGCTCCATCGAGCGCGCGGTAAAGCGGTATTCCTGCGCCAGCGCATCCTCGATTTCCGCATCCCTTTCGCGCAGATTGTGCAGCATTTTCAGCGTCACCGCCATGGAAAGCGGTGAATTCCGCGCGATTGCCCTGGCCGCCTTGTGGGCGAGATCGCTGTCGGCGGTGCTGACGGCGGCCCATATTTCGGCCAGCGTCGGGGCGGCAAACAGGCGGTCGATTTCGGCCTGCGCGCCGCGCAGCGTACCAGCAGGCGGCGGGGCTGCGTATTTTGTGATCACATCTGGATTGCCGGTTTCCTCAAGCTCGGTCACTAGCTCGGACCACATTGATTCCGGCACGTAACTGTCGGCAAAACCTGTATGAATCGCGTCATCGGCATTCATGCGTGTTGCCGTCAGAGCCAGATATTCACCCAGACGCCCCGGCGCGCGGGCCAAGAGCAGCGAGCCCCCCACATCGGGCACCAGACCGATGCCGCATTCCGGCATGGCGATCTGGCTGCTGTCGCCCACGATCCGGTGGCTGCCATGACAGCCGACGCCCACGCCGCCGCCCATGGTAAAGCCCTGCATCAGGGCGACATAGGGTTTGGGAAAACGGGCGATACGGGCATTCATGCGATATTCATCGGACCAGAAACGCTGGCCATAGGAATAATCGCCCCGCGTGCCGGTATCATACATTTCCTGAATGTCGCCGCCCGCGCAAAAGGCGCGATCGCCCGCGGCGTCGATGATGACCAGCGCCACGTCGGGGTCATCGCGCCATGCCTGCAATGCGGCGTCGATTGCAAGACACATGTCATAGCTGAGCGCGTTCAGCGCCCTGGGCCGGTTCAGCGTGATGCGGCCGGCGCGGCCCTGCGTGCGGATGATGATGTCGTCGGTCATGATCAAAGCCCTGTCCTGTCGAGAGATCTTCCCCGGATCGCCTGCGATCCGGGATGCGCCCGCCCGCCCCCCAGGCGGGCGCATTCGCGCCCACCACGGGCGGCCGCATCCCTCTGTTCGTGCAGGCCCATCCCGCTAGCCCCGCTCGGCCAGCAGGGCGCGGGCGGTGATCAGGCGCATGATCTCGTTAGTGCCTTCCAGGATCTGATGCACCCGCAGATCGCGCACGATCTTTTCGATGCCGTAATCGGCCAGATAGCCATAGCCGCCATGCAGTTGCAGGCAGCCATTGGCCACATCAAAAGCGGTGTCGGTCACGAACCGCTTGGCCATGGCGCAATGCTTGGTCGCATCCGGCGCGCCCTGGTCCAGCTTCCACGCCGCCTGGCGCAGAAAGACGCGCGCCGCCTGCAAACCCGTTTCCATGTCCGCAAGGCGGAATTGCAGCGCCTGGAACTGGTCAATCGTGCGACCGAACGCCTTGCGCTCGCCCATATAGGCCAGTGTCGCGTTCAGCGCCGCCTGCGCCCCGCCCAAGGCGCCCGCCGAGATGTTCAGCCGCCCGCCATCCAGCCCGTTCATGGCGTATTTGAATCCCTCGCCCTCGACCCCGAGCAGGTTTTCGGCGGGTACGAAACAGTCGTCGAACTGCACCTGCGCCGTGGGCTGCGAGCGCCAGCCCATCTTGTTTTCCTTGGCGCCGAACGAGATGCCCCTGGCGTCGGCCGGCACGATCAGCGTCGAAATCCCCTTTGGCCCATCGCCGCCGGTGCGGCACATCACGACATAGGCGTCACTATAGCCCCCGCCCGAAATGAACGCCTTGGTGCCGTTCAGCACATAGCCGCCATCCACCTTTTCGGCGCGTGTGCGCAGGGCGGCGGCGTCGGATCCGCTGCCCGGCTCGGTCAGGCAATAGCTGACCACCGTTTCCAGCGTGCACATGGGCGGCAGCCAGCGCGCCTTGAACTCATCGCTTGCGAACTTGTCGATCATGCCGCCGCACATGTTGTGGATCGACAGGAACGAGCCGACCGAGGGGCAGGCCATGGCCAGCGCCTCGAACACCAGCGTCGATTCCAGCCGCCCCAGGCCGGAACCGCCATATTCCTCGGATACATAGATGCCGCCAAGACCCAGCTCGCCGACCTTGGGCCACAGCTCGCGCGGGATGGTGCCCTCGGCCTCCCACGCGCGGGCATGGGGGGCGATATGTTCCTGCCCGAATGCGTAGGCCATGTCGAAAATGGCGTTCTGTTCTTCTGTCAGGGCAAAATCCATGGGGGTTCCTCCGGCGCGAATGGGCGATTTTCAGGAATTGAACACTTGTTTAATTCTGAATTGTTGCGAGAGTTTTGCAACCCCAAAAACGCCCTGTCCAGCCGATGCTACAGGCCCTCGTTGAACTCGTCGATCAGCGAATCCACCACCGCCCGCAAGGCGGCCTGCCGGTCGTTGCTGCGCATCAGCTCGGCGTCAAAGACATCGCGCTGACGTTCGGCGCTGGTGCCGGCCTTCAACATGGCGGGCAGGCGCCGGACCTCGGCCACGCAGCCAAGCGCCTGGGCATCTTCGGCGATCAGATCCACCAACTCGTCGATCAACGTGTCAAAGGGTTTCAACCCGCCCGCGCCGAAATCGATCAGCCCCTCGGTGGTGCCATAGCGTTGGGCGCGCCAGCGGTTTTCGGCGATCAGAAAGCGGTCATAGATGCGCCAGCGCTGGTTTTTCAGGCGCAGCCGCCACAGCATGCGCATGATGCATTGGGTGATTGCGGCGATGGTCAGCGTATCCTCAAGCCGGGGCGAGACATCGCAGATGCGGCTCTCCAGCGTGGGAAAGCGGGCCGAGGGGCGCAGATCCCACCAGATTTTCGACGAATCCTCGATCGCGCCGGTGTCGATGATGACCTGAACGGATCGTTCGTATTCCGCCCAGCTGGTAAATCGCGGCGGCAGGCCGGTGCGGGGCAGGTTGTCGAATACCGTCAGGCGATAACTGGCAAGGCCCGTATCCTCGCCCTTCCAATAGGGGGACGAGGCCGACAGCGCCAGCAGATGCGGCAGGAAATAGGGAAACTGGGCCATCAGGTCGATGCGGGTTTCGTTGTCGGCAATGCCCACATGCACATGCTGGCCGCAGATCAGCATGCGCCGCGCAACGCCGGCCAGGTCGCGCCTGAGCGTGTTGTAACGGTCCTTGTTGGTGTGGTGCTGTTCGTTCCATTTGGCAAAGGGGTGGCAGGATGCGGCGATCGGGGCCATGCCGTATTTGCGGCATGTGCGCGAGATGCAGGCCCGCAGGCGTTTCAGGTCGTCACGGGCGGCAGGGATGTCGGCGCAGACCTTGGTGCCGACCTCGATCTGGCATTGCAGGAATTCGGGGCTGACCTGTTCGGCCAGTTCGCGCCGGCATTCCTGCATCAGCTCGTCGGGAGGCACGGCCAGATCGCGACTTTCCAGATCGACGACAAGATATTCTTCCTCGATCCCGAGGGTGAAATCCGGCTGTGGTCTCATCAATGCCTCCCTTTCCAATGGGGGAAGGCTGGCAGTTTTGGGCGCGGCGCTCAAGTGTTTTCGATGGCGGTGGGGCGAGACAGAGGTTCGCGCCCGAGCCCGAGGGCGGGTTCGGCGGGATTGCGCGTCGGAAACAGGTGGCTGACATGCCGTTTTCTGGCGCGACGGTGCATATTCGCGCCCGCCCTGGGGGGCGGGGTCGGGCGCGAACCGGATTGCAGGCAATCCGGCAGGACAAACAAAACCCGGGCCGTTTTCACGCCCCGGGTGAGTTTCACAGACCTGATCTTTCCCGCCTATTCCATCGTCGGGATCGAGAAATCCGCGCCATCCTTGATGCCCGAGGGCCAGCGCGAGGTCACCGTCTTGGTCCGCGTATAGAAACGGAAGCTGTCCGGCCCGTGCTGGTTCAGGTCGCCGAATGCCGATTTCTTCCAGCCGCCAAAGGTGTGATAGGCCAGCGGCACCGGGATCGGCACGTTGATGCCCACCATGCCGATATTGATGCGGGTGGCGAAATCGCGCGCCGCATCGCCGTCGCGGGTAAAGATGGCGGTGCCGTTGCCGTATTCGTGATCCATCGCCAGCTTCAGCGCCTCTTCATAGCTCTGGGCGCGCACGGTCGAAAGGACGGGGCCGAAGATCTCGGTCTTGTAGATGTCCATGTCGGGGGTCACGTTGTCAAACAGGCAGGGGCCGACGAAAAAGCCGTTTTCATAGCCCTGCAATTTGAAATCACGCCCGTCAACGACCAGCTTGGCGCCCTGTTCGACACCGGAATTGATCAGGCCCAGCACACGCTCGCGCGCCTGCGGGGTGACCAGCGGGCCGTAATCGACATCGTCGCCCGCCGTATAGGGGCCGACCTTCAGGCTCTCGATCCGCGGGATCAGCTTTTCGATCAGCTTGTCGGCCGTGGCATCGCCCACCGGCACGGCAACCGAGATCGCCATGCAGCGTTCGCCCGCCGCGCCATAGCCGGCGCCGACCAGCGCATCCACCGCCTGATCCATATCGGCATCGGGCATGATGATCATGTGGTTCTTGGCACCGCCGAAACACTGTACGCGCTTGCCATTGGTGCAGCCGCGGCCATAGATGTATTGCGCGATCGGGGTCGAGCCGACAAAGCCGATCGACTGCACGGTTTCGTTGTCCAAGAGCGCGTCAACCGCCTCCTTGTCGCCATTGACGACCTGCAGCACGCCCTTGGGCAGGCCGGCCTCTTCGAACAGTTCGGCCAGCATCAGGGGCACCGAGGGGTCGCGTTCGCTGGGCTTGAGGACAAAGGCATTGCCGGCGGCCAGCGCGGGGGCGAACATCCACATCGGGATCATGGCCGGAAAGTTGAACGGCGTGATGCCGGCCGAAACCCCCAGCGGCTGGCGCATGGAATACATGTCGATGCCGGGGCCGGCGCCATAGGTGAATTCGCCCTTCAGCAGCTCGGGCGCGCCGATGCAGTATTCGACGACCTCAAGGCCGCGCTGCACGTCGCCCTTGGCGTCGGGGAAGGTCTTGCCGTGTTCGCGCGACAGCGCCTCGGCCAGCTTGTCCATGTCGCGTTCCAGCAGCTGCACGGCCCTCATCATCACGCGGGCGCGGCGCTGGGGGTTCATCGCGCCCCAGGCGGGCTGGGCCTCGGCGGCGATGGCGACGGCGCGATCGACCTCTTCCTTGCTGGCCAGCGGGGTTTTTGCCTGCACTTCGCCGGTGGCCGGGTTGTAGACGTCGGAGAATCGGCCCGACGTGCCCTTGACATGTTCGCCGTTGATGTAATGCGTGAGTTCCTGCATCAGGAGTCCCCCCAAATTGGTTGCGGTTGTTTTCATGAAATCCGCGCGCAGGATAGTCTTGCGTTTTTGTATTGTGGAGCGCAAATTTCCCAAAAGTGTTTTGCAATTTTGCAAAGGTGGAAAATGGAGCGCCTCAACTGGGACGATCTCAAGGTGTTTCTGGCGGTTGCCCGGCTGGAAAGCCTGTCGGCCGCGGGCAAGGCGCTGCGGATGGATCCGGCCACGGTGGGCCGGCGCATCAGCCGGCTGGAACAGGCGCTTGCGACCCGGTTGTTCGTGAAATCGCCGCAGGGTTATGCCCTGACCGAGGCGGGCGAGCGGCTGGCCGAGCACGCGAACGGGGCCGAGCGCGCGGTGATCGCGGCGCTGGACGAAACCCGTTCGCCCCCCAATGTGCTGAGCGGCACCATCCGCATCGGGGCGCCGGACGGGGTGGCCAACTATCTGCTGCCACAGATCTGCGCCGCCATCTGCGACGACAACCCGGCGCTCGAGGTGCAGATCGTGGCGCTGCCCAGGGTGTTCAACCTGTCCAAGCGCGAGGCCGACATGGCGATTACCGTCTCGCCCCCCGAAACCGGGCGGCTGACGGTGCAGAAGCTGACCGACTATCACCTGCATCTGGCCGCCAGCCGCGCATATCTGGAAAGGCACCCGCCGATCCGCAGCCGCGCCGATCTGCGCGGCCATCGGATGATCGGCTATATCCCCGACATGATTTTCGACCGCGAGCTGGATTACATGGACGAGGCGGGCGAGGGGGTTCGCGCGCGGCTGACCTCGAACTCGGTCTCGGTGCAGCTGAACTGGGTGCGACAGGGCGCCGGGATCGCCATCGCCCATGATTTTGCGCTGCCCGCCTATCCCGACATTCAGCGCATTCTGGCAGACGAGGTTTCGCTGCGCCGCAGTTTCTATCTGATCCGCCACGCCGACGATCGCCAGGTCGCGCGTCTGAACCGCTTTGCCGATCTGCTGGCGGCGGCCCTGCGACGCGAGGTTGCCCGGCTCGAGGCCCGGGCCTGAGCGAGGGTGAAACTTGACATAATCCCGCGGCTGAGGCATCATGGTTGCAATAAATTCAATATTTTCGCGTATTTGGCAACCACAGGGAGGATTGTCATGCTGGTACAGCAGATTCTGGATTCCAAACCCAGCCAGGAAATCGTGACGATTCCCTCGTCGGCAACCGTGACCGAGGCCGCAAGCGAGCTGTCCGCCCGCCATATCGGCGCGCTGGTCGTCTCGGATGACGGCGAAACGGTTGTGGGCATGTTCTCCGAGCGCGACATTGTGCGCGAGCTGGGCAAGCGCGGGGTCGGCTGCATGTCGGATTGCGTACGCGACCTGATGACGACCGACATCACCACCTGCACCCGTGCCGACAGCGCCGACGCGGTGCTGCGCAAGATGACCAAACGGCGCGCGCGCCACCTGCCGGTGGTCGAGGATGGCAGGCTGGTGGGCCTGATCTCGATCGGGGACGTCGTCTTTGCCAATCTTTCCGAGATGAAGATGGAAAAAGAGGCGCTTGAAGGGATGATCAAGGGCTTCTGACGGTGTGGCGGCGGCCGATTTCGGGGTGGAGTATTTTTGCAAAGAAGAAGGCATGGCGGCTGGATCTGACCCCGCGTAATATCCGTGCGGGCTGGAAAACGCATTGAATCCCCGAGTGCCGATCAATAGTGTTGCGTCGGTATTCAGGTGGCGGCAGGAAAGCAGACCATGCGCATCGGACTTTATCCCGGCACTTTCGATCCCATCACCCTGGGTCACATGGACATCATTCGTAGGGCGTGCTCGCTGATCGACCGGCTGGTGATCGGGGTTGCCATCAACCGCGACAAGGGGCCTCTGTTCGATCTGGATGAAAGGGTGCGGATGATTGACGTGGAATGTTCCCGCATCTCGGAAGAAACCGGCACCGAAATCGTGGTTCACCCTTTTGAAAACCTGTTGATCCATTGCGCACAGGAGGTGGGCGCATCGGTGATCGTGCGCGGGTTGCGGGCCGTTTCCGATTTCGAATACGAATTCCAGATGGTCGGCATGAACCGCGCCCTGAACGACGAGGTCGAGACCGTCTTCCTGATGGCCGACGCCAATCATCAGGCGATTGCCTCGCGTCTGGTCAAGGAAATCGCGCGCCTTGGGGGAGATGTCTCGAAATTCGTGCCGCCCTCGGTGCGCAGCGCGCTTGAGCAGAAATTCGCCGCCAGCTGATCTTGCCCTTTCCCATGGCCGCGCGATTGCCTAATGTCCGCCTGACACCAGCACTCCAGGAGAGACAGGCACATGGCCGACATCAAGGACCCCGAGAACACCATCATCATCGAGCTCAAGGACGGCCCCGTGGTCATCGAGCTGCTGCCCGACGTGGCGCCCCTTCATTGCGCCCGCATGAAGGAGCTGGCCCGCGCCGGCGCCTATGACAATGTTGCCTTTCACCGGGTGATCGACGGCTTCATGGCCCAGACCGGCGATGTCAGGAACGGCAACATGGAAAAGGATTTCAACCTGCGCATGGCGGGCACGGGTGGCTCGGACCTGCCCGACCTTCCGGCCGAGTTTTCCAGCCTGCCCTTTGACCGCGGCACCCTTGGCGCGGCGCGCGCGCAGGACCCGAATTCGGCCAACTCGCAGTTCTTCATCATGTTTGCCGACGGTCATTTCCTGAACGGTCAGTACACGGTTTACGGCCGCGTGATCGAGGGGATGGAGCATGTCGATGCGATCCAGCGGGGCGAGCCGCCGATGAATCCCGACCGCATGATTTCGGTCCGGGTGGCGGCTGACGTGCAATGAAACGTCTGCTTTACGTTCTGGTCGCGCTGATCCTGCTGGCCGCGGGATTCATGGGCTACATGTACCTGAACCAGCCCGACATGGGCGAGGTTCCCCCGATGCCCTCGGAATCGGGGGCGCTGGTCAGCCCCGACAACACCAGCCAGGCCGCCGCCCTGGGCGGTTCCGGCGTCGGCGCGGGGGCCTCGGTGATCCGGGTTGCCGCCAGCAAGGCGTCGCGCGATGTCATGGTGATCCAGGTGGCCGGCAGCACGAGCGGGGTCGTCGAGATCGAGCTGCGCGACGACATCGCCCCGAACCATGTCGCGCGAATCGAAAAGCTGGCCGAAAGCGGCGCCTATGACGGCGTCGTGTTCCATCGGGTCATCGACGGATTCATGGCCCAGACCGGCGATGTCGAATTTGGCAAGAGGGGGAAATCGCTGGCCCAGGCTGGTATGGGCGGCTCGCAAATGCCCGATCTCAAGGCCGAATTCTCGCAACAGCCGTTCGAACGCGGGGTCGTCGGCATGGCGCGCGCGCGCAGCCCGGATTCGGCCAATTCCCAGTTCTTCATCATGTATGCCGCGGCCCCCTGGCTGGACGGGCAATATACCGTTGTCGGACGCGTGATCAGCGGAATGGACGTGATCGACGCGCTGAAAAAAGGCGACCCCGACCGCAACGGCATGGTGCAGGACCCCGACTACATGCAGAAGGTGACGATCCGCAAAGGCGGCTGAGCCAGTCGCGCCCACATGCCCGGCGCGGCGTGCAGACACCGATGGCCTGTGTGACGAGAAACGGCATGGTTGCGCCACTGCCGGCCGTCGACACGCCATGATGCGCCGGGCGCTGCTTGAAACCGCACCTGTGGCCGCGTATCTAGGGGACATGTTGCACCTGGTCGGATTCATTCACGGATCCGATACGGGGCATGTACCCGCCGGCTGGGCGGGCCGGACACAGGCGCCTCGGGCGGCGCAGGAGAGACACGGCGTCACACGCTCGACGGCGGAACGAGGCAGAAACGGGGGCAGCGAAATGACGGTTTACAAGGATCTCGAGGCGGCAATCGGGCAGACGCCGCTGATCAGGCTGCGCAAGGCATCCGAGATCACCGGCTGCGATATCTACGGCAAGGCCGAATTCATGAATCCGGGCCAGTCGGTCAAGGATCGCGCCGCGCTGTGGATCATCCGCGACGCCATCGCCCGTGGCGAACTGCGCCCCGGCGGTACCATTGTCGAGGGCACGGCAGGCAATACCGGCATCGGCATCGCGCTGGTTGCGGCCAGCATGGGCTTTCGCACGGTGATCGTGATCCCCGAAACGCAAAGCCAGGAAAAGAAGGACATGATCCGCCTTGCCGGGGCCGAGCTGGTCGAGGTTCCCGCGGTGCCCTATCGCAACCCCAACAACTATGTCCGCTATTCGCAGCGTCTGGCCGAACGTCTGGCGCAATCCGAACCCAACGGCGCCATCTGGGCCAACCAGTTCGACAACATCGCCAACCGTCAGGCCCATATCGACAGCACCGCGCCTGAAATCTGGGAACAGCTTGACGGCCGCATCGACGGATTCATCTGCGCCATCGGCACCGGCGGCACGTTGGCCGGCACCGCGATGGGGCTGCGCGAACGCAGCCGCGACATCAAGATCGGGCTGGCCGACCCGTTTGGTTCGGCGATGTATGCCTATTACGCCCGCGGCGAGCTGAAATCCGAAGGCAACTCGATCACCGAGGGCATCGGGCAGGGCCGTATCACGAAAAACCTCGAAGGGCTTGAGGTAGACATGCCCTATTCGATTCCCGACACCGAATCCCTGCCGGTGGTGTTCGATCTGCTGCAGGACGAGGGGCTGTGCGTTGGCGGATCCAGCGGCGTCAACGTTGCCGGCGCCATCCGCATGGCGCGCGATCTGGGCCCCGGTCACACGATCGTGACGGTGCTAGCCGATTACGGCACCCGCTATCAGAGCAAGCTGTTCAACCCCGAATTCCTGCGGGCCAAGGATCTGCCGGTGCCACCCTGGATGGATCGCGCACCTGTCCGTCTGCCCGACGTGTTCGAGGATGCCTAGGTCATGGTTGCGGTGCAAAGGCTGGCCAGAGGGCTGATTTCACTGCTGCTGGTCGCGACATGGCTGCTGGCCACCCCCTTTGCGCCCCCCTTGGTCGCACAGGAAACCGGCAAGGTCATCTTTGACTTTCAGGCCTGGGAAAAGACCGCCGCGAGGGCCGAGGACATCATCAAGTCCGCCGAGGCATCGTCCTCGGCGCTGGAAACCCTGCGCGCGACGCTGGCCGATTACCGCAGCAAGGCGCTGGCCCTGCAAGAGGCCAGCAAGGCGCGCATCGATACGCTGCAATCGCAGCTCGATGCGCTGGGTCCGCCGCCGGCCAAGGGCGAAACCGAGGCCCCCGAGGTTGCCAGACGCCGGGCCGAGCTGATCGACCAGCTGGCCAAGGCGCGCGCGCCGGTGCTGGCCGCGCAAGAGGCCCGGACCCGTGCCGACGGCCTGATCGGCGAGATCGACCGCATCATCCGCGAACGTCTGGCCGACCAGCTGTTCACGCTGGGGCCAAGCCCGCTGAACCCCGCCCACTGGCCCGAGGCGGTGGCAGCGGTCGCGCGTTTGAGCAACGATATCAGCGGCGAAGTGCGCGAAGGCCTGCAAAGTGACGCCCAGCGGGTGATGACCACCCAGAACCTGCCATTGACCATCGGCCTGTTGATTCTGGGACTGCTGCTGATCACCCGGGCCCGCAGCTGGCTGTTGCGGGCGCTGGGCTTTGTGCCGCGTTCCAGCCGCGATGCCCCGAACGAGGCGCGCGCGCTGCTGCTGTCGACGACGCAGGTCATCATGCCCATGCTGGGTCTGTGGGCAATCCTGCGCGGGATCGACGCCACCGGCCTGGTCGGGTTACGCGGCGAGGTCGTTCTTTCGGCGGTCCCGGCGATGGGGCTGGCCCTGTTTGGTGCCGCATGGCTGGGACGCACGCTGTTTTCCCTGGTCGATGACACGCCGCTGTTCTTCTGGTTCTCGCAGGGCGAAGGACAGCGCGCACGACGCACCGCTTTGGTGATGGGGTTGGTGCTTGCGCTCTATTTCCTGTTGCGCAGGCTCGCGACCCAGGCCGATTTCACCCAGGCCGCCCATGTCGTGCTGTCCTTTCCGGTCGTCCTTGCCGGGGGGCTGGCATTGCTCAGGATGGGGTTTCTTCTGGATCCGCCCAGGGGCGAGGACAATCCGCTGGCGGAAAACCCGGTGCAGACCCGCATCTACCGGATCATCGCGCGCGGTGCGATGGCCATTGGCCTGCTGGGGCCGGTGCTGGCGGCGATCGGCTATTTCACCGCGGCCAATGCCTTTGTCTTTCCGGCCATCCTGACGCTTGCGCTGCTGGGCACGATCATGGTCGTCTTTCGCCTGGGCGTGCGGCTGGCCGAGGTCCTGTCGCCCGTCCTTGTCGAGGAAAAGGCCGGGCATGAGGGCGATCAGCCGCTGACCCTTTTCCCGGTTTTCCTGGGCTTTACCCTGATCCTGCTGGCGCTGCCGTTGCTGGCGCTGATCTGGGGCGCGAGGGTGTCCGACCTGCAAGAGGTCTGGCGGCTGGTATCGGACGGGTTCACCATCGGCGGGCGGCGCATCTCGGTCACCGATTTCCTGACCTTTGCGATCGTCTTTGCCATCGGCTATACGGTGACGCGCCTGTTGCAGGGGGCGTTGCGCAACACGGTGCTGCCGCGCACGCGGCTGGATGCGGGCGGGCGCAACGCGATCATCACCGGCACCGGCTATGTGGGGATCACGCTGTCGGCCCTGGCGGCGATCACCTCGGCCGGGCTCGACCTGTCCAGCCTGGCCATCGTCGCTGGTGCGCTTTCGGTCGGTATCGGCTTCGGCCTTCAGGCGGTTGTGTCGAATTTCGTCTCGGGCCTGATCCTGCTGGTCGAGCGCCCCATCAAGGAGGGCGACTGGATCGAGGTCGGTCAATACAGCGGCTATGTGCGCAAGATTTCCGTGCGCTCAACCGAGATCCAGACATTCGACCGCGCCACCGTGATCGTGCCCAATGCCGACCTGATTTCGGGCACGGTGACCAACTGGACCCATTCCAACATGAACGGGCGCGTCAAGGTGCCGGTCGGGGTGGCCTATGGAACCGACCCGGAAAAGGTGCGCGAGATCCTGCTGGAAATCGCCGAGGCCCACCCCATGCGCGACCACCGCAGCAAGCCCGGTGTCGTGTTCATGGGCTTTGGCCCCGATTCGATGGATTTCGAGATCCGCGTCATCATCCGCGACGTCAACAACGTGCTGAGCGTGCGCTCGGACCTGAATTACGAGATCGTCAAGCGTTTCAACGAGGAAGGCATCGAGATACCCTTTGCCCAGCGTGACATCCACCTGCGCAACCTCGACGAGCTGGGCGAGACACTGGGCCGCGTCGTCGGCAAGGAAAAACAAGCGAAAGAAGGCAAGGCATGAGCACCATCCCCCTGTTTCTGGATGACGCCTATCTGAAAGAGGCGCCCGCGACCGTGACCGCCCATACCGACCGCGGCGGCGTGGTGCTGGACCGCTCGATCTTTTACGCAACCGGCGGCGGCCAGCCGGGCGACCGGGGCGTGCTGCGCTTTGAGGGCGGCGAGATGGAGGTTGCCACCACCGTCAAGGGCGAGGGCGGCGATATCGTGCTGGTCCCGCCCGAGGGCGCCGCCCTGCCGCCGGTGGGCGCCGAGGTCACGCAGGTGATCGACTGGGACATCCGCCACCGCCACATGCGCATCCACACGGCGCTACACCTGTTGTCGGTGGTGATCCCGCTGCCCGTGACCGGCGGGCAGATCGGCCCCGAAAAGGGCCGGCTCGATTTCGACATGCCCGACCCGATTGAGGACAAGCAGGCCCTTGAGGACGCGCTGAACGCGCTGATCGCGCGCGACCTGGAGGTCACGCAGGACTGGATCACCGATGCCGAACTGGCCGCAAATCCGGGGCTGGTCAAGACGATGTCGGTGCAACCGCCCAAGGGGGCGGGGCGCGTGCGTCTGATCCGTATCGGCACCGGGGATGAACAGATCGACCTGCAACCCTGCGGCGGCACCCATGTGGCCCGCACTGGCGAGATCGGCGTGATCCGCCTGGGCAAGGTCGAAAAGAAGAGCCGTCTGAACAGGCGTGTCAACATTCACCTGACGTGATCGGGGGAGGGGGCAGAATTTATCGTCGCCGGGCACCGGAACCGCTTGACGACCCAGCCCGCCCCCAATAAAACCGCCCTCACGTCACGCCCCATATGGGGTGTTCACGGTCAGTCAGCGGTTGTAGCTCAGCTGGTTAGAGTGCCGGCCTGTCACGCCGGAGGTCGCGGGTTCGAGCCCCGTCAACCGCGCCACTGATCGTGAAGAGACGACCGCGCGGTTGTAGCTCAGCTGGTTAGAGTGCCGGCCTGTCACGCCGGAGGTCGCGGGTTCGAGCCCCGTCAACCGCGCCATTTTCCCCCTCTTTCCTGTTCCGTGTGAACGGCGACAGATATGTCTGGCCGGAACCCCGGGCGTTGCCGGAAATGGCAGCGCGGGGGCTGTCTGCCCCCGCACCCCCGAGCGTATTTCTGCAAAGAAGAAGAGATCCTGTTCAGCGGCCCCGGATTCGCGGATCCAGCGCATCGCGCAGCCCGTCGCCCATGTAGTTGACGCTGAGCACGGTCAGCGAGATTGCGAGGCCGGGCCAGATCACGCGCTCGGGGTTGAGGGTCATGAAATTGGTCGAATCGAACAGCAGCCGCCCCCAGGTGGGAAAGTCCGAGGGAAAGCCGAGGCCCAGAAAGGACAGCGCGCTTTCGGTGATGATGGCATTGGCGATGCCCAGCGTGGCCGATACCATGATCGGGCTCAGCACGTTGGGCAGCACATGGCGCAGGATCATGCGGTGCGGCGGCGTGCCGATACTGCGCGCGGCCAGCACGAATTCCTGTTCCTTCAGCGCCAGAACGTCACCGCGCACGATGCGCGCGGTCTGCATCCAGCTGGTGATGCCGATGACAAAGACGATCAGGATGAAGATGCCCGCATTCGGCCCGAAAGATGCGCGCAGCGTGTCGCGGAACAGCATGATGATGACCAGCAGCAATGGCAGCAGCGGCAGCGCCAGAAACAGGTCGGTCAGCCGCATCAACAGCCCGTCGATACGCCGGAAATAGCCGGCCAGAACGCCGATCAGCGAACCGAGGAACAGCGAGATGAGCATCGCCACCACACCCACCGCCAGCGAGACCTGCCCGCCGGCCAGCACCTGGGCGAAGGTGTCGCGACCCAGCTGGTCGGTGCCCATCGGGTGCGCCAGCGTCGGGCCCTGGTTCTTGGCCCTGATGTCGATCGTGTGGGGGTCGATGGGCCACAGATGCGGCCCCAGCAGCACCAGCAGGCAGACGGTGATGAAGAATAACATGCCGATCACGGCGCCGCGGTGGGTCTTGAACTGATCCCAGACGTCCAGCCATTGCGATCGCTGCGGCTGGATATCCATGCTTGTCTCAGTCATAGCGGATCCTCGGGTCGAGTATGCCATACAGGATGTCGGCGATCAGGTTGAACAGGACGATGAGCACGGCAAAGATGAAGGTCAGCGTCTGCACGGTGGGGATGTCACCGCCCTGGATGGCGATGATCAGCAGCTGGCCGAGGCCGTTCACCTTGAACACCTGCTCGGTGATGATGGCGCCGCCAAACACCTGTGGCACGCCAAGGGCAATCACCGTGATGACCGGTATCAGCGAGTTGCGCAGCACATGAACCAGCAGAACGGTCCGTTCCCTGAGCCCCTTGGCGCGGGCCGTGCGCACGTAATCCTGGTTGAGGTTGTCGAGCATGCTTGCCCGCATGAAGCGGCTGATCTGGGCGGCGTTGAACAATGCCAGCACAAAGACCGGCATGGCCATCTGTCGTATCTGCAGCCCCAGCGTTCGCCAGCTGTCCACGACCAGCGTCGTGTCATAGATCGAGGGAAACCAGCCCAGCCAGACCGAAAAGATGACGATCATCAGGACGCCGGTGAAAAAGGTCGGAACCGAAAACCCGATCATCGAGATAAAGGTGCCCATCTGGTCGAACCAGCTGTACTGTTTCACCGCCGAAATGATGCCTATGGGCAGGGCGATCAGCACCCCGACGACATAGGACATGCCCACGACCCACAGGGTCTGGGGCATGCGCTGGGCGATCAGATCGACAACCGGCGAACGGGTCTGGAACGAGATCACCCTCAGGCGATCGGGGTCGCCGATATTGATCCCCCACTGGGCCAGCAGGTTGAGCGGCTCGTTGACGAAGAACTGTTTGCACCACAGCAGGTAGCGGATGATCATGGGCTGATCCAGCCCCAGGCTTTCGCGGATCTTTTCGCGCACGTCCGGCGGAATGGTCAGCGGCAGATTGCCGGTCGGGTCGCTGGGCGCGGCATCGAGGATGAAGAAGATGACGAAACTGATGAACAGAAGGGTCGGGATGGTGAAAAGCAAGCGCCGGATGGTGAAGTTCAGCATGTGACACCTCGGTTCAGCAGTCCTGTGATTTGCGGGCGCGCGCGGTCGTGACGCATCTGGTCCGGGCGCGGCGCGTTTCCGGCCGGGAACGGCCCGGCCGGAACGGTTCGTTTATCGGGTTCTATTTCTCGCGCGACCAGTCGGCGATGTTCCACAGGTCGGAATCCCACACGTTCAGACGCACACCGGCCAGCGTGTTGGCACGCGCCGCGACATTGCCCCGCCACACCAGCGGGATGATGACGTAATCCTGCATCAGCATGTCGTTCATCGCCTTGGCCAGCTCGGCGCGCTTGTTGATGTCGGCGGTGCCGGCCATTTCGGCAACCAGCTTGTCATAGGCGGGGTTGCAGTAGCGCGGCATGTTGGCGCCCAGCCATGCGTTTTCCGGCGACGGAATTTCCGAGCATTTCCAGCTGCCCATGTAGGCCTCGGGATCGGTGCCGTCAAAGTTGTTGGCATACATCTCGATATCGGCAAAGAATTTCTGGAACGTGTCCGGGCTGGACTGGTCGCCGCCAAAGAACACGGCTGCGTCGATGTTCTTGAGCTCGGTCTCGACGCCGATCTGACGCCACCAGTCCTTGATCAGGGCCTGGAAATCCTGACGCACGGCATTGGTCGATGTCTGGTACAGGATCGACAGGCGAACCCCGTTCTTCTGGCGTACACCGTCGGGGCCGCGTTTCCAGCCGGCCTGATCCAGCAGCTTGTTGGCGCCGGCGATGTCCTGCACCTTGCAGCTGTCATTGGCCGTCGAGTTGTAGATCGCCGGGCTGGGCAGCACGTTGCAGGTCACCCTGCCGGCCTTGCCATAGCCGACCTCGACCAGGGTCGTGCGGTCGATGGCCATGGACAGCGCCTTGCGCACGGCCTTGTCCGACAGGAAGGGGTGCGGATGCTTGACCGTCGAACGTTCATCCCCCCATTTCGGGTTGGGGTCGGTCAGGTTGACCATCAGACGTTCCACCAGGGGGCCGAATCCGGCCAGGATCTTGCCTTTGCCCTTGGCCTCCATCTGGGCCAGGATTTCGGGTGCGATCTGCAGGTTCCAGGCATAGTCGAACTCGCCCGTTTCCAGAACCGAGCGCGCCGCCGATGCCGCGTCGCCGCCGCCCTTGAACGTCACCGTTGCAAAGGCCGGCTTGTCGGGGTCGCGGAAATTCTGGTTGGCGCTGAGGGTGATGGTGTCATTGGCGCGGAATTCGTCCACCTTGAAGGGGCCGGTGCCGATCGGGTTGAAATTGGCCTCGGTGCAGGTGGGCGCCTTGATGCCCTTGCAGTCGGCGAACTGGCGCGCCTGGATCACCGGCGTGGTCGAGCCGACAAACGGGCCGTAGGGAAACGGCTTGGGCTTGCCAAAGGTGATCTTGACGGTCAGGTCGTCAAGCGCCTCGACCTTGGTCACGTCGGCGAACTTGGCCAGCTGCTGACAGCCGCCGGTTTCATCCATGCAGTAATTTGCGGTGAACACCACGTCTTTTGCGGTCACGGCGGATCCGTCGGACCATTTGAGGCCCGGCTTGAGCTTCCATGTGATCGAGGTCAGATCCTTGCTGACGCCGCCATTGTTGACGGTGGGAATGTCGGCCGCGAGCACGGGCACCATGTTGCCGTTCTCGTCGTAATGGGCCAACGGTTCCAGCACCATGGACGAGGCGTCCACATCCTTGGTCCCGCCCGAAAGATAGGGATTCATGATCGAGGCGGCCTGCCAGTAGATGATGTTCAGGTGGCCTGAATCCCCGCGTCCCGCCTGGGCTGCGCTGGCCAGTGCCAGTGACGCGGCCGCGCCAAGTAGCAATGATTTCAGTTTCATGACTTTCTCCTTGTTGGTTTGCTCGTCTTTCCTCGGGCATGGGCGGTTGTTCCGCCCTTGTCTGTTGTGTCTTTCGCCTGTCGCCGTCATCAATGGTCACACCAGGTGGCAGGCAATGAACCGGCCGTCGGACATCTGCCTGAACGCGGGCGTTTCGCGTTTGCAGATATCCTTGACCTGTGGACAACGGGTACAGAAATTGCATCCCTCGGGCGGGTTGGCCGGGCTTGGAACATCGCCTTCCAGGATGATCCTGTGACGGTCGCTTTCGGCCGCCGGGTCGGGCTCGGGCACCGCCGACAGAAGGGCCTGCGTATAGGGGTGGCGCGGGTCGTCATACAGCTGATCGCGCGATCCGATTTCCATGATCCGGCCCAGATACATCACCGCGACACGGGTTGCCAGGTGACGCACCATCGACAGGTCGTGGCTGATGAAAAGATAGGTCAGGCCCATCCTTTCCTGCAGGTCCTCGAGCAGGTTCACCACCTGGGCCTGAATCGAGACATCGAGCGCCGCGATGGGTTCGTCGCAGACGATGAATTTCGGGTTCAGGGCCAGGGCGCGGGCGATGCCGATGCGCTGACGCTGGCCGCCGGAAAACTCGTGCGGGAAACGGTTGGCAAAATCGCGGTCCAGACCGACCGCATCCATCAGCTCGAACACGCGTTCCATGCGCGCCCGCCTGTCCAGCCGGCGGTGCTCGTCCAGCGGCTCGGCAATGATCGAGGCCACCGTCATGCGGGGGTTCAGGCTGGCCTGCGGATCCTGAAAGATCATCTGCATCTCGGGGCGCAGGCGGCGCAGTTCGCGCCCGGAAAGCGGGGCAATATCCGTGCCATCCAGCAGGATCTGACCGTCGGTCACATCGTAAAGACGCAGGATTGCGCGCCCCGCGGACGACTTGCCGCAACCGGATTCGCCGACCAGCCCCAGGGTTTCGCCCCTGAAGATGTCAAAGGACAGGTCATCGACCGCCTTGACCTCGCCCACCTGCCGGCGCAGCACGCCCCGATAGATGGGAAAATACATCTTGAGGTTGCGTACTCGAACCAGAGGGTCGCCCTCGGTCGCCGGTGCTGCCGTTTTCGGCGCTGCGGTCAGTGTGGTCTCGGGGGTCATGAGTCGGGCTCCCAGAAACAGGCGACGTGATGTCCGCCGGCATCCCTGCGCATGGGCGGGTTTTCGCGCGCGCAGCGCTCGAATGCGTGGCGACAGCGCGCCCGAAAGGGGCACGAGGTCGGCTGGGCGCGCAGCGAAGGCGGCTGGCCCTCGATCGTGCGCAGACGTTGCGCGCGATCCCCGACGAAACCGGGCAGGGTTTCCAGAAGCGCGCGCGTGTAAGGGTGCAGCGGGTTGCGAAACAGCTCTTTCACCGGGGCCTGTTCGACGACCTGGCCGCCATACATCACCATCACCCGATCCGCGATTCCGGCGATCACGCCCAGATCGTGGGTGATCCAGATGATCGCCATGCCCAGCTTTTGCCGCAGCTCCCTGACCAGTTCCAGTATCTGGGCCTGGATGGTGACATCCAGCGCCGTCGTGGGTTCGTCGGCGATCAGGATCTGCGGATCGCAGGCCAGCGCAATGGCGATCATCACGCGCTGGCGCATGCCGCCCGAAAACTGGTGCGGATAGTTGTTCAGCCGGGCTGCCGCATCGGGGATTCCGACCAGTTCGAGCAGCTCGACCGCACGCGCCCGTGCCTGCGCCTTGTTCATGTTCATGTGCACCCTGAGGGGTTCCATCAGCTGAAAGCCCACGGTGAACACCGGGTTGAGCGAGGTCATCGGATCCTGAAAGACGAACCCGATGCGACTGCCCCGAATCTCGCGCAGCTCGTCCTGGGTCATGGCCAGCATGTCGCGCCCGTCGAACATGGCGCGCCCGCCGCGAATCTCGGCCGGAGGGCTGGGCAGCAGGCCGATCAGGGACATCATCGTCACCGACTTGCCCGAGCCGCTTTCGCCCACCACGCCCAGCAGCTCGCCCGGGGCCAGATCGAAACTGACCGCGTTGACGGCGTGGATTTCTCCGCTACGGGTTGTAAAAACCGTTTTCAGGTCCGATACGTCCAGTATCGGAGCTGCCCCTTCGGGCATGGCGAACCCCCCAGTTGTGTTCCCCGTCCTTGTCGGGCCGGTATCTGCCGCGCCCCATGCGGGTGTCATCTTGACGTGCAGAGTAAACAGGAAAATCATCCTGCGGCAATATTCTTTTTCGATTTCACGGGTTTCCCTTGCGAAACCCCGGCCGGGCCGCGGCGCGGCGCTTGACCCAGGCCCTGCAAAGCGACCACAAGGGAAAGCAGGGGAACACGACATGCCCCACCACAGGGAAACGGGATCATGGGACAGGAACTGAGCGCACGGGAAATTCTGGAAAAACTGGTTTCCTTTCCGACGGTTTCCAGCGAAAGCAATCTCGACCTCATGGAATTCGTTGCCGAATATCTGCGCAGCTGGGGCATCGAATCCCGTCTGGTGCATGATGACAGCGGCACCAAGGCCAATCTTCACGCCCTGGTCGGGCCACGCGTCGCGGGCGGCGTCATCCTGTCGGGCCACACCGATGTGGTGCCGGTCGAGGGCCAGGACTGGAGCAGCGATCCCTTTCGCCTGGTATCGCGCGACGGGCGTCTGTTCGGGCGCGGCACCTGCGACATGAAGGGGTTTGACGCGCTCGCCCTGTGGGCGATGCAGCTGGCGGCCCGGCGCGGGGTTCGGCGCCCCTTGATGCTGGCGCTCTCCTATGACGAAGAGGTGGGCTGCCTCGGTGCGCCGCGCATGATCGACGAGATGGGCAAGACCTGCCCGCCTGCCGAGGCGGTGATTGTCGGCGAGCCCTCGATGATGAAGGTCGTGACCGGCCACAAGGGCGCCGTGGGCTTTTCCACCCATGTGCGGGGCTACGAGGTCCATTCCAGCCTGGTTCATACGGGGGTTTCGGCGGTGATGACGGCGGCGCGTCTGGTCGAGTGGCTGCGCCAGCGCTTGGTCGAAAACATGAACGCCCCCGTGGACCCGGCCGACGCGCCTTTCGAGCCGCCCTTTACCACGCTCCATGTCGGCACGATTCATGGCGGCACCGCCGGCAACATTACCGCAAGGGATTGCGAATTCCAGACCGACATCCGCTGCCCTCCGGCCCAGGATCCGCAGGAATGGCTGGCGCGCTACATGGACGAGGTTGCCCGCGTCGAATCGGAAATCAGGGCCATCCGCCCCGAGGCCTCGATCACCGTCACCCCCCGCATGGCCAACCCGCCGCTCAGCCCCGAGCGCGACGGTGCTGCCGAGCGTCTTGCCCGCCGGCTGACCGGCGACAACGGCGTGCACGTCGTCAGCTATGGCACCGAGGCGGGGCAGTTTCAGGAGCGCGGGCACTCGGTCGTCGTCTGCGGCCCCGGCGATATTGCCCAGGCCCATCAGCCGGACGAGTTCATCTCGCTGGAACAGTTCGCAGCCGGCGCCGCCTTCATGGAAAGGCTGGTCGATCACCTGGCCGGCGAAGGGGGCTGACTGGGGTGGCTGATTGTGGTGGCTGACTGGGGTGGCTGACCGGGGGGGGCATCTCGCGCCGGCCTCTTGCGGCCCGCTCAGGGGGGCGGTGCCGCCTGCCACAATTCCAGCACCCGTCGGCCGAACAGCATGACCGCAATCGGCACCGGCGAGACCGCCAGCGCGAAGGTCAGCAACATGTGCGAGGTTCTGAACAATCCGCTGAGCCCGGCGGCCATGGCAATGCCCCCGCCGCCGCCCAGCACCGCATTGCCCGGGACATTGAGCGCCACGGCAACCGAAACGTAGCGCCAGCGCAACAGCGGCCCGCGCAGCCAGCGCGGCAGGGTTTCCTGCAACCTGGCCAGGCGCGCCTCGCGGTCGAGCCCGTTGAAGACATCGACCATCTCGGCCGCCCGCACCAGCCCGAGATCGCTCAGCAGGGAATGCAGCGCCAGCAGGCGCACCCGCTTGCCCAGCAGAAAGGCCAGCGTCAGCCCGCTGAAGGTTGCCAGAAACACGAAGGGCGCGATGCGGGGGCCCTGCATCATCAACAGGGACACGCCGATCTCGACCCCGGGGACAAAGGGAATGGCCATCAGCAGCGCATAGATGATCAGGCCCAGCAGCACGACCCCCCCCAGCATCAGGCGGCCGCCGGGGCCGGGCAGGGTGCCAAGGCGTGCCTGCAACCAGTTGAGGGCAAGCGACACGATCACCGCCACCGCCAGGATGAATGCCAGGCGAATCGCGATGCGCAATATCCTGGGCAAAAGGGTAAATGGCCTGTTCATGGCGGCCATCCTATCCGGGGTATCGGGGAAAATCGCGCGGATTGTTGCGTTCTGACACATCCGTGAACCCGCGCGAGATCTGTCGGCCGAATCTGCATCCGGGGGCAGGGGGCGACCGGACAGCGACCGGCGATCGCCACCGCCCCCAAGGATGCGCCCTTGACGTCAGGCGTTCACGTCAACGACGACGCGCCCGCGGACCTGCCCTTTCAGGATGTCGGCCCCAAGGCGGGGCAGGTCGGCCAGCGTCGCCGGCTGGACCATGGAATCGAGCCTGTCCATCGGCAGGTCGCGCGCGATCCGTTCCCATGCCCGCAGGCGGTTGTCATAAGGCTGCATCACGCTGTCGATCCCCAGCAGGTTGACGCCGCGCAGGATGAAGGGCGTGATCAGCGCGCCCTCGATGGCGGCCCCGCCGGCCAGGCCGACGGCGGCAACGGACGTGCCATATTTCATCTGTTTCAACACGCGCCCCAGCATGGCGCCTGCAACCGCATCGACGCAGCCGGCCCAGGTTTCGCTTTCCAGTGGTTTGCGCGTGACCTCGTTCAGCTCCGCGCGCGGCACGATCTGGCTGGCGCCCAGGCCTTTCAGATAGTCGGCCTGTTCGGGCCGGCCGGTGACGGCGGCGACCTCGTGGCCCAGATGGGCCAGAATTGCTGTAGCAACCGACCCCACGCCGCCGGCGGCGCCCGTGACCAGCACCGGGCCGTGCCCCGGTTTCAGCCCGTGATCTTCCAGCGCCATCACGGCCAGCATGGCGGTAAAGCCGGCCGTGCCCACGGCCATCGCCTGGCGCGTGGTCAGCCCCTCGGGCAGGGGCACCAGCCAGTCGGCCCGAACCCGCGCCTTTTGCGCATAGCCGCCCCAATGGGCCTCGCCCACACGCCAGCCGGTCAGCACCACCTTGTCGCCGGGCTTGTAGCGCGGGTCGGAGGATTCCTCGACGGTGCCGGCGAAATCGATCCCCGGCACATGGGGGTAGTTGCGCACCAGCCCCGCGCCGGGGCCGATGCACAGCCCGTCCTTGTAGTTGACGGTGGAATATTCGACCGCGACCGTGACATCGCCCTCGGGCAGATCGTCGGTGGTGATCTGTTTCACGCTGGCATGGGTCTTGCCGGTCTCTTCGTCCTTTTCGACGATCAATGCGTTGAAGCTCATGGGTTTTCTCTCCTCTTCCTTTACCGGGTGAGGGTGCCTTGCGCAGGTTCGCGCCCGGCCCCGTGGGTGGGCGTTTCGCGCCCGCCCTGGGGGGCGGGGTCGGGCGCGAACCGGATCGCTGCGCGATCCGGTGGATTTTCACCCCTCGCCATATCCTTTCGGCACCGGCACCGGGTCCAGCGCGGCGGCGCGTTTCTGCAGCGCGCGGCCGATCACCACGCGGCTGATCTCGGTCGTGCCATCGACGATGCGCAACATCTGCGCCAGGCGGCTCAGCCGGTCCAGCCCGTAGGGTTTCAGCAGCCCCATACCCCCCAGAACCTGGGTACAGGTATTGGCAGCATCCACGGCCGCGTCGGGCACAAAGCGTTTGGCATGCGCGGCCCAGACCGGGCCCTCGGGCGTGCCCAGCTTGCGCGCCGCCTCGCGATACAGCAGGCGCGAGGCCTCGAGATTGGTGGCCACATCGCCCAGCATCCACTGGATGCCCTCGAGGTCGAGATTGACGCCGCCGAACATCTTGCGCCGCAGCGCATAGGCCAGCGCTGTATCAAGCGCGGCCTCCATCAGCCCGCAGCAGCCCGAGGCGATGGACACCCGCGCAATGTCGATCGCCATCAGCGCGCCCTGAAAGCCCTGGCCGATGGGCAGGATGATGTTTTCATCAGACACGGTGACGTTATCCAGATACATCTCCGACATCGGCAGGAATTCGTAAGAGGGGGTTTCATAGCGCGGCCCGAAGGTCAGGCCCGGCGTGTCTTTCGGAATGGCGATCATTGCCATGTCCTTGTGGCCCGGCGCGTCCGATGTCTTGACCACCGTCAGATAGACATCGGCCTCGCCCGCCAGGCTGACCCAGGCCTTGGAGCCGCTGATCGTCCAGGTGCCGTCATCATTGATCTGGGCGCGGGTGTACATGGTCACAGCATCCGATCCCGACTGCGGCTCGGTCAGGGCGAAATTGGCGAGCTTGCGGCCCGAGGTCAGGTCGCGCGCCCATTTCTGCTTGAAGGTGTCGGTGCCATAGCCGCAGACGGCAAAGGTGCAGATATTGTGCATCGACAGCGCAAAGGCATAGGCCCCGTCGCCCTTGCCGAGTTCCTCATAGACCCGGATGCCCTCGGCCAGCGGCAGGCCTTGTCCGCCCCATTCCTCGGGCGCATACAGCCCGGTCAGCCCGGCCGCACCTGCCGCGTCGGACGCCGCGCGCGGCCAGACGCCGGCCTCGTTCCACGCATCCACATTGGGCTTGATCACCTCATTGCAATGGCGCCGCGCCGCCTCAAGGATTTCGTCGATCTTGTCTGTCATGCCTTTCCTCGCTCTCCGCTGGCTGTTTCAATTGTCTTACATTTGCAGCATGTCTTGCCACAGCTTCAATTGTCTGACAAATGAAAAACATGAAAACACGGCTTGAAACGTCACGTGACCTGTCGGTGCAGATCGCCGAGGCCATCCGCGATGCGATCATTGGCGGCAGCCTGATCGTAGACGAACGCCTGCCCAGCGAGGCCGAACTGGCCGAGAAATTCGGCGTATCGCGCCCCACCGTGCGCGAGGCGCTCAAAAGGCTGGCCGCGCAAAACCTGATCCGCACTCAGCGGGGCGCAACCGGCGGGGCATTCGTCAACCGGCTGCGGTTTCAGGATGCCTATGGCCAGCAGATCACCACTTCGACCCTGCTGCTGAGCATGAATGCCGTCGATTTCGAAACCGCCGCCGAGGCGCGCTATGCGCTGGAACGGGCCTGCGCGCCGCTGTCGGCCCAGCGCCGCAGCGCCGACCATCTGGCCTGCATGCGGGCCGAGATCCATCGCCAGGGCCAGCCGGGCCTGTCGGACGAAAGTTTCTGCGCCTCCGACGTGGCCTTTCACCGGGCGCTGGTGGATGGCGCGCAGAACCCGGTGCTGTCATACCAGCTGGCAGGCGCCATCGAGGCGATCGAGCCGCTGATGAACATGATCACATTCACCCGCCGCTCGCGCAGCCGCATCATCGCCCTGCATGGGCGTATCGCCGACGCCATCGAGGCACGCGACGCATCGGCCGCCGATCAGGCGCTGGAGCAGCTTGCAGACTATACGATTGCGCTGGCCCGCGAGGTCAAGGCCGCACGCAAGGCGCGCAAGGGCTGATCTCGGGCTGAACCCCGCTCAGGCCGTTCCGCTCAGCGCCATGACGCCCAGCTTCATCGCCAGCAGCACCCAGGGCACGCCGTGCAGCAGGAAATCGAAGATGTCGATCGGGCGCGTCAGGTTGCCGGCGGCCAGCATCTTGAGCTTTTCCCAGATATGGGGCTCGGGCAGGAATGGGGCCAGCCCCAGCGTCAGCGCGACCAGAATCAGGGTGGACAGGGGAAGGGAATCGATGAAGGCCAGCATCATGTGCTCCGCTTGCGGGATGAACAGTTAAGGAAATACGCATATGTTCACCGGCGCGGCGCAGGAAAACAGGACAAATCCGCGCGCCCCGCATGGGCGGGGGCAGATTTGATGCCAAAGGGGACTTGACCTCGCCCCCCGCATTGTGGCCCCTGTGACCGGTATGGGGCGCAAACAACCGGAGACCGACATGACCGCAGCCACCCTGACCATCGACCTCGACGCCATTGCCCGCAACTGGACCCTTCTGGATGACAGCAGCGACAAGGCCACCACGACCGGCGCGGTGGTCAAGGCCAATGCCTATGGCCTGGGGGTCGCACGCGTGGTGCAGGCATTGCAGGCGGCGGGCGTGCGCATCTTTTTCGTGGCCGAGGCGCGCGAAGGTCTGGCCGTCAGACGGGCATGCGGGGACGAGGCCGAGATATTCGTCTTTTCCGGTCACATGGCCGGCGATGCCCCGCTGCTGGCTCGGGCAAACCTGATCCCGCTGCTGAACGATGCGGCCCAGGTCGCCCGCCATTTCGAGCTGCTCGCGGACCATCCCTTCGGCATCCAGCTGGATACCGGGATGAACCGCCTCGGCATGGAGCGCGCGGAGTTCCTGGCCCTGCGCGATGACATCATGGCCGCAGGGCCTGCGCTGATAATGTCCCATCTGGCCTGCGCGGACGAGCCCGACCACCCGCAGAACGCCGCACAGCTGCACGCCTTTCGCGAGATGACCGACGGGCTTGAGGTGCGTCGCTCGCTGGCGGCGACAGGGGGCATCCTGCTGGGCCCGGAATATCATTTCGACGTGACCCGCCCCGGTATCGGCCTCTACGGCGGCCTGCCATTTGCCGATGCCCGCCCGGTCGTGAACCTGTCGCTGCCGGTGATCCAGACCCGCGAGGTCAGGCAGGGCGAAAGCGTCGGCTACGGCGCCGACTGGCGCGCAGAACGCGATTCGATCGTGGCCACCCTTGCCGCCGGCTATGCCGACGGGCTGATCCGGGCCATGGGCGGGCGCGCCATGCTATGGGCAGATGACACGCCTTGTCCCCTTGTCGGACGCGTATCGATGGACCTGCTGACGGTTGACGTGACCGACCTCGACGATATCCCGGCAAGTCTCGACATCCTGTGCGATCTTCAGACCATAGACGACCTGGCCGACATGGCCGGTACCATCGGTTATGAAATCCTCACCGGTCTTGGCCCGCGCTACAAACGGGTCTACAAGGGCTGAATCGCGGATTTTCCCGCACCAACGGCAAGGTTTCGGACCGCCATGAACCCGATTACGCCAATCCTCGCCCCCATAGGGCATTCGGTGCTGGCCCTGCTGGCCGCCATCGGGCGTGTCACCATCTTTACCGGGAAATCCGTCAGCCACATCCTTCGCCCCCCCTTTTACCTGCGCGAATTCCTGTCACAACTGCTGCATATCGGCTATTTCAGCCTGCCGGTGGTGGGCCTGACCGCCGTGTTCACGGGCGCGGCGCTGGCCTTGCAGATCTTCGAGGGGGGCTCGCGCTTCAACGCCGAAAGCGTGGTTCCCTCGATCGTGGCTATCGGCATGGTGCGCGAGCTTGGCCCGGTGCTGGGCGGGCTGATGGTGGCCGGGCGGGTGGCCTCGTCTGTCGCCGCCGAGCTGGGCACCATGAAGGTGACCGAACAGATCGACGCGCTGGTCACGCTTTCGACCAACCCGATGAAATATCTGACCGTGCCACGCGTGCTGGCGGCCACATTGGCCATGCCGGTCCTGGTCGCGGTGGGCGACGCGATCGGCATCATGGGCGGCTGGCTGGTCGGCATCACCAAGCTGGGGCTGAATTCCGGCGCCTATCTGAAGAACACGGTCGATTTCCTGGAAAGCTGGGATGTGACATCGGGGCTGCTCAAGGCGGCGGTATTCGGTTTCATCCTCGCGCTGATGGGCTGCTATCACGGCATGAATTCGGGCCGCGGGGCACAGGGCGTGGGGCGCGCCACCACCAATGCGGTGGTCTCGGCCTCGGTCTTGATCCTGACCGCGAACTACATCCTCACAACCCTGTTCTTTTCGTCATGAAGGCGCCCTGATGACCCGGCCGATGATCGAATTCCGCGACGTGTACAAGTCGTTCGGCGACAACCACGTCCTGCGCGGCATCGACCTGAGCGTGAACAAGGGCGAAAGCATGGTCATCATCGGCGGCTCGGGCACCGGCAAATCGGTACTGCTGAAATGCGTCCTCGGCCTGCTGCACCCGGACAAGGGCGAAATCCTGGTCGAGGGCAGGCCCGCCGAACAGGGCGACCGCGATGCCTTTCTGGCGCGCTTCGGCATGCTGTTTCAGGGCGGCGCGCTGTTTGACAGCATGACGGTCTGGCAGAACGTGGCCTTCCGCCTGCTGCGCGGAAAGCTCAAGCGCCCGCGCGACGAGGCCCGCGCCATTGCCATCGAAAAACTGCGCCGCGTGGGGCTGAAGGAACGGGTTGCCGACCTCTACCCGGCCGAGCTGTCGGGCGGCATGCAGAAACGCGTCGGCCTGGCCCGCGCCATCGCCGCCGAGCCCGAGATCATCTTTTTCGACGAGCCCACGACCGGCCTTGACCCGATAATGTCGGGCGTCATCAACAGCCTGATCCGCGAGATCGTCACCGAGATGGGCGCCACCGCCATGACCATCACCCACGACATGAGCAGCGTGCGCGCCATTGCCGACCAGGTTGCCATGCTGCATGACGGCAAGATCCGCTGGACCGGCCCGGTCGAAAAGATGGACGATTCCGGCGATCCCTATCTCGACCAGTTCATCAACGCCCGCGCCGAAGGCCCGATCGAGGCCATCCGCTAGACCCGCCTTCTTCTTTGCCCAAATACGCCGGGGGAGTCGCGCCAGCGACGGGGGCAGCGCCCCCTGCCAGGCTGCAATGGCAAAGCTGCGGCGGCCAGCCGACCTTTTCCTGACCGGGCGCGCATGATAACAGAAAGCACGACAGGAACACGCAAATTGCCCGCCATCGCCACTAATACCCCGCAAGCCGGAGGCACGACATGATCGAAACCCTGCGCGGCATCGGCCTTTTTGCCCTCTTGCTGGTGTTTTACCCGCTGCCGGTCACGCTGGTTCTGGCCTCGGCCCTGCGCATCGCCCTTGGCTGGGGAGAGCGGCGATTTCTGTTGCCCGCCCTGGTCGCGGCAGCGCCGCTTGCCTATGTCGTGCTGTTCATGAAAACCGGCCTGTTCGGCGCCGGCCTGCCCGGCTTTGCCCCTGCCGCGCTGATCGTTGCGACACTCGTCGCCCTTGCCAGTTGGGCGCTGGCCGCGCGCCGGGGCGGCATGGGGCGTTTCTGGCTGGAGCCCGTGGTCATGATCGCCTCCACCATCTGGCTGCTGCTGAGTGTGCCCAACTGGATCGCCCATTGATGCGCCTTGCCCTGATCATCGCCAACCTGTCGCTGCTGGTGCTGTTTCCGGTCGCCTGGTTCGCGCCGATCCTCAAATCGGGCCTGCTGCCCTTTCTCAGCCTCAGCGAAAACTCGATCGTCAGCGCGCTTCAGGGGATCTGGAAACACGACGTCTATCTGGCGCTGTTGATGACGTTCTTTGCCATCTTCGCCCCCTATATCAAGATCATCGGCCTGGCCTTGATCCATTTCGATCTGCTGAGCGCGCGCCTGCTGGCCCCGCTGACCTTTATCGGCAAGCTGGCCATGGCCGATATCTTTGTGATCGCGCTTTACATCGTGCTTTATACCGGCATCAAGGTGGCCGGGGTTCAGGGGCGCGTGGAAACCGCCTGGGGGCTGTATCTGTTCACCGGATGCGTGGTGGCCTCGCTGCTGATCTCGTTCCTGACGGCAAGGATGCTGAAAAATGGCTAAGACCAGCTTTGTCTGTTCCGCCTGCGGGGCGGTGCACAAGAAATGGGCCGGGCGCTGTGATGATTGCGGTGCCTGGAACACCATTTCGGAAGAAAAGGCATTGTCAGCGGGGCCTGCGAAAAAATCGCTGGGCGCCGCGCGGGGCCAGAGGATGGCGCTGTCGGACCTGACAACACAGGACGCCCCCTTGCAGCGCACCCTGTGCGGCATGGATGAATTCGACCGCGTGCTTGGCGGCGGGCTGGTGCCGGGCTCGGCCATCCTTGTGGGGGGCGATCCGGGGATCGGCAAGTCCACCCTGCTGTTGCAGGCCGCCGCCGCCTTTGCCCGCAAGGGGCTGAAGGTGATCTATGTGTCCGGCGAAGAGGCCGCCAGCCAGATCCGCATGCGGGCCGACCGGTTGAAACTGACCGACGCGCCGGTGCAGCTGGCCGCCGAAACCAATCTGCGCGACATCCTGACAACGCTGGACCAGGAAAAACCCGATTTCGTCATCATCGATTCGATCCAGACCATGTGGGCCGACCATGTCGAAAGCGCGCCCGGTTCCATCAGCCAGGTGCGCGCGGCGGCCCACGAGCTGACCGCGTTTGCCAAGCGGCGCGGCATTTCGGTGGTGCTGGTCGGCCATGTCACCAAGGAGGGCCAGATTGCCGGGCCGCGCGTGGTCGAACACATGGTCGATACCGTGCTGTATTTCGAAGGCGAGCGCGGCCACCAGTTCCGCATCCTGCGCGCGGTGAAAAACCGCTTTGGGCCGGCCGACGAAATCGGCGTGTTCGAGATGACCGGCCGCGGGCTGGAACAGGTCAGCAACCCCTCGGCCCTGTTCATGTCGGAACGCGAGAAACCCGCGCCGGGCTCGGTGGTCTTTGCGGGCATCGAGGGCACGCGCCCGGTGCTGGTGGAAATCCAGGCGCTGGTGGCGCCCAGCCCGCTGGCCACGCCGCGACGCAATGTAGTGGGCTGGGACAACGGGCGCCTGGCGATGGTGCTGGCCGTGCTGGAATCGCGCTGCGGCATCGCATTTGCCGGCATGGACGTCTATCTGAACATCGCCGGCGGCATGCGCATATCCGAGCCCGCCGCCGATCTGGCGGTGGCGGCGGCCTTGATGTCGGCGCGCGAGCAACGGCCGCTGGACGCCCGCACGGTGGTGTTTGGCGAGGTCAGCCTGTCAGGCGCCCTGCGCCCGATCACGCAGGCCGACGCTCGCCTGAAAGAGGCGGCCAAGCTGGGATTTCACGCAGCCATTGCACCCGCATCGGTAAAATCGGTGTCATCGGGGGGTTTCAGGGTAAAAAAACTTTCCGATCTGGAAGAATTCATTATAGACATTTTCGGGGGCTGAGCATGAACAACAGGGACAACGGGGCGGACAACCCCGGAACAGGAACAAGATGGTAGGCTTTACACTTGTCGATGCGGGGGTCGCGGGCATCATCCTGATCTCGGCCATCCTTGCCTATTCGCGCGGTTTCGTGCGTGAAACACTGGCGATTGCGGGCTGGGTTGCGGCGGCGGCGGTGGCGTTCGTCTTTGCCCCCCAGGCCGAGCCGCTGATCAAGGAAATCCCGGTTGTCGGCGATTTTCTGGCCAATTCGTGCGAACTGTCCATGATCACGGCCTTTTTTGCCGTCTTTGCGGTGGCGCTGATCGTGGTGTCGATCTTTACGCCGCTGTTTGCGAACCTCGTGCGCAAATCGGCGCTGGGCGGGTTCGATGCCGGGCTGGGCTTTCTGTTCGGCGTTCTGCGCGGCGTCGTGCTGGTGGCGCTGGCCTTTGTCGCCTATGACCGCATCATCCCGGCTGCCGAGGGCATGCCGATCATCGACGATTCACGATCGGCGGCGATCTTTTCCCAGACAAGGGATGCGATCGAGAAACAGATCCCGACCCAGGCGCCCGAATGGATCGTCACCCGCTATGAACAGCTGACCCAGCCCTGTCTTTCCGCCCGGGCAAAACGCGGCTCGGGCAGCCGTCTGCCCCAGATCACGCCGGGCGCGACCCCTTCGAACAAGGTCATCCGTGTGACCCCCGGCTCGGGCGCGTGAACCCGTTGACGTGAAAAAATCGTGATTTCTGCCTTGCGAGGGTGACTCTTCCGCAGGGCCGAATTAAGAGGGGGCAGACTTCGGCTGCCTGGGATCCGATTCACCATGCGTGACCTGATGAAACCCTCTTTCGCTCACCCTTTCGATGATGACCATCTGCACGAGGAATGCGGTGTCTTTGGCGTCATCGGCCTGTCGGATGCCGCCAATTTCGTGGCACTTGGCCTGCACGCCCTGCAGCATCGCGGGCAAGAGGCCGGCGGCATCGTGTCCTATGCGCCTGAAACCGGTTTCAACTCGGCCCGGCGTTTCGGTTATGTGCGCGACAACTTTACCAAGGCGGGGCTGATGGAAACCCTGCCCGGCGACATTGCCATCGGGCATGTGCGCTATTCCACGACCGGCAGCAAGGGGCAGACGGCAATCCGCGACGTGCAGCCCTTTTTTGGCGAGTTTTCCATGGGCGGCTGCGCCATTGCCCATAACGGCAACATCACCAATGCGGTGGCGCTCAGGCGCGAACTGATCGCGCATGGCTCGATCTTCCAGTCCAGTTCGGACAGCGAATGCATCATCCACCTGATGGCGCGTTCCATTCAGGAAACGATCGGCGAGCGCCTCAAGGACGCGCTGCGCCGGGTCGAGGGCGCCTTTTCCATCGTCGCCATGACCCGCAGCAAGCTGATCGGCGTGCGCGATCCGCTGGGCGTGCGGCCGCTGATGCTGGGCAGGCTGGGGGCGGGCTGGGTGCTGAGCTCGGAAACCTGTGCGCTGGATATCATCGGCGCCGAATTCCTGCGCGAGATCGAGCCCGGCGAAATGGTGGTCATTACCAGCGAGGGCATTGAAAGTTTTCACCCCTTTGATCCGCGCGCCCCGCGGCCCTGCATCTTTGAACATGTCTATTTCTCGCGTCCCGACAGCATCCTGGGCGGGCGGTCGGTCTATGAGACCCGCCGCGCCATCGGTATCGAGCTGGCCCGCGAGGCCCCGGTCGAGGCCGATCTGGTCTGCCCCGTGCCCGACAGCGGCACGCCGGCGGCCATCGGTTTCAGCCAGGAAAGCGGCATTCCCTATGCGATGGGGATCATCCGCAACCAGTATATGGGCCGCACCTTTATCGAGCCGACCGAGCAGATTCGCAACATGGGCGTGCGCCTGAAACTGAACGTCAACCGCGCATTGATCCGGGGCAAGCGCGTGGTGCTGGTCGATGACAGCGTGGTGCGCGGCACGACCAGCCGCAAGATCAAGGAGATGATCCTGGACGCCGGCGCGCGCGAGGTGCATTTCCGCATAGCCTCGCCCCCCACCATGTGGCCCTGTTTCTATGGCGTGGACACGCCCGAGCGCGGCAAGCTGCTGGCCGCCTCGATGACCGAGGAGGAAATGCGCAAGCACCTGGCGGTGGACAGCCTGCGTTTCGTCTCGCTCGAGGGGCTTTACCGGGCCTGCGGCGCCCAGTCGGGGCGCGATGGCAGCAACCCGCAATTCTGTGACGCCTGTTTTTCGGGCGACTACCCGATCCGCCCACGGGACATGTTGGAGCGGGGTTTTGAAATGAAGGCCGCAAGATGACCGATGAAAAAGCAAAGAAGATCGCCCTTGTGACAGGTGCCTCGCGCGGTTTCGGCGCGGCCGTGGCCGAAGAGCTGGCCGCGCGCGGCTGGCATGTGATCGCGGTGGCGCGCACCAGCGGCGCGCTGGAAGAGCTGGACGACCGGATCACCGCGCGCGGGGGAACCGCGACGCTCGTGCCCATCGACATCACCGAGGACGAGGCCCTGCAAGGCATGTGCCTGTCGATCTACAAGCGCTGGGGCCATGTCGATCTGCTGGTGCACTGCGCCATTCACGCAAGCCCCCTGTCGCCCGCGGGCCACGTGCCCGAAAGCGATCTGGACAAGAGCCTGGCGATCAACATTCGCGCAACCCAGCGCATCATTGCCATGGTCGAGCCGCTGCTCAAGGCGGTCGAGGGGGGGCTTGCCGTCCTGCCCGTCGATCGCGAGGTCGTGGGGCGCAAGTTCTTTGCCGCCTACGGGTTTTCCAAGGCGGCGCAACAGGCAATCTGGGATTCATGGGCGGCCGAGACAAAGGTGATCGGCCCGCGTGTCACCACATTTGCCCCGCGCGCCATGCCCACGGCGACGCGCGGCCGTTTCTTTCCCGGCGAGGATCGCGACGCCCTGACCCCGACCCGCGACGAGGCCGTGCGTTTCATCGAGAGCCTGGATCAGCCGGCCGAGGCAGGCTGAGGGCTGACCTGCCGGTGCAGGCAACCGGCCAGCCCGGAGATATGGTGGTTGGACGGGCAGGGGGCTCTGCCCCCGGCCCTGACGGGCCTCCCCCGGACGTATTTGAACAAAGAAGAAGGGGCGGGCCGTCTGGCAACCCGCCCCGTCACCGTTGCCGATCCGGTCACTGCTGCCAATCGGGAGGGCGTTTTTCCAGAAAGGCGGCGATGCCTTCCTCGGTGTCGCGATACAGCATGTTTTCGACCATCACCTCGCCCGTATAGGCATAGGCCTGTTCCAGCGGCATCTGGATCTGTTCGTAAAAGGCCTGCTTGCCGATCTTGACCGCTGCGCCCAGCTTGCCGGCAACGGTTTCGGCCAGCTCTTGCGTGGTGCCCTCAAGCCGCTCTTGGGGGACCGTGCGGTTGATCAGGCCCAGCGTTTCGGCCCGGTCGGATTCGATGAACCTGCCGGTGGTCAGCATCTCGAAGGCCTGCTTGCGCGGTATGTTGCGCGACAGTGCCACCATCGGGGTGGAACAGAACAGGCCGATATTCACGCCGTTGACGCCAAAGCGCGTGCCCTCGGCCGCCACGGCCATGTCGCAGCTGGCGACCAGCTGGCAGCCGGCCGCGGTAGCGATGCCGTGGACCTGGGCGATCACCGGCTGGGGCAGGCGGGGGATGGTTGTCATCAGGCGCGAACAGCGTTGAAACAGGTCGCGGAAATAGGCCTTGCCGCCGTCCTCGGCCTGGCGGCCCGCCGTCATTTCGCGCAGGTCATGGCCGGCGCAAAAGGCCTTGCCACTGCCGCGCAGGATCACCGCGCGAATGCCGCGATCGTTCATCAGGCTGTCGAACTGTTCCTGCAGCGCCGCCAGCATGGCGTCTGACAGGGCGTTCAGGTTTTTCGGGCTGTTCATCGTCAGCGTGGCGATGGCGTCCTTGTCCTGGCGGAGCAGAATGGGCTCGTCCATTTTCGTTTACCTCTTGTATCCCCGTGATCCTGAGGCAAGTGTAGTCGCGTGCGATGATCAGTAAAAGGGGAGAGAAATGCGGCCGGTCATGAACGTTGCGGAACTGGAGGGTCTTATTGCCCGGGAATTTCCGCAGGTCGACGGGCAGTTCAGCCTGGACCAGATCACCGGGGATGGCGTCATCATGCGGATGAATGTCGACAATCGCCATTTGCGCCCCGGCGGCACGGTGTCGGGGCCCAGCATGTTCGCACTGGCCGATTGCGCGTTCTACATGGCCCTGCTGGCCATGATCGGGCCGCGCACCCTGAGCGTGACCACGAATTGCTGCATCGATTTCCTGCGCAAGCCCGCGCCCGGCGATCTGGTCGGCACGGCGCGTATCCTGAAGCTGGGCAAGCGGCTGTGCGTGGGCGATGTGCTGATCCATTCCGATGCCCACCCCGAGGAAGGCCCCGTCGCGCGCGCCAGCCTGACCTATGCGATTGCGCCCGAGGAGGTGCGGGCACAACCTTGACGTGACCGGCGCCATGCGACATTCTTGCCCCGGCCATATGTGCCGCGGTCTTTTCTGATGGGAATTTTGCCAATGGATATTTCGGATCATCCCCGACAAACCCTGTTGCGCAATTTTTGGCTGGCCTATCCGCCGCTGCATGGTTTGGCTTGGGCCGTTTTCTATCCGCTTTTCATTGTCTCGATGCTGGCGCTGTTCAGGGCGATTGGTCTCGGCGATGTGTTTGTTCAACTCAACGCGCTGCGGTTGATGGCAATGGCGCTGCTGGGCTTGGGATTTGGGGCGCAGGCAACCTATGTGCCGCCGCTGCCCGGGCGCAGCAATATCGTCAATATATTGGCGCAGGTATATCAGGCGTTGAGCTGGGGCCTGTTCATGCAGGCGATTGTGGTTCGGAATGGCGATGTGACTTATCACCTGACCTTTACAGGGACGATGTTCGTATTCGGAGCGATCATCTGGCTGACCAGCGGCAAGTTGCGCCACAACAGGCGCAGCAGGCTGTTGATGCCGGAAATATTGCTTGCACGGGGCGGCTGGACGGGCGCGCGCATCTGGCTGTGGCCGCTCGTGATCCTGTTGGCCGATGTGGTGCCGGCCTTGACGGGGCACACACTGGAGGCCACCTTTCTGGCCAGCATCGCCCTTGCCCTGATGCCCTGCATGCGGCAGGTCAATCCCGATCATCAGAACCCGGCCCATGCCCGCGCGGCGCAGGCCCTGTGGTGGCTGGCCTTTGCGGGGCTGGCGGGGGCGGGGGTGTTTCTGCTGTATGCAGGCCGGTAAGCGGGGATTGCGATGCAGGAAACGACGGCGCGGCCCGACAGGAAAGTCAGATGGTCCTTGAGATATGCCGACTTGGAGTGGGTATTCATCGGGGCTTTGTTCGCTGCCTTTGTATGGATGGACAACCGGTATCTGGGCGGCGGTTATAACGGGCGTGATCTGAATGCTGCGGTGATGACTGCGGCTCTGGTGGGGATCGGAGCAGGGCGCACCGCATTTGCCGTGGTTTTTCCGCAAGACCGAAAGCGGCTCGTGATGCGTTTGTTTTTCGGGCTGTATCACGCGCTTTGGATTGGCCTTTTCATGCAGTTGGGGTTTTCTGAATCCGATATCTGGGCATCACTTGTGGATTTCCTGTTCTGTGGCGCAATCTTCGGCCTGCTTCAGGCCCTGTTTCTTGTTCCTGCATCGGACGACCAGCGCGCCCTTTTTGAAGAACAAACCATTTTCGATCGCAACGATCCTGTTGCCCGGCTTGGGCGCATCTGGCCCTTTGCCACGATTGCGGTCTATCTGGGCCTCATGATTGTGACCCGCAGCCCCCTTGTGGTGGGGCTGGTCTGCGCGTCCATGTTATGTTTCAGCCCCGGGATCCGGCGGTTTCGTGGCACGCAATCCGCGCAGCGGCGTGCGCGCGTGATCGAGGGCGCGCGTCTGGCAACCATAGCCTTCCTGATCCTTGCAAATATCGCCACCCTTGTGGGGTAAAATAATACCTATTTCATAACACATTGTTTTTGCGAGATATTGCGCGCAGCATCCCTCTTGACCCGACGCCAGATATGCTTACAAACCCCACATCAGTTGACGCGCCCGCAAAGGCGCCGAATTCACATATCCAGGTGGAAAAATGAAAACCTATACGGCTAAACCTGCTGATATCGACAAGAAATGGATCCTGATCGACGCCGAGGGCGTTGTTCTGGGCCGTCTTGCCTCGATCATCGCGATGCGTCTGCGCGGCAAGCACAAGGCAACCTTTACCCCGCATATGGACATGGGCGACAATGTGATCGTCATCAATGCCGACAAGGTGCAGCTGACCGGCAACAAGCGCGCGGACAAGACATATTACTGGCACACCGGCCATCCCGGCGGCATCAAGCAACGCACCGCGGGCCAGCTGCTCGAGGGCAAGTTCCCCGAGCGCGTCGTCGAAAAGGCCGTTCAGCGCATGCTGCCCGGCGGGCCGCTTTCGCGCAGGCAGATGAAGAACCTGCGTGTCTATGCCGGCGCCACGCATCCGCATGAAGCACAGAATCCCGAAGTTCTGGACGTCAGGTCCATGAACCCGAAAAACACCCGGAGCGCGTAATCATGAGCGATCAAATCAATTCTCTCGAAGATCTCCAGGCCGCTGTTTCGGGTGATGCCGCCGAGGGCGCCGTTGTTTCCGAGGCCCCCGCGCGCGAGCCCGTCCGCGACGAGCTGGGCCGTTCCTACGCCACCGGCAAGCGCAAGGATGCGGTCGCCCGCGTCTGGATCCGCCCCGGATCGGGCAAGGTCACGGTGAACGGCAAGGAAATGGAAAAATATTTCGCGCGCCCCGTGCTGCAGATGGTCCTGCGCCAGCCGTTCGAGGTTGCCGGCGTCACGGGACAGTTCGACGTGATCGCCACCGTCAAGGGCGGTGGCCTGTCGGGCCAGGCCGGTGCCGTCAAGCATGGCATCTCGAAGGCGCTGCAGCTGTATGAACCGTCGCTGCGCCCGGCGCTCAAGGCCGCGGGTTTCCTGACCCGCGACTCCCGCGTTGTGGAACGCAAGAAATACGGCAAGCGCAAGGCGCGCCGGAGCTTCCAGTTCTCGAAGCGCTGATTATCCTTGCGCACAGACAAGACAGGGGGTCGGCCGTTGGTCGGCCCCCTTTTCCTTTCGGTGTGGTCCGGTTGACGTAACGGCAGTTTTCCGCCCATTTTCCCGGCTTGTCGGCCGTGCGTCGGCAATTTGCTGCAATTGATCTGGCAATTTTTACATTTCTGCAATATTGGGTGGCCAGGGAAACAGTCACATATCGGAAGAATTCATGCACATGGGCAAGCGGTTTTCTGCGACCCGCGAAATCTCTTACGCCATAACGGCCCGCACGCGACGCGGCCGCATACTGATCCGAACCGTGGAAAACGCAACCGGCCGGCTGAAACTGATCCGCCGCGCGCGTGGCTATGACCGCGAAATCGCCGAGGGGCGCAATTTCTGGGATGTCGTGCCGGAACGCTACAAGCTCAAGCTCGACATCATTTCCGGCTCGCTCGACAACATTCCGAAAACCGGCCCGGTGGTGGTGCTGGCCAATCACCCCTATGGCATTCTCGACGGGCTGATGCTGGGGCAGATCATGTCGCGCACCCGCGGCGATTTCCGCATCCTTGCCCACAAGGTGTTTTCCAAGGCCGACGACATCAACGACGTGATCCTGCCGATCAGTTTCGACGAAACCCGCGAGGCGATGCAGATCAACCTCAACACCAGCAAGGTGGCGCTGGAATATCTCAAACAGGGTGGCGCCGTGGGTGTGTTTCCGGGCGGCTCGGTTTCCTCGCCGCGCAGGATGTTCGGCTTTCCGATGGATCCCGCCTGGCGCACCTTCACCGCCAAGATGATCGCGAAAAGCGGCGCAACCGTGGTGCCGATCTTTTTCGAGGGCCACAATTCGCGCCGCTTCCATTTCTTTGGCCGCGTCAACCGAACCATGCGCACCGCATTGCTGATCAACGAGTTCAAGCGCCGCGTCGGCCGACCCGTGCGGGTTGCCATCGGCGAGCCGCTGGACAGACAGGCGCTCGAAACCTACGCCAAGGATCCCAAGGCGATGATGGACTTTCTGCGCACGAAAACCTATGACCTGTCGCCGAAACCGGTGAATACGCAGGAATACGGCTTTGACTTCTGAAAGGTTCGGCTGATGGCCGTCGGTATCTTTGACTCGGGCCTCGGCGGGCTGAGCGTCTATCGCGAGATCCACGACCTCATGCCCGACCTGCCGCTGGTCTATTACGGCGACAATGCCCACGCCCCCTATGGCGTGCGCGATGCCGATGACATCTATGACCTCACCTGCAAGGGCGCGCAACGGCTGTTCGATGCGGGCTGCGATCTGGTGATCCTGGCCTGCAATACCGCGTCCGCCGCGGCGCTGCGCCGGATGCAGGAAAACTGGGTGCCCGCCGACAAGCGCGTGCTGGGCGTGTTCGTTCCGCTGATCGAGGCATTGACCGAACGGTCCTGGGGCGACAATTCGCCCCCGCGCGAGGTCGAGACCAAGCATGTCGCCCTGTTTGCCACCCCCTCGACGGTGGCCAGCCGCGCGTTTCAGCGCGAACTGGCCTTTCGCGCCGTCGGCGTCGATGTCGAGGCCCAGCCCTGCGGCGGCCTTGTCGATGCCATCGAGGATGGCGACATGATCCTGGCCGAGGCGCTGGTGCGCAGCCATGTCGATGCCCTGAAACGGCGCATGCCGCACCCGCAGGCGGCGATTCTGGGCTGCACACATTACCCCCTGATGGCCCAGACGTTTCAGGATGCGCTGGGGAAAAACGTCAAGGTCTTTTCCCAGGGCAGGATCGTCGCGCACAGCCTGCAGGATTACCTGCAACGCCATCCCGACATGCGCGGTCCCGGCCGGAAATCCATGTTCCTGACCACGGGCGACCCGCAGACGGTTTCAGACCAGGCAACCCGATTCCTGAAGCGCGAAATCCGCTTTCAACCCGCCTGAGGACTCCCGTCCCCCAGCTTCTTCTTTGCCCAAATACGTCCGGGGGAGTCGCGCCAGCGACGGGGGCAGCGCCCCCTGCGCGCCCCGATCGGCCCTCAGCCGCGCCGACGACGACGCCCGCCACGCCGGCCACGGGCGCCGGCCTCGACCTCGCCTTCGGCCAGGGGGGGCTTGTTGGCCTGGATCCAGGCGGCTCCGTTGGGGTCGTTGTCGGTCAGCAGGTTGGCCGCGCGCACGGCCATCATCTCGGCCTCGCGGGTGGGGTTCATGATGGCGCTGGTCATGCCGCTGGCAATCGCCATGGGCAGGAAGGCGGCGTTGATCGCGTGCCGGTTGGGCAGGCCAAAGCTGATATTCGAGGCCCCGCAGGTGGTGTTCACGCCCAGCTCGTTGCGCAGGCGCCGGACCAGTTCGAACACCTGCAGGCCGGCGGTGGCCATGGCGCCGATGGGCATGACCAGCGGATCGACCACGATGTCATGGGCCGGAATGCCGTAATCGGCCGCGCGCTCGACAATCCGCTTGGCCACCTGAAAGCGCACTTCGGGATCTTCGGAAATGCCGCTGTCGTCATTGCTGATCGCCACCACCGGCACGTTGTATTTCTTGACCAGCGGCAGGATGGCCTCGAGCCGTTCTTCCTCGCCGGTGACCGAGTTCAGCAGCGGCCGCCCTTCGCAGACCTCGAGCCCGGCCTCGAGCGCGGCGGGAACCGAGCTGTCGATGCACAGCGGCACATCGACCAGCGACTGCACCAGCTTGATGACCTCGCGCATGAGCGGTGGCTCGGTCTCGTTCGGGTTGGGGTTGGAATTGTAGACCACACCCGCATTGATATCGAGCATGGTCGCCCCGGCGGCGACCTGTGCCAGCGCGTCGGCCTGAACGGTGCTGAAATCGCCCGCTTCCAGCTCGGCCGCCAGCTTCTTGCGGCCGGTGGGGTTGATGCGCTCGCCGATCACGCAAAAGGGCTGATCAAAGCCGATGATCGCGGTTTTCGATTTCGATTCGACAATGGTTCGTGTCATCAGGCGTGGTCCTCAGTTCTGTTCCGGCCGGGTGGCGCTGTCGCCGCTATGGTCCCGGGTCCATTCGGTGGCGGCCTTGATACCCCCAAGCGGAAAGAAATGCACCCGTGAAATGTTGAATTCGGGATGGGCGGCCTTGTGCGCGGCGATGTCGTTCAGGAATTCGTCGGGGGTGAAGGGCAGCAGCAGCTTGCGCACGTCACGCGCGCGTTTCTGCAACACCCGCAGGCTGGGCCCGACGCCACAGGCAATGGCAAAGCGGATCAGGGTTTGCAGCTTGGCCGGACCCGCCACGCCGATATGGACGGGCAGGGTGATGCCTGCCTCGATCAGGCTGTCGGCCCATTCGATGACCGGCGCGGATTCAAAGGCAAACTGGGTGACGATGGCCATTTCCAGCCCCTTGCGGCGGGCGAAATCCTGTTTCCAGCGCAGCGCGTCCAGCAAGATCTGCGGCGCGCCATCGGGGGCGACGTCGCGGTTGCCCTCGGGATGGCCGGCGACATGGATGCGGGTGAAATCGTCGAAAAGGCCGGTGTCCAGCAGCTCCATCGAATTGTCAAAGGCGCCCTGTGGCCGGCTGATGCCGCCCGCCAGCACCAGCGCCTGATCGACGCCCGCCTCTTGCCGGTAACGGTCGATCCATTCGGTCAGCACGGCGCGGTCGCGGATCAGCCGGGCAGGGAAATGGGGCATGACGGCAAAGCCCTGTTGCGACAGGCGCCGGGCGGTTGCCAGCATGTCGTCAAACGGGGTGCCGTCGATATGGGCCAGATAGATGCGCGTGCCGGCGGGCAGCAGCGCCCGGAAATCGGCGACCTTCGCCGCCGTGCGCGGCATGACCTCGATCGAAAAGCCCCGCAAGAGGGCCTCGAGCGCGCCATTGCGCGGATATTGCCGTCTTTTCATTGCCACGACTGCCATTTCCGGCCCTCCCTTGTGTCACGTTTTGCCGCGAGTGGTCTTGCGGATCGGTGTTTTCCGAAAATCGGCATCCCGGATCGCCTGCGATCCGGTTCGCGCCCGACCCCGCCCCCCAGGGCGGGCGCGAAACGCCCACCCTCGGTGTCGGGCGCAAACCTTTGTTGCGTCTGGCAGCGGTGATATGAAGCCTGCCTTCATCATCCCTCGGCTTCTCGCCCCATGTTGTCGATCAATGCCTTCAGACGGGCATCGTCATATTCGGCCTCGATGCGCGCGGCCTGTGCGGCGGCGACGTCATGCGCCTCGCCCTCGGCCGTAAACGGCGCGGCGCGGCGCCACTCGGCAAGGTATGAATCGGTGTCGCGCGCGCCCGCCTTCATGGCTGCGCGGTCGATGGCCTTTTCAAACCGCTCGTTCAGCTGCACCTTGGCCGCGCGCCGTCCGCGGCCCACGATGACCTGGGCCGGGATGTCGCGCCAATATACGATCGTCACTTCCGCCATCTGGCGATTCCTTTCCTCTTCAAGCGCCTTTCTATGGCGCGGTGCGCCCTTCACATGGGTGATTTTCGACATGGCGGCAAGTGGATGCGACCCCGTATAACCCCTGGCGGTGCGCAGGGCACGGGTTGCGGGCCGCAGCAAACCCGAAACGAGGTGATTGGCGGCTTGCGCGGTTGCGGCCGGCGGGCTACCCTTGAAACACGCCCGGTGGGCCCGCGTCACCCCGGCGTCACCCCGGCACAGCACGAAAGAGGCATGATGTTTCCCAAACCCGTCGCATCGACATCCGAGGCCCCGGCAGATCCGGCCGACCTCTATGCCGCGCTGGATCTGGGCACCAACTCGTGCCGCATGCTGATTGCCCAGCCCCAGGGCAGCCAGTTCCATGTGGTCGACTCGTTTTCCCGCTCGGTTCAGCTGGGGCGCGGGCTGGAAAAGCACCGCTCGCTGTCGCGCGCCAGTATCGACCGCACCATTGCCGCGCTCAAGCTGTGCCGTCGCAAGCTGGAACTGCACAAGGTGCGTCACGCGCGCCTGGTTGCGACCGAGGCCTGCCGGCGCGCCACCAACGGGGCGGCCTTTCTGCGCCGGATCGAGCATGAAACCGGCCTGAAACTTGAGATCATCCGCCCCGAGGAAGAGGCCCGCCTTGCCGTCATCTCGTGCGCGCCTCTGGTATCGCGGCACACGACACAGCTGCTGGTCGTCGATATCGGCGGCGGCTCGACCGAGCTGGTCTGGATCGACCTGTCCAGGGTTGCGCCGCTGGAACGAGCCCGCGCCATCATGCGCATGCGCGGCCGGCTGTCCGACAGCCCCAAGGATACCCCCTTTCCGGGCGCCAAGGTGGTTGACTGGATATCTATTCCGCTGGGGGTGGCCACCCTCAAGGACCAGTTCGAGGATGTCGCCGACGAGGGCGCGCGCTTTGCCCTGATGTCGTGCCATTTCGAAGAGATGATGTGCGATTTCCTGCCCTATCAGACGGCCTGCGGGGGTGGCTGCGGCAAGACCGACACCCCGCCACGGCGCGATTTCCAGATCATCGGCACCTCGGGCACGGTCACGACGGTTGCCGCCACGCATCTGGGGTTGCGCCGCTATGACCGCAACAAGGTGGATGGGCTGCGCATGACGTCCGAGCAGATCGACGCGGTCATCCGCCAGTATCTGGCGCTCGGCCCCGAGGGGCGCCGGCGCGATCCGCGCATCGGGCGCGATCGTCAGGCGCTGATCCTGTCGGGTTCCGCGATCCTGCAGACCCTCATGCGCATCTGGCCGACCGACCGGCTGTCGGTTGCCGACCGCGGTCTGCGCGAGGGGCTGCTTTATGCGATGATGAGCGCCGACGGCGTGCTGGAAGACGGGCCGATCTGACCATGAAACGTGTTCGCAATACCTCGGGCCGTGGACAGCGTGCCTTGCGCGTCCGCGTCAAGAGCGCCAAGGGACGCCGGCTGTCCTCGACGCTGTGGCTCGAACGCCAGCTGAACGACCCCTATGTTCAGCGCGCCCGCAAGGAGGGCTATCGCGGCCGCGCCGCCTACAAGATCATGGAGCTCGACGACAGGTACCGCTTTCTGGTGCCCGGCGCGCGGGTCGTCGATCTGGGATGCGCGCCGGGTGGCTGGCTGCAGGTGGCAGTGCCGCGCATCAACGCGCTGGGCGAAAGGAAGGGCAAGCGCCAGGGCCGGATCATCGGAATCGACCTGCAGGAGGTCGAGCCCGTGCCGGGGGCCGAAATTCACCTGCTGGATTTCATGGAGGAAGGCGCCGACGACAAGGTCAAGGCCTGGCTTGGCGGCAAGGCCGATGTGGTGATGTCCGACATGGCCGCCGCATCGAGCGGCCACAAGCAGACCGACCATCTGCGCATCATCGCGCTGTGCGAGGCCGCGGCCGAGCTGGCCTTTGATGTGCTGGACGAGGGGGGAACCTTTGTCGCCAAGGTGCTGGCCGGCGGCGCCGAGGGCGAGTTGCAGAAAACCCTGAAACGGCATTTTCGCAAGGTGGCAAATGTGAAACCCGACGCGAGCCGGGCAAACAGTTCGGAAAAATTTGTCGTGGCTACGGGGTTTCGCGGACAGGGCACGGACGATCAGGGTTAGAGCCCGGGGGGCGTGTCACGTTTGAGCCGGCTCAAAGGCGCCCCTGTGGGGGCAGAGCCACGGCTGCCCTGGGGGCAGAGCCCGATTCAAGGAACCTCGGAAACAGGGTAGCCGGAACTGCGGCAGATTGGCCGATGCCCTTGCAGCCGGATGCGTTTGCGCCGATATCATTGCGACATTTCCAGCAGGAGTCCCCTCATGCGCAGCAGACCCCCCCTCTGGCGGCAGACGCCGCCGGCCATCTTTCCCGTCGCCCTGGGCTTTACCGGGCTTGGCATCGCCTGGCGCGGCGCGGCGGCCGTCCTGCCCCTTTCCAGCGCCGTGGGCGATTTCCTGATGGGGCTGGCCGGGGCGTTCTACCTGTATTTCCTGGTGTCCTATCTGGCCAAGCTGATCGCGCGGCCCTCGGTCCTGCATGACGACCTCAAGACCCCGGCCGGACGCGCGGGCATTGCCGCGCTGGCCATGGTGCTGATGTTGCTGGGGCTGGTGCTGGATATAGCCGGTGGCAATGGCGGGCCGGTGTGGCTGGCCGGTGTCGGGCTGCACATCGTGGCATCCCTGCTGGCGCTGGGCAGCCTGTTTTCCATGCCGCGCGAGGCACGCCTTGTCTCGCCGTTCCAACTGCTGACCTTTGTCGGTCTGATCGTTGCACCGGTTGCCGGCATTCGCCTGGGATATCGCGATCTCAGCCTGTGGTTGACCCTCTATTCTCTGCTGCCCTTTGCGATCATCTCGGTCCTTTATGCACGCAAGCTGGTGCAGGCGCGCCCCGTGCCGCCGCTGCGGCCGCCGCTGGTGATCTTTCTTTCTCCGACAGGGCTGTTTGCCATTGCCTTTGCCCAACTTGGCATGCGCCTGGAGTTCGATCTGTTCTATGTCGTGTCGCTGGCGCTGGCCTTTGTCTTTCTGATTTGCGCGCGCTGGCTGACCGAGGGCGGTTTCGGGCCGACCTGGGGGTCGTTCACATTCCCGATTGCGGTATTTGCCAACATGAACGTCACTGCCGCGACCACCGGAATGGTGCCGCTTTCATGGGCGCAGGCGGGTGTGATCATCGGGCTGGCCATCGGAACTCCCTTCATCCTGTATATCGTTTACAAGGCCGGGCAGTCCTTCATCCGGGGCGAGCTGACCAGAAAGAGCGGCGCCGGCATCGCCTGAGGCCGCCTTTGCCCTTTCCTTTTCACCCCAGCCGTGAGATAGGGATGTGCCAACAGCGATCCCCATTTCCCGGAGTGTATGATGGAAATTCGTGAGGCCCTCACCTTTGATGACGTGTTGCTGGTCCCCGGCGCATCCCGCGTGCTGCCGGCCGAGGCCGATACCTCGACCCGCGTGACCCGCAGCATTGATCTGAACATCCCGCTGCTCAGTTCCGCAATGGATACGGTGACCGAATCGGACATGGCGATCGCCATGGCGCAGGCGGGCGGCATGGGGGTCTTGCACCGCAATCTGGACATCGAGGAACAGGCCCGCCAGGTGCGCCGCGTCAAGCGCTTTGAAAGCGGTGTCGTCTACAACCCCATCACCCTGCGCCCCGACCAGACGCTGCGCGACGCCAAGGAATTGCAGGCGCGCTATCGCATCACCGGCTTTCCGGTAGTCGATGATGCCGGCCATGTGCTGGGAATCGTGACCAACCGCGACATGCGCTTTGCCGAGGATGAAACCACGCCGGTCAGCGCGATGATGACGCGGAAAAACCTGGCCATGCTGCGCGAACCTGCGGATCTGAGCCGGGCCAAGGCCCTTATGGCCGAGCGGCGCATCGAAAAGCTGCTGGTCGTCGATGACGAGGGCAAGCTGACCGGATTGCTGACCATCAAGGATATCGAGCAGGCGGTGCTCAACCCCAACGCCAGCAAGGACGAGCTGGGCCGCCTGCGGGTGGCGGCGGCAACGACGGTGGGCGACGCCGGGTTCGAGCGCTCGCAGGCGCTGATCGATGCAGGCGTGGACATGATCGTGATCGACACGGCGCATGGTCATTCGATCAGCGTGGCGCAGGCCGTCGAACGGATCAAGAAACTGTCGAACGCCGTGCAGGTCGTTGCCGGCAATGTCGCCACCGCCGAGGCCACCCGCGCCCTGATCGACGCGGGCGCCGATGCCGTCAAGGTCGGGATCGGGCCGGGCAGCATCTGCACCACCCGCATCGTGGCCGGGGTCGGCGTGCCGCAACTGACCGCGATTATGGATTGCGCCGAAGAGGCCGACAGGACGGACACTCCGATCATCGCCGATGGCGGGATCAAGTTTTCGGGCGATTTCGCCAAGGCCATCGCTGCCGGCGCCAGCTGCGCCATGCTGGGCTCGATGCTGGCCGGCACCGACGAGGCGCCGGGCGAGGTGATCCTCTATCAGGGCCGCAGCTTCAAGGCATTCCGCGGCATGGGCAGCGTCGGCGCGATGGCGCGCGGATCGGCCGACCGCTATTTCCAGAAAGAGGTTTCCAGCGAAAAACTGGTGCCCGAGGGAATCGAAGGGCAGGTGCCCTACAAGGGCGCGGCCGGTGCCGTTCTGCACCAGCTGGTGGGAGGGCTGCGGGCGGCCATGGGCTATACCGGCAGCGCCACCATCGAGGAAATGCGCAAGGGGTGTCGATTTGTACGCATCTCGGGCTCGGGGCTGAAGGAGAGTCACGTCCACGACGTGCAGATCACCCGCGAAAGCCCCAATTACCGCATCGGCTGACCCCCGCGACCGCACGCGGGTACCGGGCGGGGGTTCCGGGGATCATTTCTCGAACCGCCCCCGATCCGGCCCCCGATCCGGCTCTCGGTCGGGCGGAAGAACGCCGAGGCCGCGCAGATAGATGCCGATCCCGCTTTCCAGCAGGTCCTCGGGCGCATAGGGGGCATTGGCGCCCGGCTCTCCGCGGGCGAACAGTTCGACAACGCCGTGGCTCAGCGCCCAGACATGTTGTGTCACCATCGAGGCAGGCGGGCGTCTGCCCTCGGGCAGCTGTTCGAGCAACCGCGCGGCGGCGCGCTCCATCACCTCGCGCGCCCGAGCGCTCGCGCGCGCCAGATCGGGGTCGCGGTTCAGGTGCAGGCCGCTTTCGAACATGGCGATGTAATGGCCCGGATGCTTGCGCGCGAATGCCAGATAGGCCCGCCCCGTGGCCTCGAACGCCGCCAGGGCCGAGGGCTGGCCCCCGCGCCAGGCAAATTCCAGCAGGTCGGCAAAGATCTCGAACCCCTCGCGCGCGGCAGCGGCGATCATCTGTTCCTTGCCGGAAAAATGCCGATAGGGCGCGGCGGGCGATACCCCGGCCGCCTTGGCCGCCTCGGCCATGGTAAAGCCGTGCGGCCCCTTTTCCTCGATCAGCCGCAGCGTGGTATCGATCAGCGCCCGCCTGAGATTGCCGTGATGATAGCCCCGCTTAGCCATCGCCAGGTCCGGTTTCGGCCTGCGGGCGGCGGGCCGCCAGGCGCAGGGCTGCGGCCAGCACCTTGTCGGTGTGGGTGTTGTGGGGCATGTGGCCCACGCCATCCAGAAAGGTCAGGTCGATCCCCCTGATCTGATGGGCCAGCTTTTCGGTATGGATTTCGGCCGGCACGATCTGGTCGCGCGTTCCGTGTACGGCCTCGACCGGAATTTCGATTTCGCGGTAATGGGGAACCATCGCCCGGATTTCATCCTTGAGCCCGGCCACCTGGGCGGCATTCACCCTCTGGGTCGTACGGCGCAGCGTCAGCCCGATTCCCAGATGTTCGGGATAGCCCGCCGGCACCGGCTCGGGCGCAAAGACCGAGCGGATCGTCGCGCGCACCAGGCGCTCGGGCGGAAAGGCGGCAACCCACAGCCGCAGGAGCGGCCCAGTCACGGGGTTCGCGTTGATGCGGTAAAGGGGGTCGAGCCCGCCGCTCCAGACATTGGAGGGCGCCGAAACCAGCAGCATCCCCAGCACGCTGTCGGGATGTTCCAGCGCCCATTTCAGCGCCACCGCGCCGCCATAGCTCTGGCCCAGCAGAAAGACCCGGTCGTAGCCCAGCTTGCGCAGCGCGTCGCGCAGCACGACAACCTGTTCGCGCAACCCGTTAGCGCAACGGGGCAGGGGCTCGGAATGGCCAAAGCCGGGGCGATCGACGGCGATCACGGTGAAATGTTCGGCCAGTGCCGGCGCCAGACGAAAGGTCATGTCGCGCAGATTGCCGCTGGCGCCGTGGATCAGCACGATCGGCGGGCCTTCGCCGGTGATCTGAAGGTGCAGCATACGTCCGTTGACGGCGCACATGCGCCCGCCCGGCGGCCAGTTGCGCCGGGCCTGTGCCTCGTTGCGCGCGGCACGCCACAGAAGGGCAGCAACCCCCAGCGCAACCAGCAGCGACAGGAACAGCGCGATCTTCATGGTGTCGCAGCCCCGATCAGGTTCAGGTCGAACGGCGTGGTCTGATAAATCTGGTTGATCCAGTTGCCGTAAAGCAGATGCGCATGAGAGCGCCAGCGGTTTTCCGGCGGCTGGCTGGGGTCTTCATTGCGATAATAGTTGATCGGCACGTTGATCGGGGTGCCATTGGCGATATCGCGGTCATATTCCTGTTTCAGCGTGTCGGTATCATATTCGAAATGGTTGAAGATATAGAGCGCCCGATGCGCCCGATCCTCGACCAGACAGGGGCCGACCTCGTCGCTGCCCAGCAGGGTGTCGAGGCCCTCGACCGCGTCGATCTCGTCCTGGCGCATTTCCGTCCAGCGGCTGACGGGGATCACGAAATCATCGGAAAAGCCACGCAGATAGGGCGAGGCGGGCGCCAGGTTGCGGTGGCGGAAACAGCCGAACGCCTTGTGGTCGAGCATGTGTTTCTCGACCCCGTGGAAATGGTTGATCATGGCCATGCCACCCCAGCAGACGCCGAAGGTAGAATGCACATTGGTCTGCGTCCAGTCCATGACCTCCTGCATCTCGTCCCAATAGGTGACCTGCTCGAACGGCAGATGTTCGATCGGGGCGCCGGTGATGATGAGGCCGTCCAGCTTGCGGTGCTTGATCGACTGGAAGGAATGATAGAACGCCTCCATATGCGCGGGCGAGACATTGCGCGGCTTGTGCTCCGTCATGCGGATGAGGGTAAACTCGATCTGCAGCGGGGTCGCCCCGATCAGGCGGGCGAACTGGGTTTCCGTCTGGATCTTTTTCGGCATCAGGTTCAGCAGCCCGATCTGCAGCGGGCGGATGTCCTGGCGCGCGGCCTGTTCGGGCGACATGACCATGACACCCTCGCGCTTGAGGATGTCATAGGCGGGCAGGTCTTGCGGAATCTTGATCGGCATGGCGGTCTCGCGACGGTTGAGGAAACTTCAGTTAACCCTGCACGGCGCGGGCATCAAGGGCGCGGGCGATCAATGTGTCGAAATCCTCGGCGCTGCGCACCTGCGCGATATCGGCGGCTTCGACCGTGACGCCCCAGTTTTCGGCCATCGCCCGATACAGCGGCTGGCGATGGTCAAGGCAGGCGCGATAGGCAAAACGCATGAAGTCGTCAGGATCCACCTGATCCTCGGCCACCCCCTTGCGGGCGCAATAATCCGCCCAGGTCCGTTCCAGAAAATCGGGGTTGAAATACATCGGCTTCGGGGCACTCTCGAAACGCGCGACCAGCTTGTCCACATGCTCGGGCCCGCCCCTGATCCAGACCATCAGCAGGTTTTCGGAAAGCGTTTTCAGAACCGGGTCATCGGGATCATCGGGGTCAACCACCTCGCAGATCGAGCCGCCGGAATCGCAGACGAAATTGTCGTATTCATACAGTTCGCGCGCGCGTTCGATGAAATGGGGCGTGTCCAGCAGGGCGTTGATTTCGGCGCTGCGGTGCTGGTCCTGCCGCTTGCGGTATTCGGCAAAAGGGATACCGCCACGCGCGGGGTCGCCCGGCTTGCCCAGATAGGTGGACAGCGGCGCGAGGTTGTCGAAGGTGATGTTCGAGGCGATATAGATCGAATCGCTGCGCAGCAGATGGGCCAGAAACGGGTTGCGCATGGCCTCGCGCTTGAAATTGTCGACGATATGTTCGCCCATGTAACGCGTGCCGATACGGTAATCGACCGAATAGTGAAACCACCCGCCGCTTTCGCGCAGGATGTTGGAAACATGGGTCTTGCCCAGACCCGACATGCCGAACAGCAGGACATGCCTTGCCCGCGATTCGCGCCATGCGCTGGCGTCCTGATAGATCATTTTCGTCGCTCCGTCGCGGCAACCTGTCCCTTGTTAACGCCAAGGCGAAGCGCTTGGAAGGGGTCTGTTCCGTACGGTCAGGGCCAGCCCGGCCTGCGACGCCTTGTCAGGCGTGACGGCGTGTCTGGGGGATCTGGGTCAGATCAAAGCGGATGCCCGGAGAGGCCGCACGCACCTCGTGTGCGATCATTCCGGCATCGGCGACGCGGGGCGCAAGCGCGTGGTACGGGCCGGTATAGCCGAGGGCCTGCAACTTTTGCGCGACATCCATCGCGTCGGCCCGCTTGCCCATCAGGGGCGACACGACGATGCTGGGGTTGATGCGGCGGAAATGCGCGGCGCCAAGGGTCAGGAAATGGTCCAGCGCCATATGCACCTTGCGCGCATCGCTTGCGGCCTGCACGGGTTCGGGAATAACGGTGTCGGCGGCGGGGTACAGTCCCTCGCAAACCCCCTCGAACCCGATGAAAAGGGCCAGTCCCAGTCCGATACGCCGACTGCCCTGTCGGGCGCGCGAGGCGCGGGTCGAAAAATTCTGCCTGATGATCATTTCTGTCTCTCTGCTGGTTCCAGGTCTTGTTTTTTGCGGCCATGTTCCGGACGAGACAGGATACGCCATGACATGGTTAACAAACCGAAACGCCGCATATTCACGGTTTTGCAACCACAAGGTTAATCGCCTGAAACTGCGCGTGTAAACCGAAAAAATGAAAATCTTGTGAATATTTTACAATTCTTCAGAAAAATGACATGAAACACGGTAATAGCCTTGGCCAGGAAACAATCACGGCAAACAGAGCCGCCATTCACCGCCCGATTGCATCGCCGCGCCCAGGGGCCGGCCATTTTCGGCGGTTGATCCGGGGCAGCTCACAAGGGGCAGGGCAAGGGACAGGGAACATGTCATGGCGCAACTGAGGCTTGAGGCGATTCTCGACCGGTTTCACAACCCGGTGCTGATCGTCGAGGCCGGGCCGCGGGTGGTTCTGGCCAACAGCGCCGCCTCGGACCTGCTGGGGGACGATCCCCAGGACCCGCTTGCCGGGCGTCACCTGCTGGCGCTGATCCGTCAGCCCGAGATCCTGACCGCTGTGGGTGAGGTTCTGGACGGTGCGCGTGCACGCAGCGTGCGCCATGTGTCACGCCGCGCCGTCGAGGCGGTCTATCAGGTCGAAATCCTGCGTCTGAACGCCGCCGATGACGGGCTGGACGGTGCAATGCTGATCTTTGACGACCGCACGGCCATCGAAAAGGCCGAACAGCTGCGCAGCGATTTCGTCGCCAATGTCAGCCATGAACTGCGTTCGCCGCTGACGGCACTGACGGGATTCATCGAAACCCTCCAGGGCCCCGCGGCCGAGGACGCCGACATCCGCTCGACCTTTCTGGAAACCATGCGCGACGAGGCCGCGCGCATGCGCCGCCTGATCGAGGATCTGCTGTCGCTCTCGCGCGTCGAGGCGGCCGAGCGTCTGCGCCCGCGCGAACAGGTCGATCTGGCCGGACTGATCCGCGCCGTTCTGAAATCGTTGGCCCCGGCGATCGAAAATGCGGGTGTCGAGGTCACCCTCGAAGGTGCGGACGAAAGCCTGTTCGTCCCCGGCGACCGCGACCAGCTGATACAGGTTTTCCGCAACCTGATCGAAAACGCGCTGAAATACGGCGGCGGCAAGGATGTCGCCATAACGATCACGCGCCAGCAGACCCATGCCGGCATGCGCGGCCCGCTGGTGCGGGTGGACGTGATCGACCAGGGGCCCGGCATCGCCCCGGTCCACCTGCCGCGCCTGACCGAGCGGTTCTATCGCGTCGACGACCACCGCGCCCGCGACGTTGGCGGCACCGGTCTGGGGCTGGCGATCGTGAAACATATCGCACTGCGCCACCGGGGCAGCCTGAAGATCCGCTCGCAGCCGGGCGAGGGCAGCGTCTTTTCCATCATCCTTCCGTTGGAATAGCTTGCGCGCGCCATGCGGCCCCTGCGACGCGCTGACGCGGCCTGTCGCCCGTTTTGCCGCCATACCGACGGGTGTTGTCATGGAACTGTTACATGACCGTCATATTCCCTGAACATCCCGCCACTAGGCAGCGCGGCAGGGAAGGCCACCCACGGCCGCCCCGGACAACCGCAAACAGGAGTATATCAGGATGTCATCGGCCAGAACCTGCCTGACCATCATTTCCTTCGCCGCCGCTCTGGGCGCGGCAACCGCCGCAACGGCGCGCGAGCAGATCCGCATTGTCGGTTCCAGCACCGTGTTTCCGTTTTCCACCGCCGTTGCCGAACAGTTCGGCAAGACCACCAAATACAAGACCCCGGTTGTCGAGAGCACCGGCTCGGGCGGCGGGTTCAAGCTGTTCTGTGCCGGTGTCGGCACCCAGCATCCCGACATCTCGAACGCCTCGCGCCGCATGAAGGCCAAGGAGTTCAGGAAATGCCAGGCCAACGGCGTAAAGGAAATCACCGAGGCCGTGATCGGTTTTGACGGTATCGTCATCGCCAACGCCATCGACGCCCCGGATTTCGAGATCACCCGCCAGGACCTGTGGAAGGCCCTTTCCAAGGCCGGCGACAAGCCCACCATGTGGTCGGATGTCGATCCCGCGCTGCCGGCCGAAAAGATCGAGGTCCTCGGCCCGCCGCCCTCGTCGGGCACGCGCGACGCCTTTGAAGAGCTGGTCATGCAGGAAGGCTGCATCGAAGCCGGCAACGACAAGGCCTTCTGCAAGGCCGAGGGCAAGGAGCTGCGCACCGACGGCGCCTATGTCGAGGCCGGCGAGAACGACAACCTGATCGTGTCGAAACTGCAGGCCAACCCGGTTGCCCTGGGCATTTTCGGGTTCTCCTATCTCGACCAGAACAGCGACAAGATCAAGGGCGCCACCGTGGACGGGGTCGAGCCGACCTTCGACAACATCGCCTCGGGCGAATACCCGGTGTCGCGCAAGCTGTACTTCTACATCAAGAAGGCGCATCTCAAGGCCGTTCCCGGCATCACCGACTATGCCAACCTGTTCCTGTCGGACGCCATGACCGGCCCCGATGGCGCGCTGGTCGACAAGGGGCTGATCCCGCTGCCCGCGGCCGCCCACAAGGCCATGCAGAAACAGGTGCGTGATCTGGTCGACATGACCGGCGAAGGTCTGGAATAGGACCGGCAGAATGGGGGCCGCGGGTATCTTGCTGAACCTCGCGGCCCCCAAACCATGGATATTGCCTGCTCGCGCCTCCCTGTCCGGGGGGCGCGTTCGGGTGAAAGGACGGCAAACAGGATGATTGCATCTGGATTCGCAGCGATCTTTACGCTGGCCCTGCTGTTTTTCGCAACCGCCCGTGCGCGAGCCCTGCGCATTGCCGCGGGCGCGCCGGCGATACTGCATTCGCGCCCCAACTTTCATGGCCTGTATGCCTTTCTGCTGACCCTGGTTGCGGGTTGGGGGCTGCTGGGCATCGGTGCGCTGATCTGGGGCTGGATCGACCGCGAGATCGTCTTTGCCCTGATCCGTCAGAATGCGCCCGACCTCAAGCAGATCGAGATGCAGCTGGTCTACAGCGATGCCGCCGCCATTGCTGCGGGCAAGCTGTCCTCGACCAGCGACGCCCTGCGCGAAATGGCGGCCGCGCGGCTGGGCGCGCTGGAAACCCTGCGCGGCTGGACGTTGCTGGCGGTATCCCTCGTCGCCGCCGTCGGGGCGGGGTTGCATGCCACCCGCCGCGTATCGGCCCGGTGGCGCGCGCGCAATCGGGCGGAATCGATCCTGACGCTGTTTCTGTGGGCCTGCGCGGCAGTCGCGGTGCTGACGACCATCGGTATCATCCTGTCGCTGGTCTTTGAAACCATCAGCTTTCTGCAACAGATCGGCTGGCGGGTGGACAAGTTCCTGCTGGGCACCAACTGGAGCCCGCTTTCCGGTGTTCAGGCCGGCGTGCTGGATGCAAACCGCGTGGGAGCGGTGCCGCTGTTCGTGGGCACGTTCCTGATCACCCTGATCGCCATGATCGTGGCCGTTCCCATCGGCCTGCTTTCGGCAATCTATCTTTCCGATTTTGCCTCGAACCGCCTGCGGTCCTGGGCCAAGCCCCTGCTGGAAATCCTCGCCGGGATTCCCACCGTGGTCTACGGGTTCTTTGCGGCCATCACGGTCGCCCCCTTCATCCGCGACAGCGGCACGGCGCTGGGCCTGTCGGTTGCATCCGAGAGCGCGCTGGCCGCCGGCGTGGTGATGGGCATCATGATCATTCCATTCATCAGCTCGCTGTCCGACGACGTGATCAACGCCGTGCCGCAGAGCCTGCGCGACGGCTCTTACGCGCTGGGCGCTACCCGGGCCGAGACGATCCGGCAGGTGGTGCTGCCCGCGGCGTTGCCGGGGATCGTGTCGGCGGTGCTGCTGGGCGTCAGCCGCGCGGTGGGCGAAACCATGATCGTCGTCATGGCGGCCGGGCAGGGGGCGAACCTGACGCTGAACCCGCTCGAGGCGGTGACGACCGTCACCGTGCAGATCGTGATGCTGATCACCGGCTACACCGACGCCGAAACGGCGGCCGGCCCGGCCTTTTCCCTGGGTTTCGCACTGTTCTTCGTGACCCTGATACTGAACGTGATCGCGCTGAAGGTGGTGCGGCATTACCGTGAAATCTACGATTAGGAACTTGTGACCGGATCATGGCGATGAATGAAATCGTGACCGACATTCCGACGCCGGCAGGCATGCACGGCAATGCCGCCTCGGACAGGCGCCTGCGCAGGCGCAAGCGGGCCGAGATACGCCTGCGCGCCTATGGCATCCTTGCCCTGACGCTGGCCATGCTGGCGCTGGCCATATTGCTGTGGTCGGTCGTGCGCAAGGCGGGCGACGCCCTGACCGAAAGCTATATCGAACTGCCGGTCAAACTGGACACCGCCACCATCGACCCCGACGGCACGGCGACACCGGAAACCATCCTGCGGGCCGATTTCGGCGGCCTGACCAAGGCAACCCTCAGGGCCGCCTTTCCGCTGGTCAAGGCACGGCGAGACAAGAAGGCGCTGTATGACCTCGTTTCCGGCGGCGCATCTTTCGAGCTGGCCCGAAAGGTCGCATCGACCCCGGCCCTGATCGGCAAGACCGTCAATTTCGATTTCCTCGCCTCCGACACCGTGGACCTGTACCTCAAGGGGGCCTATGGGCGGCTGCAACCCGTCGCCGCCCAGGGCGGGCTGACGCTGGAGATCGGCAAGCGCAAGATCACGGTCAGGGCCGACCGGCCGATCTTTGCCACCGCCCTTGCAAAGGTGAAGGCGCGCCAGATCAGGGATGCCGAGCGCCTGCGCAGGCAGGCCGCCCGACAGCAGAACGGCGTTGACGTGTTCACCGCCCGCGCGGCTGCTGCCACTGATGCGAAGGCGCGCGAGACCAACCTCAAGGCCGCCGAACGCGCCCGCGCCAGGGCTGCCGCCCTGCTGGCCAAGGCCGCCGCGCTCGAATCCGCCGCGCGCGACCGCGGGCGGGCGGAAAAACTGGGGCGAACCGACCCTTCGGTTCTGCTCAGGGCCGATGGCGGATGGATCAAGATGACCCGCATCGGACCGGATCAGGGCCAGGGCAAGGTGCTGATCCCGCTGAAAAGCGACAGCGCCCGGCCCGACAAATGGCAGCTGTACATGACAGACCTGCCCGAACGCGCCCGGCGCATATCGGACAAGCAGATCATCTGGATCGAAAGCCTGCGCCACGCCGGCAAGGTCAAGACCGTGTTCAACTGGCGCTTCTTTACCGCCGCTGATTCGCGCGAGCCCGAACTGGCCGGTATCCGCGGTGCTGCCGTGGGCTCGTTCTGGACCATGCTGGTCACCTTTCTGCTGTCCTTTCCCATCGGGGTTCTGGCCGCGATCTATCTGGAAGAATTCGCACCCCGCAACCGATGGACCGATTTCATCGAGGTCAACATCAACAACCTTGCGGCCGTGCCCTCGATCGTGTTCGGCCTGCTGGGGCTGGCCGTGTTCATCGGCTTTTTCGGCGTGCCGCGTTCGGCCCCGCTGGCGGGCGGGATCGTGCTGGCGATCATGACCCTGCCGACCATCATCATCGCCTCTCGCGCATCCATCGCAGCCGTGCCGCCCTCGATCCGCGATGCGGCGCTGGGGGTCGGGGCCTCGCGACTGCAGATGGCGTTTCATCATGTGCTGCCGCTGTCGCTGCCCGGTATCCTGACCGGCACCATCATCGGCATGGCCCGCGCCCTGGGCGAAACCGCGCCGCTGATCATGATCGGCATGGTGGCATTCATCGTCGATGTCCCCAAGGGGATCACCGACAGCGCCACCGTTCTGCCGGTGCAGATATATCGCTGGTCCGATTTCCCCGAACGCGCATTCGAGGCCCGCACCGCGGCGGCGATATCCGTCCTGATCCTGTTTCTGATCGTGATGAACGGGCTCGCGGTATTCCTGCGTCGTCGTTTTGAAAGAAGGTGGTAGGATGATGTTCGACAACAGCCATGACAAGATCCCGGCCGCAGATCGGCCCAATGCACGGAACCGGATGAAAATGACCGACACACAGGAAAACACGGGCGAAATCAAGTTCTCGGCCCGCAATGTCGATGTATTCTATGGCGACACCCATGCGATCAAGTCGGTCGATGTCGAGATCCCCGACAAGACGGTGACCGCCTTTATCGGGCCATCGGGTTGCGGCAAGTCCACCTTTCTGCGCTGTCTGAACCGGATGAACGACACCATCGACATCTGCCGCGTGACCGGCGATATCCGGCTGGACGGGACCGATATCTACACGAAACAGATCGACCCGGTGCAGCTGCGCGCCCGCGTGGGCATGGTGTTTCAGAAACCCAACCCCTTTCCCAAGTCGATCTACGACAATGTCGCCTACGGCCCGCGGATCCACGGGCTGGTCGCAAACCGTGCCGAAACCGACGAGGTGGTCGAGAAATCCCTGCGTCGTGCCGCGCTGTGGGACGAGGTCAGGGACCGCCTGCACGAGCCCGGCACCGGGCTGTCGGGCGGGCAGCAGCAGCGACTGTGCATCGCACGCGCCATCGCCACCTCGCCCGAGGTGCTGCTGATGGACGAGCCCTGCTCGGCGCTCGACCCGATCGCCACCGCCCAGATCGAGGAACTGATCGACGAGCTGCGTTCGCGCCTGGCGGTGGTGATCGTCACCCACTCCATGCAGCAGGCCGCGCGCGTCAGCCAGCGCACGGCCTTTTTCCACATGGGAGAGCTGGTCGAGCAGGGCGCGACCGACCGGATATTCACCCGCCCGCGGGATCCGCGCACCGAAAGCTATATCACCGGCCGGATCGGCTGACAGGAGGGATGACGATGATCGACTCGGCACATATCCACAGGGCGTTCGACGCCGATCTGGAAAGGATCCGCAACCTTATCCTGGAAATGGGCGGCCTGACCGAGGCCCAGATCGGGGAATCGGCCGAAGTGCTGCTGAAACGCGACAACGAGCGCGCCGCCGCGGTGATTGCGCGCGACAAGCGGATCGATGCGCTGGAACTGGAAATCGACGCCGAGGTCGTGCGCGTCCTGGCCCTGCGCCAGCCCATTGCCCAGGATCTGCGCATGGTGATCACGGTGATGAAGATCGCCGGCAATCTGGAACGCATCGGCGACTATGCCAAGAACAACGCCAAGCGCGCGGTTGCCATCGCCCACGCCCCTCCGGTGGGCAATGCGGCCGGAACGCTGAAACGCATGGCTCGCGCGGTTCAGGACATGCTGCGCGACGCGCTCGACTCATACGTCAAGCGCGACCTCGAACTGGCCGCCGATGTCAGGCTGCGCGACGAGGAGGTGGACCAGATGTATAACGGCCTGTTCCGCGAGCTGCTGACCCACATGATTGAGGATCCCCGCCATATCTCGCCCTCGATGCATCTGCTGTTCGTTGCCAAGAATATCGAACGCATGGGCGACCATGTCACCGGCGTAGTCGAACAGGTCATCTTTACCATCACCGGCAAACTGCCCGAGGATGACCGCCCCAAGGGCGACGACAGCCCCTATGCCGAGGTCGTGCTACAGGAAACAGACAGGGATCGGGATGATGGCAACCGGGAATGAACCAACCGTTCTGGTGGTCGAGGACGAGGCCTCGCAGCGGCAGGTCCTGGCTTACAACCTGAAATCGCGCGGCTATCGCGCCCTGACCGCCGCCGACGGCGAAGAGGCGCTGCTTCTGATCGAAGAGGAAATGCCCGACCTCGTCATCCTCGACTGGATGCTGCCCGAAGTCTCGGGTATCGAAATCTGCCGTCGCATCAAGGCGCGCGAGGAAACCCGCGACATTCCCGTCATCATGCTGTCGGCGCGTTCCGAGGAAAGCGACCGCGTGCGCGGGCTGGAAACGGGCGCCGATGATTACGTGGTCAAGCCCTATTCCATATCCGAACTGATGGCGCGGGTAAAAACCAACCTGCGTCGCCTGCGCAAGGCCGTCGAAGGCCAGGTATTGCGCCATGGCGATATCAGCCTGGACGCCGAACAGCATCGCGTCTTTCGGGGGGACACCGCGATCCATCTCGGACCGACGGAATTTCGCCTGCTGCATGTCTTTCTTGAAAAGCCGGGCCGGGTCTGGAGCCGCGAACAATTGCTCGATCGGGTTTGGGGGCGTGATGTCTACGTCGATACCCGCACCGTCGACGTCCATGTCGGCCGCCTGCGCAAAGCCCTGCGCGGAACCGGAGAGGGGCAGGACTCCGTTGATCCCATCCGCACCGTGCGCGGTGCCGGATACGCACTGGGCTGAGCCCGGTTGCCGGCAGGGCGGCCCTTCTTCTTTGCAGAAATACGCTCGGGGGTGCGGGGGCAGACAGCCCCCGCTGGCGCTGCCGGAAAATCCAGGTGCCTCCGGCGGGAGTATTTTCTGCAAAGAAGAAGCGATGTTACCCGTCTCAAAGAGGCTCGATATCTCCCCCGGCGCGCAGGGTGTGGAAATCGGCCACGAAATCATCCAGCCGGCCCGCGGCAATCGCCGCCCGCAGGCCAGCCATCAGTTCCTGATAATAATGCAGGTTGTGCCATGTCAGCAGCATGGACGAGATGATTTCCTGCGCGCGAAAAACATGATGCAGATAGGCGCGCGAATAGTTGCGGCAGGCCGGACAGGTGCATTCCTCGTCCAGCGGGCGTGGGTCGTCGCGGTGGCGGGCGTTCTTGATGTTCACCGCCCCGCGGCGCGTCAACGCCTGCCCCGTGCGGCCCGAGCGGCTGGGCAGCACGCAGTCGAACATGTCCACGCCGCGCTGCACGGCGCCCACGATATCGTCGGGCTTGCCCACCCCCATCAGATAGCGCGGACGATCCGCGGGCAGCATGTCGGGCGCGTAATCCAGCACCTCGAACATGGCCTCCTGCCCCTCGCCGACCGCCAGCCCGCCGATGGCATAGCCGTCAAAGCCGATCCTGCGCAGCGCCTCCGCGCTCTCGGCTCGCAGGTCGCGAAATGTGCTACCCTGCTGGATGCCGAAAATCAGGTGGTCGTCACGCTCGCCAAAGGCCTCGCGCGAACGCTGCGCCCAGCGCATCGACAGGCGCATCGATGCGGCCGCCCGATCCTCGGTTGCCGGAAAGGGGGTGCATTCGTCGAAACACATGGTGATGTCGCTGTCGAGCAAGCGCTGGATCTCGATCGAGCGTTCGGGGGTCAGGTGGTGGATCGAGCCATCGACATGGCTCTTGAAGCTGACGCCCTCTTCGGAAAGCTTGCGCAGATCATTCAGGCTCATCACCTGAAAGCCGCCGGAATCGGTCAGGATCGGGCGCTGCCAGTTCATGAAATCATGCAGCCCCCCAAGGCGCGCAATCCGTTCGGCGCCGGGGCGCAGCATCAGGTGATAGGTGTTGCCCAGCAGGATATCGGCCCCTGTCTCGCGCACCGATTCGGGCAGCATGGCCTTGACCGTCGCCGCCGTGCCCACCGGCATGAAGGCAGGCGTGCGGATATCGCCGCGCCGGGTATTGAGTGCGCCGGTGCGGGCCTTGCCGTCGCTTGCATGGATCTCGAATGAAAAGGATTTCGGCATTGTTCGGGGCGACCTCTGCTGACTGTCCGGCGCAGATATCACGAGGCATGCGCCAATGCCAAGCGCATGCCCCGATTTCATGCAATCGCGGTCTTGCCGGGTCGGCTCAGATCAGGACCATGTCGTTTTGCAACAAGGTCGCGTCGCCAAGGCCGGCGATCGTCAGAACGTCGCCGCCGCCGAAATCGAGCACCACATCGCCGCCGGTGGTCACGCTGGCATAGGTCGAGATCACCTGCGCCTTGTTCAGGCCGCCACCCCAAAGCGCCTGGTCCAGTTTCACCGTGTCGATATCGTCGGCGAAATCGCGGATCACGTCATGCTGCCCGCCCTTGCCGAACAGGAATACATCTGAACCGTTATTGCCGAACAGGCGGTCGTCCCCGCCTCCGCCATTGATCACGTCGTTTCCGCCGCCGCCGCGCAGCACGTCATTGCCGCGACCGCCATCCATCAGATCGCGACCGCCGCCACCGTTCATGATATCGCGGGCACCGCCGCCCTTGAGCACGTCGCGACCGCCGCCACCGACAAGCCAGTCACGGCCGCTGCCGGCAAGCAGGACATCCTTGCCCGCGCCGCCGACCAGACGGTCTGCTCCGCCACCCGCGATGATCCGGTCCGCTCCACCGCCGCCGAAAATGATGTCGTTGCCCGTCGAGCCTATGACCCGGTCATTGCCCCCACCCATGATCACCTCTTCAAAGCCGGTAAAGGATTCGCCGGTCAGATGGGTGCCGCCGGTCGCCATCGAATAGACGTAATTTCCGCTGTAGGCCGCAAGATTCAGTATGTCGAAACCGGCGCCCCCATCCATGCTCTCGATCGCGGTAGCCGAGGCCACCATGGTATCGTCGCCCCCGTTGCCGAAATAGCTGTTGCCGTCGACCCCGTCGGCGGCCACGATCCTGTTTCCACCCGAGCCATCCTTGAAGATCTCGATCCCCGCCAGGGTCGGCGTGCCCGTGGCATAGGTCGTGGTGATGGTTCCGGCGGCAAAATCGAACACGTCGCCCGAGCGGGTAACCGTGGACACATCCAGCGTATCGGTGCCGAGACCACCATCCACGTTGTCAAAGAACTCGCCGGCATTGACGATGATCGTATCGTCCCCGGCACCTCCGTTCACGGTGTCGGTACCGAAACCACCGGCCAGGACATCATTGCCGTCGCCGCCGTTCAGGGTATCGCTTCCGGCGTCACCGCTGAGATTGTCGTTGCCACCGCCGCCATTCAGGGTATCGTTGCCAAATCCGCCCGAAAAGATGTTGTTGGCGATGCCGGTGCCGGTGATCACGTTATCGACCCCGTTGCCGATCACCGTATGCGTTCCCGCGACAGTCACGTTTTCAAAGCCGGCAAGCGTCGCGATCACATCGGTGCCGACCCTGAATTCGCCTCCGAACAGGTCGACGACATGCTGGGGCAGGCTGGCATTGGTCACCCGGAAGGTGTCGGTTCCGGCGCCGCCGTCATAGGCGTCGGTCACCGTCGGGTCGCTGGTTGCCGCGTCATAATTCACGAAATCGTTTCCGTCGCCGGCATTGATGACATTGACCCCGGCGTCACCTGTCAGGCTGTCATTGCCGGACGAGCCGGTGATATTTTCGATATTGGCGACGGTCGCGTTGACCGGCGTAATCGGCAGAGGTATCACGGCGCCGCTGCCGCCGGTTCCTGCCGCGACCCCAAAAGGCGACCACCTGAACACGCCCGTGCCCAGATTGACGGTATAGCCCGCCGTCAGCGTGGACATGTCCAGCGTGTCGATGCCCGTGCCGCCATCGTAAATCTCGCCTTCGGAAATGCCGCTGCTGCCGGTGCTTGCACGCAGCGTGTCGTTGCCGGCATCGCCGTACAGCTGGTCCACGCCGGCGCCGCCGGTGATCAGGTCGTTGCCGTCACCACCATGCAGGACATTGTCCGCGCCATCGCCGGTAATGGTATCGTTCCCACCGGCGCCGATCACCTTTTCCACGTTCTTCACCTGGGCATCGACGCTTGGCACGATCAGGATCGAGCTTGTCCAGCGCAGCAGGTTGGAGGAAAGATCGATGGTATAGCCGGTCCCGGTCATGACCGACATGTCCAGCGTATCGGTTCCGGCGCCTCCGTCATAGATCTCGCCCGACGCTATCCCGGTGCTGCCGGGGCTCAGCAGGTCATTGCCGTCGCCGCCGAACAGCTTGTCGCCGCCACCGTCGCCGGTCAGTTTGTCGTCGCCCGCACCGCCCGACACGATGTCGTCGCCGGCGCCACCGCTGATCGTGTCGTTGCCGGAATTCCCCCACAGATAATTGGCGCCGGCATCGCCGGTAATCCGGTCGCTCCCCTTGGCCCCCCAGACGTTTTCGACCGTGGACACGCTTGCCGTCAGGGTTCCGGTAAGGCGGTCGAAATAGGTGACCGAGCCCGCGGCAAGGTCGATCGTGTAGCCAACGAACATCGCCGTCATGTCCAGCGTATCGGTGCCTGTGCCGCCGACAAAGCTGTCGCCGGTGGAAATGCCCGTGGTGCCAGGGCGCAATATGTCGGCTCCAGCCCCGCCGTAAAGGGTGTCTGCCCCGCCGTCCCCGACAAGAATGTCATTGGAATCGCCACCATACAGCGTGTCGTTGCCGGCCCCGCCATACAGCGTATCGAACCCTGCACCGCCGTACATCGTGTCGTTGCCCGCGTTCCCGCGCAGCACGTTGCCCACGCTGTTTCCCATGATGACATCGTCCCCCGAGCCGCCGGTGGCATTCTCGATCACGACGCCGCGTGCGATGATGACGTTGTTGATGGCGCCATAGACGCTCGACATGGATTCGGCGCTCAGCTTGATCGTCTGGCTGCCCGAATATCCCGAATAGTTCAGCGTATCCGTGCCGCCGCTGTCATAGATGGTTACCGTGACGGCATTGGTGAATCCCGTCCCGTATGACGCGCGCCCGGTGTTGTTTCCATCGCCATAGATAGTGTCGCCCGTGCGTGCCGTGCCCGAGGTGCCATAGAGGTTCTGGATCGCGATGATGTCCACCAGCTGTGGCGTCAGGATATAGGCGTAGCTGCCGGTCACGTTGGTGTTTTCGACCTGATCGAAATAGGACATGACCGAGGTCTGCCACGAATCGTTCAGATAGACGGCATCGGTCGGATATGTGGCCGAGCTGTTATATGGCCCGCCATGTCCCAGCCCCAGCGCATGCCCGGTTTCGTGAATGAAGGTAGAAAACCGATAGCTGTCCAGCGAAGAGCCCGTTCCACCGCCCCAGGACGTAGTGATCTTGACGGTCGAGGATGTCAGGACCGAACCGGTCGTCGTCATCGAGGTTACCGCGCCGGTCCCGCTGTTGTTATAGGTGATGTCGGCGCTGCCCGTCGTCTCGGTAAAGGTGAGGCCCGACACATCCGCCCACAGCGCCAGCGCCTTGCGCGCGAAATCCTTGTCGCTGGTCCCGAGGGCCGTCAGATTCACGGTGATGTTGGTGTGGTTGAAACTGCGCTGCGTACTGCCCTGATATTTTGACCACGCCCAGTATCCGTTGGTCAGATAGGTTGCCATCTGGTCATATGTGCCGGTGGTCGCCATGTTCGCTCACTCCATTGTCGTGGAGCGTGTACCGTCACGAATCCGGGGTCGGAATTACGATACGCCCTGAATCCGCGTACACGCCCCCTTTTCAAACATCATACGTTCAATCCCGTATCTCTATCCTTCCAGTATGACCCGGCCTGCCGTCGTTTCAAGAAAAATCGGTACCATTCCACCTCTATTGCCTGAAAGAGGCGCAAATATTGCCTGAAAGAGGCGCAAAATGTCCGGGCATGGCCGCCCGTAAAAGGGACCGGGCGCCGGGCAAAGACCGGTTGGGTTGCGTGGGGTCTTTTCGCCGCGGGCCCTTTCAAGGGGTCTGGACGGATCGGATTCTATTCCCTATATGTTTGGTCAGGAATTGCTATCAGGTGCGATCATGGATGTTTCAACCGAACAGATGAACGAGAATTCAGAGGTCGAGCGCATGGAGGGAACCCCCCTCATCCAGCCGTCATCGACCGATCATCCGCTTTTCGATGCGGTGGTCGAGGCATGCCGGACCGTTTACGACCCCGAGATCCCCGTGAATATCTACGATCTCGGCCTGATTTACACGATCGACATCTCGGATGAAGGCGTGGTCAACATCAAGATGACCCTCACCGCGCCGGGCTGCCCGGTCGCCGGGGACATGCCCGGTTGGGTCTCTGATGCCGTTCTGGCCGTTCCCGGGGTTTCGGGCATCGATGTCCAGCTGGTGTGGGAGCCCCAATGGGGCATGGAGATGATGTCGGACGAAGCCCGCCTTGAATTGGGCTTCATGTAAGGCCTTTTGCCCCTGCGTCGTTCACGTTTCGATGGTTTGAGATCGGGTCGCGGGGGCTGTCTGCCCCCGCACCCCCGCGCGTATTTTCCCAAAGAAGAAGGGCTGTCATTCTAGAGGGCGGAAGTGGCAGGTGAAATGGCGCATCATTTCGGGTTCGTGCGTGATCTCGTATCCCCGCAGGTCATTCTTGATCCTGGCAAGTTCGGCAAAGACCTCGATGACGTAATCCACATGTGATTGCGTGTACGTCCGGCGCGGCATGGCAAGGCGCACGAGGTCCATCATGGCGGGCTGTTCGGTGCCGTCGGGCTGGCGGCCGAACATGACGGTGCCGATTTCGCAGCTGCGGATGCCGCCCATTTCATACAGCGCACAGGCCAGTGCCTGGCCCGGATATTGCAGCGGCGCGATATGGGGCAGCCAGGCGCGGGCGTCGATGAATACCGCGTGGCCGCCCGCCGGCCTGACGGTCGGGATCCCAAGGGCATCGAGGCGTTCGATCAGATATTCGTTGCTGCGGATGCGATAGCGCAGATAGTCTTCGTCGATGATCTCGTGCAGCCCCTGGGCGATGGCCTCGAGGTCGCGGCCGGCCAGCCCGCCATAGGTGGGAAAGCCTTCGGTCTGGATCAGCCGGGCGCGGGCGCGTTCGGCCAGCGCGTCGTCATTCAGCGCCAGCCAGCCGCCGATATTGGCAAATGCGTCCTTTTTCGCGCTCATGGTCATGCCGTCGGCAACGGAAAAACAGTCGCGCACGATGGCGCCGATGCTGCGGCCCTGCTGGCCGGGCTCTCGTTGCTTGATGAACCAGGCGTTTTCGGCAAAACGGCAGCCGTCGATGAAAAAGGGCTTGCCGAATTCATGGGCGATTTCGGCCACGGCGCGGATATTTTCCAGGCTGACGGGCTGGCCGCCGCCGGCATTGTTGGTGATCGTCAGCATGACGCAGGGAACATTGTCGCCATGTTCGGCCATGAATTCACGCAGGCGCGCGATATCCATGTTGCCCTTGAAGGGGTGGTCGGCGGCAGGATCGCGCCCCTCGGCGATCAGCAGGTCATGGGCGCGTGCGCCGGTGGCCTCGATATTGCCGCGGGTGGTGTCGAAATGGGTGTTTGACGGGATATGCCGCCCCTTGCCGCCCAGCAGCGAGAACAGGATCGCCTCGGCCGCGCGGCCCTGATGGGTGGGGATGATATGGCGGAAGGGCATGAGGTGATGCACCGCCTCGTGAAAGCGGTAATAGCTGGGCGAGCCGGCATAGCTTTCGTCGCCCTGCATCATGGCCGCCCATTGGGCCGCGCTCATGGCGCCGGTGCCGCTGTCGGTCAGAAGGTCGATCATTACGTCGCGCGAATGCAGCAGGAACAGGTTGTAATGCGCGCCGCGCAGTTTCTCGCGCCGCTCGGCGGCGGTGGTCATGCGGATGGGTTCGACCGCCTTGATGCGGAATGGTTCGATGATGGTCTTCATCGGGGCTCTCCTTGTCAGAGGGGCCCCGGGAAAGCTGCGACAGCCGGAGACGCAAGCAGGGGCCCAGCGCCGCGGTTGCCGCAGGATTTCCTGCATGCCGCGCTCAGCGCCCTTGTGGCTGCGGGGGTATTTCTTGGCCCTTGCGCGGCGGTTGTCAAGCCCGTGGCAGGGGCATTAGGCGCGCGATGGCCGGCTGTTGTGCGATATTCCACAGGCCGGGCAGGGCGGCGGCCATTTCCTCCGCGCTTGCCGCGCCGGAATGGGTGGCGAGTGCGGTGACCTTGGCGGCGATCTCGGCCCTGCTCAGCCCGTTGCCGGGGTCGCCCTTGGGGGTGGTGAGTTTCCGGCGCAGGATCCGGCCGTCTGTTGTTTCAACCGTCACCTTGCCATGCCATTCAGCGGGATAGGCAGCCTGCACATCGGCGTCGGGTGTCATCCGCACGCGCGCGGCGAGGGTGCGGATGGCGGGATCGTTCCAGTGACGCGCGAAACTTTCGACATCGGCGCGGCCATGCAGCGCCACCATGGCCAGCACCGTGCCCATCGAGAATTTGGCCTGGTGCAGGCTGGTGGGATTCGTCACCGGGCCAAGCACGTCGATTGCCGCGTCATGCACATGGGCGGTGATGGATTTCAGCTCATCCGCGCGCAGGCCGTTTTCGGCCATCAGCGCCAGCAGCGCATCGGCTGCCGGATGGGTGTGCCGACACGAGGCGTGCCATTTGAACGAGGTCTCCGCCAGAGCCCATCGGCTGCCCAGCCGGTCGTTCAGAGCGGCCACATCAGGGGCGTCGGACATCCCCGCCGCCATGCCCTGGGCGCCGGTGAAAATGTCGCTGGCGCCAGTAAAACCCCGTTGTGCGAGATCCGCCGAGATGATGCCGTTCATCGCGGCCTTGCCGGTGTGCAGCTGCTTGGAATCGGCTCCGTCGCGCAGAAATTCCCACAGCCCGGCGGCCTGCGTGCCGGCCGAGCCGAGGCAATGCAGCATCTGGCCCGCATCGAGGCCCAGCAGGCGCCCGGCCGCCGCTGCCGCGGCCAGCGTGCCGGCGGTGCCGGTCGTGTGGAATACGCGGTAGTGCGACGGACCCAGAAATTCGCCGACTCTGATGCCGACCTCATATCCGGCCGCCACGGCAGCGATGAAATCGTGCCCCGAGGCACCGCCTGCCTGCGCCAGCGCAAGGGCAGGGGGAAAGACCACCGTCGCCGGATGCAGGACCGAGGCGTTGTGCAGATCGTCCTGCTCGGCCACATGCGTGGCGGCGGCGTTGACGAAAGCCGCAAACAGCGGGCTGCTGGTGGAACGGTCGAACAGGATTTCCGACGGTCCGTCAGCGGGGCCCATCCGCGCCGCCAGGTCGCGTATTGCGGCCACCGGCGCCGCATCCGCGCCCGCCAGGGCCGAGCCGAACCAGTCGACAAACAGATCGGTTGCGTAAGACACCACCGTTTCCGGCAGATCATCAAACCGGATTTCAGCCGCGAATTCAGCCAGTTCCCGCGCGGCACTCATCTGCGGTCACCCCTTTTTCATCAGGCGGTCGGATTTCTTGCGGACCAGCACCATGCGCAGATCGTGCATGGCCATCAGCAGTTGATCGGTAAAGGCCTCGAGATCCTCGTCGCTGGCCTTGGTCTGGGCCCAGTGCGCCGTCAGGTTCAGGTGGTCGATGGTGCGCATGATGTCGTCAAGTTCGCGCCTTTTCAGCAGCTTGCGGCGGGTTTCGATCCAGTCGTGGATGGCGGCGGTTTCGGCGTCGGTCGGCGGGGTGTTGGCGTGCGGCTTGACCTCGCCATTGCGGACATTGGCAACAGCGATCTGGGTCATCTCCAGCCGGCGCTGGCGGTTTTCGGTATCGACGCGAAATACCGTCGCGCCGTTTTCGCGCACGCGGAAATAGAGGTTCAGATCGTTGTCCATCATGGCGCGGTCTCCGGCCGTCTAACGCAGCGCTGCACAGAATTCCTGTATGCGGGTGCAGGCCTCTTTCAATGCCTTGTCCGAGGCAGCATAGCTGACGCGAAAACAGGGCGAAAGGCCGAAGGCCGCGCCAAAGACCACGGCAACGCCGGTTTCCTGCAACAGGGCGGTTGCAAAATCCTCGTCGGTTTCGATCAATCGGCCGCCGGGGCTGCGCTTGCCGATGCAGCCGTCAATCGACGGGTAGGCGTAAAAGGCGCCCTCGGGCAGGGGGCAGGAAATACCGCTTGCCCGGTTCAGCATGGCGACAACCATGTCGCGGCGGCGTTGAAAGACGGCCAGGCTGTCCTGCACGTAATCCTGCGGGCCGTTCAGCGCCTCAACCGCCGCCCATTGCGAGATGGTGCAGGGGTTCGATGTCGATTGCGATTGCAGCTTGCGCATGGCGGTGATCAGTTCGCGCGGCCCGCCGGCATAGCCGATGCGCCAGCCGGTCATGGCATAGGCCTTGGACACCCCGTTCATGGTGAGGGTGCGGTCCCTCAGCCGTGGCTCGACCTGCGCGGGGGTGCAAAAGGTGAATGGCGGATAGGACAGGTGTTCATAGATATCGTCGCTCAGCACCCAGACATGGGGGTGGCGCAGCAGCACCTCAGTCAGCGCGCGCAACTCGGCCCGGCTATAGCCCGCGCCAGACGGGTTGGAGGGCGAGTTGAAGATCAGCCATTTGGTGCGCGGTGTGATCACATTTTCAAGCGCGTCAGAAGTGATCTTGAAGCCGTCCTGCGCCCGCGTGGGCAGAACCACCGGCCGGCCGCCCGCGATTGTCACCATATCGGGGTAGGAAACCCAATAGGGGGCTGGGATGACAACCTCGTCGCCCTTGTCAAGAGTGGCCATCAACGCGTTGAACAGAATGTGTTTCCCGCCAGATGAAACGGTGATCTCATCAAGCCCGTAATCCAGCCCGTTTTCACGACGGAACTTTTCGGCAACGGCCTGTTTCAGCTCGACGATCCCGTCGGGCGCGGTATAGCGGGTCTTGCCCCGGTCGATGGCGCGTTTGGCGGCGGCGCGGATATTTTCGGGCGTGTCGAAATCGGGCTCTCCGGCTGAAAGCGAGATGATGTCGCGGCCTTGCGCCCGCAGCTCCTGCGCAAGGGTCGAAATGGCGATGGTGGGCGAGGCCCTGACCGCCGAAAGTTTCGAGGAAAGAAAAGCCATTTCGCCCACCTGCCGCATTTGCAAACCCGTTTGCCAAGTCATAGGCTGCGCCCCCAGGGCGATCAAGCGGCCTGAAGGGGAAGATTGTTGACGCAGGCGGAACACGGATACGGCATCGATCTGGGCGGCACCAAGATCGAGGGCGTGGTGCTGACGCCCGGCGGGGATGAGCTGATCCGCCACCGCATCGCCACCCCGCGGGGCGACTACACGGCCACGATCGGGGCGATTGCCGATCTGGTCGGATTCATGGAACGCGAAACGCGAATTGGGGCTGCAGGGGTAGGGGTGGGGATCCCCGGTTCGGCCTCGCCCCGCACGGGGTTGGTGCGCAACGCCAATTCGACATGGATCAACGGCAGGCCGCTGGAACGCGATCTGCGCGACGCGCTGGCCCGGCCCGTGCGGCTGGCCAATGATGCCAACTGTCTGGCCCTTTCGGAAAGCATCGACGGCGCCGCACAGGGTGCCGACAGCGTGTTCGCGGTGATCCTGGGCACTGGCGTGGGCGGGGGTCTGGTCATCAACGGGCGAATCATTCCCGGCGCGCATGGGCTGGCGGGCGAATGGGGCCATGTGCCGCTGCCCGACATGCCCGAGGGCGCACGACCCTGCTTTTGCGGGCGCAGGGGCTGTATCGAGACCTGGCTTTCCGGCCCGGCGATCACCCAGCAATATCGTGACGCGGGCGGCCATGCCGCGCGTCTGCAAGATGTGGTTGCCGCCAGCGAGCGGGGCGAGGCGCTGGCCCGCGAGGTGCTGGGGCGGTTTGTCGAAAACCTGGCCCGCGCGCTGGGGATGATCGTCAACATCATCGACCCCGCGGTGATCGTGCTTGGCGGCGGGGTGTCGAATCTGCCGGACCTGCGGGAAGGGCTTGCATCCGCCATCCGCCCCCATGTATTCGCTGGTCCGAGCGACGGCATCGAAATCGACCTGCGCCTTGCTCGCTGGGGCGACAGTTCCGGCGTGCGGGGGGCGGCGCGGCTATGGGACATGACACATGACATCTGAAAGCCCTGAACACAGGCTGAAACGGCTGAAGATGCGCTCGGGGCACCGGGGCATCAAGGAAATGGACATGATTCTGGGCCCCTTTGCCGACAAGGGGCTGGCCGCGCTCTCGGGCGACGAGCTGGACCTTTACGAGGCCATGCTGGCCGAGAACGATCACGACCTTTATGCGTGGTTCGCGCGCCGCATCGCGCCGCCGCCCGAATATGATGCGCTGATCGGGCGCATCGCGAAAACGGTCGGCTTTGGCTGAAATTTCCCGCGAAGTTTAACCTGTTCTTGGGAAATCCCCGCGATTCTGGGCCGGAAACGCAACCCGGCGAAAGGATCGTGAGATGTCCCGTCAGATGACCGCAACCGCGCCACGCAACCTGCCGATGCCCGGCCGGGCAATGCCCGAATCCGGCCCTGAATCCGCGCCCCGCCCGGACGGCGATCGCGAATCCGGGCCGGAAACGGGCCGTCTGTTGCGCGAATATCTGGAAATGCTGGGGCGGGTCGAACGCCTGCATCGCCTTCTTCTGGATGTGATCAAGGACGAATTCGAACGTCTGCACCTGCTGGACATCAACGCCGTACAGGCCCTGCTGCTGTTCAACATCGGCGATCACGAAGTCACCGCGGGCGAGCTCAGGACGCGCGGCTATTACCAGGGCTCGAACGTATCCTACAACCTCAAGAAACTGGTCGAGGGTGGCTACATGCATCACCAGCGCTGCCATATCGACCGGCGTGCGGTCAGGGTGCGCCTGACGGAAAAGGGCCGCGAAATTCGCCAGACGGTTTCGGCCCTGTTCGAACGGCATGCCGGGCGACTGTACCAGACGGGCGTGATCGACCACGCCACCCTTGTGACGATGAACGATTCCCTGCGCCTGGTCGAACGGTTCTGGGGCGATCAGATTCGCTATATCTATTGACGTTGCCGGCGGGTCGGTCCGGCCGTGCACGCCCGCCCGGACCAGGCCCGGACCAGGGATGGCAAAAATAAATTCCACAATTTGAATGTGTTCGGCGATTTTCTTTTCGCTGCGGCGATTTGTGGGGTGTTTCAGGGTCCGCTTTCTGCTAATTCTTGCGGAAACGACCTTCCATGGGTCAGACATCGGCCGCCATGCGGCCATCGGACATGGGCCAGACAGGGGACAACCCAATGGATTACACCGCACGACTCGATCAGGCTATACAGGGGCTGCACGACGAAGGACGCTATCGGACCTTCATCGACATCGAACGCAAGAGGGGGGATTTCCCCCGTGCTACCTGGCACGCCCCCGACGGCAGCAGCCGCGAGATCACCGTCTGGTGCGGAAACGACTATCTGGGCATGGGCCAGCATCCCGAGGTCCTGGCCGCAATGCATGAGGCGATCGATGCCACGGGCGCCGGTTCCGGCGGGACGCGCAACATTTCGGGCACCACGGTCTATCACAAGGCGCTCGAGGCCGAGATCGCCGACCTGCATGGAAAAGAGGCGGCGCTGCTGTTCACCTCGGCCTATATCGCCAATGACGCGACCCTTTCGACCCTGCCCAGGCTGTTTCCGGGCCTCGTCATCCTTTCGGACGAGCTGAACCATGCCTCGATGATCCAGGGCATCCTGCGCAGCGGCTGCGAAAAGCGGATCTTCCGTCACAACGACACGGCCCATCTGCGCGCCCTGCTGGAAGAGATCGAACCCGGCCGCCCCATCGTCATCGCCTTTGAATCGATCTATTCCATGGATGGCGATTTCGGCCCGATCGAGGAAATCTGCGACCTTGCCGACGAATTCAACGCGCTGACCTATATCGACGAGGTGCACGCCGTGGGCATGTACGGCCCGCGCGGCGGCGGGGTGTCCGAACGCGACAACCTGGCCCACCGCATCGACATGATCAACGGCACCCTGGCCAAGGCATTCGGCGTGATGGGGGGCTATGTCGCGGCCAGCGCCAGGATGATCGACGCGATCCGCTCGTTCGCACCGGGGTTCATCTTTACCACCTCGCTGCCACCGGCAATCGCGGCCGCCGCAACCGCATCGATACGCTACCTCAAGCGCGACGATACCCTGCGTCAGCAGCAGCAGACGAACGCGCGCATCCTCAAGATGCGGCTCAAGGGGCTGGGCCTGCCGATCACCGATCACGGCAGCCATATCGTGCCGGTGCATGTGGGCAATCCGGTCAAGTGCAAGATGCTGTCCGACCTGCTGCTGGAAGAACACGGCATCTATGTCCAGCCGATCAATTTCCCGACCGTGCCGCGTGGCACCGAAAGGCTGCGTTTCACGCCCTCGCCGGTGCATACGCCCGAGCTGATGAACAAGCTGGTCGAGGCCATGGACGCGCTCTGGATCCAGTGTGAGCTGAATCGTGCCGAGTTGAGCGCCTGAGCCCTTTCGACCCTGTGCAAAAACGCTTGCCATGTGTTATTGTCGCCACGGCTGCGGGGCCCTCCAACCGAATCGGAGGCGCGGCCACCGGGGGAGGCTGAATGCGTGTGCAAACGCGCAGGGCATGGAATTGGGCGGATGAGCGACAGTGCCGAGATTCTCGAAGTGAAGGGTTTTGATGCGTACCCCATGCGACTGGGGGACATCATGCGTGGCGAACGCGCGACCATGGGCAAATCGCTGCTGGACGTGCAGCGCGATCTGAGGATACGTGCCGCCTATATCGCGGCGATCGAGAATTGCGACGCCTCTGCCTTTACCACACCGGGCTTTATCGCCGGCTATGTGCGTTCGTATGCGCGCTATCTGGGTCTGGACCCGGAAGAAACCTTTCAACAGTTCTGCGTCGAATCCGGTTTCGACGGTGTTCATGCCGGCGCCCGCAGAATGGCCGTCAGCACGAGCCAGCAGGGCAAGCGCGCCGACAACCAGGGCAAGGGCGCGGTCATCACCCCGATCCGGCGTGAATCGGAACCCTTCCTCGGCCCCGGCGCCGGATTTGCCGCAACTGCCGGCGGCGACGGGCTGTTTTCCGACCTGCCGCTGCCTGCGCTGGGATCCATCCTGGTTCTCGTGGCGCTGATCCTGGGGCTTGGCTATGGCGCATGGTCGATGCTGCAGGATATCCAGCGCGTCCAGATCGCCCCGGTTCAGGATCAACCCTTCATCGTGACGGGCGATGCCAGCGGGGGGGCAAACGGGCTTCCCGTCGGCACGGGTGGCGACACGCGGCAGGCGGCCGTCCAGGCCTTGATCCCGGCCGGTGGCGCCGATCCGGCCGCGGCCCGGTCGGTGACGGGACAGGGAAACATGACGGCGGGCGTCTCGCAGGTCTATCGCGCGCGCGAACTGCAAGTGCCCGTGATGACGCCCCGCGACGGCCCGATCTCGGCGCTGGATCCGGCGCGCATCGGCGCGCTGGTGGCAAACAATGGCGGCAGGCAGGCCAGCGAGGCCGCGCAGAACCTTGAGGAAACCACACCCAAGGTCACCGAGCCTGCCCCGCCGCGGGTGGCGGTGGTGGCGCGGCGTCCGGCATGGGTGCGCATATCGCGCAAGGATGGCACCGTGCTGTTCGAGCGCATCCTCAATGGCGGCGAAAGTTTCCTCTTGCCGGCCGATGATTCCTCGCTGCGGTTGCGGGCGGGAAATTCGGGTGACGTCTACCTCAGTGTCGATGGGCGGCCATATGGCCCGGTCGGCAAGGGAGGATCGGTTGCCAAGAACGTGGTGCTGACACCCGATGCCATCGCGCAAAAATTTTCGAGGGTCTCGGATCGCAAGGCGCTGGCCGCACTGGACAGCCCGCGGGTAATCACCATGAACGACCGGCCCGCGAAACGCTGAGTCCGGCGCATTGCCTTGAACGCCGCGCTGCGCTAGAGCGGAGCTGACCGACCCCTGAACGGAATATCCTGCCATGACGAACCATCCGCTGCGCCCGTGGCGCCAGATCGAACGCCGCAAATCCCGCGAGATCAGGCTCGGCGATGTCAGGGTCGGGGGGGATGCACCCATCTCGGTGCAGAGCATGACCAACACCGACACATCCGATGTCGCGGCAACCCTGGCGCAGATAAATGCCTGTGCCGAGGCCGGCGCCGACCTGATGCGCGTTTCCTGCCCCGACGAGGCCGCCACAAGGGCGCTGAAGGAAATCTGCCGCGAAAGCCCGGTTCCGATCATTGCCGATATCCACTTCCACTATAGGCGCGCAATCGAGGCAGCCGAGGCGGGTGCCGCCTGTCTGCGCATCAATCCGGGAAACATCGGCAGCGCCACCCGCGTGCGCGAGGTCATCAAGGCCGCACGCGACCATGGTTGTGCAATCCGCATCGGGGTCAATGCCGGCAGTCTGGAAAGGCATCTGCTGGACAAGTATGGCGAGCCCTGCCCCGAGGCGATGATCGAATCCGGGCTGGAGCATATCCGCATCCTGCAGGACAACGATTTCCTCGACTTCAAGATCAGCGTCAAGGCATCCGACGTATTCCTGTCGGCCGCCGCCTATCAGGGGTTGGCCGAGGCAACGGACGCGCCGATCCATCTGGGCATCACCGAGGCCGGCGGGCCCGTTTCGGGCAGCATCAAGTCGGCAATCGGGATCGGCAACCTGCTGTGGGCGGGAATCGGCGATACCCTGCGCGTCAGCCTTTCGGCCGACCCGGTGGAAGAGGTCCGCGCGGGATTCGAGATCCTCAAGGCACTGGGTCTGCGCCATCGGGGCGTTTCGATCATCTCGTGCCCGACCTGCGCGCGTCAGGGTTTCGACGTCATTGCCACGGTGGCAAGGCTGGAAGAACGTCTTGCCCATATCCACACCCCGATCAGCCTGTCGATCATCGGCTGCGTCGTCAACGGGCCGGGCGAGGCGCTGATGACCGATCTCGGCTTTACCGGCGGGGGCGCGGGCACGGGGATGGTCTATGTCGCCGGCCGGCAGGACCACAGGATCGACAATGACCGGCTGATCGATCATATCGTGGAACTGGTCGAAAGACGCGCGGCCGAGATCGAATCTGCAAAGGCGCACAAGGATGGGCCTGAATGAGGGTGACACTGGTCATTGGCGCGCTGGCGCTGGGTATCGCGGGGATGGTGGCCTATGTGCGCATGGCGCCGTCGGATCCGGCGCGCTGGCATGTCGACCCGACCCTTGCCCGCAAGCCGACCACCCCCAATTCATGGCTGTTGCGCCCCGAAGGCGGAGACGGGCAGGCGCCGGTCTATGACATGTCCGCGCAACGGCTGGCCCGTCTGTTCGACAGCTTTGTCACCGGCCAGCCCCGCATCCGCCGTCTCGCCGGCAGTGCACAGGAGGGGATGATCACCTATGTCGCCCGCTCGCGCATCATCGGCTACCCCGATTATGTCACCGTGCGCATCCTTGCGCGCAAGGATGGCCGCGCCGGGCTGGCGATCTGGTCGCGTGCACGTTTCGGTTATGGCGATGGCGGCGTGAACCGGCGCCGGGTCGAGGGGTGGCTGAAGCGGTTTCAGCTGTTTCTGGACGGTGGCGCGCCGTCGTCGCCCCCGGAAGGCGGGTGATCGGCCGGCAACATGTCCACCACAGGGGTCTCGGCACGCGATGGCGGGCTGACAAGGCCGGCCGAGATCACCAGCTTGGCGGCCGTTTCCACGTCCATGTCCAGCAGGATGACGTCTTCCTTGCGCACGAACAGCAGAAAACCCGAGGTGGGGTTCGGAGTGGTGGGCAGAAAGACGCTCAGATAATCGTGGTCGCCGGGCAGCGCGTCCAGCACCCGCCCCCTGGTCGGGGTGGCGACAAAGGCGACCGCCCACAACCCCCTGCGCGGATATTCCACCAGGCAGGCCTGCTCGAACGAACTGGACGACTGGCTGAGCGCGGTTTCCACGATCTGCTTGAGGCCGTTATAGATCGAGCGCACGACCGGCATGCGATCGACCAGACGCTCGGCCCGGTTCAGAACGGCGCGCCCGATGAACCCCTTGGCCATGGCCCCGACGATCACCGTGAACAGCAGAAAGATGACCAGGCCATAACCCTTGATGTTGATGCCGAGATAGGGCTCGGGCTGATAGCGTTCGGGCACCAGCGGCAGGACCCAGCTGTCGATCAGCCCGACAAACCACCAGATCAGATAGCCGGTCAGAAACACCGGGGCGACAACGATCAGGCCGGTCAGGAAATTTGCCCTCATGCTGGCAAACAGGCCGGGGCGATGCCCCTCACGCCGGGCCTTCTTTTCCTTCTTGGCGTGTTTGCTCATCTTCCTCCCCCGCGATCCTGATCTTCCTTTAGGCGCCTGCCCACGACAAGACAATGCCTGTTCGGACGGCTTCGATCAATCGGGCATTCCGCCCCCGTATCCGTGTCGGCATCAGCCGGCCGGCTCGACAGGTGCGATATCGGCCAGGGCACGGGCAATTTCCGCCGCCAGCCGCGCGTTGTTGCGAACCAGGGCGATATTGGTTGTCAGCGAGCGCCCCCCGGTCAGCCCCAGGATATGCGACAGCAGAAAGGGTGTAACCTGTTTCTGCCCGATATTGCGTGCCTCTGCCTCGGCAAGGGCCTGATCAATGATGGGCGCGATTTCTTCGGCCGGTATTTCCGCGCCCTTCGGCACCGGGTTGCCCACCAGCTGCCCGCCCGGCAGGCCGAGGGCCGCCCGCATCCGGTGGGCCTGCGCGATCTCGGCGGGCGAATCCATGCGCAGCGGCGCAGGCAGCCCGGATTCGCGCGACCAGAAGGCGGGCAATTCATCCTGCCCATAGGCGATGACAGGCACGCCGAGGGTTTCGAGAACCTCCATCGTCTTGGGAATATCCAGAATCGCCTTGGGTCCGGCCGAGACCACCGTGACCGGCGTCTGGGCCAGTTCCTGCAGGTCGGCCGAAATGTCGAAACTGGTTTCGGCGCCCCGATGCACACCGCCAATGCCGCCCGTTGCGAAAACCGGAATGCGGGCGATATTGGCGCAGATCATGGTTGCGGCAACGGTTGTCGCGCCAACTCCGCCACGGGCGATGCAGGCGGCAAGGTCGGCCCGGCTGAGCTTGGCCGCGTCCTTGCCCTGCGCCAGTTTTTCAAGCTGATCCGGGTCGAGGCCGATGTGAATCACACCGTCCAGCACGGCGATGGTGGCTGGCACCGCGCCGGATGCACGCACCTCGTCCTCGACCAGGCGGGCGGTTTCCAGATTGTCGGGCCAGGGCATGCCATGGGTGATGATGGTGCTTTCCAGCGCAACCAGCGGCGCGCCGGTCTGGCGAGCTTCGGATACTTCCCGCGAAAAGCTCAGGGGCAGGGGGGTGTTCATCGGGAATCCTTGTCGAAAAGAGGGGTCGAGATATGTTCGGCCGCCGCAGCCAGCGCCGTGTTCAGGGCGGCCGCGCCAGCCTCGCCGCGCAGTTCGGCCGCCATATGTGCGGCCATGAAGGTATCGCCCGCGCCGGTGATCTTGTGAACCGTGACGCGCGGCGGCCGGGTGCAGATCACGCCCTGCCGGTCGGCCAGTGCCGCGGTCCGGGCCCCGTTTGTCACCAGCACCCGCCCGACGCCCCTATCCAGCACGGCGCGCGCCGCATCAGGCGCGTGGCGGTGTGGCGTGCCGGTCAGGATGCTGGCCTCTTCAAGGTTCAGATACAGCGTGGCGCGCGCGTGCCCCAGAAAGACGGCAAGGCGGTCGGCCTTGCCGGGCGAGGCAGGGGCCAGGCGCAGATCGGCCTGGGCAAAACCCGGGCTTTCGGCGATTTCGCGCAGCAGCCCGGTTGTCAGATTGCCGTCAAGCGCCACCATGCCGCGCCACGGTGTATCAGGCGATGCCAGGCGCCCGTCGGTCAGGGGCGCCAGAATGGCCGCACCGGCGGATTCGAGCGAATGGGCGTCGGCGATCGCGGCAATCAGGCCGTTTTCGCCCTCGATGGCCATGTAGCGGTCGGTCGGCAGGCCGCTGCGAAAGACGTGATCGACATGCAGCCCCATCCCGCGGGCAAGCGCCAGCAGTTCATCCCCCTCGGGATCGTTTCCCAGCGCCGTCAGCAGGCCCGTACGCACGCCCTGGCGCGACAGGGCAAGCGCGATGTTCATGGCCACGCCGCCGGGCCTGCGCGTGATGCGCCCCGCGACGTCATTGCCGCGTTCCATGGCCTGCGGCGCACGACCGATCACGTCCCACAGGACGGCGCCGATACAGATGATTTCCGGTTTGGACTGCATGCGCCCCTTGTGCCCAAGCGCGCAGCACATCGCAAGGGGCGCGCGCCTGCGCGAAGATGCGCCACGGCAATCGCTTGAAGGGGCGAATCTGGATGCAAGCGAGGCATGCGGCCGCCCGGGTGGGCGCGGATGCGCCCGCCGAGGGGGCGGGCGGGCGCATGCCGGGCCGCAAGCGCCCCGGCGGTTGGCAGTCGGGACGCGTTGCAGCGCCGGACAGCGACAAGAGGGTGTCAGGCGATTGCCCTGGAATATGCGCGATTTGACTTGCAAAGCAGATCGAAAACCCGTAATGGCCGCTCATCAATCCACAGGCGGGTCTTGCGGGTATTGGGAGAGACATCCCCGATGCTCCACCGGTTGGGCAACAGCTCTTCTCCCGCCAAGGTCGAAACCGGAAAGGAAAACGACGATGGCTCTTCCCGAGTTCACGCTTCGTCAGCTGCTGGAAGCTGGCGTTCACTATGGTCACCAGACACATCGCTGGAATCCCCGCATGGGGACGTATATCTACGGCGCGCGCAACGGCATCCATATTCTGGACCTGACGCAAACCGTGCCCCTGCTGGACCAGGCGCTGCGCGCGATCCGCGATACCGTCGCCAAGGGCGGGCGCATCCTGTTCGTCGCGACCAAGCGGCAGGCGCAGCAGGCGGTGGCCGATGCGGCCGAACGCAGCGCGCAATACTACATGAACCACCGCTGGCTGGGCGGCACGCTGACCAACTGGAACACGGTGTCGAAATCGATCCAGCGCCTCAAGGAGATCGACGAGAAACTGGCCGAGGGTGCCGAGGGCCTGACCAAGAAGGAGCGTCTCGGCCTGGAACGCCAGCAGGCCAAGCTGCAGGCCAGCCTGGGCGGTATCCGCGAAATGGGCGGTGTGCCGGACATGCTGTTCGTCATCGACACCAACAAGGAGGCCCTTGCCGTGGCCGAGGCCAACAAGCTGGGCATCCCGGTGGTCGCGATCCTCGACTCCAACTCGGACCCGGCGGGGATCGATTTCCCGGTGCCCGGAAACGATGACGCCGCACGCGCGATTGCGCTGTATTGCGACCTGGTTGCCCGCGCTGCCCTTGACGGCATGACGGCCCAGCTGGGCTCGGCCGGTGTCGATATCGGCGAAATGGAAGAGGCCCCGGTTGAAGAGGCAATCGCCGAAGAGGCCGCCGCCGCGCCCGAGGCCCCGGCAGAAGAGGCCGCAACAGAGGCCCCGGCCAAGGCCTGATCGGGTCGGCCGCGACATGATTGGCGGGGCAGGGCGATATTCCTGCCCCCTGACATCAACACGATTTTCCCAAGGAGAAACCGGATGGCTATCACGGCTAAAATGGTGAAAGAGCTGCGCGACCTGACCGGCGCCGGCATGATGGACGCGAAAAAGGCCCTGACCGAGACCGATGGCGACAAGGAGGCGGCCATCGACTGGCTGCGCACCAAGGGTCTGGCCAAGGCGGCCAAGAAATCGGGACGTACCGCGGCCGAGGGCCTTGTCGGTGTCGCGGAAAAGGACGGCACCGCCGTTGCCGTCGAGGTGAACTCGGAAACCGACTTTGTTGCCAAGAATGCCGATTTCCAGGATCTGGTGGCCGGCATCACCAGGGCGGCGCTGGACCAGACCGATCTGGATTCGCTGCTGTCGGCCGATCTTGGCGGCAAGACGGTGGCCGACTCGGTGACCGCGGCGATTGCCACCATCGGTGAAAACATGAACCTGCGCCGCATGGCCCGCGTCGAGGGCGACTCGGTTGCCACCTATGTGCACAACGCCGCCGCGCCCGGCATGGGCAAGATTGGCGTGCTGGTGGCGATGAAAGGCACCGATAACGGCATCGGCAAGCAGATCGCCATGCACATCGCCGCGGTGAACCCGCAGTCGCTGTCCGAGGACGACCTTGACCCGGCCGTGGTCGAGCGCGAGCGTAGCATCCTGACCGAGCAGGCCCGCGAATCGGGCAAGCCCGAGAACATCATCGAAAACATGATCAAGGGCCGGATGAAGAAATTCTATCAGGAGGTGACCCTTCTGAACCAGAAATTCGCAATCAACCCCGACATCACCGTGGCCCAGGCCGCCAGGGAGGCCGGGGTCGAGATCACCGGCTTCGTGCGCTTCGAGGTGGGCGAAGGGATCGAAAAGAAGGTCGAGGATTTCGCTGCCGAAGTCGCCAAGACGGCTGGCGTCTGAATCCGCCTCTGGACGGGCCGCTTTCCGAAGGGGTGCGTTCGGCGCGATTCGACATGATCTGACATGATTTGACCGGGGCCAGTCAGGCCCCGGTCTTTTGTTTGTGCACCTGTATCTGACAACAGAAAACGGTGCCGGAATGTTCCGACACCGTTTCCCTGTCTTTGCTGCCGTGTACCGAAGAGGGAACCCCGAATACGCAACAGTTCGACGTTGGGTCAGCTAAAAGGACTATTCTTTCAGCATCCCAAGGAACCGATCAGTCCACCCTGAAATTGCCGGCTTGTGATCAATTCCTTGTTCCCTGGCTGAAATTGCCACCACTCACGGAACACATGAAAGATCACAGAAAATGTGATTCGGCGAAAGTAGGGTTTCCCTTACCCAAAGGTCATCTTTTCCGCTTTCGCGAGAGCCTCGGAATGCAGATTATCGGAATGCAGGCCTTCGATGACAAAGAACTGGTTCTGCATGGATGCCTTCATCACCGCCTGTGCGGTTGTTTCAGCATTCAGGCGCTCGCGCACAAGGCGCAGATGCTTTTCCACCGTGGCCGGATTCAGCCCCATGATCGTGGCGATGTCCTGCACCGTCTTGCCATCGGCGACCCATTGCAGGACCTCGCGCTGGCGCCGTGTCAGGGGCTTGTGCAGGCGGGTATAGGGCAGGGTGGAAATCTTGAGATTCATCAGGTTGTTGAGAAGGATGATCTCACCCCCCTTTTCCTGCCAGACTTCATCGACGTCGGCCTGGCTCAGGCCCTTGCGCGCGCACAGGCCGATACCTGCGGTGCTGCGCTCGAACACGGCCTCGAAGCTGATCGAATAGCCGGCAACGACCCCCATCTTTTCGTTCAGATCCAGAACCCTGTTTTCCTCGGCCGAGGTCTCTCCGGCGGCCCGGCGATCCTGTGCCCATTGCCATGAGCAGACCCCGGTATTCCTGGCCGCCCAGACGGCCATCGGGGCATGGAAATACAGGGCCTTGCCAAAGAACAGCTCGATATAGTCGGGGTCGTGGTTGGTCAGGACGATCCAGTCGCTGAGATCGCCGAATTCCCCGTGGGTGCGGAAACGGTTGAGGCCATAGATCAGCCGGTCAAATCCGTATTCCTTCATCTTTTCGCAATGGGCTTGCCACACCGGCTCGATCGATCGAGCCCTCAGAACCAGATCGACATGATCGAAATCCAGGCGACGACTCTTGTCGAGGGTCTCTCCGACACTTGTTCCGGCCGAGACCCCGTTCCCTCGATCCTGCTTGTTTGCCATGACAGGCCTTCCAAGGTGGTGGCCCTGAAGGCATAGCCGACTGCACGATCGGCTGTCCATCCGGGCCGGTTATTCGGTAATCAATAATCGCCGGATATGGCAGGAGCACAACAGTTTCGCAACCTCAGCGCGTACATATTGCGCTGGCATCGATCAATGGCCCGCCATACTGTGTCGCCAGAGTGAATCTGCACGATGAGGCAAGGGATGTCGGAAACCGGAATACAGGGCGGCAGGCTGCTGGTGGAATGTCTTGTGAATCACGGCGTGCGCGCGGCCTTTGGCGTGCCGGGGGAAAGCTATCTTGCGGTGCTGGACGCGCTGCATGACGTGGGCAGCCGACTGCGTCTTGTGGTCTCGCGTCACGAGGGTGGCGCATCCTTCATGGCCGAGGCCTGGGGCAAGCTGACCGGCCAGCCGGGCATCTGTTTCGTCACCCGCGGACCCGGCGCGACCAACGCCGCCATCGGTGTGCACACGGCGATGCAGAACTCGACCCCGATGATCCTGTTCGTCGGACAGGTAGGGCGCGAAATGCGCCGCCGCGAGGCCTTTCAGGAGATCGACTACCCGGCATTTTTCGGCGACATCGCCAAATGGGTGACCGAGATCGACAACCCCGCACGCATACCGGAAATCGTCGCCCGTGCCTTTGCCGTGGCAACATCCGGCCGCCCGGGCCCCGTGGTCATCGCGCTGCCCCAGGACATGCTGCGCGCCCCCACGACCGCCGCCGCAACACAGCCGGGGGCCATCGGCCATCCCGCCCCCGACCGGGCCGGGCTGGATGCCGCACGCGCCGCCTTGCGCAAGGCCGAGCGGCCCGTCCTGCTGGTTGGCGGCGGCGGCTGGAGCGAGGCCGCGCGCGCCGATCTGAACCGTTTCGCCGAAAGAAACCGCCTGCCCGTTGCCGTGGTGTTCCGCAGTCAGGATCTGGTGGACAATGCCAGCGCGTCCTATGTGGGCGATGCCGGGGTGGGCATGGCGCCCTATCTGGCCGGCTTCCTGGGTGATGCCGACCTGATCCTGGCGATCAACATCCGTTTTGGCGAATCCACGACTCAGGGCTGGCGATTGTTCGATGTTCCGCGCATGGCGCCGATGCTGGTTCACGCCCATGAATCCGCCCGCGAGATTGGCAAGATCTATCAACCCGATATCGCCCTTGTCACAAGCCCCGAAAACCTGATGCACGAGCTGGCTGCCGGTCCGGCTCTGGGGGACTGGCAGGCATGGCGCGACCGGGGCCGCAAGGGATTCCTCGACATGCGCGCCGCGGCGCGCCAGCAGGGTGCCGTGGACATGGTCGAAATCTGCGCCTGGCTGGACAGGCAGCTGGACAACGATGCGATCATCACCAATGGCGCGGGAAATTTCGCCATCTGGCCGTCGAAATTCATCACCTATACCGGGGGGCGGCGCCTGCTGGCCCCCCAGAGCGGAGCCATGGGGGCCGGCTTGCCTGCGGCCATCGCCGCGCGCCTTGCCGCACCCGGTCGTCAGGTATTGTGCTTTGCCGGGGACGGCGATTTCCAGATGACCATGGCCGAAATGGGAACCGCTGCGCAGGAGGGGTTGCAGCCGATCATCCTGTTGCTGAACAACGGCATGTACGGCACCATCCGGGCCCATCAGGAACGCAACTATCCCGGCCGGGTCAGCGGTACCGAGATTCGCAACCCCGACTACGTGGCGATCGCGCGCGCCAACGGTTTTCACGGCGAGCGGATCGAACGAACCGCAGATTTCGCCCCGGCATTTGCGCGCGCCGCCGCCAGCACCACGGGCGGACTGCTGGAAATCGTCATCGACCCCGAGGACATCACCCCCTTTGCGCGGCTTTCCGACCTGCGCGCAGCCGGTGTCGGGGGCTGAGCCATGTCACGCAACCATGATGTGGTTATCATCGGTGGCGGCGTCATCGGGGCATCGATCGCCTGGTGGCTGGCCCGCATGGGGGCAACCGATGTTGCCGTCATCGAGCGCGATTTCAGTTATCGAGATGCCTCGACGGCCCTTTCGGCGGCCTCGATCAGGGTGCAGTTTTCCAATCCGGTAAATGTGGCGATCTCGAAATTCGGCGCGGCATTCATTCGCGAATTTGCGTCGCTGTTTCCACAGGACGCGGGCGCCCATGATCTCGGGCTCCGGGAAAACGGCTACCTGTTCATAGCCAACAACGCCCGTCAGGCCGAAATCATACGTCAAAACAATAGCATACAAACAGAAATGGGCGCACAGGTCGAACTGCTTGAGCCAGCCGATCTGCAGCGGCGATTTCCCTTTCTCGATATCGAAAACGTAGTGCTGGCATCGCACGGTCTGCGGGACGAGGGCTGGTTCGACAACATGGGCCTGTTGAACGGTCTGAAAGAGTTGGGAAAATCGCTTGGCGTCAATTACCTGGAGGGCGAAGCGGTTTCTCTGGCAAAACACGACGAACGACTGACCGAAGTCGTGCTGGCGAATGGCGACAGGCTCGGCGGTGGTTGTTTCGTCAATGCCGCCGGGCCGCGGGCGCGCCTGGTCGCGCGCATGGCCGGTGTCGATCTGCCGATCGAGGCACGCAAACGCACGACCTTCGTGTTTCAGACACCGGATGCGCCGCCACCGGATGCACCGCTGATCGTTGCCCCGACAGGCGTCTATGTGCGACCCGAAGGTGCATACTGGATGGGGGCGGCCCATCCAGACCCGGACCCCGCGGTCGATCACGACGATTTCATGCCACGCTACGACGAATTCGACCACGTGCTCTGGCCGCGACTGGCCGAACTGGGGCCGGTCTTTCACGCAATGCGCATGAAAAGGGCCTGGGCAGGACATTATGCCTACAACCTGCTGGATCAGAATGCGATTGTCGGCAAATACCCAGATCTGGAAAATTTCTACCTGGCGAGCGGGTTTTCGGGGCACGGGCTGCAACAGGCCCCGGCGATCGGACGCGGCATGGCGGAATTGATTCTGAACGGAGGTTACACCAGCCTTGACCTGACGGAACTTGGCGTCGAAAGAATTATCGAAAAGCGTCCGTTTCCCGAAAGAAATGTCGTGTAGGGGGTCTGAGCGATTTCGCGTAACAATTTGCAATAACAATATAAATGCCATTTCAATCCGTGTGGTTAAATTACATAATATCCATTATTGGTTATTCAGGTCGCTATCCGCGACGCCAACTCGGCCCTTTTCGCAAGGCGCGTTCCGGCCTAAGGTTGAAGTCGGGATTGCCCGACTGATGGCCTGTCCATATCTGTGACAGGAAAATACCGCGCCGTGATGCGGTTGCGGGTTTGAACGAGGGTCTGGTTTGGACAGAGGGTTTACCGGGGTTGATTCATGTCACTGCTTTGCGCGCTTCCACTGATCAGCAGCCTCTTTGGCGCGTGCCAGCCGCCCCTGCCCTATGCGACCGGCTATGTCGAGGGCGAGTATGTTCTGATCGCTCCGGTGGAAATCGCCCGCATCAACGGGATTTCGGTGCGGCGCGGCAGCCGGGTCAGTCCGGGTGACAAGCTGGTCCGCCTGGAACGCCGCGATGCCGAAATCGCCCTGGCCCAGGCCCGCGCCGCCCTGGCCCAGGCGCTCAGCCGTCTGGCCGATCTGAAACAGGGCCGCCGCCCCCAGGAAATTGCGGTGATCGAGGCGACCCTGGCCTCGGCCCGGGCCAGCGCGGCCGAGGCCAGGCGGGAATATCAACGACAGGCCGATCTGTTCAGGCGCGGGATCGTTTCGCGCGCCCAGCTGGATTCGGCCTCGACCGCCTATGATGTGGCCAGGGCCCGGGTCGGTGAACTCGAGGCCAACCTCAAGGTCGCCCGCCTGCCCGCCCGGCCGGACCAGATCAAGGCCGCCGAGGCAGCCGTGGCGCAGGCCCGTGCGGCGCAGGAACGTGCGGCCTGGCGCCTGTCCCAGCGCACTCTTGTCGCAAGCCAGCCCGGCGAGGTGGTCGATGTCATCCGCAACCCCGGCGAGGTTGCCGGCCCACAGGCCCCGGTTCTGTCGCTGTTGCCCGATGGTGCCACCAAGCTGCGCCTGTATGTCGGTGAGACCGTCCTGTCCCGGCTGAGTCTGGGTGACGAACTCAGGGTCAGATGCGACGGCTGCGGCAGCGGTCTGCGCGCGCGCGTCAGCTATATCTCGAACGCCCCCGAATTCACGCCGCCGGTGATCTATTCGCTCGAAAACCGGCAAAAGCTGGTCTATCTGGTCGAGGCGCGGCCCGAGGCGAAAAAGGGCCCTGGCGCGGCCATGCTCAAACCCGGGCAGATCGTCGATGTCGATCTCGGGGCGCTCGAAAAATGACCGAGAACGTGATCGACGTCAGGGGCCTGGTCAAGAAATACGGCCGCAGGACGGTCGTCGATCATGTCTCGATGCAGGTGGCGCGCGGTGAAATTGCCGGCTTCCTTGGCCCCAACGGCTCGGGCAAGACGACCATGATCCGCCTGATGTGCGGCCTGCTGACGCCTGACGAGGGCGCGGGCACGGTACTGGGCCATGACCTGACGCGCGAACAGCTGAAGATCAAGCGTCAGGTCGGATACATGACGCAGAGCTTTTCCTTTTACGACGACCTGACGATCGAGGAAAACCTGCGTTTCGTCGCCCGCCTCTACCGGCTGACGCCGATGCGCCGATATGTGCGCGAAACCCTTGCCGATCTGGGCTTGACCACCCGGCGCAAGCAACTGGCAGGCAGCCTGTCGGGCGGGTGGAAACAGCGCCTCGCACTGGCCGCCTGCATCATGCACAAGCCCCGTCTGCTGTTGCTCGACGAACCGACGGCCGGCGTCGATCCCAAGGCGCGGCGCGATTTCTGGGACGAAATCCATGCCCTTTCGGCAGCCGGCATGACGGTGCTGATCTCGACCCACTACATGGACGAGGCCGAGCGCTGTCACCGGATCAACTACATCTCATATGGCAGGCTGCTGGCCCAGGGAACGGTGGAACAGGTGGTGCGCGATGCGGGGCTCACGACCTTTGTCGTCACCGGGCGCCAGACGATCGAGGCGGCCACGATGCTGAAATCCATGGAGGGCGTGGATCAGGTCGCCCATTTCGGCACCACGCTGCATGTGGTCGGCCATGACGCGACCTTGCTGCGCAGCGCGGTGGAACGCGCGGCCGGCAGCCTCGACATCAGGATCGCACCGGGCCAGACCAGCCTCGAGGATGTGTTCATACAGTTCATGGCCCGCGCAAGGGACAATGTCGCATGAGGTGGTCGCGCATCTTTTCCCTGACCCGCCTTTATGCCCTTTTGGCCAAGGAGGTCGTGCAGATGAAGCGCGACCGCATCACATTCGCGATGATGCTGGGCGTACCCCTGATGCAGCTGATCCTGTTCGGCTATGCCATCAACAACGATCCCAAGGCCCTGCCCGCCGCGCTGGTCACCACCAGCATGGATCACTACAGCCGCGCCATGGTGAGTGCGCTTGAACTGACCGGCTATTATCGTTTCGATCACGTCGTCGATTCCGCGGCCCAGGGCGAGGCGCTGATCGAAAACGGCACCGTCAGCTTTGTCGTTACCATTCCATCCGATTTCGCGCGCCGGGTCGAACGCGGCGACCACCCGCAGATCCTGATCGAGGCCGATGCGACCGATCCGGCGGTGGCCTCGGGCGCGATCTCGACCCTGGGAACGGTCGCCTCGCAGGCGCTGCTGCGCGAACAGGGGGCCGAAACGCAGGCCGCGCAAAAGGCCGCCAGCCAGATCGAGGTTGTGGTGCACAAGCGCTACAACCCCGAGGGCATCACCCAGTACAACATCGTCCCCGGCCTGCTGGGGGTGATATTGCAGATGACCATGGTGATGATGACGGCCATGGCCCTGACCCGCGAGACCGAACGCGGCACCATGGAAAACCTGCTGGCTCTGCCCGCGACCCCGGTCGAGATCATGCTGGGCAAGATCCTGCCCTATCTGTTCGTCGGCGCCGTTCAGGTGGTTGTCGTGCTGCTGGCGGCGCGTGTGCTGTTTGACGTGCCCTTCGTCGGCTCGATGGGGCTGCTTCTGACGGGCATCGGCATTTTCGTGTTTGCCCTGGTGCTGCTGGGATACAGCTTTTCCACCATGGCGCGCACGCAGATGCAGGCCATGCAGCTGACATTCTTCTATTTTCTGCCCTCGCTCCTGCTGTCGGGGTTCATGTTTCCGTTTCGCGGCATGCCCGTCTGGGCGCAATATATCGGCGAGACCTTCCCCCTCACCCATTTCCTGCGGGTGGTGCGCGCGGTCATGCTGAAGGGGGCCGACCTGCGCGCCATACAGGCCCCCATGGCGGCGCTGGTGCTGTTTGCGGTGCTGTTCATGCTGCTTGCCCTGCTGCGGTTCCGCCGCACCCTGGATTGACCGGCGAGGCCGCGTGGTGCGGGCCGCGCCGGCCTCGGCTATCCAGGGGACTTGTCTTGTGGGCAATAGATGACTAAATTGCTCAGGACAATGACACCAACAAGATCAGGGAAACGAGACAGATGTTCGGCATACCCGGGAAACAGGCGGTCAGCATGACACCGGCGGCGGCACGCCAGATCGCCGAACTCATGAACCGCGGGGCCAAGAAGGGCCTGCGTATCGGCGTGAAAAAGGGCGGCTGCGCCGGCATGGAATATACCATGGAATATGTCGATGAAATCGACCCCAATGACGAGGTGGTCGAACAGGACGGCGCCCGCATCATGATCGCCCCGATGGCCCAGATGTTCCTCTTCGGTACCGAAATCGACTATGAGGTCGGCCTGCTGGAATCGGGATTCCGTTTCAACAACCCGAACGTGACCGAGGCCTGCGGCTGTGGCGAATCCATCAAGTTCGACGAAACCCTTCAGCCCGGCTGAGGGCGCGGCAATTCGGCATCATTACCAGCGCCGCCAAAAACCCTAGCATGGCAGGAACACCGCACGAGGGAGGGGAGACATGCGCCGCAGACTGGCCGCCGGAAACTGGAAGATGAACGGAACGCACGCCAGCCTGGACGAGCTGCGCACGCTTGCACAACAACATCCCTCGCCCGGCTGCGATATCCTGATATGCCCCCCTGCCACGCTGCTCGACCCCATGAGCCGCCTGTGCCGGGATACGGCCATCGCCTGCGGCGGACAGGATTGCCATGCCGAGCCCAAAGGCGCGCATACCGGCGACATCTCGGCCGAGATGCTGGCCGATGCGGGGGCGGAATACGTGATCCTCGGCCATTCCGAGCGCCGCGCCGATCACGGGGAAACCGACGAAACCGTTGCCGCCAAGGCGCTTGCTGCATGGCGCGCCGGGCTGACGGCCATCATCTGCGTCGGCGAAAGCGAGGCCCAGCGCGACAACGGCGCGACGCTCGAGGTGATCGGCGCCCAGATGGACGGCTCGATCCCCGACGGGGCCGACGGTGACAATCTGGTGGTCGCGTACGAGCCCATCTGGGCCATCGGCACCGGCCGTGTCCCCATGCTGCCCGAGATCGGCGAGGTGCACGACTTCATGCGGGCCCGCCTTGCCGCGCGTTTCGGCCCCGGCGTGGCCGATCAGGTTCGCCTGCTTTACGGCGGCTCGATGAACCCGGCGAATGTGGCCGACATCATTTCGGTGCGCAATGTCGATGGCGGTCTGGTGGGCGGGGCATCGTTGAAGGCGCGGGATTTCGGTCGGATCATCGCCGCGCTGGGGAAATGACCGCACCCTGCGCTGCATCCGGCAATACGGCCCGCTTGCGATCACACGCGCCCCGAGGCACCCTCGGGGCAAGCAACGCGCGAGGCATTGATGCCCGAAATCTGCCAGAAAGAACTGCCGATCAAGCCGTGGATGCACGCGCATCTGCGCCGTCTGCCGGGGCTGAACCCGATTGCGCCGGGGCAATGGCTGCAGATCGACGACGCCTATGATGCGCAGATGGCTCTGCGCGACGCATTGCTGCGCGACGCATTGCTGCGCGAACGTCGTGACGCGGTATTTCGCCAAGCCGACGGGGCCGAGGCGGCGGCGGCCGAGCTGCTGGAACGCATCCTTGCCGAGCTGCGCCACAAGAGCGGTTTCACGATCGACGCCCACGCGGTGACGCGCCCCGATGGATGCCGCGTGCCGATCGACCATGAAAACCCGCTGATCTGCGCGGCCCGGCTGGTGCAGGAAGATCTGCTGATCCTGCAGAAACCCGATCACGACCATGTGCTGACCGCGGCCGTGCTGTGTTTCCCCGCGCGCTGGAAACTGGCTGCGAAATTCGGCGCATCCGTCGCCCATATCCACGACCCCGTCACCCCCTATGATGACGAAATGGCCCTCCGGGTCCAGCGGATGCTGGATTTCATCCATCCCGACAGGCCGATGTGGCGGGCGAATTTCCTGCTCCATGACAATCCCGAGCTGTTTCAGCCCGAAGGCAAGAACACATCGGACCCGTGGCAGCCGGATACCCCCTGCTGGGTGCGGGTCGAGCGCCAGTCCCTGCTGCGGCTGGCCGAAAGCGGCGCAGTGGTCTTTTCCATACACACCTGCGTGGTGCCTCTGTCCTCGCTTGGCGATGCCGAACGCGACGCGTTGCTTGCGCAAAAGCGCCTGATGCCGGGCTGACCTTGCGCGAAAATCCGCCGGCCACCCCTTTCCTTGGACGCGAAAACGCCTATGCTGGCGCGGAATCAACAAGGTCGGGCAGATGAGCGATACGATCAATTACGGCGCCTTGATGCACCAGGCGATGCGCGGGCTGATCGCCCGCGTCCTCAGCGACGTGGCCCGCGACGGGCTGCCGGGCGAGCATCACTTCTTCATCACCTTTGCGACCGGTCACCCGGGGGTGGAGCTGCCCGACTGGCTGCGCGAACGTTACCCCGATTCCATGACCATCGTCATGCAGGAATGGTTCCGCGATCTGACGGTCGCAGACGACGGTTTCTCGGTCACCCTCAATTTCGGCAACCAGGAGGTGCCGATGACCATCCCCTTTGATTCCATCCTGACCTTTGTCGATCCCAGCGTCGAATTCGGCCTGCGATTCGAGGCCAGCGAGATGGACGCCGAGGATGACGAGGAAAGCGAAATGATCATCCTCGACGACGAGCAGGATGACGCAGACGACCGCCCAGACACTGATGCCGAGGTCGTTTCGCTGGATTCCTTTCGCAAATAGGTGGCAACGGGTCCGGGCAGGCACGACGGGAACGGGAACAACCCCATGGCGAAAAACATCGCGTTGTTCCTGAAACAGGCGCTGAACAACCCGGCCAGCGTGGGCGCAGTCGCCCCCTCGGGCAAGGCGCTGGGCCGGATGATGGCCCGCGGCCTCGGCCCCGACAGCGGGCCGGTGGTCGAGATCGGCCCCGGCACCGGCAGCCTGACCCGCGCCATCGTCGCTGCCGGTGTACCCCAGGAAAACCTGACCCTTGTCGAGCTGAACGAGGCCTTCTGCCACTTGCTTGCCAGGCGCTATCCGCGGGCGCGCATCATCCATGGCGGTGCACAGGAGATGGGCGCGCATGGCATACGCAACGCCGCCGTGGTGATCAGCGGTCTGCCTCTGTTGAACTTTCCCTCGGGCCTGCAGCATGAAATCCTGTCAGCGGTTTTCGACGCACTTGCCCCGGGGTGCAAGCTGGTGCAGTTCACCTATGGTCGCAAACCGCCGATTTCGCCGCAGGTGATGCAGAATCTGGAACTGACATGGCATCTGCGCGGGCGCGTCTGGGCCAACTTCCCGCCAGCCTCGGTTTACGAATTCCGGCGCGGGGGATGAGGCGGGCTTGCAAGGGCCTTCTTCTTTGCACCAATACGCTCGGGGGTGCGGGGGCAGACAGCCCCCGCCGGCGCAGCCGGAAACCACAGGAGCCTCCGGCGGGAGTATTTGCACAAAGAAGAAGAAGAAAGACGACCGCATTCGGGCATGGCTACAGCCGACGTCGCGCCGGATATTGATCTTTCCTGTCCCCGGGCGCAATAAGAGCGCGGGATTTTGACAATTGGAGAGCAAGATGACCGCCACCCGCACCGAATCCGACAGCTTTGGCCCGCTCGAGGTTCCCGCCGACAAATACTGGGGCGCCCAGACCCAGCGCAGCCTGCAGAACTTTCCCATCGGCTGGGAGCGCCAGCCCATCGCCATCATCCGCGCCCTTGGCGTGATCAAGCAGGCCTGCGTGCGCGCCAACATGACCCTTGGCAAGCTGGACGAGCGCCGGGGCAAGGCCATCGAGACCGCCGCGGGCGAGGTCGTTGCCGGCAAATGGGACGAACATTTCCCGCTGGTCGTGTGGCAGACGGGTTCGGGCACGCAGTCGAACATGAACGCCAACGAGGTCATCGCCAACCGCGCGATCGAGCTGTTGGGCGGGGTGATCGGCTCGAAAGACCCGGTGCATCCCAACGACCATGTGAACATGGGCCAGAGCAGCAACGACACCTTCCCCACCGCCATGCATATCGCCACCGCCACCATGGCGCGCGACGTGCTGCTGCCGGGGCTGGAACATCTGCATGCGGCGCTGAGCGAAAAGGTCGAGGCCTTCAAGGACATCATCAAGATCGGGCGCACCCATACCCAGGACGCAACGCCCCTGACGCTGGGACAGGAATTCTCGGGCTATGCCTTTCAGGTGGAACAAAGCATCAATCGCGTGCGCCATGCCCTTGAAAACATTTATTTCCTTGCCCAGGGCGGCACCGCCGTCGGCACCGGGCTGAACACCGTCAAGGGCTGGGATGAAATGGTTGCGGCCAACATGGCCGACATCACCGGCCTGCCCTTCAGGACCGCCCCCAACAAGTTCGAGGCGCTGGCCGCCCATGACGCCATGGTTGAAATGTCGGGCGCGCTGAAAACCGCGGCGGCCAGCCTGTTCAAGATCGCCAATGACATCCGTTTTCTGGGCTCGGGCCCCCGCTGCGGGCTGGGCGAGCTGATCCTGCCGGAAAACGAGCCGGGCAGCTCGATCATGCCGGGCAAGGTCAACCCCACCCAGGCCGAGGCCCTTACCCAGGTCTGCGCCCATGTGATGGGCAATGACGCCGCCATCGGCTTTGCCGGCAGCCAGGGCCATTTCGAGCTGAACGTCTACAAGCCGATGATGGCCTACAACCTGCTGCAATCCATGCAGCTGCTGGGCGATGCCGCGCGCAGCTTTACCGACCGTTGCGTCATCGGCATCAGGGCCAATGAGGAACGCATCGAAAAACTGCTGCATGAAAGCCTGATGCTGGTCACGGCACTTGCCCCCGAGATCGGCTATGACAACGCCACCAAGGTTGCCAAGACGGCCCACAAGAACGGCACAACCCTCAAGGAAGAGGCGATCCGCCTTGGCTTTGTCGATGCCGAAACATTCGATCGCGTGGTGCGGCCGGAAAACATGATCGGGCCCAAGGGCTAGGCAAGGGTCGCTCTGGTGAGCGAGATCATCAACCTGCGCCGCGCCCGCAGGCAACGGGCGCGGCAGGACAAGCGCCGGCAGGCCGACGCGAACGCCGCGCAACACGGCATCGGAAAGGCCGCCAGAAAGGCGGCAAGCCGTGCCGAGCAACGCCGCACCGCACATCTGGACGGCCACCGGACGGATCGGAGCATCGACGATGAATGAACACCGACCAAGAAAACGCTCGTTGACGTTGCACGGCCACCGAACCTCGGTCTCGCTGGAAGACGCGTTCTGGGATGCCTTTCGCGACATCGCCCATGAACGCGGCCTGTCGATCAACCGGCTGGCCGAAACCATCGACGATTCGCGTGGAACCGGATCGGGCCTCGCCGGTGCGATTCGCCTGTTCGTGCTGGCCCATTACCGCGACAGGGCCGGGCAGATGCGGGTTTGAGGCCGAAAACCACCAACTTCACCAATCCGGGGGCGCCGGGACGCAGCATTTTTCCGATTCGGCCATAATTTCGCCAATCTGGTGTGAATTGTTGAATGCATGAGTGTGGCGTCCGTGAATTCGACAGCAACCCGTTTGCTGAAATCCTCGCTCGTCCCGGAAAGGGACAGGCAGCAGGTGCATCATGTCCGCCTGATCCTCAAGATCGTGGCAAGCATCGTCATCGTCGAAAGCCTCATCATGCTGATGCTTCCGATCCTGCATCGGTCCGGTACGGGCGGGGCGGGCCGCAACGCGTGGTCCCTGCCCGTCCTTGATGCGGCCCTTCTGGTCGCCCTGGCGACCCCGATCATCTATTTCTGGGCGGTCAGGCCGTTTCTCGCCCGGCAGGAAAAGGCGCTGCACAAGGTCTCGGACATTTTCGAGACGCTCGACATGATGCCGCTGTCCGTGACCCTGATCGATCCTGATACGCTGCGCTTCAGATACATGAACCGAACGGCGCTGGCGCGTCTGAAATGGTCCGAGGGCGATTACCGCTCCAGAAAGGTGACCGATGCCCTTGCAGGCATCGACGAGGCCGCCTATCGCAAATTTCTCGCCCCCCTGCACAGCGGCGAAACCGTCCAGGTCGTGGGCGAGAGGACCGATCTCAGGGGCAATCCGATCCGTGTCTGGTACCATGTGGTGACCCCGCGCGCGGGCGAAACCACCATCGTCGCCGTCGCCCAGAACATCGCCGAGCAGAAGGCCGCCGAAGAGGACGCCAGGCTGCTGTCGCAATCGCTGGACCTGATTCAGGACGAGGTCTATCTGTTCTGGCCGGACAGCTATGAATTCATCTATCTGAACCACTCTGCCGCCGCCCGCGCCGCCGGTGACGGGCGCGAATGGCGCGGGCACAGGATCAGCGAATTCATCTCGGAATCCCAGTTCGAAACGCTCAGGAAACGTTGCCAGGCCCTGATCCGGGGGCCCGAGCGATGCCTGTCCTACGAAATGGTGGACCGGAACCACCGCGCGTTGGAGATCTACCTTCATCTGGTCGAACCCTCGGGCGCAAAACCGCGTTTTCTGGCCATCTACCGCGATATCACCGAACGCAAGGTGGCCGACCGTGCCAAGGCGCAGTTCGTTTCGACCGTCAGCCACGAATTGCGCACGCCGCTGACCTCGATCAAGGGTGCGCTGGGGCTGATCGAGGCCGGCGCCGGCGGCAATCTGCCGGGCAGGGCCGCCCAGCTGGTGAAAATGGCCCACAAGAACAGTGATCGCCTGATTCTTCTGATCAACGACCTGCTGGATATGGACAAGCTGGAATCAGGCCAGATCTCGATCGAGCGCAGCCCGGTCGATCTGGCGGCCATTGTGCGCGAGGCGATCGAGGCCAACCAGGGCTATGCCGCCAGGCACGACGTCACGATCGAGGCAACCCGGCTCGAGGACGGTCTGATCGCCCTGGGCGACCGGCACAGGCTGCGCCAGGTTCTAGACAATCTGATCTCGAACGCCGCCAAGTTTTCGTTCAGCGGTCAGGAAATCGAGCTGTGCGCGGCCGGCGATCACGACAGGATCGTCATTTCGGTACGCGACCACGGCACCGGAATCCCGCCCGAGGCGCATGAGACCATATTCGACCGGTTCACCCAGGTGGATTCCTCGGACCAGCGCCAGAAGGGCGGCACCGGGCTGGGGCTGAGCATCTCGAAATCGATCGTCGAACTGCATGACGGAAAGATCCACTTTGTCAGCGAACCCGGCAAGGGCACGACCTTTTTCGTCGAACTGCCCCGGCACGCGACGCAGTCGCACGCAGGGTCGCACGCCCGGGCCGCGCAGTCGGCCAATGATCCGGCGTGAGACTGGCGGCTGGCGCACCCGACAGGATTCGAACCTGTGGCCTCTGCCTTCGGAGGGCAGCGCTCTATCCAGCTGAGCTACGGGTGCGTCGGCGCAGGGTATATGTGAAGCCGCGCGCAAGGGCAATCTTGAATCGACAATGGCCGTCCATGCCGTGATGGCCGTGCAGGGGTTTGTTTACACGAAATCGTGATGTGATAGACTGAGGGCACATTCACCTCGATGACGGCCGGTATTTCCGGCATCTGCACGGGAATCCCGGCGCCTGCTGTCGATGGCAAAGGGAGGAATTCATGAAATCCATTCTGTTTCTTGTCGCCGGCTCGGTGTTTCTGAGCGCATGCGCCTCGCCCCTGTTTGTCGCCCCCCCGGCGCCCACGGACGAGTTGACCAAACCCATGACCTTCAACAAGTACATGCCGCCTGAAAACAAGACGCCTCGGGCAACACCCAGGACCACGAAACCCACAAGACCCGCGAAACCGGCGGCAACGCCGCGCAAACCGCGCAAGACCACAACCCCCGGCACGCCCGTGGTCTATGAGTCGCCCTGCGTCAGAAACGGCGTGAAGAAATTCGAGAAAGAGCACGCTGGCAGAAGCCCCACAACGGGTGAGCTGAACCAGATCGAACGCGATTGCCGCGACTGAGCCATCGGACGGTAACCCGCAAATGTTGCCCGGCTGTCGCTGACCCGTATCCCGGCCCTGCCCCGTTGTTGCGGGGCCGGGTGTCTCAGGCAAACAGCTCGTGACACAGCTCGAGCGCGTCAACCAGGGCATCGACCTCGGCGCGGGTATTGTACAGGCCGAATGACGCGCGGCAGGTGGCGGTGACGCCCAGGCGCTCCATCAGGGGCTGGGCGCAATGGTGGCCCGCGCGCACGGCGATGCCGCGCTGATCGACCACGGTCGAAATGTCATGCGGATGCGCCGCTCCTTGCAGGGTGAACGAAAAGATCGCCCCCTTGGTTTGTGAATTTCCCTGTATGTTCAGCCAGTTCAGGCCGGAAAGTCGGGCATTGGCGTAATCGCGCAGGTCGCGTTCATGGGCGGCGATATTGTCCAGCCCCAGATCCATCATGTATTCCAGCGCAACGCCAAGGCCGATCATCTGCACGATGCCGGGGGTGCCCGCCTCGAACTTGTGCGGGGGCGTGTTGTAGGTGACGTTGTCGCGCGTGACCTCGTTGATCATGTCGCCGCCGCCCAGGAAGGGGCGCATTTCGCTCATGCGCGCGCGCTTGACATAGATCGCGCCCGAGGCCGAGGGGCCATACAGCTTGTGCCCTGTGATCACATAGAAATCGACACCCAGATCCTGCACATCCACCGGCATGTGCACCGAGGCCTGGCTGCCATCGACCAGCACCGGCACGCCGCGCGCATGGGCGCCCTCGATGATGGTCTTGACGTCCACCACCGTGCCCAGCACGTTCGACATATGGGTGATGGCGACCAGGCGCGTGCGGTCTGTGATGGCGTCCAGTACCGCCTGCGGGTCGAGGTCGCCGTTATCGTCGATATCCACCCATTTCAGCACCACGCCCTGACGTTCGCGCAGGAAATGCCAGGGCACGATATTGGCATGATGTTCCATGACCGACAGCACGATTTCGTCGCCGGCCTCCAGCCGCGGGGCTGCCCATGCGTAAGACACCAGGTTCATCCCCTCGGTCGCGCCGGTCGTGAAAAGGATTTCGTCATCATGTTCGGCGTTCAGGAAACGCCGGATGATGCCGCGCACGGCCTCGTATTTATCGGTGGCAAGGTTCGAAAGATAGTGCAGGCCGCGGTGAACATTGGCATATTCCTGCTCATAAGCGCGGGTGACAGCGTCGATCACGACCCTGGGCTTTTGGGCCGAGGCGCCGTTGTCCAGATAGACCAGCGGCTTGCCGTGCACCTTGCGCGCAAGGATCGGGAAATCGGTACGTATCTTTTCGACGTCGTACATATCAATGTCCATCCATGACCAGCCCCACCCCCAGAAGGCTGAGGATCAGCGACGCCAGAACGGCCAGCGCAAAAGCGGTGCCCAACAGCCCTGCAAGGATCTTCCACAGGGATCTGAATCCGTGCAGCTCGGCAATGAAATTGACCGTCAGCCACAGGAAATAGATCAGGATCGCGATGTTCAGCAGCCCCGAAAGCCCCGGCACCAGCAGAACCACGCCCACGGCGGCGACCTGCACGACCAGCATGTAGAACTGCAACCAGACCGATAACAGCAATGTCTGCTCGAAACTGCCCGTGCCGCCAAACAGGCGCCCGATCATGAAGATCGCCAGAACCGAAACCATCAACAGCATGAACTGGATCAGCGCATAGAGCAGCGGCCGGGACAGCATGGTATCCAGAACCGCGACCGTCGGCCCCGGCAACAGGACTGACAGCAGATAGGAAAACGCCACCCCGATGATGACGACCAGGCCGGCCAGCTCGACAGCGCGGGCCTGCGCGGCCGTGTCATTCATCAGCGCACGCGCCGCCGCGCGCGGATCCGATAATGTGAGCCGCGCCAGCGCCCCGATTCGTTGCCGCATTTTTCCTGCCTTCAGAAAAGACCTCTGGCGTGAAAATACATGCCCAGAATGACGGCCACAAGCGAAACCACCGACATGATCAGGAATATGGGCGATGTTTTGCGAAAACCATGCGCGCGCGCCAGCGCCACCGATACATACCACACAAAGGGCAGCATCCCCAGATAGTATGGCGGCTGCGAAATCCAGGGCGCGTCGAAGATCGGGTAATAGATGGCCAGATTCGTGAACAGCACCGACAACAGCGCTGCGAACACCCCGAAAGGGGCGGTGATGAAAACGGCCCAGAACACGGCGATTCGCGTATCTCGCCAGCTTCCCCGACCGCCGGCCAGACGCGCGACCGCCCCCAGCAGCATGGCCAGGAAATACAGGCCGATGGTGCGCGCAACCAGCGCCACGACCAGCAGGATTCCGATTTCGGTCGAAAACAGGGCCACCCCTCCGTTATCGGGGACAATCACCGCCTTCATCGTCCATGACAGGAAAAAGGCCAGATCCGACATCAGCACAAGGAACAGCAGATAGCCCTCGCCCGGCTTTTCTGCCAGGATGCGCCGGGTCGATTGCGACATGTGAAACCACGCGTGGATCACCCTGCTCGTGAGGGTCTTGCGCATGATGATTCCCGTCTCGGGCTCATGCCGCACGGGCCTGCGCATGTGGTATCGCGCAACGTCTTCGGTCATGTTTTTTCCACCCCTTGCCAAGGCAACCCATCATCCGCCCGCAACGGGAAAACGTCACAGGCGCGGGATGCAGTTGCAGGGATAATGCGAAAGAAATATGGCGAATTGAGGGAATTACGACGTAAATTCCGCAACGCCCGCCTGCCATGCACGGATGGGCGTCAGCCGGGGCGTTTCAGGTCGTCCTCGTCCACACGCTCGGCCGCCATCAGGCCTCCCAGCCAGACCCAGAAGAACATGCCCGCAAAGACCAGCGAAATCAGCTGCGACAGCCAGGTCCAGGGCGACAGCGCCGTCACCAGCGCCGACAGGATCACCAGCGGCTGCACCGACAGCAGCCCCCAGAACAGCGCCAGGCGCGCGCCGTGCCAGCTGCCCTCGCCCCCCAGCAGGCGCGCGGCCAGATGGCTGAGTGCGGCCAGCAGATACATGAACAGCGGCGCGAACATCGCATAGACCACGAACGAGGCCCCGACCATGGTTGCCAGCGGCGGCGCGTCACTACCTGCGGCGCGCTGTATGGCGATCAGGCCGGGCAGGCGCGCGGCAAAGGCTATGAACCCCGCCAGAACCGCATAGGCCAGCAGGGTGTCCTCGCCGACGCCTCGGGCCAGCTTGCGCCGGACAACCCCACCGGGGTGGATCCAGCTTTCGGGGAAATCGCGCAGAAAGCCCATCAGGCGCTATGCCTTTCGACCCACAGTTCCAGACGTGTCTGGATATCGTCGCGGATGGCGTCATTGTCGATTTCGTCCAGCGCCTCGGAAAGAAAGGCCAGAACCAGCATGTCCTGCGCCAGACGCCGCGGCACGCCGCGCGACATCAGGTAGAACAGCGCCTCGTCGTCGATGGCGCCGACCGTGGCGCCGTGGCTGCAGGCCACGTCATCGGCATGAATTTCCAGCTCGGGCTTGGCCAGGAACTGGCTGTCCTCGTCCAGCAGCAGCGCCTGGCTGATCTGATAGCCATCGGTTTTCTGCGCGCCGGGGCTGACAAGGATCTTGCCCTGGAACACGCCGGTTGCACCATTGCGCAGCACCTTCTTGAAGACCTGGCGGCTTTCGCAGCGCTCGCCCGCATGGGTGATGAACACGGTATCATCCTGATGGAAAGGGCCGTCATTGCCATCACCGGCAACAGCGCCCGACACGGTGGCGTGCGAATCGTCACCTTCAAGTGTGATCACATATTCATTGCGACTCAGCGCGCCGTTGACCGTCAGTGAAAAGCTCTTGAACGATGCGTCCGAACCGATACGCGCAAAAAGATGCGTCAGCGCGCGCCGGCCGTGGTCGCGGCCCTGGGTGCGGATATGGTTGAAACTGGCGCCGTCAGCGACATCGACCTCGGTCACCGCGCTCAGGCGCGCCGCCGCCGGGCCGCTTTCCAGAAATGTCAGCGCGGCCCCCTTTTCCAGCCTGATGACATGGTGAACGACGCCGTCACCCGCCTCATTGCCACGCAGATAGGTGACCGAGATCGGCCGCGGTGCCTGACCCGTCACCCGGATCAACAGGCCCTGCGTCGCCGTGGCGGTATTCAGCGCCGCCAGCGGGCGTTCCACGGGCGCCTGTCCCTGGGTTTCAAGCACGCCGAACAGGTCGCGCGCCCAGTGGATATCTTGCGTTGCGGCCTGTTCCAGCGTGGTGATCTCGACATTGTCCATCGCCAGCGCGTCGGATTGCGCGGCATCCAGAACGCCATCGACAAAGACCAGGTTCAGCCGGTCGAGTTCGCCGAATTGCGGAGCGTCCTCGTCAACCATCAGCGGCACGGGGGCGGTTTGCGCGGTGATCAGGGCGTCAGGGCGGGTAAAGCGCCAGTATTCGTCGCGCCGTGTGGGCAGGCCCATCCGGTGCAGGCGCTCAAGGGCGTTTTCGCGCGCCGCCGTGACCCACGCCCCGCCTTTGGGCAGATCGGCCCGCGACAGCCGCTCTGCGGCCGCCTCGCGCTTGGCGGCAAGTGCCTGGGCGCGGCGCATCACGCAACCTCCGCCAGCAGATCGGCATAGCCGTTATGTTCGACCTCAAGCGCCAGTTCCGGCCCGCCGGTCTTGATGATCCGGCCCGCGGCCATGATATGCACGACATCCGGTTTGATATGATCCAGCAGGCGCTGGTAATGTGTGATCACAAGGAACGAACGTTTGCCGTCACGCAGCGCATTCACACCCTCGGCGACCAGCTTCATCGCGTCAACGTCGAGGCCCGAGTCGGTTTCGTCCAGAATGCACATCTTGGGTTCGAGCATGGCCATCTGCAGGATCTCGTTGCGCTTTTTCTCGCCGCCCGAGAAACCCACATTGACGGGCCTCTTCAGCATGTCGGCGTCGATCTTCAGCGATTTTGCCTTGGCGCGCACCAGTTTCAGGAATTCGGCGGCGGAAAGTTCCTCTTCGCCCCGCAGCTTGCGCTGGCTGTTCACGGCGGTGCGCAGAAAGGTCATGTTGCCGACGCCCGGAATTTCGACCGGATACTGAAAGGCCAGAAACAGGCCGGCGGCGGCGCGTTCTTCGGGCTCCATCGCCAGCAGATCGACCCCGTCCAGCGTGGCGCTGCCCGAGGTGACCTCGTAGCCCTCCTTGCCCGACAGCACATAGGACATGGTGGACTTGCCCGAGCCATTGGGCCCCATGATGGCGTGCACCTCGCCCGAGGGGACGGTCAGCGACAGCCCCTTGAGGATTTCCTTGTCCTCCTCGGCAAGTTTGACGTGCAGATCCTTGATTTCAAGCATTGTTTGTTCCTTTGATTAACCTGTGCGCGCTATCGCAAGACATGAGGGCGGTGCCTGCCTGGGGGGCAGGCAGGCGCAGCCCGGGCCGCAGGCGCCCCGGGCAAGGACGTGAAAGTAATCAACGGGAGAATGCTCATCCCACAGATCCCTCCAGCGAAATGGCGACCAGCGACTGCGCCTCCATGGCAAATTCCATCGGCAGGGCCTGCAACACCTCCTTGGCAAAGCCGTTGACGATCAGGGCAAGGGCCTCTTCCTCGTTCATGCCGCGGGATCGGCAATAGAACAGCTGTTCGTCGTCCACCTTGGATGTGGTTGCCTCGTGTTCGACGCGCGAGGAATTGTTGCGCACCTCGATATAGGGCACCGTGTGGGCGCCGCATTTGTCGCCAATCAGCAGGCTGTCGCACTGGGTATAGTTGCGGCTGTTTTTCGCGCGCGGGTGCATGGAGACCAGACCGCGATAGGTATTCTGGGCACGGCCGGCGGAAATCCCTTTGGAAACAATGCGCGAGCGGGTGTTCCTGCCAAGATGGATCATCTTGGTGCCGGTGTCGGCCTGCTGCATGTTGTTGGTGATGGCGATGGAATAGAACTCGCCCTGTGAATCGTCGCCGCGCAGGATGCAGGACGGGTATTTCCACGTCACCGCGCTGCCGGTTTCAACCTGCGTCCACATCACCTTGGAGCGTGCGCCACGGCAATCGGCGCGCTTGGTGACAAAGTTGTAGATGCCGCCCTTGCCCTCTTCGTCGCCCGGAAACCAGTTCTGGACGGTGGAATACTTGATCTCGGCGTCTTCCATGATGACCAGCTCGACCACCGCCGCATGCAGCTGGGCGGTGTCGCGCTTCGGCGCGGTGCAGCCTTCGAGATAGCTGACATAGCTGCCCTTGTCGGCGATGATCAGCGTACGCTCGAACTGGCCGGTGTTTTCGGCGTTGATGCGGAAATAGGTGGACAGCTCCATCGGGCAGCGCACGCCGGGCGGGATATAGACGAAAGAGCCATCGGAAAACACCGCGCTGTTGAGGGTTGCATAGAAATTGTCGGACTGCGGCACGACCGAGCCGAGATATTTCTTCACCAGCTCGGGATGTTCGCGGATCGCCTCGGAAATCGGGCAGAAGATCACCCCGGCACGCGCCAGCTCTTCCTGAAAGGTGGTGCCCACGCTGACACTGTCAAAGACGGCATCGACGGCAACCTTGCGCCCGTCGAGCCCGGCATCCATCCGCCCCTCGGCGGGGGTGGAATCCGCCCCCTCGACGCCCGCCAGGATCATCTGCTCCTTCAGCGGAATGCCCAGCTTTTCATAGGTCGCCAGCAGCTTGGGGTCCACATCGTCCAGCGATTTCGGCCTGTCCTCCATGCTTTTGGGCCGCGCATAGTAGTAGATGTCCTGAAAGTCGATTTCAGGGTAGTTGACCATGGCCCAGTCGGGCTCTTCCATCTGCTGCCAGCGGTTGAGTGCCTGAAGGCGCCATTCCAGCATCCATTCGGGCTCGTCATTCTTTTTCGAAATCAGACGGACGATATCCTCGTTCACGCCCTTGGGCGCGAAATCCATCTCGATATCGGTCTCGAAACCGTATTTGTATTTTTCGCCAACCGACTGGACGGCCTCGACCGTCTCCTGATCGACACCTTCCTTGACCTTGGCCCCTGGGTTGTCGGCAACCTTGTCCATGCTTGTCATCCGTCGTTTCCTTTCACCCCCGACCATGTGGGGGGCCTGTTCACATGTTTCAGCCTGCGGCAGCCGCGCCTGTTGTCGCAGCCCGCCTGTGGTGGGCCTTGATCCACGCATCCGCAAAACGCATCAGATCGCTTTCTTCGGTCTCGGGGCCGATCGACACCCGCAGCGCGCTGCTGGCAGTCACATCATCCAGCCCCATCGCCCGCAACACCTTGCTGGGCCTGACCTTGCCGCTGGAACATGCCGAGCCCGCCGATACCGCAAAGCCCGCCAGATCCATCTGCATGACCTGGGTTTCACCCTTCCACCCCGGCACGGCAAAGCAGGTCACATTGGGCAGGCGCGTCTGCCCCCGGCCGATGATCAGAAGGTCGGGCACAGCGTCCAGCAGGCGCGATTCAAGCCGGTCGCGCAGGGCGGCGACCTCGTCCCAGCGGCCGTTGTCGAGGTCGCGACGGGCTGCCTCGGCCGCGGCACCAAGGCCGGCAATGCCGATCACGTTCTCGGTGCCCGAGCGGCGCCCCATTTCCTGGCCACCGCCACGCATGCGGGCCGCCAGATCGATACCCGGTTTCAGCACCAGCGCACCAACGCCTTTCGGGCCGCCGAACTTGTGGGCCGAAACGATGCCCATGCCGATGCCGGACCAGTCGAAACCGAATGGAATCTTGCCAAAACCCTGCACCAGATCGGCGACCGCCAGCCCCTCGGGCAGATCCTGAACGATGCCGGTTTCGCCATTGGCCAGCTGCAACGCGCTGTTGGCCGGATCCGTAACGGCCACCCTGCCCTGTGCGTCGGCGCGCAGATCGGCCTCGCACCAGGATGTCACACATTCATGTTCGATCAAGGCGCAGTGCAGGTTACGCCCGGCCAGCGCCAGCGCGGCAGCCTCGGTCGCGCCAGAGGTAAAGACGATATCGGCGGCAGCAGCGCCCAGGGCCTCGGCCAGCTGTTCGCGCGCGCGCTCGACCACTGCCCGGGCAGCGCGCCCCTCGGCATGCACCGAGGACGGATTGCCGACGACCTCCATTGCGGCCAGCATGGCGTCGCGCGCCTCGGGCCTCAGCGGTGCGGTCGCGTTCCAGTCGAGATAGGCGCGCGCGCTCATTCGTCCACCAGCTCGACAATGGCCGGAACCGCCGGACAAGGCACAAGGTGATCGTCCAGAATGTCGGAAAGCCGCGTCTGATGCAGGAAAACATAGACATGGGCCGAAAGCTGTTCCCACAGCTTGTCGGTCATTTCCTGTTCGGCCGTGCCGACCCCCGCCCCCGAGGCCCCTGCCCCGCGCTGGGTTGCGTCCATGGTTTCGTCAACCGCCGCCAGGATGTCGGACACCCTGATTTCCGAAGTCGGGCGCGCCAGGCGATAGCCGCCGCCAGGGCCGCGCACGCTTTCGACGATACCGGCGCGGCGCAGTTTCACGAAAAGCTGCTCGAGATAGGCCAGCGAGATATCCTGACGCTCGGATATGCCACCGAGCGACACCAGGCCGTTTTCGCCATTTCCGGCAAGATCGGCCAGCGCGATCATTGCATAACGTCCCTTGGTGCTGAGTTTCACGGTATCCGGTCCCCTCACGGAGTTGACGCGCGCACGCGCAACGCTTAACTCCCTTAACACGACAATGGGGTCCTGCCCCTGCGAAATTAGAATTGTTCTAGGTTATCCGAGGGAAATCGTCAAGTATTTGATGACCCCATCCGATGACCCGAGATACCGGAGTTGCAAGACCACATGCCCGAAATCATCTTTCCCGGTCCCGAAGGCCGTCTCCAGGGCCGGTATCATCCGCAAAAGGCCAAGGATGCGCCCATTGCGATCGTGCTGCACCCGCATCCGCAATTCGGCGGCACGATGAACAACAAGGTCGTCTACAACCTGCATTATGCCTTTTACAACATGGGCTTCACGGTTCTGCGGTTCAATTTCCGCGGCGTCGGACGCAGCCAGGGCGAATACGACCAGGGCGTGGGCGAGCTTTCCGACGCGGCCGCGGCGCTGGACTATCTGCAGCACCTGAACCCGAACGCGAAACATTGCTGGGTTGCCGGCTTTTCCTTCGGGTCGTGGATCGGCATGCAGCTGCTCATGCGCCGCCCCGAGATTTCGGGATTCGTTTCGGTCGCGCCGAATGCCAACATGTATGATTTCAGCTTTCTTGCCCCCTGCCCCAGCTCGGGGTTGATCATCAACGGGTCGGCCGACCGGGTGGCGCCGCCCGCCGATACCGAGGCGCTGGTCGAAAAGCTGCACGAGCAGAAGGGCATCACCATCACCCACGAGGTTGTCGAGGGCGCAGGGCACTTCTTTGAAGGCGAACACATGGACGAGCTGATCGCCCGCGTCGATGCCTATGTCCGGCGCCGCCTGACGGAAACCACGCGCTGAAATCCGCGGGCCCCGTGGCGGATCGGACGCCGCATCATGGTTTGACAAACAGCTTGCGCGGCAGGTTGCAAAAGGTCTCGGCGGGGCCTTCGGGGCGGATCAGGATGGATTCGGTCATTTCCAGCCCCCAGCCGTCCATCCACAGGCCGGGCATGAAATGAAAGGTCATGCCGGGGCGCAGGATCGTGTCATCCTCGGGCCGCAGGCTGACCGTGCGTTCGCCCCAGTCCGGGGGATAGGCCAGCCCGATCGAATAGCCGCAACGCGCCGCCCGCTCGATTCCGGCCCGTTTCAGCATATCCCCCAGCGCACGCGCGACATCGCCGGCGCGATTGCCTGCCCGGGCGGCCTCGATACCGGCGTCCAGCCCCTCGACCAGCGCCTCTTCGGCCCGCCTGACCTCGTCGGGCGGATGCCCCAGCCACACCGTCCGGCAAAGGGGCACGTGATAGCGCCGACAGACGCCCGCCAGTTCGAAAAAGGTGCATTGACCGGCTTCCAGCGGTGCGCCGTTCCATGTCAGATGCGGCGCCGAGGCATCCGCGCCCGACGGGCACATGGGAACGATTGCCGGGTAGTCGCCCCAGACCCCGTCAACGCCGATCAACGCGTCGCGCCATATCTCGGCCACCAGTTCGTTCTTGGCCAGGCCCGGCCGGGCGCGCGCGACAGCTCCGGTCACGATCTTTTCGGATATCCTTGCGGCCTTGCGCATCAGGGCGATTTCCTGATCCGACTTTTGAACCCGCTGCCAGTTGATCAGCCCGGTCGCGTCCTGCAGATCGGCATGCGGCAGGGAATCGCGCAACGTCACATAGGCCTTTGCGGAAAAATAGTAATTTTCCATCTCGACCCCGATGCAACCCCGCCCCAGACCGAGATCCGACAACAGCCCGGCGAGATGCTGCATCGGATGGCGTTCGTCCGACTGCACATAACCGTCGTCATATGGCCGGATGCTGTCCTCGCCCAGCCAGGATGTTCGCCGCGCCCCGTTCGCGTCCATCCGCCGGCCCCACCAGACGGGATCATGCCCTGGCGTCACGACAAGGCCCTGATGGACGTAGAACGACCATCCGTCATAGCCCGTCAGCCAGGCCATGTTGGCGGGATCCTCGACAAACAGCGCATCCAGCCCTGCCTGCGCCATTGCCGCGCGCACCAGCCCGAGGCGACGTTCATATTCGTCGGCGGTAAAGGGCAGTTCGGCGGCGGGCATGGCTGGACCTCCCTGGATCGGGGTCGATTCTAGGGACTGTTCGCGGCTTGGCAACCGCGATGTTTCCGCGCAATCGCCGCCAGTCACCTTAATCCGAGGTCTGCTACATTGGTTCTCCATCCCCCGGATCGCCCGTGAGCCGGCGTGCGGCCGCCAAGGGGGCGGGCGGGCGCATGCCCGGGACGCGAGCGCGCCCCGGGCGAGGCAATACAGTCAGACGTGACATGCCCTAGCCGTTCAGCAGGGCGCGGGCGGCGGCGCGGGCGGCCTCGGTCAGGTTCTCGCCGCTCAGCATGCGGGCGATCTCGTCCACGCGGCTGTCGCCGGAAACCTGGCGGACATCCGAAAGCACCAGACCGGATTTCTCGATCTTGCTGACCCTCCAGTGATGCGCAGCCTGGGCGGCGACCTGGGGCGAGTGGGTCACCACCAGCACCTGCCCCCCCTCGGCGAGTCTGGCCAGGCGCCGGCCGACGGCATCGGCGGTCGCGCCACCCACCCCACGGTCGATTTCGTCAAAGATCATGGTGATGTCGCCACCCTGCCCCCTGAGACAGACCCTGAGCGCCAGCAGAAACCGCGACAGCTCGCCCCCCGAGGCGATACGGTCGAGCGGGCCCGTGGGCGTGCCCGGATTGGTCGAAACGGTGAATCGCACCGCATCCCTGCCTTCGGGACCATCCTCGCCGGGGGTGATTTCGGTGTGAAAGCGGGCGCGTTCCAGTTTCAGCGGCGCCAATTCACCGGCCATCGCGGCATCCAGCCGGCGCGCGGCCTTGCGGCGCTGTTGCGAAAGCGTCGCCGCCGCATCCTCGTATGCCGCCCTTGCGGTTTCAAGCGCGCGGGTCAGATCGTCGAGCTGCCGCTCTCCGCCGTCGAGCGCCTCCAGCCGATCACGCAATTCGCCGTGGAGCCGCACCAGACCGTCGGGCAGCACCCCGTGCTTGCGCGCCAGCGCGCGGATGGCGAAAAGCCGTTCCTCGACCTGCTCCAGCTCGTACGGGTTGAACTCCAGCGCCTCCAGGCAGTCGACAACCCCCCGCTGGGCGCTGTCCAGCTCCTCCATCGCCCGCGACAGGGCGGCAAGCGGGGCCTCAAGCCGGCCCTCGGCGGCATCCTCGACTCCGCCCAGCCAGCGGGTCGCATCCTGTATCAGCCCCTCGGCCCCCTCGCGCCCCAGCGCCTGGGCCGCGCGGGCGATGTCTTCGCGGATTCTTGCCGCCGCCTGCATCAGGCGCCGCCTGGCGTCGAGCGCGTCATCCTCGCCCTCGCGCGGCGCGAGGCGGTCGAATTCCTCAAGCGAATGTTCCAGAAAGGCGCGGTCGCGCGCCGCGGCCTCGAGCTCGCGTTTCGCGGCATCGAGCGCCTTGCCTGCGCTGCTCAGGGCCTCCCACGCGCTGCGGGTGCGTTGCAGGGCCGCCTGCGAATCGGCAAGGTTGTCGAGCAGGCTGCGGTGGCCACGCGCATTCAGCAGGCCGCGGTCGTCATGCTGGCCATGCAGGGCAACCAGCAGGGCGCCGGTGTCGCGCAGGGTCTGCGCCGTACAGCGGCGGTCGTTGATCCAGGCCTGGCTGCGCCCGTCGCGCGCCAGTCGGCGGCGCATGATCAGCTCGTCACCGGCCGAAAACCCCGCCGCATCCAGCGCGGCGCGGGCCGGATGTGCATCATGCAGGTCGAATATTGCCTCGACCTCGCCGCGCGCAGCCCCCTTTCGCAGCAGATTGCCGCGCGTACGCCAGCCCAGGACAAAGCCCAGCGAATCGAGCAGGATCGACTTGCCCGCGCCGGTCTCGCCGGTCAACACGTTCAGACCAGAGCTGAACTCCAGCTCGAGATGCTCGATCAGCAGCATGTCGCGGATGGAAACTGCACGCAACATTCAACCGTCCTCCGCCTCGGGACCCTGCCCGCGGATCAGAGCCACTCGCCCTTGACGGTTTCGCGCCAGATCCGCGCCAGCCAGCCATTGCCCTTGAGCATGCCCCGGGGTTTCAGCCCCTTGCCCTTGAGCAGGTCATAGGCGTCCTTGTACCAGCTCGATCCCTTGAAATTGTAGCCCAATATGGCGGCGGCGGTCTGGGCCTCGTTCACAAGACCCAGCGAAAGATAGGATTCCACCAGCCGGTACAGGGCCTCGGGCGTCTGGGTGGTGGTCTGGTAATCCTGCACCACAACGCGGAAACGGTTGACCGCCGCCAGATAGAAGCCGCGCTTGAGGTAATAGCGCCCGACCTCCATTTCCTTGGCGGCCAGATGATCCAGCGCGAGGTCGAATTTCAGCCGGGCCGATTTGGCATATTCGCTGTCGGGGTAGCGTTCGAACACCACGCGCAGGGCCTGCATGGCCTTCAGCGTGTTGCCCTGGTCACGGCCGATCTTGTCGATCTGGTCGTAATAGGTCAGCGCAATCAGATATTGCGCATAGGCGGCGTCCTCGTCGGCCGGATAGAAATCGAGATAGCGTTGCGCGGCGGCGCGGGCATCCTCGTAGGCACGGGCCTTGTGATAGGCGAATGCCTCCATGATGATCGCGCGCTTTGCCCATTCGGAATAGGGGTAGAGGCGCTCGATCTCGGCAAACAGATGGGCGGCCTCGCCGGCGCTGCGACGGTCGGTGATCTTGGCCTCGGCCATCTTGAATATCTGCTCGGGCGGGCGCGACTCGATGGGCACGTCCTGATTCTTAGCGGCACATGCGGCCAGGAAAAGCACACCGAACAACAACAACCACTGACGCGCCGGTTTCCTGCCTGAAGTCATCTCAGCCTCTTTCCCAAATCATGCCCTGGGCGCATTGCGCCCCGTATCATGCCCCGGTCACATTGCGCCCGGAGCGCCATGGCCACGCAATGTGGCCTTACCTAGCACAGAATGTCCCGAGGAAAAATGGTTTCGCAACGATTCCCCGCCGCATTTCCCTGCCATGCGCAACGTGGCTCCAGCCGGCCCCGGCCAGCCGAACATCCGAGGTGACAATGACAGGGATTTTCCGGCCCGCTCGGCCGCCCGCGCTGGGGCGTTCAGGCAACCTGCATCAGATCCGCGGCCGTCACGCCGACCCCGGGCAGGCGCTGGGCGATGCGTCTGTCGCAGGCGACCATCTCATAGGCCATGGGGGTGGCAAACAGTTTCCGCAGCAGCCGGTTGGTGGCGGCATGTCCGGCCCGATGGCCGCTGTAGCGCCCCAGCAGCGGCGCGCCGACAAGGGCCAGGTCGCCAAGCGCATCCAGCATCTTGTGGCGCACATATTCGTCGTCATGCCGCAGGCCCTCGGGGTTCAGCACCCTTTCGCCATCGACGACGATGGCATTGTCCAGATTGCCGCCCTGGCCCAGCCCCTGCTGCAGCATCAGATCGACGTCCGACTTGCGGCAGAAGGTCCGGCTGTTGCACAGCTCGCGCACGAAGGCGCCATTGGCCATGTCCAGGCTCAATTCCTGGCGGCCGATGGCGGGGTCGGGAAAGTCGATGCAAAACGAGATCTCCAGCCCTTCATGCGGAGCCAGCGAGACGTGGACATCGCCGATGTCCAGCGACACCTCGCGCAGCACGCGGATCATGCGCACCGGCGCATCGAGCCGGCGCACCCCGGCATTCAGGATCTCGCGCACGAAACGCGCCGAGCTGCCATCCATGATCGGCACCTCGGGTCCGTCGAGCTCGACCACGGCGTTGTGGATGCCACAGCCGGCCAGCGCGGCCATGAGATGTTCGATGGTCGAAACCGACACGCCCGATTCATTCGAGATGTTGGTTGAAAGGCGGGTATCGGAAACATTGTCATAGCGCGCGGCGATCATGTTGTCGCGACCCTCGACATCGACCCGGCGGAACCAGATGCCGTATTCGGCCGACGCCGGCAGGATGGTCATGCGCACCGGCCGCCCGGTGTGGAGGCCGGTTCCGACCATGTTGATCGCGGTCTTGATCGTCGTCTGCACTACTGTCCCTCGTTCTGTCTGTCAGCCCGGCCTGCCGTACAGGCCCGCTGTCCGGCCCGTCTTTCCCGGCCATCCCGTCTTGCCCGACCATGTTTCCAGAACATGTTGCCCGAACGCGTTGCCGGCAGCGTGGCACCTGTTTCCCTGCTTTGTCCTAGTGAAGCGGGGTGTTTACCTCAACTCAATCTTTGTGACGGATTGCAACAATGGCATGGGGGATTTGCGGATTTCCGCCGATCCGCAAGGAAACAATCATTCGTTGCGCCCGATACTGTTTCCGAAATGGAAAAGCCGCGCCGACAGATCGCGGCGCGGCAGCTTGTCTTTCCCGAAGATGCGGGCGGGCGTCAGTTGGCCTGCCGGCGCAAAAATGCCGGGATATCAATGCGCTCCTGCTCGGGGTCGGGGGTGTCCTCGGATGTCTCGCTGACGGGCGGCGTGGCCCGCGCCGCCTGCCCGGCACCGTGCTGATCGGCCCCATGTCCTGTCATGCGGTTGATCAAGGTGTTGATCCCGAAACGCGAGCCGCGCTCGGGCCGGGCGGGTTGCTCGGCCGCGGGTGCGGCATCCGGGCGCGCCTTGGGCTGCTTGTTCACGGCGGCCCTGAGTCGGGCGATCGCCTCGGGCGAGGGATTGCCGGGCGCGCGGGGTTTGGGGGCGACGAATCCGGTCACGTCGGGCTCGACCGGGGCCTGCGCCTCGGGCGAAGCGGGTGTTTCCGGGGTATAGACGGGCGGCGGCAGATCGTCGGCCTCGTCGGTCGCCTCGGCGCGGTCGGGAGCCTCGTCGAACAGCGACATCTCGCGTTCGAACCTGTCAAAGCTGCTATCCGGCTCCATCTCGTCCAGCAGGCTGGGCTGGGCGGTGTCGGGATCGTCCTCGAGGGCCTCCTCGTCCTCATAGCCGGCCTCGACTGCGGCCTGATGCGCGGCCTTCAGCGGTTCGGCCATGCGGCGGCGGGGGGCGGGCTCGGTACGCGACATTTCGCTGACATCGATGCCGGTCGCCACGACCGACACGCGCATGGTGCCCTCCATCTCGGGGTCGAGGGTCGAACCGACGATGATGTTGGCCTCGGCGTCCACCTCTTCGCGGATGCGGTTGGCCGCCTCGTCCAGTTCGAACAGGGTCAGGTCGTGACCGCCGGTAATGTTGATCAGAACGCCGCGCGCGCCTTTCAGGCTGATCTCGTCGAGCAGCGGATTGGCGATCGCCTTTTCGGCGGCCTGGATCGCGCGATCCTCGCCCTCGGCCTCGCCCGTGCCCATCATGGCCTTGCCCATCTCGTCCATCACGGCGCGGACATCGGCAAAATCGAGGTTGATCAGACCGGGACGCACCATAAGGTCGGTCACGCCCTTGACGCCCTGGTACAGCACGTCGTCGGCCATCGAAAAGGCCTCGGTAAAGGTGGTCTTTTCATTGGCGATGCGAAACAGGTTCTGGTTGGGGATGATGATCAGCGTATCGACGACCTTCTGCAGGGCCTCGACCCCCTGTTCGGCCTGGCGCATGCGTTTCACGCCCTCGAACTGGAACGGCTTGGTCACCACGCCGACGGTCAACACCCCCAGCTCGCGCGCGGCCTGCGCGATGATCGGCGCCGCGCCAGTGCCGGTACCGCCGCCCATGCCGGCGGTAATGAAACACATGTGCGAGCCCGTCAGGTGATCGACGATGTCCTCGATGCTTTCCTCTGCTGCCGCGGCGCCGATCTCGGGCTTGGCGCCTGCGCCCAGCCCCTCGGTCAGCTTGACGCCCATCTGGATCTTGTTGGGCGCCTTGGTCTGGGTCAGCGCCTGTGCATCGGTATTGGCCACCACGAAGACCGCGCCTTCGAGCGCCTTGTCTATCATGTTGTTGACGGCGTTTCCGCCGGCCCCGCCGACACCGAAAACGGTGATCCGCGGTCTCAGATCCTGTTTGTCCGGCATCCTGAGATTGAGTGTCATGTTCCTGTCCGCCTGTCTCTTTCTTTCGCCTGCGCTACCGGCCATCGCTGGTCCGGCCCCTCCGGCGCCCTGACTGCCCTTGTGCCCGAAACCACCCCGGTACCGTTTCAAGGGGGGTCGGGCGCATTGCCTGCTGATTCCACATGGTAGCCGAGGCTGCCGTCCCGGTCATCAAAAAATTGTCGTTTCAGCCACAATATATGGGGCAAACCCACAAAATCGGGCGTATTTCTGCCGATCGGGCCGACAATGCGCAAGCCCGGCCCCGCATCTGATGCGTGCAGCGCGACCTACCAGTTCTCGCGGAACCACTTTACCGCGCGCCGCAGGCTGCGCGCGCCCTGCCAGTCGGAGGGCTGCTCGAAATCCCAGCACTCGTCCTGGGGGCAGACCGCGTGCAGGCACAGCCCCACGACGGCCGCAAAGCCGGGCCCCGTTGCCGCCTGAGGCAGGCCGCGGATGCGCAACGGGCGGCCCATGCGGATGCGCCCTCCCAGAATGCGCGATGCCAGCCGGTCGAGCCCCGGCACCTCGGACGCTCCGCCCGTCAGCACGATGCGCTGGCTCGGCAGATGCTCGAAACCCGCGGCATCGAGGCGTGCGCGCACCTCTTCAAGGATTTCCTCAAGGCGCGGCCGCATGATGCCGATCAGTTCGGAACGGCTGATCTGACGCCGATCATGTTCCCAGTCGCCGGTCTCGCCACCGACGTCGATCATCTCGCGGTCGTCCATGCCGGTCGCCTCGACCCCGCCATAAAATGCCTTGATGCGCTCGGCCACATTGGCAGGCACCTGCAGGCCCAGCGAAATGTCCGAGGTGACATGCGCCCCGCCCATGCGCACCGTATCGGCATAAATCAGGTGCTTGCGCATGAAGATCGAGACGCTGGTCGTGCCGGCGCCCATGTCGATGCAGGCCGCGCCCAGTTCCTGTTCGTCCTCGACCAGCGCCGACAGCCCCGCCACATAGGCCGAGGACACCACGCCCGCCAGTTCCAGATCGCAACGCTTGATGCAGTAAAGCAGGTTCTCGACCGCCGGCGCGTCGATCGTCAGCATGTGCATGTCCACCGACAGACGATTGCCGATCTGCCCCCGCGGATCCGACAGACCCGAACGATGGTCGAGCGTGAAATTCACCGGCAGCGCATGAACCACATGGCGCCGGCTGCCGTAATCGGGCAGTTCGCAGGCCGCCAGAACCCGGGCGACGTCATGTTCACTCACCGAATTTTCGCGCAGTGCGACCGATCCGCTCAGCCCGTATGACCGGGGGCGGCCACCCGAAAAGCAGGCAATCGCGTGATCGACCCTGAGGCCCGCCATCTTTTGCGCGCCCTGTACGGCGGCGCGGATCGCGCGTTCGGTTTCCTCCATCCGGTCGATCTCGCCGAAACGCACCCCTTGCGAACGCTTGGTGGCCACCCCGGCCACGCGAAACCGCGACTGCCCGGCCATGCAGCCGAATTCCTCGCCTGCAGGCGCGTTGGCTACGCCGTCGAAACGCAGCACGAAACAGGTGATCTTGGACGTGCCGATATCCAGCACCGCCACGACCCCCCTTTGCAGGGCGGCCTCGCGCTGGCGCCGCATGGCGCGTTGGCTTTCGTACAGTTCTCGCATCAGGTCCTGCCTCCAGCGTTTTTCTTTCCTTCGCCGTTTCGGCGGATGACATTGTCAAGATATTTCAGTGCATTGCCCGACAGACGCAGGGTGGGCCGGGCGGCATCGCGGAAATCGACGACCTTGACGTCGCGCGACAAGAGGTCGTTCATCTCGTCAAGCGCCAGCACGCGTCTGAGCGCCGCCACCGCCCCGCGTTCCGGCAGCATGATGCGCTGCCCGCGATCCAGGATCATGTCCCAGCGCCGTTCGCCCACGCGCAACAGGCCGCGAATACGCCCCTCGATGGGCGCAGCCACCCGATACAGCTCCAGCGCCTCGGGCACGGCCCGGTCGGCCCCTTCGCCGGCAATCAGACGCAGATCGGCACGCGCGCGCCGCGATTCGACGGCGGCCACGCGATGGCCGGCCGCATCGAGCAGTTCCAGCGAATCCCGCCCGCGCCACACCACGGCGGGAATGCGCTCGACCACCTTGACCTCGAGGATGCCGCCGGGGCGGATGGCCAGATCGGCGCGCGCCACCGCGTCCAGCCCCTCGATACGCGCGCGCATGTCGGCTAGGTCGATATCGAACGAGCTGATCGGAAAGTCGATCGCCGTCACCTCGCGGATGTCGTCGGCCAGCTCGGCGCTGGCATTCTCGATCTTCATCGAGCCGACCATGAATTCGGGCCTGTGCTCGATCCGGTCGCGCAGGGCGATCGCCCACAGGCGCACCGCCTCGACACGATTGGCGTCGGACACATACCACCCCAGCGCCAGCATCACGACCAGTACCGGCAGGCCAAAACGCAGCATCGCCCGCACCATCGGGGTCAGCCACAACCGTTCCAGCCGATAGGAAAGCCGGCTGGACGACAGACGCGCCGCCGACAGGCGCCCGGTGGCCTGGCTGCGCCCCTCTGTCGCCTGCCCCTCGGACGCGGCAGGTTGCCCGGTTTGCCCGCCATGCGCGGGGAACATCCTCGTTTTCGCTGCTTTTGCGCCCGCCCGCAGGCCACGGGCACCCAACCGCGCGGCAAGACCTGCACCCGTGAAATCCGACCCTAGCGATTGCATGAGGCATCCTCCACCAGCCAGCGGCACAGCGCGCCAAAGGAAATGCCGCAATGGGCGGCCTGTTCCGGCGAAAGCGAGGTCGGCGTCATCCCCGGCTGGGTGTTGGTTTCCAGCAGAAACAGCCCGTCAAGACCGCGCCTTTCGTCCCAGCGGAAATCGGTGCGGCTGAGGCCCCGACAGCCAAGCGCCCGGTGGGCACGCAGGGCATATTCAAGGCAGGCCTCGGTGATTTCATCGGGGATATTCGCGGGCACCTCATGACGCGAACCACCCGGGCGGTACTTGGCGTCAAAATCATACCAGCCGTCGGTGATGATGTCGGTCACGCACAGGGCACGGTCGCCCATCACGGTCACGGTCAGTTCGCGGCCGGGGATGAATTCCTCGACCATGACGATTTCGGGCATGTCATCCGACAGCTGCGCCGGGCCGTTCGCGCAGTCCTGCACGATATAGACGCCGACGGACGAGCCCTCGTTATAAGGTTTCACCACATAAGGTGCGGGCATGGGGTGTTCGCGGCGCGCGGCCTCGGCCGAGGTCAGCAGGCTGGGCACGACCGGCAGGCCGGCCATGCGATAGGCGGCCTTGGCGCGTTCCTTGTCCATGGCCAGCGCCGAGGCCAGCACGCCCGAATGGGTATAGGGGATGCGCAGCCATTCCAGCAGGCCCTGCACACAGCCATCCTCGCCCCAGCGCCCATGCAGGGCGTTGAAGGCGACATCCACCCGCTGCTCATGCAGGAGCGCGGCCAGATCCAGACCTGCGTCCAGTTCGACCACGTCGAATCCTTCTTCCCGCAAGGCGCGGGCACATTCGCGCCCGGTCACCAGCGAAACCTCGCGCTCGGCCGAAGGGCCGCCCTTGAGGACCGCGATACGGGGAAAGTCACTGCCCGACATTCCCACCTCGATCATCTTTTCGGCCCGTGTTTCCGGGCCTTCTCGTTATTCTTGTGCGCGCAATCGTTCGCCGATGCGCATGATTTCCCACTCTAGCGAAATTCCGCTGACTTGAAAAACCTTTTTTCGCACCATCTCGCCCAGATCTTCCAGATCGGCGGCCGTGGCATTGCCCGTATTGATCAGGAAATTCGGATGTTTTTCCGACATTTGCGCCCCGCCCAGCCGCGCGCCGCGCAGGCCGGCGTCGTCGATCACCTTCCAGGCCTTGAGATCATGCACATCATCCGCCCGCCCGGTCGAGGAATACCCGGCAGGGTTGCGAAAGGTCGAACCGGCGCTGCGCTCCCTGACCGGCTGGGTCGCGGCGCGCTTTTCCAGCGCCTCGGCCATCTTGTCCTCGATCATTTGCGGATCAGCACGCGGTGGCGCCAGCACAGCCTGGGTGATCACCAGATCATCGGGCAAACCCGTGTGGCGATAGGCAAATTCCATGTCATGGGGGCGCAGCGTCACCACCTTGCCGTCGCGCCTTACGCCGGTTGCGGTGACAAAGACATCGGCCAGATAGCTGCCATAGCAGCCCGCATTCATGCGGATCGCCCCGCCAATCGCACCGGGGATGGTGCGCAGAAAGGCCAGATCATACCCGACGGCGGCCGCCTTGCGCGCAACATGGGCATCCAGCGCCGCGGCCCCCACGCGCAGATGCCCGTTGGCCATCACCTCGAACCCGTTGAACCCGCGCCCCAGCCGCACCACGGCGCCACGGATCCCGCCATCGCGCACGATCAGGTTCGACCCCACCCCGATGGGAAAGACGGGCACGCCTTCGGGCAGCGCGCGCATGAAGGCGCCGATATCGGCCATATGGGCAGGCTGAAACAACAGATCCGCCGGCCCGCCGACGCGCAGCCAGGTCAGGTCGGCCAGAGGGCGGTCAAGGCTGATCTGCCCTTCGACCTCGGGCAATGGCAGGGTCCAGCTCATGGCGCGCCCCCGGGCTTCTTCTTTGCACAAATACTCATCTCACCCGGTATCACCACGACGCCCCCTCAAACGCGACAGCAGGAAACGGGCGAAATAGCGCAGCGGATAGCGAAAGATCGACGCCGCCCCGGCCAGCAGCCCGACCACCCACCAGATACCCGCGTCACTGCCGATCCACACCAGCAGCGGGATCAGAGCCACCAGCATGGGCAGGCCCAGCCAGGGGTGAAAACGGCGCGGCAACATGCCGATGAGCGATATCACGATCACCCAGCCGATCGCGGCCAGCAAAGAGGGGCTCAGCTGCGCCATGAGCTCAATGCCTCGGGCAGCGCGTTGGCCCATGCGCTGATCGTTCCGGCGCCCAGACAGACCACCATGTCACCGGGGCGCGCCTCGCGTTTTACCAGATCGGCAAGGTCGCTTTCCTGCAACAGGGCACTGGCGTTGCGGTGGCCGTGGGCAATCAGCCCGGCCACCAGATCGTCGCGGCTGGCGCCCTCGATGGGCTCTTCGCCGGCGGCATAGACCTCGGAGATCGCCACCACATCGGCGTCGTTGAAACAGGTGCAGAAATCCTCGAACAGCGACGACAGGCGGCTGTAGCGATGCGGCTGATGCACGGCGATCACACGCCCGCTTGTGGCCTGGCGCGCGGCGCGCAGCACGGCGGCGATTTCCACCGGGTGATGGCCGTAATCGTCGATGATGGTGACACCGTTCACCTCGCCCACGCGGGTAAAGCGGCGGTTGACGCCGCCGAACGCGGCAAGGGCAGCGCGAATTTCATCGCGTTTCATGCCCAGATGGCGGGCGACCGAAATCGCGGCCAGCGCGTTCAGCACATTGTGGTCGCCGGGCATGGGCAGGGTCATGGCGTCGATGCGCTGATCCCCCGCGCGCAGCCATACATCAAAATGCGCGATCCCGTTTTCATAGCGCAGATTCTCGGCCCGCACATCGGCCTGGGCGTTGAAACCATAGGTGATGACCCGCCGGTCGGTGATACGCCCGACCAGGGCCTGCACCTCGGGATGATCGGTGCAGCAGACGGCGACCCCGTAAAAGGGAATGTTGTGAACGAATGTGTCAAAGGCCGCACGCAGCGCGTCGAACGTGCCGTAATGCTCCATATGTTCGGCATCGATATTGGTTACGATGGCAATGGTCGCCGGCAGCTTGACAAAGGTGCCGTCGCTTTCATCGGCCTCGACCACCATCCATTCGCCCTGCCCCATGCGGGCATTGCTGCCATAGGCGTGAATGATGCCGCCATTGATCACCGTCGGGTCCAGCCCGCCCGCATCCAGCAGGGTTGCCACCATCGTGGTGGTCGTCGTCTTGCCGTGGGTGCCGGCAATGGCGACATTCGATTTCAGGCGCATCAGTTCGGCCAGCATTTCGGCCCGGCGCACGACCGGCAGGCCCAGGCGGTGGGCCTCGTCCAGCTCGGGATTGCCCGGCTTGATGGCCGAGCTGATCACCACCACCTCGGCCCCTTGCAGGTTTTCGGCCCTCTGCCCGACAAACACCTTCGCGCCCAGCCTTTCCAGCCGGCGGGTGATCTTGCTGGCCTTCAGATCGGATCCCTGCACCACATAGCCGTGATTCAACAGCACCTCGGCGATGCCCGACATGCCGATGCCGCCGATGCCGACGAAATGGATCGGGCCGATATCGGTGGGCAGTTTTGTTGCGGCGGCGTTCATGTGTTTGACTCCTCGTCGCGCCGAAGGCCCAGTGCCAGTTCCTCGACCAGCAGGGTCAGCGTCTGGGTTGCCTCGGGTCTGGCTGCCTTTTTCGCGGCCCGGGCCATGGCCGTGGCGGCGGCGGCATCACCCAGAAGGGACTCGATCCGGCGGGCAAGGCCCAGCGCCGTCAACTCGGGTTCCGCGATCACCTCGGCCGCGCCCGCCTGCGCCAGGGCCTGCGCGTTTGCAGCCTGCTCGCCCTTGATCGAGGCCGCCAGCGGAATCAGGATCGCAGGCCGCCCGATCACGGTGATGTCGGCCAGCGAGGACGCCCCCGCGCGCGAGATCACGAGCTGGGCATCGACCAGGCGCGCGGGAATATCGTCAAAGAAGGGGGCGACATCGGCGCTCAACCCCATCTGTGCGTATTGGTCGCGCACGAAATCCAGATCCTCGGGGCGGGCCTGTTGCGAAATCCGCAGATTGCGCAGGATGTGTTCGGGCAGCAGCGCGATGGCCGCGGGAACGACCTCGGCCAGCACATGCGCCCCTTGCGAGCCGCCGATGACAAGCAGGCTCATGGGATAGTCGCCGGGGGCAATATATTCGGCACTGTCACGCGCCAGCACCGCGCTGCGCACCGGATTGCCTGTTTCGATCCCCCGCACGCCAGGGGGCAGCGCGGTCGGCCAGGTACCACAGGCCACGACATCGACATGGCGCGCAAACAGGCGATTGACGCGCCCGAGTATGCCGTTCTGTTCATGGATCATCCGCGGGATGCGCAACAGCCAGGCCGCGGCCATCGCCGGAAAGGCCGGATAGCCGCCAAAGCCCACCACCACATCGGGACGGTCGCGCAGCATGCGCCAGGCCGCGGCAAGGACACCGCGCATCAGGCGGAAAGGGGCCAGCAGCCTGCCCGCCAGCCCGCCGCGGGCAAAGTTCGCGCTGTCAACGACGTTGACCTCGACCGCCTCGGGAAAGCCGTCCACATAGCGGGCGCCGCGCCGGTCGGTAAACAGCTTGACCCGCCAGCCGGCGGCCAGCATTTCCTCGGCCAGCGCCTGGGCGGGGAACATGTGTCCGCCGGTGCCGCCTGCTGCCATGACAAGCAATCTCGATTTCGTCATTCGCGCTCCACCGTCGGGACGCTGCGCCCCGGACATTGTTTCTCATCTGTGTCCGCGCAGGATGTCACCCAGTTCGCCCTGCGGCCGATGACGTGTAAACGACAGAAGCATGCCCAATGCAATCCCTGCCGCGATCAATGAAGAGCCGCCATAGGACACAAAGGGCAATGTCATGCCCTTGGCCGGCAACAATCGTGCCGCAACGCCCAGATTGATCAGCGCCTGCAGGGCAAACAGGGTGGCAAGCCCGGTGCCCGCCAGCCGGATGAAGGGATCGCGCTCGCGCAGCAGACGCAGCATCGAGCGCACGGTAATCAGCAGGAACAGGGCAATGATGATCAGCACCAGGATCAGGCCGTATTCCTCGGCCGCGACCGCGATGATGAAATCCGTGTGGGCATCGGGCAGCGACCACTTGACCGTACCGCCGCCGACACCGACACCGAAAAAGCCGCCCTCCTGGATCGCGTTGGCCGCATAGCCCAGCTGGGTGCGCGGATCGATTTCGGGGTTGAGAAACCCATCGATGCGACGCGCGAAATGTTCCGAAAAACGATAGGCGATACCCCCGCCCAGCAGCGCCGTGCCCCCGATCCCGACCAGGATCAGCAGCGGCGCACCGGCGATGAAGAACATCACCGCCCAGGAAAACAGGATCAGCGCCGCCTGCCCGAAATCGGGCTGCATCACCAGAAGCCCGACCAGGACCACCATGACGAATGCGCTCATCTTCTTGCCGGGGGGGCCGAAAATGTCGGACGAGGCCGACATCAGCCAGGCCGAGAACACGACAAAGGTGGGTTTGAGAAACTCGGACGGCTGCAGCGACGCAAAGCCCAGCGAATACCACCGCACCGCGCCCTTGCCATAATCGGTGCCAAAGACCGGCAGCAACGCAACGGCGGCAAATGCAACGAAAAAGCCCATCACACCCAGGCGACGCACCATGCGTGGCGACATCATCGAGATCGACACCATCGCAACCAGCGCCATGGTGCCGAATATCCCCTGCCGAATGACAAAGTGGAACGGGGCCAGCCCCGTACGCGCGGCCAGCGGCGGCGACGAGGCAAAGCCCAGCAGGATGCCGATCGCAAACAGCAGCAGCACCGCGCCCAATGTCCAGCGGTCAACGGTGCGCCACCATCGCGGAAGGATTGCCTCGCCCGTCTGGACGGGCACCGCACCATATACCATTTCGGTCATGAATCTGCCTCGAAACCTGTCCTGCCTCGGTTGATGCCGGGTTTTCCCGGTCTGGTATCACGCTCGGACCCGATCCTAGCGCGGAACGGGGATTCATGCCAGCAGGATTTTGGCCCTGCCCCGCATAACCCCGATGCGATCGGTTCTCGGGGCTGCCATTCGGCCCGGGGGCGCTGCCCCCGTCGCTGCGCGACTCCCCCGGCGTATTTGGGCAAAGAAGAAGGGGCAGGGAAACTGGCCTCAGCCGAGGTGAAAACTGGCCCTATCCCTGCAGACGGCCTTGACCCATAACCGAGGCAGCAGAGTGTTGAAACCAGGGGATTGCCGCCATGAAGATGACAACCGAAGAGGCCTTCATCAAGGTCTTGCAGATGCACGGGATCGACAACGCCTTTGGCATCATAGGCTCGGCCTTCATGCCGATTTCCGACTATTTCCCCGCCGCCGGGATCAGGTTCTGGGATGTGGCCCATGAATGCAATGGCGGCTACATGGCCGACGGCTTTACCCGCACCAGCGGGCGCATGGCGATGATCATTGCCCAGAACGGCCCCGGCATCACCAATTTCGTGACCTGCGTGAAAACCGCCTACTGGAACCACACGCCGATGCTGCTGGTCACGCCGCAGGCGGCGAACGCGACCATGGGCCAGGGCGGTTTTCAGGAGGTCGAGCAGATGCGCGCCTTTGCCGACATGGTCTGCTATCAGGAAGAGGTGCGCGACCCCGCCCGCATTGCCGAGGTGCTGAACCGCGTCATCACCAAGGCCCGGCGCCTGTCTGCCCCGGCGCAGATCAACGTGCCGCGCGATTTCTGGACCCGCGTGATCGACATCGAACTGCCCCAGATCGTGGAATTCGCGCGCCCCTCTGGCGACGAGGCCGCCATTGCCGAGGCCGCGCGCCTGTTGTCGGAGGCCGAATTCCCCGTCATCGTCAACGGCGCGGGCGTGGTGATCGGCGACGCCATTGCCGACAGCCAGGCCCTGGCCGAGGCGCTGGATGCGCCGGTGTGCTGCAATTATCAGCACAATGACGCCTTTCCCGGCAGCCACCCGCTGTTTGCCGGCCCGCTGGGCTATAACGGGTCAAAGGCCGCGATGCAGCTGATCAGCCGCGCCGATGTGGTGCTGGCGCTGGGCAACCGGCTGAACCCGTTTTCGACCCTGCCCTGCTATGGGCTGGATTACTGGCCGCGGGATGCAAGGCTGATCCAGGTGGACATCAACGCCGACCGCATCGGTCTGACCAAGCCGGTCACGGTGGGAATCGTGGGCGATGCCGGCCATGTCGCGCGCGGGATCCTTGCGCGCCTGTCCAAGGGCGCCGGCGACAGGGGGCGCGCAGAACGTCGGGCGCTGATTTCGGATCTCAAATCGAAATGGGCGCAGGAACTGACCTCGATGGACCACGAGGATGACGACCCCGGCACCACATGGAACCAGCGCTGCCGCGCGGCCGAGCCCGACAAGATGAGCCCCCGCATGGCCTGGCGCGCGATCACCGCGGCGCTGCCGAAAGAGGCGATCATCAGCAGCGATATCGGCAACAACTGCGCCATCGGCAACGCCTATCCCACATTCGAACAGGGGCGCAAATATCTGGCGCCGGGGCTGTTCGGCCCTTGCGGCTATGGCTTTCCGTCGATCATCGGCGCCAAGATCGCCAACCCGGAGGTGCCGGTTGTGGGCTTTGCCGGCGACGGCGCATTCGGCATTTCGATGAACGAGATGGTCGCGATCGGCCGCCCCGAATGGCCGGCGATTACCATGATCGTGTTCCGCAACTATCAATGGGGCGCGGAAAAGCGCAACACGACGCTGTGGTATGACGACAATTTCGTCGGCACCGAGCTGAACCCCCAGGTCAGCTATGCCGGCATCGCGCGCGCCTGTGGCCTCGAGGGCGTGCAGGCACGCAGCATGGAAGAGCTGACCGACATGCTGAACACCGCCGTCAGGGCGCAGATGGACGAGGGCAAGACCACCTTTATCGAGGTCATGGTCAACCAGGAACTGGGCGAGCCTTTCCGCCGCGATGCCATGAAGGCACCGGTCACGGTTGCGGGGATCTCGGCCCAGGACATGTGCAAACAGGGCTGATCACCCTTCTTCTTTGCCCAAATACGCCGGGGGTCCGGGGGCTGGCCCCCGGATGGCCGTCCGGCAGCGTCGCTCAACCCGCATGGTTCGCAAGCGCCAGGGTGATGGCGGTTGCCTCGACGATGTCGTCAACGCGCGCACCGCGTGAAAGATCGCAGACAGGTCGCTGAAATCCCTGCAGGAACGGGCCCACGGCCTGCGCGCCGGCAAGTTCCTGCAACAGCTTGTAGGCTATGTTGCCGGCCTCCAGTGACGGAAAGATCAGGACATTCGCGTCCCCGCGCCCCGCCCCCTTGAGCGCGGCAATTGCCGGGTTCAACGCCGCGTCTGCCTGCACCGGCCCCTCGGCCGAGATGCCGCGGGCATGCAGCAGGGACGCCGCCTCGCGCAGCCTTTCGACCGCCTCACCGGCGCCGCTGGAGCCTGTCGAATAGGACAGCAGTGCAAGCCGGGCCTCGCCCAGCAAGGCGCGCGCCGACATTTCCGAAACCTGCGCGATGTCGGCCAGCGTCGTCGCGTCCGGTGCCACATTCACCGCGCAATCCGCGAACACCATCTCGCGCCCGCCGGGCAGGCGCATCAGGAAAAAGCTCGACGGCTGCGAAATCCCCGGCGCGAGACCGATCACCATCATTGCGGCCTCGATCACCCGTCGTGTCGGGCTGGACGCACCGGCAATCATGGCGGCTGCCTCGCCCAGCGCGACCATCGCCGCGGCGCGGTAGAGAGGTCTGCGCAGCATGCGCCGCGCCAGCGCCCGCCTCAGGCCCGGGCGGCGGCGGACCATCAGGTCGATATATGGTTCGTCCGACGCCGACATGTCGGGATAGACGGGTCGGGCCATTTTCCTGTCGGCGATGATTTCGGCGGCCTTGCGGATGCGCTCGTCCTGCGGTTCGGCAAAGACCACGCTGGCGCCACGACCTCGGTCCCCGGCCCTGGTGTTCGCGGTCACGCCCATCTGCCCCTCCTGCATTCATGCCTCGACCTCGGCAGCATGTGCGCAAAGGCCGGGCCATGCAATACGGGCCATGCAATACATGCAACAGACATGAAACAGGGGCCGGGGACATGTGCCCCGACCCCGCAATATTGCCGCCCTTCCCCGGCACGCCGGGGCTGTGGCATCAGGAACTCATTTCTCGTCCCAGATCTCGGATGCGCAGAATGCCCCGCCGATCATGCAGCCCTTGATGCTGAGCTTCTTGTTCGAGCCGATCACCACGGTTCCGTTGAATGTCATGAATCCGGGCATGTCGGGGTGTTTCATCTTCTTGCCGGTCCAGGTCCCGTCGGGTTGCTGGTCCATGCCGTGGCACATCTCGAAATTGTCCTTGACGCGCCGGCAATACAGCTTGCCATCCTTGGTGAATACGCGCACCTCCTGCGTGCCCTTTCGCAGATAGGTCTTGTTGATATTGGTGGCCGCCGAAGCACCGAATGCTGTCATCGTCAGCACCACGGCCGCGCCGGTCAGAATCATCTTTTTCATTGCAAACCTCCCTTGTTGTACCCCTTGCGGGCCCGTGGACGGTATATTAGAACGCTCTTAAATGCAAATTTTTGCATATATTTCGTTTCCATCAGCGACAAGTCGGCGCAAATTTCGCACAAATCGTCCGGGCAATCTGGACAAGCCCACCGCTTGACGTTTAAATACATTCGAATGATCTAATATATCAGACCGTATCGACGGTCGCGACCACGTCAACAGGGACCTCGGGAAAGACATCATGCCCCCATATGACCAGCCTGCCCTGGATACTTCGCCCGAAGTATCCGAAGAAATCCGCAAGACCACCTGCTACATGTGCGCCTGCCGCTGCGGCATCAACGTGCACATGAAGAACGGCAAGGTAAAATATATCGAGGGCAACCGCGACCACCCGGTAAACAGGGGCGTTCTGTGCGCCAAGGGCTCGTCCGGGATCATGACGCATTATGCGCCCTCACGTCTGCGCGCGCCTCTGAAACGGGTCGGCGAGCGCGGCGAGGGCAAGTTCGAGGAAATCTCGTGGGACGAGGCGCTGGAACTCGCCACCAGCTGGCTCAAGCCGCTGCGCGAGACCGCGCCTGAAAAGCTGGCCTTCTTTACCGGCCGCGACCAGTCGCAGAGCTTTACCGGCTGGTGGGCGCAGGCCTATGGCACGCCCAACTATGCGGCGCATGGGGGGTTCTGCTCGGTCAACATGGCGGCAGCCGGCATCTACACCATGGGCGGCAGTTTCTGGGAATTTGGTCAGCCCGACTGGGAGCGCACCAAGCTGTTCATGATCTTCGGCGTGGCCGAGGACCATGATTCGAACCCGATCAAGATGGGGCTGAACAAGCTCAAGGAAACCGGGGCCAAGATCATCGGCGTGAACCCCATCCGTTCAGGCTATAACGCGATTGCCGATGAATGGGTCGGCATCACGCCGGGCACCGACGGGCTGTTCATCCTGGCGCTGATTCACGAGTTGCTGAAAGCGGGCAAGGTCGATCTCGACTATCTGCTCCGCTACACCAACGCGCCCTTCCTTGTGAACGACAACGAGGGCAGCGCCGAACACGGGCTGTTCCTGCGCGACGAGAACGACAGGCCACAGGTTCTGGACCGCGCCACCGGCCAGCCGGTCGCCTTTGACACCCCCGGAATCAAACCCGACATGGCCGGCACATATGAATCCGACGGCGTCACCTACCGCCCCGTCTTCCAGCTGCTGGCCGAAAAATACCTGACCGACGACCACGCCCCCGAACGCGTGGCCGAACAATGCGGGATTTCGGCCGACCGCATCAGGCGCATCGCCGCCGAGCTGGCCCATGTCGCCTTTGAGCAGGAAATCGTGATCGAGCAGCCCTGGACCGACTGGAAGGGCGAGCGTCACGACCGCATGATCGGCCGTCCGGTCAGCTTCCACGCCATGCGCGGGATTTCGGCCCATTCCAACGGCTATCAGACCTGCCGCGCGCTGCATATTCTGCAAATCCTGTTGGGCAGTGTCGAGGTGCCTGGCGGCTTCCGCTTCAAGCCCCCCTACCCCAAGCCCGTCGAGGCCCACCCCAAACCCCATGCGGGCGTGACGCCGGGCCAGCCGCTGGACGGGCCGCATCTGGGCTATGTGCGCGGGCCCGAAGACCTGCTGCTTGATGAGAACGGCAATGCCAAGCGCATCGACAAGGCGTTTACCTGGGAAAACCCCATGTCGGCGCACGGGCTGATGCACATGCTGATCAGCAATGCGCATGCCGGCGACCCCTATCGTATCGACACGCTGTTCATGTTCATGGCCAACATGTCGTGGAACTCGTCCATGAACACGTCGAAGGTCATCGACATGCTCAAGGACAAGGACGAGAACGGCGAATATGTGATCCCCCGGATCATCTATTCCGACGCCTATTCGTCCGAGATGGTGGCGTTTGCCGACCTCGTCCTGCCCGACACGACCTATCTTGAACGCCATGATTGCATCAGCCTGCTCGACCGCCCGATCTGCGAGGCCGACGGCATGGCCGACAGCATCCGCTGGCCGGTGATCGAGCCCGACCGCGACGTGCGCGGTTTCCAGAGCGTGCTGCTGGATATCGGCGCGCGCCTGGGCCTGCCCGGCATGGTCAACGAGGACGGCAGCCCGAAATACAAGGATTACGCCGACTATATCGTGAACCACGAGCGCCGCCCCGGTATCGGCCCGCTGGCGGGTTTCCGCGGCAAGGACGGCAAGGGCAAGGGCCGGGGCGAGCCCAACCCGAACCAGATCGAGGCCTACAAGGAAAATGGCGGCTTCTGGATCGACCACATCCCCGACGAGGCCGTGTTCTACAAACCGTGGAACCAGGCCTATCAGGACTGGGCGGTCGCGCGCGGGTTGTATGACACACCGCAGCCCTATGTTTTCCAGCTTTATGTGGAGCCGATGCAGAAATTCCGGCTGGCGGCGCAGGGGCATGGCGACATCCAGCCGCCCGAGCACCTGCGCGCGCAGGTCGAAAGGGTCATGGACCCGCTGCCGATATGGTATCCGCCTTTCGAGGGCACGCTGGTTGACGAAAAGGAATACCCCTACACCGCGCTGACCCAGCGGCCCATGGCGATGTATCACAGCTGGGGCACGCAAAACGCCTGGCTGCGCCAGATCCACGGGGCCAACCCGCTATATGTCTCGGGCGAGATCTGCGACGAGCATGGCTTCAAGCCCGGCGACTGGGCGCGCGTGACCTCGGTTCACGGATCCATCACCGTGCCGGTCGTGCGCATGGATGCGCTGAACGGCAAGACCATGTGGACATGGAACGCCATCGGCAAGCGCTCGGGCGCCTGGGCGCTGGACGAAAAGGCATCCGAGGCCACCCGCGGGTTCCTGCTGAACCACATCATCCACGAATTGCTGCCCCCGCGCGGTGACGGCATGCGGTGGAACAATTCCGACCCGGTCACCGGCCAGGCCGCCTGGTTCGACCTGCGGGTCAAGATCGAAAACATCGGGCCCAAGGCTGACGGGATCAGCGAACCCCATATCCCGCCACAGGTTTCACCGGTGGGCAAAGGCCCCAGGAACGTCGCCTATGGGGAGGAATTCTGATGACCGCTCTGCCACAGACCACCCAGAAAAAGCTGGGCCTTGTCATCGATCTGGACATCTGCGTCGGCTGCCATGCCTGCGTGACCAACTGCAAGGAATGGAACACATCGAATTACGGCGCGCCGCTGTCCGATATCGATGCCTACGGGGCCGAACCCATGGGCACATTTCTGAACCGGGTCCACACCTATGAGGTCAGGCAGGAGGGCTGCAATGCCCAGACCGTGCATTTCCCCAAATCCTGCCTGCATTGCGAAGACGCGCCCTGCGTCACCGTCTGCCCCACCGGCGCCAGCTACAAGCGCGAGGAAGACGGCATCGTGCTGGTCAACGAGGATCGCTGCATGGGCTGCGGGCTGTGCGCCTGGGCCTGCCCCTATGGCGCGCGCGAGCTGGACCAGCTGGCCGGCGTGATGAAGAAATGCACGCTGTGCGTCGATCGCATCTATAACGAAAACCTGCCCGAAGAGGACCGCGTTCCGGCCTGCGTGCGCACCTGCCCCGCCGGCGCGCGCCATTTCGGCGACTTTGCCGACCCAGACAGCAACGTGTCGCGCCTGACGGCCGAGCGCGGCGGGATGGAGCTGATGCCCGAACAGGGCACTGCGCCGGTCAACCGCTATCTGCCGCCTCGCCCCAAGACCGATATCGGCGGCGAGAACAAGATCGACATTCTCGCGCCCTTCCTTGAACCCGTGGTCAACGACGAGGCAACCCAGGATCAACCCGGCGGCTTCCTCGGCTGGCTCGACAAGGCACTGGAGAAAATCTGATGCATCCCGCACCTTCCGTCATCATCTTCACTTCGCTTTCGGGGCTGGGTTTCGGCCTCATGGCCTGGCTGGGCATCGGGATTCCGCCGGTGGGCGGTTTTGCCGCCTTTGCCTTTTTCCTGATCGCCTATCTTCTGGCGGTCGGCGGGTTGCTGGCATCGACCGCCCATCTGGGAAATCCGGGCAAGGCGATCCATGCCTTTTCGCAGTGGCGCACCAGCTGGCTGAGCCGCGAGGGGATTTCGTCCATCGCGACCCTGCTGGTCATGGGCGTCTATGCGTTCAATCTGATCTTTCTGGGACAGCGGATCCAGATTCTGGGCTGGCTGGGTGCGGCGCTGGCGCTGTTTACCGTGTTCACGACCTCGATGATCTATGCCCAGCTGAAAACCGTACCGCGCTGGAACACCGGGCTGACCTCGGTCCTGTTCCTGTCCTATGCGATCTCCGGGGGCGCGCTGCTGGCGGGGCTGGTCAATATCGCGGTGGTCCTGCTGCTGTTGCTGACCCTGGTGCAGATCATCGCCTGGCAGACGGGGGACAAGCGTTTTCGCACCGCCGGCCACAGCCTGGAAACCGCAACCGGGCTGGGAAATCTTGGCAAGGTGCGCCTGCTTGAGCCGCCCCACAGCAGCCCGAACTATCTGCTCAAGGAGATGGTATTCACCGTGGGGCGCAAGCACGCGCTGAAACTGCGGACCATTTCGGCCCTGACGCTGGGGCTGCTGCCGGTGCTGCTGCTGGTCGCGATGCCGTTCAACCTGGTCATGGTGGCGCTGGCCATCGTGCTGCACGTGATCGGGGTCTTTACCGCGCGCTGGCTGTTCTTTGCCGAGGCCGAGCACGTGGTCGGGCTGTATTACGACAAGCGCTGAGCAGGGCCGCGGGCGGGTCTGTCACAGGCCGGCAAGCACGGGAATGGGGGTACGGCCGACGCGCCGTGCCCTATTTCCGTTTCCGAATGGTGATTTCCTGTCGCAGGCTGCCGTCGTCGCGGTTGAAGATCAGGATACGGTCGTCCGTCGTCACCACCGCGTACCAGTCAGGCCCCTGGGTGAAATTGCTGGCCTCGCTGCCATCGGGCAGGGTGATCACCGCGGGCAGGGGCACCGGGTCGGCCACCTCGCGCACGACGCTGGGTACCTTGATGACAATCAGTATGATGATGGTTACGATACCGGCGATCATCGACCCGGTAAGGATCGTCACCAGAACCCTTAGAAACCTCAGATTGGGGGGCTCGCCCTCCTGTTGCGGAGTATTGTCCATGTCCGAATCCGTGCTCCGTGTCGTCATCGGGGAAGATCCCCCGCCGCGCCTAGATAAGGCCTTGGCCGCCGCTGCGCCAGAGCAAGCCTCGCTCAGCCGATCACATATCGTCAAGCTGATCGAGAAAGGCGCGGTCGCGCGGGCAGACGGCACGCCGGTGACCGCCCTCAAGATGCGCACCATACCCGGCGACGTTTTCCTGATCACCCTGCCCCCGGCGGCCGAGATCGAGGCGCGACCCGAGGATATCGCGCTCGACATCGTGCACGAGGACGACCAGCTGATCGTCGTGAACAAGCCCGCCGGCATGGTGGTGCATCCGGCGCCGGGCTCGGAATCGGGCACGCTGGTCAATGCGCTGCTGCATCACTGTGCCGACAGCCTGTCCGGCATCGGCGGCCAGAGGCGCCCCGGTATCGTGCATCGCATCGACAAGGATACCTCCGGCCTGCTGGTCGTGGCCAAGACCGACCAGGCCCATCACGCGCTGGCGGCGCAATTCGCCGACCATTCGATCGAACGTCACTATCTGGCCATCGTCTATGGCGTGCCCTCGCGCGCCGACCCGCGCCTTGCCGGCGTGCCGGGGGTTGCGTTCGAGCCGGGCAACGTCATCCGCATCTCGGGCAACATCGCGCGCCACAAGCATGACCGCAAGCGCATGAGCGTGGTCGCCAATGCCGGCCGCCACGCGATTACCCGCCTCAAGGTGGTCGAAAACTTTGCCGACACGCTGGCGCTGGTCGAGTGCTGGCTGGAAACCGGCCGCACCCACCAGATCAGGGTGCATCTGACCCATGCCGGCCACGCGCTGGTGGGCGACAGCACCTATGGCGGACGGCGAAAGGCGGCAGGCAATGCCCTGAGCCCGGCCGCAGCCCAGGCCGTACGCAGCTTTCCGCGCCAGGCGCTGCATGCGGCAACGCTGGGATTCGTCCACCCGTCCAGCGGGGAAATGATGCGCTTTCAGGTTCCCCCGCCCGCAGACATGGCGGAACTGCTGGCACGGCTGCGCGGCTGATTTCCCACCCTGACATGCCGCGGGGCCGGAAATTTGGCCGCAGGCAGGCATCGCACATTGAATCTGGCCGTTCGTTTACCCAACTGTTACCCTTGGTGCTGGACCCTGGGCGCGCGACACAATGACAATCCGACGCTCGGGCCGCACACAGGCAGGAAGGACAACACAAGCAAGATGAGCGATTACACGAAACTACCGGCACCCTCCCCCGAACAGGGCCTCAACCGATATCTGCAGGAAATCCGCAAGTTTCCGATGCTCCAGCCGGAAGAGGAATACATGCTGGCCAAGCGCTGGGTCGATCATCAGGACACCGAGGCCGCGCACAAGCTGGTCACCAGCCACCTGCGCCTGGCCGCCAAGATCGCCATGGGCTATCGCGGCTACGGCCTGCCCACGGCCGAGGTGATCTCCGAGGCTAATGTCGGCCTGATGCAGGCGGTCAAGCGGTTCGACCCCGACAAGGGGTTCCGCCTGGCGACCTATGCCATGTGGTGGATCCGCGCCAGCATCCAGGAATACATCCTGCGCAGTTGGTCACTGGTCAAGATGGGCACCACAAGTGCGCAGAAAAAGCTGTTTTTCAACCTGCGCAAGGCAAAGAACCGGATCGGCGCGCTGGAATCGGGCGACCTGCGCCCGGAAAATGTCAAGCAGATCGCCCATGACCTGAACGTGACCGAGGAAGAGGTCATCTCGATGAACCGGCGCATGTCCGGGGGCGATGCCTCGCTGAACGCGCAGATTGCATCCGACAGCGACGGCGCGACCGAATGGCAGGACTGGCTTGAGGACGAGGATGCCGACCAGGCCGCCGAATACGCCGAACGTCAGGAGCTGGAAACCCGCCGCGCCCTGCTGATGCAGGCGATGGAGGATCTGAACGACCGCGAAAAGGACATCCTGATGAAGCGCAAGCTGCAGGATGATCCCGTCACGCTTGAGGAACTGTCGGGCGAATATGGCGTCTCGCGCGAGCGTATCCGTCAGATCGAGGTGCGGGCATTCGAGAAGCTCCAGAAAAAGATGCGCGAACTGGCCGCGAAAAAGGGCCTGCTGCCCCCGCCCGGCTGAGACAGGCGTGGATTTCCGCCTTTCCCGGGCGCGTCCCTGCCCGTCATGCGGGGCGCGCGGCGAATTGTCCCGAAATGCGGCTGTCAGGGGTAGAGCAGATGCTTGATGCACTTACGCGGCTGGCTGTCATCCACGGCACCGACAAGTTCGGATACCACGACTACACCCCGAACTATCACGCCTTGCTCGGACATCTGCGCGACCGCCCCGTCCGCCTGCTGGAAATCGGTGTCGGCGGGTATCAGGACGCCGACCGGGGTGGTGAATCCCTGGAAATGTGGCGCGACTATTTCGCGCGCGGTCAGATCACCGGAATCGATATCCGGGAAAAGGAAATGGATCTGGGCGCACGCGTTGCCATCGAGCAGGGCAGCCAGGTGGATGCTGCCTTTCTGGCCGGCCTGGTCAGGGCGCGCGGTCCCTTTGACGTGATCATCGACGACGGCAGCCACAGGAACGAACATGTGGTCATGTCCTTCGAGATGCTCTTTCCGACCCTCGCGCCGGGGGGGATCCATGTGATCGAAGATATGCAGACCGCGTTCTTTCCGCGCTTTGGCGGCAGTCTCGACCTGCGCCCGCCCAATTCGGTCGGCCATGTGCGCGACCTGTTCCGGCGGATGCCCGACGACATCGCGCGCATTTCGCGCTTTCACAACATGGTCGCCCTGTTCAAGGCGGGCCAGCCGGCGCCTCCTGCCCTTGCCGGGGCCGTCACCAGCATCGGTGCCGACACCCCCATCGACGGGCTGATTGACAGATTCACGGCCCTTGGCCAAGGCGATGTTCTGGAGATCACCGGCTTTGACGCGGCCGGGGCCGAATTGCAGACATTCGTCGAGCGGCTTTTTGTCGAAATCGATCACCGGGAAATTGCGATACATTTCCCCGAGGCCCCGATCACGCCCCTTGCCGAACGTCTCATGGCGCTGCACCGCCAGGGCGACCGGGTGTTTCTGGTCAAAGGCGACAACACCTACCCGTCCAACTTTGCCCTCGCCTTCGATCACCCGCGTGTGCGCGCCAATCTGGCGGCGATGAAGGATCTGCTGATGCGCGAGGGGCGTGAGCGCGGGCTGTTGCAGCTGGCCGACCTCATGTCACGGGCGGGCGATGACGATACCGCCGATCTCCTGCTGGCTCGGGCCATGGAAATCGGCGCATCCTCGCGCAGTTTCTTCAATGCCGCAATCCGCCGGCGCAGGCTGAAACAGGATTGGCAGGGCGCGCGGGCATTGCTGGACCGGGCGATCGCGCTCTACCCCGATGATCCGCGTATCCTTGGCCAGCTGGGCGGCGCCATGATCAAGGCCGGCGACTGGAGCGGCGCGCTCGACGTCCTTGGCAAGGCGGTGGAACGGGCCCCGCACGACGTGCTGACGCGCATTCAGTACGCCAATGCGCTGGCACGCGTCGATCGCCCGGACGAGGCCATCGCGCAGGCCCGCAAGGCCGTTGAAATGGCCCCCGACCATGACGGCCACAAGATGCAGCTGGCGCGGCTGCTGATCATTGGCGGAAAGGCCGGCGAGGCCGTGCCGATCCTGCGCGAGGTTCTGGAACGCGCCCCCGACAATGCCGTGGCGGCGCGCCATCTCAGCCGGGCATATGAGGCGCTGGGTCAGCGCGACCAGGCCATCGAGGCGGTCGAACGCGCCCTGGCGCTGGCGCCGGAAAACGCGGAATACCGGCGCTGGCGCGAACGCCTGATTCGCGGCTGAGGTCGGGATCGGCATCGCGCCAATCACGGCCGATCACATATGTATGACCCGGCCATAGGCGTCGAGAACCGATTCATGCATCGCCTCGGACAGGGTCGGATGCTGGAAAACCGTGTTCATCAGATCCTGTTCGGTGGTTTCCAGCTGCCGGCCCACCACATAGCCCTGGATCAGCTCGGTCACCTCGGGGCCCACCATATGCGCGCCCAGCAACTCGCCGGTTTTGGCGTCGAACACGGTTTTCACCATGCCCTCGGGCTCGCCCAGGGCAATCGCCTTGCCGTTGCCTATAAAGGGGAAACGCCCGACCTTGACCTCATGGCCCAGCTCGCGCGCGCGCGCCTCGGTCAGGCCGACGCTGGCCACCTGCGGGGTGCAATAGGTGCAGCCGGCAATCGATTCGGGGCGCACGGGATGGGGCTTGCCGCCCGCGATCAGCTCGGCCACGGCCACGCCTTCATGGCTGGCCTTGTGGGCAAGCCAGGGCGGGCCGGCGATGTCGCCGATGGCGTAGATGCCCTCGACCCCGGTGCGGCACAGTTCGTCCACCACCACATGGCTGCGGTCGATCTTGACGCCGATGCCTTCAAGGCCCAGCCCTTCGACATTGCCGATGATGCCCACGGCCGAAATCACCGTGTCGAATTCCTGCGTCTCGGTCTTGCCGCCCTTTTCGATATGGGCGACCACCTTGCCCTTGCCGCGGTCAAGTTTTGTAACCGTGGATTTTTCAAGGATCTTCATGCCCTGCTTTTCAAACTGCTTGCGGGCAAAGGCGGATATTTCGGCGTCTTCCACCGGCAGCACCCGGTCCATTACCTCGACCACCGTGGTATCGGCGCCCAGCGTGTTGAAAAAGCTGGCAAATTCGATACCGATCGCGCCGGATCCGATGACCAGCAGGCGCCCCGGCATGCGCGGCGGGTTCAGGGCGTGCTTGTAGGTCCAGACCAGATCGCCGTCGGCCTCGAGCCCGGGCAGCTCGCGCGCGCGCGCGCCGGTGGCGATGACGATGGCGGGCGCGGTGATTTCCTCGGCGCCCTTGTCGGTGGTCACGCTCAGCCGGTCGCGGGCGGCGAATTTCGCCTCGCCCATGATGACGGTGACCTTGTTCTTTTTCAGCAGATGCTTGACGCCTGCCGAAAGCTGCGCCGCCACCTTGCGCGAGCGCTTGACCACCGCGCCAAGGTCAAAGCCGGTCTTTTCCGCCGACAGGCCGAACTCGCCCGCGCGTTTCATCAGGTGATAGACCTCGGCCGAACGCAGCAGCGCCTTGGTCGGGATGCAGCCCCAGTTCAGGCAGATGCCGCCCAGATGTGCGCGCTCGACCACGGCCACCTTCAGGCCCAGCTGCGCGCCGCGAATGGCGGCGACATAGCCACCGGGGCCTGCGCCGATCACGATCATGTCGAATTTTCGGGTGGTCATGGGGCTCTCCTGCGAAAAACTGGTTTGGTATTAAACCATTTTTGCAGGCCTGGCAAACCACAACCGGTTGAGCCGCGGCGACCGACCATCCCGCAGGGCATGTCGCCTATGAACAGTCTCGACAAGGATGCAACGCCAGGGCATGGGGCCGCCGGGGTGGGCGCGTATGCGCCAGAGGGGCGGGCGGGCGCATGCCGGACCGCAAGCGCCCCGGGCGAGGCGAATATAGTCAGACGCGACATGCTGGTGGTGTGGAAACAAAATGCGCCGCGACAACGACAGGTTTGCGCCCGGCCCCGAGGGGGGCGCACCGAGATTTGCGCGCCGACCTTCACGAGTGAAACGCTGCAATTTGTTGAAACAGCACCACCAATTCGCGCCCGCCTGGGGGGCGGGGTCGGGCGCGAACCGGATTGCCGGCAATCCGGGGGCAGAAAACCAATTTAGCGAACTTTGGATTCAGGTGACTAGGGCCTGTTGACGTTCACTTGAGATGAAGAACGGTGGCTGCGAGGGCGATGAAAGCTTTGAAGCTCTGATCCGTTTTGCATGATCGCATGGCAATACCTCTGTTTTCCTTGAGTTTTCCAAAGTAATTCTCGATGAGA
>JASBSZ010000033.1 GCA_030148665.1 Alphaproteobacteria bacterium
GCAGACATGTCCGCCGCGCGCTCTACATGGCCGCGCTCGGCACGATGCGCCGCTCGGGTGCCTTCGGGCGACAGGCCGAGGCCATGCGCAGCCGTGGCAAGCCCGGCAAGGTCATCGCGGTCGCCATCGCCCGGAAAATCCTGATCATCGCCAACGCCCTGCTGCGCGACCAGACCCCTTGGAAGGCACCAACCTGACAGGCCGAATGAATACAGTTGCCAAGGGGGCGGGCGGGCGCATGCCGGGCCGCAAGCGCCCCGGCGGTTGGCAGTCGGGGCGCGTTGCAGCCGTTGACCGCGACAAGAGAGTTTCAGGCGATTGCCCTGCCCCCGCAGGGGCGATCGCGAACTGTCCTTGTCAGACGACCCCGTCACCCCTGATACGGCGCGCTACGGAATCGGCACGCGCGCCTTACGGCCTTACATAGGCGTAACCCTGTTCCTGCAGCTCGACCAGACGCACCACGCCCGAAGGGACCACGCGCGCCTCTTCCATGATCGGCACCTCGTGGCCCAGCTTGGCCGACATGTTGCGCCGTGTGTTGCCGCAGGCGGAAAAGGTGAGGTTGTCCATGGCCAGCGACATGGTGACGATACGATCCTCGACCTTGCTCTTGCCGGGAATCAGCATCGTCAGACCGGGGCCATAGGCGACCACCTCGATCACGACCTTGTCGCCCTTGGCCTCCCAGTATTTCGTGATGTTCTGGACGTTGTTCAGGGCAAGGTTCTGCGCCTTGGGATCGCCCGAATCCACATGGACCGCGACATAGTGGGTCTGGCCCGCGGCCCAGGCAATCTGCCCGGCCAGCAGCAGCATGGTGACGGTTGTTGCAAGAAAGGAAAGGAATCTCTTCATCGGTCTTGTCTCCCTGTCATGGTGTCGGTTCTTTTCTTTTCGGTATCACGATTTGGGCATCTTTTGCGCAGCCGATCAACGGAAACGAACGGGGGGAAACCTTTCCGCAGGTGGAAGTATTGAGAACATACAATGAACATGCCATGATTTCCCCATGAAGAATCATCCGATTGCATCTTTTTTGCCCTCCGCCGGCCCTCTGGCTGGCCCCCAGGTCGAATTTCTGCCCGACCTGGGGCTGACGGCCGGTCGCGTACATGAATTCTGCGGTTTTTCCCGCCGGATGCTGGCGGTGATTCTGGCGCGTGCCATGAACGGGCCGGTATTCTGGCTGCGTCCGGCCCGGCAGGTCGAGCACCTGCACGGCGATGCGCTGGCCGCACTGGGCGGGCCGGCCTTTCCGGCACGATTCACCTTTGTCACGCCCCGGCGCGACCTCGATCTGCTGTGGTCGATGGAGGAAATCCTGCGTGCGGGAATCGTGCCGCTGGTGATCTGCGAACTGCCCGCAATCCCCGGGCTGACCCCGGTAAGGCGGCTGCATCTGGCCGCCCGCAACGGTGCGGACCGTCCCGGCGAGGGGAGGTTTCAGCAGGACATCCAGAAAAACGGACAGGAAAACAGGGCGCCGCTGGGGGTGATCCTGCTGGCGGGCGCAGGCGGCGCGCCGGGGGTGGAAAGCCGCTGGCACATGGCCCCGCTGCCCGTCGGGCCCGACAGCCCGGCAGATGCAGCACCCGCCGAAACGACATTCTGGCGCCTTGAGCGCCGGCGCGCCCGGATGCAGCCCTTGCGGGGCTGGACATTGTGCCGCCGGGGCCGGGATTTTACCCTTGGCCCGGCGGGCTGGCAGGACGGCCCCGCGGCCGGGCCGGGGAAGGCGGGGATGCGCGACCGCCCCCCATCAGCCCCCCAATCAACCCTTGTCGCGGGCAAAGCATGACAATTGCAGATCCAGCAGGCGCGCGCCATCGCGATGCAGGATCGAGGGATCGCGCGCCAGCATCATCCTCAGAACCAGACTCTGAACCACGCCCAGCAGCAGGCTGGCCCCGTCGGACGCATCGATCCCGCGGCGAAAGATACCTTCGTTCTGTGCGGCGCAAAAATTGTCCACAAGCACGGCGTGAAACGCGCCCATGTTGCGCAGGGTGCCCTGGCGCAGATCGGCATGGCTCTTGTGCAGGTCGCGCAGGACCATGATCTCGGGCAGGGCCGGATGGCGGGCGATCAGATCCATGTGATCCATGATCTGCATGCGCAGCCGTGCGTCCGGCGCCAGCGCGGCCTTGCGGCAACGCGCCAGATTCTCGGAAATCTGCCGGGTCAGGAATTCGGCAACCCTGATCCAGATATCCTCCTTGCTGGCAAAATGCTTGTAGATCGATGGCTGGGTCAGGCCCATCCTGTGCGCAATCATCCCGGTCGTGACCATGTCCGGGCCGACCTCGAACGCCAGGTCCAGCGCAACGTGCAGGATCTCGGCCTTGCGATCCTGCGGCGCCTTGCGTCTGACTGTTCCGGTTTCTGTCACCAAGCTGCCCCGCTGATATCGTCGATTGGCCGGCATGTGAGAATATCCATGATAACGGTTTTTTTCGCCCGGGAAAGCCGGGACGACATTCGTGCGGCAATCGGTCTGAGGGGGCACCGTCGTCACCTGCGCCCCATTGCCGGCCGCCGGCGCGTTACATCAGCAGCCAGCGCGCAAGGCCGAGGAAGGCGAAAAAGCCGATCACGTCGGTCACCGTGGTCACGAAGGTGCCCGAGGCCAGGGCCGGATCGACGCCCAGCTTTTCGAGGCCGATCGGAATCATGATGCCGGCGAGACCGGCCACGAACAGGTTGGCGATCACCGCAAGGGCCAGCACGATGCCCAGCATCGGACTGTCGAACCAGATCGTCCCGATGATGCCGATGATCAGGGCAAAGATCAGCCCGTTGAACAGCCCCACCAGGGCCTCGCGCCGAATCACCCGCCAGACGTTCGAACCCGTGAGGTCCTTGGTCGCCAGTGCGCGCACGGCCACCGTCAGGCTCTGGGTGCCGGCATTCCCGCCCATCGAGGCGACGATCGGCGCCAGCACCGCCAGGGCCACGATCGCCTGGATGGTATCCTGAAACTGGGCGATGACGAGCGATGCAAGGATCGCCGTCACCAGATTGGCCGCCAGCCAGGGAAAGCGCTGGCGGGTAATCGCCAGCACCCTGTCGGTGAGGCTTTCGTCGCCCAGGCCGGCCAGGCGCATGAGGTCCTCTTCGGCGTGTTCCTCAAGCACCGACATGGCGTCGTCGATGGTGATGACACCGACCAGCCGGTCATCATTGTCCACCACCGGGGCGGAGACCATGTGATACTGGTTGAAGGCATAGGCGACGTCTTCTTCGCTTTGCAGGACGGGGATCTTGATGAAATCCTCGTCCATGATCCGGCTCAGCGGCACGTCCCGTTTCGAGGCCATCAGGCGCCCCAGCGAGACCTGCCCCACCGGGTGCATGCGCGGATCGACCACCACCACATGATAGAACTGTTCGGGCAGATCCTCAGCCTCGCGCAGCCAGTCGATGGCCTGACCGACGGTCCAGTGTTCGGGGGCCAGCACCACCTCGCGCTGCATGAGGCGGCCGGCGGTTTCCTCGGGGTATTGCAGGGCCTGTTCGACGGCAACGCGGTCGGCGTCTTCCAGCGCGTCGAGGACAACCTCCTGCTGGGGTTCCTCAAGATCCTCGATGATGTCCACGACATCGTCGGTTTCCAGGTCGCGCACGGCGTCGGCCAGCACCTCGTCGGGCAGCAGGTCGATCACCTCGTCGCGCACGCCTTCGGACAGTTCCGACAGCACCTCGCCGTCGAGGTCGCGCGCCCACAGCCTGAGCAGGGCCTTGCGGTCGCTGCTGCTGATCTGTTCCAGAAGGTCGGCTATGTCGGCTGCATGCAGCGGGTCCAGCAGTTCCAGCAACCGCGCCCGGTCGCCGCGTTCGACCACGTCGAGGATTTCATCCACCGTGGATGAATCCAGCACATAGGCGTTTTCACCGCTTTCCTGCTGCTCGATGTTCAGATCATACATGAAAGGTGCCTTCCCCGGTAAGCCCTCGGCAATGTAGCCCAAGCCCGCCACGAGGGACAGCATGTTTTGCCCTGTTCGCGCCGCTTTACCCGCCGGTGGCCACATCCTATAGATGAAGGTCGGCAAGGGGGGGTACGGATCGGATGGACAGCGATGACACACTGATTCTGGGGCAGGTTCTGGCGTTTTCCGGTGACCCGTTTGCCATGCCGCCAACCGAGGCCGCGCACCACGAAAGACAGGGCGCGGTACTGCTGCGCCAGGGGCGAATCGCCGAAACCGGGCCAGCAGACAGGCTGTGCGCGGCCCACCCGCGGGCACAGGTCGTCGATTACGGCGATGCCCTGATCAGCGCCGGTTTCATCGACGCCCATGTGCATTACCCCCAGACCGGCATCATCGCCAGCTGGGGCAAGCAGCTGATCGACTGGCTGAATACCTATACCTTCCCCGAGGAAATGCGCCTTGCCGACCCGGATGTGGCGGCGCAGATCGCGCAGACCTATTTCGAGCTCGCACTTGCAAACGGCACCACCAGCATGTGCAGCTTTGCCACCATTCACCCGGCCAGTGTCGATGCGTTTTTCGAGGCCGCCCTGGCGCGGGGGATGCGGGTGGCCGCCGGCAAGACCTGCATGGACCGCAACGCGCCCGAGGGGCTGCGGGATGACGCGCGCAGCGCCCATGACGACAGCAAGGCATTGATCGAGCGCTGGCACGGGAAGGCGCGGCTGACCTATGCGATCACGCCGCGCTTTTCGCCCACCTCGACGCCCGAGCAGTTGCAGGCGCTCGGGGCGCTGTGGGCGGAACATCCCGACTGCCTGATGCAGACGCATCTGTCGGAACAGATCCCCGAAATCGAATGGGTGCGCGAACTGTTCCCCGAGGCGCGTGACTATCTGGACACCTATGAACGTTTCGGCCTGATCGGCGCGCGCGCCCTGTTCGGCCATGCGATCCATCTGGAGGGGCGCGAACGCGCCCGCCTGCGCGAAAGCGGCGCGGCGCTGGTGCATTGCCCGACATCGAACACCTTCATCGGCTCGGGCCTGTTCGACATGGCCGGGCTCAAGGCCGAGGGCCATGTGGTGGGGCTGGCCACCGACACGGGCGGGGGATCCAGCTTTTCGATGCTGCGCACCATGGCCGCCGCCTATGAGGTCGGCCAGCTGCGCGGCACGGCCCTGCATCCGGCCCAGCTGTGGTGGCTGGCCACCGCCGGCAGCGCGCGGGCCATGCACATGCAGGACCATATCGGCAATATCGCGCCGGGCATGGAGGCCGATCTTGTGGTGATCGACCTGGCCTCGACGCCCGCGATCGCGCAGCGGGTGGCGCGCGCCGATGATTTCTGGGAAGCGCTGTTTCCCACGATCATGATGGGTGACGATCGCGCGGTGCGTGCCGTCTGGGTAAACGGGCGCGAGGTTGTGCCGGGCTGACGCGCAGGGCAGGCACGCAAGCCCCGCAAGCGGGCCTTGCGTGCCTCCGGCGGGAGTATTTGGGCAAAGAAGAAGTTTCAGGGGATCAGGGCGCGGGTTTCAGCTGTCATGCGCGCCCTCGGCAAGCCGGGCGACGAAATCCAGCACCTCGGCCGGCTTTTCGCCCTTGCCCAGCAGATCGACGATGGCCGAGCCGACCACCACCCCGTCGGCCACCTGTGCCATTGCGCGTGCGGCCTCGGGCGTCTTGATGCCGAAACCTACGCAGACCGGAAGGTCGGTTGCCGCCTTGATGCGGGCGACCTCGGGCGCAACCAGCTGGGCGTTGGCCTCGGCCGCGCCGGTGATACCGGTGATCGAGACGTAATAAAGAAAGCCCGAGGTATTCTGCAGCACCCTGGGCAGGCGTGCGTCATCGGTGGTGGGGGTTGCAAGGCGGATGAAGTTCAGCCCGGCTGCCTGGGCGGGGATGCACAGTTCCTCGTCCTCTTCGGGGGGCAGATCGACGACGATCAGCGCGTCGATCCCTGCCGCGCGGGCGTCGCGCAGGAAGTTTTCCACCCCGTGGTTGTATATGGGGTTGTAATAGCCCATCAGAACGATGGGCGTGCTGTCATCGCTTTCGCGAAAGCGCCGCGCCAGATCGAGCGTGCGCCTGAGCGTCATGCCCGCGGCCAGCGCCCGCTGCCCGGCCAGCTGGATCGTGGGGCCGTCGGCCATCGGGTCGGTAAAGGGCAGGCCCAGCTCGATGATGTCGGCACCCGCCGCGGGCAGGCCGCGCACCACCGCGAGCGATGTGTCGAAATCGGGGTCGCCTGCCATCACATAGGTGACAAAGGCCTTTTTCCCCGCCTTGCGCAGTTCGGCAAATTTCGCGTCGATTCTGGTCATACCGGCACCCATATCGTTGTTTCCTGCCGGTTTGCGGCAGCGGGCCGACAAAATCAATGGCATTTGGCCGCTTTTGCGTCGGATCACCTTGACGCACCACCGCCCACGCCCATAGATGCGCCCGTTCAACCGGATCAGAGGTGCATCATGGGGTTCAAGACCGGAATTGTCGGGCTGCCGAATGTGGGCAAATCAACGCTGTTCAACGCGCTGACCCGCACCGCCGCGGCGCAGGCGGCAAATTTTCCCTTTTGCACGATCGAGCCGAATGTCGGCGAGGTCTCGGTTCCCGATCCCCGGCTGGACAGGCTGGCCGAGATCGCCGGGTCAAGGAGGACCATCCCCACGCGCATGACATTCGTCGATATCGCCGGGCTGGTGAAGGGTGCCAGCAAGGGCGAGGGGCTGGGCAACCAGTTTCTGGCCAATATCCGCGAATGCGATGCGATCGCCCATGTGCTGCGCTGTTTCGAAGATGGCGACGTGACCCATGTTGAGGGACGGGTCGATCCGATTGCCGATGCCGAGGTGATCGAGACCGAGCTGATGCTGGCCGACATGGAAAGCATCGAGCGTCGCCTGCAGAATCTTTCGCGCAAGATCAAGGGCGGCGACAAGGAGGCCCTCGAACAGGACGCGCTGCTGCGCCGGGCGCTCGCGGCGCTGGAAGAGGGGCGCCCGGCGCGCAGTGTCGAAATATCGGATGACGAACAGAAGAACTGGAAGATGCTGCAACTGCTGACCGCCAAGCCGGTGCTGTTTGTCTGCAATGTGGACGAGGAAAGCGCGGCCAGCGGCAACGAACATTCCGCCCGCGTGGCCGAGATGGCCGCCCGGCAGGGTGCCGCCAGCGTGGTGATTTCCGCCGCCATCGAGGAAGAGATCAGCCAGCTGGAAGCGGACGAGGCCGAGGCGTTTCTCGAGGAAATGGGCCTGCATGAGGCCGGGCTCGACCGGCTGATCCGCGCGGGGTACGAATTGCTGCACCTGCAGACCTATTTCACCGTCGGCCCGAAAGAGGCCCGCGCCTGGACCATCCGCAAGGGCACGCTGGCGCCCCAGGCCGCGGGCGTGATCCACGGCGATTTCGAACGCGGTTTCATCCGGGCCGAGACGATTTCATATGATGATTTCGTCAAATATGGCGGCGAACAGGGCGCGAAAGAGGCCGGCAAGATGCGTATCGAGGGCAAGTCCTACGAGGTGCAGGACGGCGATGTGATGCATTTCCTGTTCAACACCTGAACCGCAGGCCGGCCCTGCCGCCACGGTCCGGGGGCTGTTTCGGGGTTCGGTCATGCCACGGCGGGGCCGCGACCGCCCCGCCGGAACCTGCCGTCATTGCCTGCCCCTGCCGCCCGGCGATCAAGGCATGCGTTGCACCCGCGGGCCGGTCAGGGCCGGGCCTATGGCGATCAGGAACAGGACAAAGGCTGCAATCCACAGCGCGCCCGACAGCAGCAGAACCGGGATGTAGCTGTCGGAAAACAGCACCGGTGCCGACCACCTCGTCACCGCCGCCAGTGCCATCAGGACATATCCCCAGACCATCGGGCGGGGCGCGACCAGGGGCCTGCCGCTGTGGCCCAGCGAAGCACGGCTCATCACCGCGATGGTCATGCCGCCGACCGCGCCGATACCCAGGATATGCAGCGCGGCAACCTCGTCGCCCAGGCCCAGATGGGCAAGGCCCAGCAGGATCTCGCCCAGGCCCAGCATGCCCATTGCGAGATGCAGCGACCACAGGATCGGCTGGCCCAGCGCCCAGCGTGTCCGCCAGCCGGTCAGGCGTACGAACTGGGCAAGCCCGGCGATGATGGCCACCGGCCCCAGCACGACGGACGGCGCCGCAAGCAGGATCAGGATCGTCAGCAATATCGTCCCGCCGATGGCCGTGACCTCGACAGGCCGGCGGGAAAACGGAAATTCCTCGGGCCGGGCGCCGGCGCGGTTCATGGCGTTGCGGGTGAATGCCGGGGTCACGCGCCCGCCCAGCACCGTGATCATCGAGATCAACCCCATCAGCCCCCCGCGCAGGCCGGCCTGGATGCTGTCCGATGTCACCCCCAGCCATTGCAGATGCACCATCAGATTACCCGTCCAGATCAGCGCCAGCAGGCCGAGGAACATCATGTTCTGCGGCTTGGGCCGACGGATCAGCTGGCTGGCGATCTTGATTCCCAGAACCGGCAGAAAGGCAAGGTCGATCACCGCGATCATCAGCGGCGAGACATCGCCCGCAAACCACATCGCCACGCGCCCGGCCAGCCAGATCGCCGCAGCGGTTCCGATAAAGACGTGCCGCGCCGCCGGTGCCCCCGTCCAGTTGGGAACCGCCGTCAGGAAAAACCCGCCCATCGCGGCGGTCGCATAGCCAAAGATCATCTCGTGGGCATGCCAGAACGACGGCACCACCGCCGGGGCCACCGGCCCCAGGGCGCCGGTATCCAGCCATCCCTCCCAGGCCAGCATGGCGACCAGACCGTAAAGACCGGCCATCAGGAAAAAGACGCGAAAGCCCTCGCCCAGCAGCCTCGCAAAGAATGTTTTCATGGGGTTCCCTCTTGTTTCGGATCAGGCCGCCCTGTCCGCGCAGACCTGTGCATCCTGCACGCGCGCATGGACCAGCCATCGCGCGCAAGATGCCGTGACATCGCGCCGCCAACCTTGATCGAAGTCAAGTCCGCCGATCACACAAACGTGCATGACACCGCGCGACCTGCCCCCCCGCAGGCGGCGCCCGGCCGGATCTGCCGAAATCCGCCCACACGTGCCCAAAGGCCAAGTTCATGGACGGGAAGGAATTTTCAGCATCCGGTTGCGCCCGTTCTTGACGTAGCGGATGAAATCGCGCCCGATCGCGGCGACCTGACCGCCGGCAACCCTGCTGCCGCGCCGCACCTTGACATAGCGCCCGCTGGGCAGGCGTAGCAGGGCGCTGCGACGATCACTGGTGCCATAGACACCGATCAGATTGAGCTGGTTCAAGTTCAGTGCTCCTCGCACGGTGGAATGTCTGGCCACGGTCGGATTGGCCCCCGGCATTACGCGCAGGCGGCCGGGCAGCGGCTGCGCGGCAGGGGCGCCTGCGCGGGCATTGGCGGGCCGGGTCGACGCCAGCTTGATCCGCGCCTTCCTGACGATACCGGAAAAGCCGGCCGGCCGTCGGGGCGGCTTGAACGAGGTCAGCACCGCCAGCTGCGACACGCTCTGCACCGCGGCATCGACGGCTTGCTGGGCCGACAGGGGACGCGCGCGCGGGCGAAACTTGCGCAGCCTGGCGATGTTTACCCGTTCACGTGCGGAAATCGCGTCCGCGGCGGCACTCAGCCCCGCCGGGCGCGGGCGCGGCAGGACCCGGCGCAGCGGGTCGGGCAGATCGGCCCGCGCGACCCTGGGGCGTAAGGGCGGGGCGAGTTTCGGCTTGCCCGCATAGACCAGAACGCCGTCCGGGTTCAGCACGCCTGCGGCCGTGGGCGTGACCAGCCCCCGCGCATCCAGCGCAAATGACGTGCCCGGCGGCGGGGGCGAGGGAACCGGGGCTGGCTCGAAATCGCCTGCGCCCTGTCTGAAATCGGGCAGGATGATCGCATCATTGGCCTCGAGATCGCGGTCGGTGCCGGCAACAAAGATATCGCCCCGCTCGGGGTTGGCGGGCGGGGCAAGGGGCTCGGTCACACCCTGCAAGGCGCCGGTCTCTTTCCAGGCGGCCTGCAATTCCTCGGGCGTCATGGCCGCTTCGGCCCCTTCGGCCAGCTCTTCGGGCGTGGGCGGAGGCAGGCCGGCGGCGCGGATATCGGCCAGCTCTTGCGGCGAAAGCCGGGTGACCGGGATCGCCGGGGCCTCTCCTTGGGCTTTGTCGATGCCGGTCCCCGGTGTCGCGCCCTTGTCGCCCCTGTTGTCGTTTTCCGCCCCCGCTGTCGTTGCCGCGACCGTGCCGGAAGGGGCGTCAGCGGCGGGTGAATTGTCGCGCGGCGGCAGGATTCGCCCGACCCGCACCCCGCCCGATGTTGACGATGCCCCGGCCCGGGCCCCGCGCTCGGGCCTCAGCACGCGCTTGTCGCCCGATCGTCCGTTTGCATCCATCACCCCGGCGGAAGGGGCGCGCGTATCCGTCCTGTCGGCGCCCTGCTCCGCCGGAGATCGGCGATCGGCGTTATCCGCACCCGTCAGCGATGAAAGCACGGGCGTGGCACCGTTCTTTCCGCCAACCTGCCCCATGCCCGGAAGATTGCCCTCGGAGCCCGGCGGGGAAAGCAGCGCATAGATCACGCTGCCAATTCCCACCACCAGAACCGCCACCAGAACGAACAGGAACAGGGCCCGGCCACGGCGGTTGTCGGGCCGATCGGGGAACAAGCCGCCCAGCCCGGCCGAGGCGGCCTCGGTGCCGGGGGCTGTTTCGCCGTCCCCGGACCCCGTGCTCTCGGACCCCGAGCCCTCGGGCCGCCGCTCCGGCAAACGACGCCGCATTGCCCCCTTCAGGCGCACAGACAGCGACGTGACGGTTTCGCGGAGCAGACCCGCCAGGGCCGGGCCGCGGGATGCGGGCCTGTCCTTGGGCATGCCGGGCAGGCCCTGCGGGACGATATGGTCACGCGCCGCGATCCCGTGCCCCGTGCCGGCCACGAGCGGGCCATCCGGCGCGCCCTTGTCCTGCGCCCCCTTTTTCGGGGTGCCTTCGTCCGGGGTGCCGTCGGGCTGCCCTTTGGTGTCGGGCCCATCCCCGCGGTCGCCCTCGGGCGCGGATTTTCTGGCGGACGCATCCGACCCTGCGGCGCCTTTCGCGGCCGCCTGACTGCCCCCGTCACTGGCCCCGTCGCTGGCCCCCTGACCTGCCCCCTGACCGGCCTCGTCATCCGCGGCTTCGGTCTCGGCCGGCATGATGGCAATGCGGTGCGGAACGCGGTCCAGCGGGCGCGAGCCCGTGCGCAGATCATCGCGGCTGCCCTGACGACGGCTGGAAAATGTCGGCACCGGAGCGACGGCGGCACCTTCGCCGGCCGGGGCCCTGGGCCCGCCTGCCGCGCCGCGGCTGTGGGAAAACAGCGGCTCGCGCGCCGTATTGCCGCCGGGATTGCCCCCGGGATCGCCCCCGGTTCCGGGCCGGCCGGCCCGCGCGTCGGGCGCCTCGTCTGCCTCGTCATCCGGTTCATCGGCGGCAAGGAAGATGTTTTCACCCTTACCCCCATCCTCACCTTCGCCCGCCTCGCCACCATCCGGCCCGGCGGCAAAGATGTTGTCGCCCTCATCGGGCGATGATGCGCCGGATCCGGCCCGCCCCGCAGAAACCGCGCGACCCTGAGCGGCTGTGCCGGCGGCCTTGCCCTTGCCTGCGTCATCGGCAGGGTCGTCGCGCAGATCCTCGTCGGGGTCGATGATGGTATAGGAAAAGTCGGTGCGCCCGAAATAGGGCTCCCACGGGTGCGCGTCGGGATCGGACGTTCCGACAAAGCTGACGGGGTTGAAACGATGCTCGACGGCAAAGACCTCGGCCTCGTCCAGCGTCTCGTTGGCGACGACGGCGACACGGACCACCTCGCCCTCGCCCGTCCAGTCAAAGGTCAGGTCGGCCACGTCATACGGGGTCTGCCCTTCGAGCGCGGCCATGATCTGGGCGCGGCGTTCGGTCTCGCCGGGGCCGGGGGCAGTCACGTCGAGGTAGAGTATCTCGGACAGCGGCAGGATCAGCTTGGAACAGAACCCCTTGCCCTCGAGCCCCACGGCAGTACGGCGCAGAAAGGAAAGGTTCTCGCGAAAGCCGGGGTCGTCGAGCTTGACCTCGCCCACGCTGGTCCACCCGCCGCGCGGGGCGCGGTGCAGCAGCTCGATCCCTTCGTGGGTCATGTTGAGGGCGAAATTCGGTTTCATGCCACCCGTTTATCAAGTTGCGACGAACAAAGGGAGTCGCCCCGATGTCGCCATCGACGATTATAGCAGGAATCCGCCAATCAGCCAGTTTCCCGGCTGGCGCCCCACCATGCCTTGGGGCTTGCCCTGTGCATGTCCGGCGACATAGCCTGCCGGGACAAGGAAATCCACAAGGCAATCGTCGCGAAAGGAAATCACCATGCTCCATGCAATGTTTCGCCAGCTGCCTGCCGTCATCCTGCTGACGGTGATCCCCGCCCTCGCGCCGGCGCAGACCGTCACCTGGATGGGGCTGGCGGCGCAAACGGGGGCGGGATCGGGAACGGTGGGCAATGATGCGCCCCCCGCCGTGACAACGGCACCGACCGGCGACGTGGCCGTGTCCCCGGCGCAGTCTGCCACGCTGGCGGTACAGGGGACAGGCGTTGTCAGCGCGGCACCCGACATCGTGACGATCACCGTCGGGGTCGAGGTCGGCGCCCCGACCGCCGATCAGGCCATGCGCCGGAATGCGGACCGGATGCGCGCGATCATGGACCTGCTGAAGGCCCGCAAGGTCGCGCCCGGCGACATACAGACATCGCAGTTCTCGTTGCAACCGATCTGGGAAAACCGCGCCAAGCCCTATGACAAGCCCCTGTCGATCATCGGGTTCAACGCGATCAACACGGTCAGGGTGACCCTGCGCAGGATCGACATGCTGGGCGCGGTGCTGGACGGGCTGTCGCAATCGGGCGCCAACCGCATCCAGAACGTGCGTTTCGACATTGCCGATGCACGCCCCCTGCGCGACGAGGCCCGACGTCGGGCCGTGCGTGACGCGATGCGCAAGGCCCGGCTTTATGCCGACGCCGCCGGGCGGCGGCTGGGGCCGATCCTGTCGATCTCGGAGCCCGGCACCACCAGCGGTGGCACGGTCGAACTGGCAATGGCGGCACGCGCGCCGGGTGCCGCCCCCATCGCCGAGGGCAGGGTCGCGCTGCGCGCCCGCGTCATCATGCGGTTTGCACTGCAATAATCGCGCCCGGCCCTGCATGCGCGCACAGGGCCGGGCCGATGCTCAGCCGGCGGCCTTTGCCAGCGCCTGGTCCAGATCGCGGATAAGATCGTCGGCATCCTCGATCCCGATCGAAAACCGCACCACATTCGGCGCGGCACCCGCGGCGATCTGCTGTTCCTCGGTCAGCTGCCGGTGCGTGGTCGAGGCCGCGTGGATCACCAGCGAGCGCGTGTCGCCCAGATTGGCGACATGGCTGAACAGTTCAAGCGAATCGACCAGCCGGACGCAGGCCTCGTAGCCACCCTTGATCGCCACCGTGAACAACGCGCCCGCCCCTTTCGGGCAGATGCGTTCGACCCGGTCGAAATAGGGCGAGGATTCCAGCCCCGCATAGGTGACGTATTCGACGCGCGGGTCCTGTTCCAGCCAGGCGGCCACCTTTTTCGCATTGGCGACGTGTTTTTCCATGCGCAGGCTGAGGGTTTCGATCCCCATCAGCGCGTAATGCGCGGCCTGCGGGTTCATCGTCATGCCAAGGTCGCGCAGGCCGATGGCGATGCCGTGGAATGTAAAGGCCAGATTGCCGAATGTTTCGTGGAATTTCAGCCCGTGATAGGCGGGTTCGGGCGCCGAGAGCGACGGAAACCTGTCACTGGCCGACCAGTCGAAACGACCTGAATCGACCACCGCCCCGCCCATGACGGTGCCGTTGCCTGTCAGGTATTTGGTGACCGAATGCACGACCAGCGTCGCGCCGTGTTCGATGGGGCGGCACAGATAGGGTGTGGCCGAGGTATTGTCGACGATCAGTGGCAGGCCAGCGGCATCGGCAATACCCGCGATGGCGTCGAGATCGGTGATATAGCCGCCGGGGTTGGCAATGGATTCGCAGAAAACCGCACGGGTATTGTCGTCGATGGCTGCGCGCACGGCGTCGAGATCGTCGAAATCGACGAATTTCGCCTCCCAGCCGAAGCGCTTGATCGTGTGGCTGAACTGGGTGACCGTGCCGCCATAGAGACGGGTGGAAACCACCACGTTCAGCCCCGGTCCCATCAGCGGAAACAGGGCCATGATCTGGGCCGCGTGGCCGGACGAGCAGCAGACCGCCCCGATACCGCCCTCAAGGGTTGCGATACGTTCCTGCAGCACCGCGACCGTGGGGTTGGTCAGGCGGGAATAGATGTAGCCCACCTCTTGCAGGTTGAACAGCGCCGCCGCGTGGTCGGCATCGCGGAACACATAGGCGGTTGTCTGATAGATCGGGGTCTGACGGGCGCCGGTGGCCGGATCGGGCCGCGCGCCGGCGTGAACCTGAAGCGTGTCGAAACCATAGCTGGGGTTTTCGGTCATGTCGGTCTGTCCTCTGGCTGAATGAACGGGCCGAGGGTAAGGGGGCGTGACCAGCCCGGCAAGGGGTGTTTGATGCAGATGCACGGCAATCGCTTGATGGGGTAAAGCCGGATGCAAGCGAGGCATGTGGCCGCCCGGGTGGGCGCGGATGCGCCCGCCCTGTCTATTGAATCTGTGGCATGATGCTCCCGGCGACGAGCCCGAGCGCCCGCCCGGGGTTTTCACCCCGTCCCTTGGACTGGGCCGTCGCCGGTTGGTCTGACCAGCCTGAACAGTTGCATGTGCCCGATG
>JASBSZ010000036.1 GCA_030148665.1 Alphaproteobacteria bacterium
GCAGTGATTACTGTGCACGTTTTTCTCCAAGACTGGAAAGACGACTGGTTGGGAAACTATGGGTGCATTCAAGGAACCACACGGCGGTAAACTGAAGGATCTCTATCTTTCGGCGGAAGTAGCCGAGCAGGAAAAGGCAAAAGCCAGGGACTATCCGTCCTGGGACCTGACGCCGCGGCAGCTGTGCGACATCGAGCTTTTGCTGAACGGGGCTTTCTCTCCGCTGGAGGGATTCCTGAATCAGGAGGACTACGATTCCGTCGTCAAGAAGATGCGCCTCGAAAGCGGCGTCCTGTGGCCGATCCCGATTACGCTCGATGTCAGCGAAGACTTTGCCGACTCGCTCACCAGCGGTCAGCACGTGGCGCTGCGCGACCTGGAGGGTGTCCTGATCGCGACGCTGCAGGTCGGGGACATCTGGACGCCGGACAGGAAGGCCGAGGCGAAGGGGGTGTACGGCACGACGGACGAGGCGCATCCAGGCGTTAACTATCTGAATAACATAGGAAATTCGGTTTATATCGGCGGCCGCCTGCTGGGAGTCGAAGCACCGACCCACTACGATTTCAAGCACCTGCGTGATGCGCCCCGCGAAATCCGCGAGCGTTTTCGGAAGCTCGGCTGGCGCAAGGTCGTGGCGTTTCAGACGCGTAACCCGATGCATCGCGCCCATCAGGAACTCACTCTGCGGGCATCGCGGGAAGTCGAAGCGAATCTGCTGATCCATCCGGTCGTGGGCATGACCAAGCCCGGGGACATCGATCATTTCACCCGGGTTCGCTGTTACGAGCACATCGTCAAGCATTATCCCGAGCAGACCAGCATGCTGAGTCTGCTGCCGCTCGCCATGCGCATGGCGGGGCCCAGGGAGGCGCTCTGGCACGCCATCATTCGCAAGAACTATGGCTGCACGCACTTGATCGTCGGACGCGACCACGCCGGGCCGGGCAAGGACAGCAAGGGCAAGGAGTTCTATGGCCCATACGATGCCCAGGAACTCCTGCAGAAGCACGAGGAAGAGCTCGACATCACGATGGTGCCGTTCCGCATGATGGTTTATGCGGAAAACCGTGCCCAATACGTGCCAATCGACGAGACCGGCGACGACGATCACGTGCTGAATATATCCGGCACCGAACTGCGGCGTCGTCTGCAGGAAGGTCTGGAGATACCTGACTGGTTTTCCTTTCCCGAGGTGGTCGAGGAACTTCGCAGGACGCATCCGCCGCGTCATCGTCAGGGCTTTACCGTCTTCTTTACCGGCCTGTCGGGCTCGGGTAAATCGACGATTGCGAATGCACTGATGACCAAGTTGATGGAGATCGGCGGCCGGCCGGTTACCTTGCTGGATGGCGACATAGTGAGGAAGAATCTCTCGAGCGAGCTGGGCTTTTCCAAGGAACACCGCGACCTCAATATTCAGCGCATCGGTTTTGTCGCCAGCGAGATAACCAAGAATGGCGGTATCGCCATCTGCGCACCGATCGCGCCTTATGCCGCAACCCGGCGCGCCGTGCGTGAGGAAATCGAACAATACGGGGCCTTTGTCGAAATCCATGTCGCGACTTCGCTTGAAGAATGTGAAAGACGGGACCGCAAGGGCCTGTACAAGCTGGCGCGCGAGGGCAAGATCAAGGAGTTCACCGGAATATCTGACCCTTACGAGGTTCCCGAGAACCCCGAATTGCGGCTGGACACCGAAAATGTCAGTGTCGATCACTGCGCGCATCAGGTCATCCTCAAGCTGGAAAACATGGGGCTGATCCGCGCCTGATCTCGATGTCCCGCGGGGCGATCGGGGCAAGCCCCCTCCCCTGCGGGGCTGCCTTGCCGAAAATTGTCGGACCGCGGTCACATGCAAAGCGCGCTCAGCGCCACAGCGGCGCCCACGAGGCAAACATTCCCTGCAGTTTCGACAGCGCGTGGTTGACCGGCCCCGTGGAAAGGCCGGCCCCCTGCGCCAGGCGATCGACCGCAACCTCGACCGGGCATGCGCGTGACGTGACGGGGTCGAAATAACGGGGATAGGCGATCAGCGCCGCCCACACCAAGGCATCCAGCGAAAGCCGGGCCTTGCGTCTGGCCGGCGGCGGCGTCAGATCGCGTGTCAGGCCCCAGCCAGCGTAGAAGGGCACGCCAAGACAGACGACCTGGCGGCCGCGCAAGAGGGCCTCGAATCCCAGGGTCGAGGTGATCGTCCAGACCTCGTCAACCCGGTCGATCGCGGCTGTCGGGTCGGGGTCGTCGATGATCTCGTCGGCAAGACCGGCCAGCATTTCGGCACTGACGGCGCCGGGGCGCAGACCCGCCTGCACGTCGGGATGTGGCTTGTACAGGATGATGGCGTCCGGGTTGCGCTGACGGGTTTCACGCAGCAGGTCGATATTGCGCCGGATCCTGCCCGCCCCCAGACGGATCGAGGCATCATCCTCGACCTGTGCGGGCACAAGGATGCGTCTGCGCCCATCGTCGTGCCCATCGACGGGCGACATCGAACCGGGCAGATTGTATTTGCTGATACGTGCCCTGACCAGTTTCCGCCTCAGACGACGGGCCCTGCGGATGGCATCGTCAGGCAGGCTTTCGGCGCCGTTCAGCAGACGTTCGAGCCGGCTTTCGCGCGCGGGATCGAAATAGATCCCCAGATCGTCCAGCACCAGCGACAGGGGCGGAACCAGTTCGGCCCCCAGGCCGCGCGAGCGCAGGAAACCATCCTCCAGCCTCAGGACCGGGCGCGCCGGGGCACCGAGCGCGCGTTCCTTTTCGGCCGATGTCTTGCCCGCCCAGATCAGCGCGGGCCGATGGCCGGGCCGTGGCTGCCCGCGAAACCGCAGGCCGCGGCCCGCGTCACGCAGAAAGCGTCGCAGATGGGGCCGTTTCCACAACCGGATCTCATGGGCGTCATAACCGCGATGATCCTCGCGCCAGGCTCGCGCGCGGGCTTCGAGGATATCTACGACGGTTTCGAAATCGCACAGCCTGTCACGGTAGGGATCGTACCAGCAAGGATACAACAACATCGCAGCGGCAAAGAGCTGCGCCGGCTTGAGACGACGTTCACGCCGCTCGATGACCTGTTCGTCGTCGGACAAACCCCATCCGGCATAGAATGGTCGGCCGAAAACGCGGGGTCTGTGGCCTGCGAGAATGGCCTCGAACCCCATCAGCGAGGTCACGCAATAGACACGAGATGCACCCGAGAGCAGCCGCCACGGCGATAGCGGCCTGTCGGTGACACATGTTTCCGCCCCGTCCGCCCCAGTGATCGCATCGCCCGGCAGATATCCGGCCCTGTGTCGGGCGGCCACCTCGGGGTGGGTCTTGACGAGGATCGGCTTTCCCGGGTTCTCGGCCCTTGCCGCCGCCAGCATCCGGCGAAAACTGTCGCCATTGGCGCCACCCAGCCTGATCGAGGCATCGTTGCGGGTCTGATCGACCACCAGCACATAATCGTCAAATGGTGGCGCAAGCGCCGGGTCGAAGGCGTTGTATTTGGAAATATGTGCGCCCTTCAGACGCCGGATGCCTGACTCGGCGCGCTGCAACAGGGCGGCATCCGAAAGATCGGCACCGTTCAGCATGTCTTCCAGTTCACTGGGTGCGGAGCAGTCGAAGTAGAGCCCCTTGCGGTCGATCACGAGGCCCAGAGGGGCACTGCCCTGGCGCCCGGTACGGACCGAACGCAGAAAGGCATCCTCGAGATGAACCACACCGGCACGACGCCATCTTGCGACGGCACGCCCCCGCCAGCTGCGCGGCCCGGCACCCCAGATTGCGACCTGCCCGCCGCGCGATGGCAACCCAGCACGGATGTCCAGGCCGGCAAGGCGCGCGATGCGACGGATTCGATTGCGACGCAACAGCCCCAGCGTATAGGCATGGGCGACAACCCCGGATGAATCAGCCCCGCACCGCGAGTCGCGATCCAAGCGTCACTTCCCTACATTCTTGACATTGGCCGAAGTGGCAATGCCGCTGTTCAGCACACTCAGCGTCTTGTTCCACTGCACATAGGGAGCCTCGGTCACATAAACCGTATCGCCGTCGCGGATGATGAAATCCCGGGCCAGGAACATGCCGTTCGGTTTGGTCAAGTCCAGAACATAGGCAAAGCGCTGCGGCCCCCTCAGGTCGTTACGTCCAAGAACGGCATTGGCAATCTCGGCCGGCTCGTCCCGAAAGACGAACACACCGGTCGGATCCGCGAGGTTGCTGTTCAGTCCGCCAACCTGGGCAATGGCCTCGATCGCGGTCAGCTTTTGCGTGGTAAAGGGAATGCGCGTCTGCTGTCCGGTTGCACCAAGCGCCGTGAACGAGCGCCGGTCCTGCTGCACGAAGATGCGGTCACCGGGCCTGAGCGCGATGTCGGCCTTGGGGTTGGAATAAAGGTCAAGCAACCAGATCGTGCCGGTGCGCCCGTGTCGTGTGACCTTGATCTGCGCAACCTCGGGTTCGATCCTGACCCCGCCGGCCTTGGCCAGCATGGCCGACAGGGTGCGTGTCGCGGGACCGATCTGATAGACCCCCTGCGCGCTCACCCCGCCCATCACCGATACTGTCGAGCCCTTCCCCGGCAGACGACGCACGATCACCTGGGGATCGGGGGTCTGAGCATCCAGCTTGCGGGTAATGATCTGGCGCAGCTGGTCCGGCGTATTGCCGGCTGCCTTGATGCGCCCGGCATAGGGAATGAAAATCGAGCCGGTCGCATCGACCTGAATCTGCTGCAGGTTGGTGGAATTCGCTACCTTGCCGCCCAACAGGGTTTCACTGGTGTTTTCCCAGACCTGCACGCCCAGCACATCGCCGGGGCGGATCACGTCCGAGTTGATCTTGCCCGCCGAGGTAAAGCGCCGATCGAATTCCAGCGTCGGAGCAACCGAAGTATACTTGATCACCCGGTCATTGACCGTGACGATAAAGGCGTTTCCCTTGCGCTGGACCGAACTTTCAAAGATCTCCCGCTTGTTCGGGCCACTGCGGGGCAGACCGCATGACGACACGATGAGTACAAGCGCGAACAGGGCCACGAGTCGGGCCCCCGATTTGATCCTGATTTCCACGGCAACTGCCCCTTACTGCCTGGTTCTGCCTCTTGTTTTTTCGCTACTTTACACAAAATGGGCGGGAACTTCCAACAATCTTTTCAATTCACGATCCTGAGCCGCGCCTGTGGCAACCCGTTGTCGACAAGCAGCGAATCATAGGGATCCCTGGTGGAAAGAACCCTGTCCACAACCCCTCGAATCAGCTGGTGGCGACTCCGGGCCGAATAGAACCCCCCCATGACCTGCGATGTTTCCAGCAGGTACTGGCGGAAATCGCGATAGGCCTGCATGTCGGGTTTCCTGGGGTCGGCGAAAAACGCCGCCAGTGGCTGGTCCGATACCAGCTCGGGCTTGCAATAGACGGCGCGGCCCAGCGCCCTGACCGGCAGACCACGCCACAATGCCTGCTGCGCGGCGGTCGAGTTGACGGTGACAACCGAACGGGCCAGGTTCAGCAACTCGGCCAGCTTGCCCCCACGCACGAAATGGACCCGCCCGGCAAGGCCGTACTCTGCGGCAACCTCGCGTGCGATGCGCTGCAGAGGATAACGCCCATCCTCGAGCGGATGCGCCTTGAATACCAGATGATGATGAGTCGGCGCACCGGCCGCAAAACCCTCGACCACCAGGCGAATGAACGCGGGCATCGAACGTATCGTGCTGTGTGACTGAATCGAACTGTCATGGCCCAGTTGCAACAGGGCGAGATGGTGGACATAGCCCTCGCGCCGGATACGGCGTGTCGCCAGCCTGCGTTGGGCCGCATGCAGAGGCATCGCCTGCAACCGCCTGAAATGCAGCCTGAATTCCTGCCAGACCGAGGTCTCGCGATGGGTTCTGTAGTGACGGTAACGCCGGTTCCTGAACAGGATGTGACCGTGATACAGCGCGCCGTAAAAGGCATGTTCGCGCATGTCGCCCCAGCGCGCCGGGGCCTCGGGCTGATCGATCCTGCTGCCGTTCAGGGCTGCGCGCATGTCGTCGATGCTCATTCCCATCAGGCGGGAATTCCCGTTCACGCCACCGCGTTCATAGGTTGCCCAATAGGGGCGCAGATAGCCCTCTTCGAAACAGTGGATGGTGATGTCCGCCTCGCGCGCGGCCCGGATGACCTCGGCATGGATCGGGCGGGTGTCGCCATACAGGACGACATCGGTCACGCCATGCTCTCGCAGCAACCTGCGCACGGCCACCGGCCATGCGGCCGGCGGGTCGAGATAGGGAACATAGGTTGCGGGATCGCGCCAGAACGCCTCGTCCCCGCGATTGAACCCGATCTTCAGGACATGCGCACCCGAATCCGCCAGCGCCCGCGAAAGGCGATAGAAGAACGGGCCATGTGGCCCCTGGAAAAAGGCGAATACCCTGCCTGCACCGGACGCTTTGCCCATTGGTTTCCTGCCATTGGTCGCGCCCCCACGGCCGGAATTGTCCGCAAGGGCATCCCTGTTGTCACGGATTATCTTTCCGCTCGGCAATTATTGCGCCGGATGTTGCGCTCCCGGCACTTGTTTCCGAGGCGATCTTCCCCCAAATCAAAGGATAATCCAAGGCTTTTCCGACGCCTCGCAGATCGGCGCAATGATGCGACTGCCCTTGCCCTTGCGGCGCCGTGCGGATAGGGGTTTCAATTGTTGCACAGATCGGGAATGACAGCATGTTCACCGGGATCATCACCGACATCGGGACAGTTCTGGATATCGACCGCCGGGGCGATACGCGCGTGCGCATCCAGACTGCATATGATGTCGAAAATATCGATACAGGGGCCTCGATCGCCTGTGACGGCGTTTGCCTGACGGTGGTCAATCTCGGCAAGGCGCCCGACAGCTGGTTCGAAGTCGACATATCCGGCGAAACGCTGAGCAAGACCAACCTCGATTCATGGCGCGCCGGCAAACACGTCAACCTCGAACGCGCTCTGCGCGTGGGTGACGAGCTGGGCGGCCATATCGTTTCGGGCCATGTGGACGGGCTGGCCGAGATCACTGCCATGCAGGACGAGGGCGATTCAACGCGCATCACGCTGCGCGCGCCGGACCAGCTGGCAAAATTCATCGCGCCCAAGGGATCGGTTGCGCTGAACGGCACCTCGCTGACGGTGAACGAGGTGGACGGCGCAAGTTTCGGCATAAACCTGATCCCCCACACCCGGCAGGTCACGACCTGGGGCGAGGCCAGGGTGGGCGACAAGGTGAACCTTGAAATCGACACGCTGGCCCGCTATGTCGCGCGCCTGCACGAAATGGAGCGTTAGCGCATGGCGCAGCAACAGGATTTCACGCCCTCAATCTCGCCGGTCGAGGATATCATCGAAGACGCCCGCAACGGGCGCATGTTCATCCTTGTCGATCACGAGGACCGCGAGAACGAGGGCGATCTGATCATCCCGGCCCAGATGGCCACGCCGGATGCGATCAACTTCATGGCAACCCACGGGCGCGGGCTGATCTGCCTGGCCCTGACGGGCGAGCGCATCGACGCGCTGGGCCTGCCGCTGATGGCATCCTACAATTCCAGCCGCCACGAAACCGCCTTTACCATCTCGATCGAGGCGCGCGAGGGCGTGACCACCGGCATATCGGCCCATGACCGGGCCCATACCGTCGCCGTGGCCATAGACCCGACCAAGGGCCCGCAGGATATTGCCACGCCGGGCCATGTCTTTCCGCTGCGCGCGCGCGACGGCGGCGTGCTGATCCGCGCAGGCCACACCGAGGCCGCCGTCGATATCGCGCGCCTTGCCGGGCTGAACCCCGCCGGTGTGATCTGCGAGATCATGAAAGATGACGGCACCATGGCCCGCCTGCCCGATCTGGTGGCCTTTGCCCGTAAACACGGCCTCAAGATCGGCACGATTTCCGACCTGATCGCCTATCGCCACAAGCATGACAATCTGGTGCATGAATCCGACAGCCGGCATGTGACCTCGGCCTATGGCGGCGACTGGCTGATGCGGATATTCACCGACCATACCGACGGCACCGAACATGTCGCGCTGTCCAAGGGCGACATCACCACCCCCGAACCGGTACTTGTGCGCACCCACGCGCTGAACGTGCTGGAAGATGTGCTGGGCCTTGGCCCCGCCGCGCCGGACGAGTTGCCGCGCGCAATGGAGATCATCGCCAATGAGGGCCGCGGCCTTGTCATCCTGTTCCGTGAACCCTGCAAGACGCTGGAGTTTTCAGACGAAAGCGCCCCGAACATCCTGCGGCAAACGGGCATCGGCGCGCAGATCCTGTCATCGCTGGATGTGCATGACCTGATCCTGCTGACCGACAACCCCCTGCCCAAGGTCATCGGGCTTGACGCCTATGGCCTGCGCATCGTCGGCACGCACCCCATAACCAAGGCACCCGAGACGAAAGACGGCGACAATGGCTGAATCCGAAACCCACCACACATTGCCGGCCCCGCGTTTCGATACGCCGACAAGGCTGCTGATCGTGGTTGCGCCCTATTACAAGGATATCGCCGACCAGCTGGTCCTTGGCGCCCGCACCGCCATCGAGGCCGCCGGTGCCACCCATGACCTGGTCGAAGTGCCCGGCGCGCTTGAGGTGCCTTCGGCGATCCGCCTGGCCTCGCGCGGGGGTGATTTCGACGGCTTCGTGGCCCTTGGCTGTGTCATCCGGGGCGAGACAACCCATTATGACACGGTCTGCAATGACAGCTCGCGCGGGCTGATGCTGCTGGGGCTGGAGGGGCTGTGCATCGGCAATGGCATCCTGACAGTCGAGAACCGCCGGCAGGCCGAGGTCAGGGCCGAGGCCGCCGGCCAGAACAAGGGGGGCGGTGCCGCCGAGGCAGCCATGCACCTGATCGCATTGTCGCGCCGTTTCAGCCCGCCCACCGGCGATATCGGCTTCAAGCCCGCCGCAGACACCATCCTGATCGCCGGAAACGACTGATGACGAACCCATCGCAAGAATCCAGACGCCGCATGAAATCGGCGGCCCGCCTCTATGCCGTTCAGGCCCTGTTCCAGATGGAAGCATCAGACGCGACCGTTGACGAGGTGCGCCACCAGTTCGAAGCCCACCGCATGGGGGCCGAAATCGACGGTGTCGAATATTCCGAGGCCAATGTGACCCTGTTCCGCGACATCCTGGAAGAGGCCGTCGCACGACAGGCCAAGATCGACCAGACCACCGACAAGGCGCTGGTCGCCAAATGGCCGATCACCCGCATCGACCCGACGCTGCGCGCGCTGTTCCGCGCGGCCGGGGCCGAGCTGCTGTTGGCCAAGGCACCGCCCAAGGTTGTCATCAACGAGTTCGTCGAAGTCGCCAAGGCGTTCTTTCCTGACGGGCGTGAACCGGGCTTCGTGAATGCGGTGCTCGACCACATGGCACGGGAAATAGACCCGGCCGCAATGACCTGACCGGCAACGGTCACACCACCCTTGTGCGCGCGTGCAAGTCACGCCATCCGGGCCCTGCTGCGCCGCAGCACTTTAAAAAGGGTTGATTTTGTGTTATACAGGGCCTCGAACAATCGAGGACCATTCAACCTTTTCCGCCGGGCAGCTCGCGCTCGGGGGAATCACATGAGACAGTTGACATGACCGCTTTGGCTCCCACACCGGGGAACCACGGGCGGTTTTGTCAGCTTCAAACAGCAAACGACCCCGACGCGTCCAGACCGCATCCCGGGTCAGCAAGGAAAGAGAGCATATGTCGAAAGCCAAGAAATCCGCCGAGTTCCGTCCCAATGATTATGTCGTCTACCCGTCTCACGGGGTGGGGCGCATCGTCTCCATCGAGGAAGAGGAAATCGCCGGGTTCCGCATGGAAATGTTCGTGATTTCCTTTGAGAAAGACAAGATGACGCTGCGGGTTCCGACCAACAAGGCCACTGCCGTGGGCATGCGCGGCCTGTCCAGCCCCGAGCTGGTGGGCAAGGCGCTGGAAACGCTCAAGGGCCGTGCCCGTGTCAAACGCGCCATGTGGTCGCGTCGTGCGCAGGAATATGAACAGAAGATCAACTCCGGCGATCTGATTTCCATCGCCGAAGTGGTGCGCGACCTGCACCGCAATGACGACCAGCGCGAGCAAAGCTATTCCGAACGTCAGCTTTACGAGGCCGCGCTTGAACGCCTGACACGCGAAGTCGCCGCTGTTGACGGTGTTGACGAGGTCAGCGCCCAGCAGCGCGTTGACAGTGTTCTGGTGTCCCGCGCTGCCTGACATGACTTTCCCGGCGCCCTGCCCTGGCGCCGGTCAGACGATCCGCCTGATATGCCGATCGTTTTCCACGCGAAAGCCGCCTTCCCGGATAGGGTCGGCGGCTTTTTCATGGCAATCGCGAAGGTGCAATAGAAAAGGTCGCGCGGGTGGCGCGACCTTGTTCATCTCGCGGTCTGGCAGGATCTACTTGATCTTGCCTTCCTTGTATTCGACATGCTTGCGCACGACCGGGTCGTATTTGCGGACAACCATCTTTTCGGTCATGGTGCGGGCGTTTTTCTTGGTCACGTAAAAGTGGCCGGTATCCGCCGTCGAATTCAGACGGATCTTGATGGTGGTCGGTTTCGCCATTTTGTTCGTCTCCTGTCGCGGGTTCCGCGCCTTGCGGCCGACTCGTCCGGCCAGCTGAAATCTGGAACCTGCCTTTTAAACGCATGCAGCCCGCAGTCAAGGCCCGTTTTCGCGCGCGGATGGCCTGTAAGCCGGATTCTGTCCGGGGGTTTCCCCCCTGGATGACCATTCATCTGGCCCCGCCGTTACCGACGGGTTCCAGCTGCCGACCCGGGTCTCTGGGCCGAGGATGCCCCGGGCGTTGCCGCCCCCGAGACCCCTATTTGGCATTGCTCCGGGCGGGGCTTGCCATGCCACCCCCGTTGCCGGGGGCGCGGTGAGCTCTTGCCCCACCTTTTCACCGTGACCCTGCATGCAGGGCCGTCTGTTTTCTGTGGCGCTTTCCCTCGGGTTTCCCCGGCCGGGCGTTACCCGGCGCCCTTTCCTTGTGGAGTCCGGACTGTCCTCGCGCGCCTTGCGACGCACGCGGCCATCCAGCCATCCGCGCTGGGATTCAGTTATGAGGTTGCTTCACCGGGGTCAAGGCCGATGCGGCACGGATAGCGGCGGGCCAGATCGCGCATGATCGCCATGTCGGTACCGTCCAGCGGCCCCCGGTGCGCAGGACGGAAACGCAGGCGAAACGCCGCCAGAACATGCTGCAGCCGGGTCTCGGCCCCGTCGCCATCGCCGGCCGTTTCCTGCCGGGCATAGCCGAATTCCTCGGCCGCTGCGAGGAACCCCTCGGTTTCCGGCGGTTCATCCTCTCCGGGTTCGGGCCAGATCGACAAACCTCGCAAGGCAAGGCGGCGCCAGTCGAATTTCACCCCCGGATCATGCTTGCGCCCCGGCGCCATGTCGGAATGCCCGATGACACTGCAGGGTGGCATCGCGTGACGTGACAGGATATCCGCAAGCAGTTCTTCCAGGGCATCCATCTGTGCCGCGCTGTAGGGCGGCGACCCCGCCAGCGGCCCGGCATTGGCCAGTTCGATTCCGATCGAGTGCGAATTCACGTCCCGCACCCTGCCCCAGCCACCGGCACCGGCATGCCATGCGCGCAGCCTTTCATCCACCATCTGGTATATGCGCCCCAGCGGGCAGATCAGATAATGGGTCGAAACCTCGGCCGCCGGGTCGCACAACCGCGCCAGCGCCGCCTTGAGGTCAACCATCGCCGTGTGGTGCAACACCACCATCTCGGGACCCCGCCCGTGGCGGCGGACGCCAAAATTGGGCGAGGGCCAAGCCAGAATATCCATATGCCCTCTCTCCCGTGCTATTTCTTTACAAGACTGCGATAGAATTCGGGCGACCAGCTGCAGGCAAAGCCGTCACCATCGGGGTCGAGCCCCAGCGGGTCACGCCTGGGCCCGCCAGCCTTGAGAAAAGCCGCCTGTGCCTCGTCCGGCACCGAGTAGGCGCGGCATGCCTGCGAGGTAATCGCCCCGAGCGGGTTGAACCGGGAATACATCTTTTCCCCGACCTTGTTGGTGGTCTCCAGTGCATACTTGACGACATTCACGCCGCCGCTGCGCTTGGGCAGGGTGACCTGCGAAGGGTCGATGAACTTGTATTGCTTGCGCAATGCCTCGAGGCGGGCCGCATCCTGCTCGGGGGTCACGCGCGCGGTCACAGCGGCAAAATCCTGCGTATCGGAAATGGCCGCTCCGTTGTTTGCGGCAACAGCGGTCTGATCGGCAGTCGTGCCCGCCGGTGTTGCGCTGGAGGTGGCACCCGTTGTCGTCTTTTGCTGCGTGGTATTGCTGTCTGGGGTCGGCGTGCGCGCGCCATCATCAGGCGCGACGGATGTCGCGCATGCTGCAAGGGCTGTCAGTGCAAACAGGGCCAGGGTCGTACGCATGATCGGTCCTCGGTCGGAAAGTCGAGATGGTTCCGCCGTTTACCACCATTTTTCCGGCTTTGAAACAAAGCCGACTGCACGTTCCAGTGAATAGGCGAAATTCAACATTTCGCCCTCATCCCACGGGCGGCCGATCAACTGCAACCCCAATGGCAGCCCTTCATGGTTCATCCCTGCCGGAACCGAGATCCCCGGCAGGCCGGCCAGGTTGACCGTCACCGTGAACACATCGTTCAGATACATCTTGACCGGATCCTGATCGGCCATCTCGCCCAGACCAAAGGCGGCCGACGGCGTGGCCGGTGTCAGGATTGCATCGACGCCGGTTGCGAACACGTCGTCGAAATCCTTCTTGATCAGGGCGCGCACCTTGCGGGCGCGGTTGTAATAGGCGTCGTAAAAGCCCGCCGACAGGACATAGGTGCCGATCATCACCCGGCGCTTGACCTCGGCGCCAAAGCCCTCGGCGCGGGTCTTTTCGTACATCTCAGTGATGCCGTCGCCCGCGTCCAGCCTGGCGCGGTGGCCGTAACGCACACCGTCATAGCGGGCCAGGTTGGATGATGCCTCGGCCGGGGCGATCACATAATAGGCGGGCAGCGCGTATTTTGTGTGGGGCAGGCTGACATCGACGACCTCGGCGCCCGCATCGCGCAGCATCTCGGCGCCCTGGGCCCAGAGTTTCTCGATCTCGTCGGGCATGCCGTCAAGGCGGTATTCGCGCGGCAGGCCGATCTTCTTGCCGCGAATGTCGCCGGTAAGCGCCGCCTCGAAATCAGGCACGGGGATATCGGCGCTGGTGCTGTCCTTGGGGTCATGTCCGCACATGGCGCGCAGCATGATGGCCGCATCGCGCACCGTCTTGGTCATCGGGCCAGCCTGGTCCAGCGAGCTGGCGAATGCGATGATCCCCCAGCGCGAGCAACGCCCATAGGTGGGCTTGAGGCCGACAATGCCGGTAAAGGCCGCCGGCTGGCGGATCGACCCGCCGGTATCGGTGCCGGTTGCCGCAAGGCACAGATCGGCCGCCACCGCCGCCGCAGACCCGCCAGACGAGCCCCCCGGCGTCAGAGGCGCATCCGAGCCCTGGCGCCGCCACGGGCTGACCACCGGCCCATAGGCCGAGGTTTCGTTGCTGGAGCCCATGGCGAATTCGTCCATGTTCAGCTTGCCCAGCATCACCGCCCCCTGATCCCACAGCTGGCTGGTGATGGTGCTTTCATATTCGGGCTTGAAACCACGCAGGATGTTGGATGCCGCCTGGCTGGCAACGCCGCGCGTGCAGAACAGATCCTTGATGCCCAGGGGAATACCGCACAGATCGGGCGCATCGCCTGCCTTGAGGCGCTGATCGGCGGCCTCGGCCTGCTGGCGGGCGGCGTCGAATGTCCTGGTACTGTAGGCATTCAGGGCATCGGCCCCCTCGACGGCCTTGATGCAGCCTTCGGTCAGCTCAGTCGCACTCAGATCCCCCTTGCGCAGGGCGTCACGGGCATCAGCGATGGTCAGCTTGTTCAACTCGGTCATGTTGCTTACTCCACCACCTTGGGAACCGCGAAAAAGCCCTCTCGGGCGTCGGGCGCGTTTGACAGGATCTTGTCCTGATAGCCGCCATCGGTGACCTCGTCCTTGCGCCGTTTCAGCGCCATCGGCGTGACCGAGGTCATCGGCTCGACGCCCTCGACATCGACCTCGTTCAGCTGTTCCATGAAACCCAGAATGTTGCTCAGCTCTCCGGCGAGCGTCTCCAGATCGCCGTCTTCCACCTTGATGCGGGCCAGATGCGCCACACGGCGCGCGGTTTCCTTGTCGATCGACATGCCTGAAATCCTCAGCGTTGGGGTCGGCATCGTTTACCGCCCGCAGGCGGTCTGTGCAAGCACCGGGTATGGTCGCATCATAGGCAAAATCGGCTAAACTGCGGGCAGACAACCATCATAGGAGAATCAGATGAAAATCACATGGCTTGGCCATTCCGGCTTTCGTATCGAAATCGGCGATCAGGTTCTGTTGATCGACCCCTGGCTGTCGGGCAACCCCTTGTTCCCCGAAGAGCGCCGGGCCGAGGCCATCGAGGGCGCGACCCATATCCTGGTTTCCCACGGGCATGGCGACCATTCCGGCAGCGCGCTGGATATCGCGGGCGAGCTGAACATTCCCATCGTCGGCATCTATGATCTGATGAACTGGTGGCAGACGACCAAAGGTGTGCAGACCGTGGGCTTCAACAAGGGGGGCACGGTTGCGCTGGGCAATGTCAATGTGACGCTGGTGAACGCGGTGCATTCCTCGTCACTGGATGGGGACAATGGCCCCGTCTATACCGGATCCGAAGCCGGGTTCATGATCGAACATGACGGCCGCACCATCTATTTCAGCGGCGACACCGACGTGACCGCCGACATGGAAATCTTCAACGACCTGCACAAGCCGGAAATCGGCCTGCTGGCCTCGGGCGGTTATTTCACCATGGACATGAAGCGCGCGGCCTATGCTGCACGCAAGTTCTTTGACTTCAAGACGGTGATACCCTGTCACTATCGCACCTTCCCGATACTGGAACAGTCGGCAGAAGAGATGCTCCGCGGCCTGCCCCCCGGGGTCAACATGATCGAACCCGAAGTGCTTGAACCCATCTCGCTGTGAAACAGGCGCCCCGGCGCCATTGCTGGCAGCCGGGGCGCAAGATCCTTGCATGACGTGCGTTCAGGAAACCTTGAGGTTTCCCGCATTCATGCGTCCGTCGCGGCCCTCGATCAGTTCGAATTCGACCTGCTGGTTATCCTCCAGCCCGGTCAGCCCCGCCGCCTGGACTGCCGTGATATGAACGAATACGTCCTTGTCACCGTCTTCCGGCTGGATAAAGCCGTATCCCTTTGCCGCGTTGAACCATTTCACGGTGCCTTTTGCCATCTTCAGTCAACCCCCAAGATTGGACCGGCGCCCCATTGCGCCTCTTTCATACGACGCCCATCGCCGCAGTTTCCGGGAGTCTTGTCAGATCCTGTCCGTCGCAGCCTTCGAACTTCGCAATCGCAAGTTTAGCCCGAATCGGCAGAATCTCAAAATCATGCCGCAATCACGGCCGCTGATGGCGCAAGAACCGATCCCGGCCGGATATTGCCCCTGGGCAGCTCGCTGCCTAGATTGGGCGGAAGATTTCTTCGAAAAAGGACCGACATGGCCGATCTGCTGACCTTCCAGAACCTGAGCGACCTGCTGGTGTTGATATTCCTGCAGGCGGTGCTGGGTTTCGACAACCTGCTGTATATCTCGATCGAATCGCAACGCGCACCAGCGTCATCGCAACGCGCGGTCCGTTTCTGGGGCATCATCCTGGCAGTCGTGCTGCGCATCATCCTGCTGTTCGTGATGATACGACTGATCGAGACCCTGAAAACGCCTTTCCTTGTCTTTGACTATCCCGGCATCCTCACGGGCGGGGTGAATTTCTCGACCCTCGTGTTCCTGTTCGGCGGAGGGTTCATCATGTACACCGCCGTGCGCGAAATCGCCCATATGCTCAGCGTCGAGCATCTGGGCGACCGGGCCAGCGATCGGGGCGCGCGCTCGCCGGTGCGTGTCGTCGCGCTGATCGTCCTGATGAACCTGATCTTCAGTTTCGATTCCATCCTGTCGGCCATCGCCGTGACCAGGGTCTTTGTCGTGCTGGCGATCGCCATCCTCATTTCGGGGCTGGCAATGCTGTGGCTGGCGGAAACCGTGACCAGATTTCTGAAAACCAACCGCATGTACGAGGTACTGGGCCTGTTCATCCTGCTGATCGTCGGCGTCGTCCTGCTGGGCGAGTCGGGACCCGCAGCCGCCCACGCCATGGATGACCCGGGATTGCAGATCGTGGTGTTCGATCATCCGCTGCTGCCAATGTCGAAAAGCACCTTCTATTTCTCGGTGGTCGTGCTGGTTCTGGTCGAGATCATCCAGACCGGATACCAGCGCAAGCTGGCGATCGAACGTGCGCGCGGCATACCGGAAACCGATATCGAAACTGCGGGAAATGCCGGCGAAAATCACCGGCCAAGGTAGTAATTCAACCGAAGGATTGCTATATCGGTTCCCATTGCCCTCCGGTGTTTCAGTTGAAGGTCTCTATGTCCGGGAAAACCCTTCAGAGATTTGCATTCCTCATTCTCCTGACGCTGGTACTTGCCGCGGCTCTGGGTGTTTTCGCGGGAACCACGTGATGGCCAGGAGATTTGGCGCCAGATTCAGCCCGCGCAATGCCCGTACCGACAGGCAGGATCCAAGCGCGCACTCGGCACCACCCCAGGCCGAGCCACCCGAAATCCGCCGTCTGCGCCGACGTGCGCGCCTTGTCTCGCTGGCCGCAATCCCGCTGCTGATACGGGGTATCGTGGCAATCGTTGCGGCCGATCCTGCAGGCATCGCGCAACAGCTGGGCGCGTTCGGCCTGCTGGCCATCGCTTCGTTCCTGCTGCGCGAGGGCATTTCCGCGCAGGCCGCATATGCCGCCCGCAGCAGGGCCAGACGACCCGTGTTGCCGCGCAAGATCCTGGCCGCCTTGCTGCTGGGTGCTGGTGTCGGGGTGGCATCATGGTCCCCTCTGAGAGGAACGGTCACCATGCCTGTCCTGCTGGGTCTTCTTGCGACAGGTCTGCACCTGCTGACATTCGGAACGGACCCGATGCGCAACAAGGGGCTGGACGGTATCGACAACCTGCGCGGGCGCAGCGCGGCGCGGGCGGTGGACGAGGCCGAAACCTACCTGGAAACCATGACCGAGGCCTTGGGCACGCTGGGCGACAGGGCGCTGAGCGACCGGCTGGCCCGCCTGGTCAACGAGGTACGGGCCATGTGCCGCACCGTCGAGGACGATCCCCGCGACCTGTTTCAGGCGCGCAGGTATCTCGGCGTCTATCTGATGGGCGCCCGTGATGCGACGCTGAAATTCGTCAGGCTTTATCGCGAAACGGGCGAGGATACCCTTCGTGAGGATTACGAGGCATTGCTCATCGACCTGGAAAACAGCTTCAATGCCCAGCGCCGGCAATTGCTGCTGGATGATCGGGCCGATCTTGATGTAGAAATCGACGTATTGCGGGACAGGCTGCGTCTCGAAGGCGTCGAGACCTGACCCCCGGAGGACAACAGATGCCACAGGAAGAGATGCGCAAATCGGCCGAGCAGGCAACAAGGCTGGTCGAAAAGGTCAACGCCGTGGTGTTGCCCGACCCCTCGCCCGACATCGTGGCCCTGGAACAGGCGCCAACCGACACGGCCGCCGAAATCCGCAAGCGCATGAATGAGATCGACATCACCAATTCCCAGACAATCGTCTCGTTCGGCGCGCGCGCCCAGTCCGGCCTGCAGAACATCAGCCAGTCCATGCTGGACGGTGTGCGCAACAAGGATGTCGGCCCGGCGGGCGAGGCGCTGCGCAACATGGTCAGCTCGATCCGCGGGTTTTCCATCTCGGAACTCGACACCAGACGCAAGCCCAGCCTGTGGGAAAGGCTGACAGGCCGCGCGGCGCCCTTTGTACGGTTTCTCGCCTGTTACGAACAGGTCGAAGGGCAGATCGACCGCATTACCGGCGAGTTGCTGGAGCATGAACACAGGCTGATGAAGGACATTCGCGCCCTCGACAACCTCTATCAGCGCACGCTGGAATTCTATGACGAACTGGCGCTCTATATCGCCGCCGGCGAAGAGGTGATCCGCAGGCTTGACCAGCAGGACATCCCGGCAGGCGAGGCCGAGGTCGAAAATGCCCCCGAGGACGACAAGGTCATGGCCGCCCAGCGATTGCGCGACCTGCGCAGCGCGCGTGACGACCTCGAACGGCGGGTCCATGACCTCAGGCTCACGCGCCAGGTCACCATGCAGTCGCTGCCCTCGATCCGCCTGGTCCAGGAAAACGACAAGTCGCTGGTGACCAAGATAAACTCGACGCTGGTCAACACGGTCCCCCTGTGGGAAAGCCAGCTGGCCCAGGCCATCACCATACAGCGCTCGGCCGAGGCCGCCCGCGTCGTCAAGGAGGCGGCGGATCTGACCAACGAGTTGCTCGAATCAAACGCCGCCAATCTGCGTGAGGCGAACAAGACCATTCGCACACAGGTCGAGCGCGGCGTCTTCGACATAGAATCGATCAAGCGCGCAAATGCCGATCTGATCGCCACCATCGAGGAATCCCTATCCATCGCCGACGAAGGCAAACGCAAACGCGCCGAGGCCGAGGCAGAACTGAAAGAGATGGAAACCAGGCTGCGCGAAACGCTTGCCGCGGCGCGGGCCAAGGCGCCTTCGGGCACCCCGGCCAAGACGGACGGATCCCGCTGATGCCCGCTCGTTTCGCCAGGCCCCGCTCCGCGCCTCGATCGCCGGCACTGCGCAACGCACTTCTGGCGGGTGGGCTGGCGGTGCTGGCCGCATGTACGCCTTTTCAGGGGCCCACCGGCATGCGGGGGCCGGAAAACGCATCGACCAGATCAGGCGAAAGCATGCGTCTCGAACGCTACTACGCCACGCTTCAGGACAGGTTGCGTTCGCGCGGCTTGATGCGCACCGATCTGGCGCCCCCGGATGCCCCGGTAACGCCCGCCAGCCTGGTCAGGGATTTCGAGTGGATCGCCCTGTACGACGAGTACGCGATTTCCGGCGGCAATTTCATTGCGCGTGCAACGCCCAGCACCCTGCGCCGCTGGAACAAGCCGGTGCGCATTTCGCTGCTGTTCGACGACCGCATTCCCAAGGCAACCCGCGACAAGGACCGTGCCAATGTCGTGGCCTATGCGCGCCGTCTGTCGCAGCTGACCGGCGTCCCCATCAGCGTGACCGAGAAGAACCCCAATTTCCATGTGATGTTCCTGTATCACGACCGCCAGAAAACCATCGGGCCCGAGCTGCTCAGACGTATCCCCGATCTCAGCCCGATCGTCGTGCGTGAAATCGAGAACACCCCCCGCAACACCTATTGCGTGACCTATGCCTTTGCCGACCGCAACAACGGCAGCGCCTATGACACGGCGGTGATCCTGATCAAGGCCGAACACCCCGACCTGATGCGCCTTTCCTGCATCCACGAGGAAATGGCCCAGGCGATGGGCCTTGCCAATGACAGCCCTGATGCCAGGCCGTCGATCTTCAACGACGACGAGGAATTCGCACTGCTGACACGCCATGACGAGATGCTGCTGAGGATGCTTTACGACAAGCGCCTCAAGATCGGCATGACGCTGGACCAGGCCAGGGCCGTTCTGCCAGCAATTGCACGCGACGTGATGAAGGGCAGCAGTTAGGGCCTGTTGACGATCACCAGATCGCACCGGCGCATTCGAAACATTTTCCAGGAGACGACAGCATGGGCATCTTCGATTTTCTCACCGGCGAATTCATCGATGTCATCCATTGGGTGGACGACACCCGCGACACGCTGGTCTGGAGGTTCGAGCGCGAAGGGCACGCGATCAAGTACGGGGCCAAGCTGACGGTTCGCGAGGGCCAGGCGGCGGTATTCGTGCATGAGGGGCAACTGGCCGACGTGTTCACGCCGGGGCTCTACATGCTGGAAACCAACAACATGCCGATCCTCACCACCCTGCAGCACTGGGATCACGGTTTTCAGTCCCCCTTCAAATCGGAAATATACTTCGTCAACACGACCCGTTTTCAAAATCTGAAATGGGGCACGAAAAACCCGATCATCATTCGCGACCCCGAATTCGGCCCCGTGCGCATACGTGCCTACGGCACCTACACGATCCGGGTCATCGATCCCGCGAAATTCCTGGTCGAGATCGTCGGCACCGATGGCGAATTCACCATGGACGAGATCAGTTTCCAGATACGCAACATCATCGTCAGCCGCTTTTCGGCAGCGATTGCCGGATCGGACATTCCCGTTCTCGACATGGCCGCCAACACGATCGATCTGGGCAAGGTGCTGGCCGCAAGGATTGCACCCGATCTGGCGGAATACGGCCTGGAAATGCCCATGCTGTTCATCGAGAACATCTCGTTGCCCGCAGCGGTCGAAGAAGTGCTGGACAAGCGCACCTCGATGGGCATCGCGGGCGACCTGGGAAACTACACCCGCTTCTCGGCGGCCGAGGCGATCACGGCGGCTGCCACCAACCCCGGCGCCGGCGGCATGAGCGCCGGAATCGGCCTGGGGATGGGGATGGGCATGGCCCGGCAGGTGGCCCAAGAGATCGGCCCCTGGGGCCCGCGCCCTGCGACCGAGGCATCAACCGCCGGCGCACAACCGGCAGCGCCGGCCCCGCCGCCGCCTCCTCCGCCCCCGCCTGAAAAGGTCTGGCACATCGCTGTCGACGGGCAGGCCAGAGGGCCCTATTCGCGGGCGGCGCTGGGCCGCATGGTCGGCGACGGCAGCCTTGCCCGCGACAGCCTGGTGTGGACAGCGGGTCAGGATGGCTGGAAACCGGCCGGGCAGGTCACCGAACTGGCCACATTGTTTACCATCCTTCCGCCGCCTCTTCCCGACAGCTGAGGACAGGCCGCCCATGGCACGCCCGGAACCGCCCGCCGAATCGTCTGCCGAACCGCCCGCTGGCTCGCCCATTGTCTTTCCGTGCAGCCAGTGCGGGTCGGACCTGCGTTTCCAGCCAGGCAGCAACAGCATGGTCTGCGACTATTGCGGCTCGACCACGACATTGCCCGAGGGGATCGACCGCAGCGGGGTCATCCGCGAGCTCGATTTCCAGGCCGCCATCGCCGCCTTCGAGGAAAAGGCCGACACCGAGGAAAACCGTTTCGTCAAATGCGACAGCTGCGGCGCCGAAATCGAGCTTGACGAACAGGTATCGGCAACGATCTGCCCTTTTTGCGCCTCACCTCTGGTCCTGAGCCCCGACAGCAGGCGCAAGATCAGGCCGGCCGCGCTGATCCCTTTCCGGCTGGACGAGCGCAGCGCCCGAAAGGCCATGACCGATTGGCTGGGTCAGCTGTGGTTCGCGCCTTCCGGCCTGCTGGAATATGCCCGCAAGGGACGCGCGCTCAGCGGCATCTATGTCCCCTACTGGACCTATGACGCAGACACGCGCAGCCGATATTCCGGCCTGAGGGGCAGGATCCGCTACGAAACCCGCCGTATCCGGGTGAATGTCGGCGGCAAGATGCAGACCCGCACCCAGCAGGTACAGCGGATCGACTGGCGGCCTGTTTCAGGCAGGGTCAGGCGATTTTTCGACGATGTTCTGGTCATGGCCTCGACCAGCCTGCCACGCCGTCACACCGAGGCGATCGAGCCCTGGGATCTGTCGGCGCTGGAACCCTGGCAACCCCAGTACCTGGCCGGTTTCCGCGCCGAAGGCTATACCGTGTCCCTGGATGAGGGCTATGCACAGGCGCGTGCCAGGATGCAGCAAGTGATCGAATCGGACATCCGGCGCGACATCGGCGGAGACGCACAGCAGATCCTGTCGATGGAGACATCCGTATCCGACATCACCTTCAAGCATGTGCTGCTGCCGATCTGGATGGCCGCCTACAAATACCGCGGCAAGACCTATCGTTTCGTGGTCAACGGCCAGACCGGCAGGGTCAGCGGCGAACGCCCCTGGTCGGCCGTAAAGATTGCGCTCGCCGTCATTCTGGGCGCGGTCGCACTGGGTGTTGCAGCGTGGATCTACGGCCAGAACCGCTGAGGCCGGGCAATTCCGCTCAGCGTGCCTTCTGCCCGAACAGGATCTGCTGCGCGCGCTTGTCATCCTGCAGATTGCCGCGCTTTTCCTTGGCCAGCGCGCGACCCTTTTGCACGGCAGGCCGCCCATAACAGCGATCAAGCCATGCCTTCATGTTGGGGAAATCCGCGATATCCTGATCATGCCCCTTCCACAGGCTGGCCCATGGCCAGATCGCCATGTCGGCGATGGAATAGAAATCGCCGGCCACGAATTCGTGTGCCGCAAGGCGACGGTCCAGAACGCCGTACAGGCGATTGACCTCGTTGCGGTACCGGTCCTTGGCATAGGGGATGTCGTTGGGTGGCTCCATTGCAGGGGCATATTTCAGGAAATGGTGCGCCTGCCCTGCCATCGGGCCAAGGCCACCGACCTGCCAGAACAGCCATTCCTCGACCGCGACACGCTGCCTTTCGTTGCTGCCATAAAACATGCCTGTCTTGCGCGCCAGATATTGCAGGATCGCGCCGCTTTCGAAAACCGATATCGGCGCGCCGTCCGGCCCGTCGGGATCAATGATCGCAGGCATGCGATTGTTGGGCGAGATTTTCAGAAAACTTTCCTCGAACTGATCCCCGGCGCCGATATCGACGAGGTGCAGATTGTAAGGAAGCTGCATCTCTTCGAGAGCGATGCTGATCTTCCAGCCATTGGGTGTGGGCCAGTAATAGAGGTCGATAGGCGTGGTCATGTCACAGCTCTCCCTGTTTCCCTGTCGCTGCCATAATGGAGCTGGGCGACCGACGCGCAAGGGGAAACACATGTTGTTGACGTGGTGATTCCTTGACGACTCCCGGCGACTGGACTAGACGGGCGGTGTGTGGCGATTTGTTACCGGATTGCGGGCCACGTTAAACAAACCGCTAAAGAGGTCGCGGAATGCCCCCGATACCTCGCGGTAGGGGGTTTTTTTGTGCGGCGCAGCCAGGAGGAAAACACATGACCGACAACTGGAAACCCAGGACAAGGCTGGTACATTCCGGCAGCCGCCGCAGCCAGTACGGCGAGGTATCCGAGGCAATCTTTCTGACCCAGGGTTTCGTTTATGACAGCGCCGAACAGGCCGAAGCCCGGTTTGTCGAGCTGGGCGATGACGAATACATCTATGCCCGATACGGCAATCCGACCGTCCGCATGTTCGAGGACCGCATCGCCGCACTCGAGGGTGCCGAGGATGCCTTTGCAACCGCCAGCGGCATGGCCGCGGTCAACGGCGCGCTGCTGGCGGGCCTGAAAGCGGGCGATCACGTGGTCGCCGCACGCGCGTTGTTCGGCTCGTGCCTGTATATCTGTGAAACCCTTCTGCCGCGATACGGAATCGATGTCACCTTTGTCGATGGCACCGATCTGGACCAGTGGCGCGCGGCGGTGCGGCCAGGCACCAGGCTGTGTTTTCTGGAAGCGATCTCGAACCCCACGCTTGAGGTCATCGACATCGCCGCAGTCGCACAGATCGCCCATGATGCCGGCGCGCTATTGGTCGTGGACAACGTCTTTGCAACCCCGGTATTCCAGCGCACGCTCGATCTGGGTGCCGATGTGGTGGTCTATTCCGCAACCAAGCATATCGACGGCCAGGGCCGCTGTCTGGGCGGCGTGGTGCTGGGCAGCCGGGAATTCATCCGCAAGACACTCGAACCCTATCTCAAGCACACAGGCGGCGCTCTGAGCCCGTTCAACGCCTGGGTGATGCTCAAGGGGCTGGAAACCCTGGACCTGCGATGTCGGGCACAGGCCGAGACGGCAATCGACATTGCCACCGCGCTCGAAGGTCACGCCAGGCTGGAAAAGGTCATTCATCCCTTCCTTGCCTCGCACCCCCAGCATGATGTCGCGCGGCGCCAGATGTCGATGGGCGGCACGGTCCTTTCGCTGGTCGTCAAGGGTGGCAAGGATGGCGCATTCCGGTTTCTCGATGGTCTGCGGATCGTCAAGATCTCGAACAATCTGGGCGATGCGAAATCCCTGGTCACCCATCCTGCCACAACCACCCACCAAAGGCTGAGCCCCGAACAGCGCGCTGCCCTCGGTATTTCCGACGGCCTGGTACGCCTGTCCATCGGGCTGGAGGACGCGGCCGACCTGCGCGACGACATCACCGGCGCGTTGGCGCAGGTCTGACAACCTGAGGGGCAAAGTTTACAAATCTTCTAGGTTTTGCTAGGCATGAGACAGCTTGCGGATGGGTGCGCTGGCGTGAACGCATTTGAAATCGGTCGTCACAGAAACCTCTGACCTTTGCCACAAGCAGCGAGATAACAGGGCAACCCCGAAGGGAAGAAAATGAATCTTCACGACCCGGCCATGGAAACCGACAATGATGACAAGACAGCCTTGACGCGCCCAAGCCGAAAAGACGCCGAAGAAGCGGTGCGGACCCTGCTGCGCTGGGCTGGTGACGACCCAGGGCGTGAAGGATTGCGCGACACCCCCGCCCGTGTCACCCGCGCATACGAGGACTGGTTTCGCGGGTATGGCGAAGATCCCGCGGCCATGCTGGAACGCACCTTTGAAGAGGTCGAAGGCTATGACGAAATGGTCCTGCTGCGCGGGATCCGTTTCGAAAGCTATTGCGAACATCACATGGCCCCCATCATCGGGCGCGCCCATGTCGCCTATATGCCCACCGACCGCGTGGTCGGCATATCCAAGCTGGCCCGCGTGGTCGATGCCTTTGCAAAACGGCTGCAGGTGCAGGAAAAGCTGAACGCGCAGATCGCCAATACCCTGTGCGACGTGCTGAAACCGCGCGGTGTCGCTGTCGTTCTGGAGGCCGAGCACCATTGCATGTCAACCCGTGGCGTTCACAAGCCGGGGGTGTCGATGGTGACTTCGACCATGCTGGGCGAATTCAAGACCGACCGGGAATTGCGGCGCGAATTTCTGGCAGCAATCGGCAACCCTTCGACCCGCGGGGACTGATCCCTCACGCGGTTGGTGAAAAACGCCAAAAGCCTCCGGGCGCCCGTCGTCCGCTCAGTCCGCGCGCTTTTCGATTCTGAAAACCACGCCCGCGATCAGGGAAACGATTGCGGCCGAAAAGCTGAGCAATGCGCCCATCTTGGCCGCATCCTGTACCGTGCCGGGCTGGAATGCGACCGAGGCCACAAACAGCGCCACGGTGAACCCGATCGCTGCAACACAGCCCAGCACGAACAGATCGCGCATGCGCATACCCTCTGGCAACCCCAGCCCCAGAACCCTGGCCGCGAACCAGCCGAAAAGGAAAATCCCCACCGGCTTGCCCACCAGCAGGCCCAGCGTCACCAGCAGTGTCGCATCGCCCATCGAGGACAGGGCGACCCCGGCATTGGCCAGTCCAAAGAAGAACAGGATGATTTCCACAGGCACCTCAAGCGCATGCTCCATCGCGTTCAGAAGGTCACGCAAATGCTCTTCGGCAGCGGCAAAGAAACCGAAGGCGCGATCGGCATGGGGAATCGTCGGCACGATCGGCAACAACCCCAGCGCAGGGTGAATTCCCGCCCGTTGAAAGGCATACCAGCTGACCACCCCGGCCACCGCATAGGGAATGAAGGACAGCCGCCTGCGTACCCAGGTCGAGACCGGGCGCGTCTGCTTGTGCCGGTCCAGCCGTCGCGGCAGCCAGTTGAACAGCACGAAAACGGTCACCGCCGCGGCAAGGGACAGCAACATCCAGACAGGCGCGACCTCGCCCGATGGGTAAAAGACAGCCAGAATCAGCAGACCACCGGCATCATCGGCAATCGCCAGCAACAGAAGGAAGCGAACCGCCGGATGTCCGGCGCCAAACACCATGCGCCCGACCAGATAGGAAAATGCGATATCGGTTGCCGTAGGAATCGCCCAGCCATTGGCAACCTCGGCAAAGGTCTTGGCACCCATCAGCGCCGCAAGGCCCAGATAGACGGCAACCGGCCCCGACATGCCACCTGCCGTCGCGATCAGCGGTGTCAGCGCCTTTTTCCCGCGCAGGGCGCCTGCCTTCAATGCGACGGCCTCCCACACCTCCTTGGCGGCAATGGCAAAGAACAGCGCCATCAGAACATCATTGATCAGAAAATGAATCGTCAGCACCCGTACCACATTGCCGGCGGCATCTTCTTCGAGAACGCCGACCCATTGATTGGTCAGCAATGGCGTATCGATGAATTCCTGATAGCTGGCATAATCGAGGTTTGCCCAGAACAGGGCGACCACGGCGCCAAGGATCAACAAAATGGAATAGCCGGTGATGAAATTCCAGATTCGGTACATGCCTGTCCCTCTTGCGCCGCCTCGCCTGTCCGGGGTCTGATAAGTCACACGCGCGAAATGGGCAAGCCGGGGCCTGGATATTTTGTGACACGTTCCGGCGAGCAAGCCCCCCAGCCGCGGATACACTCTGGACTCGGCGCTTCGCGGGCGGGATCATGGGGGACATGAATTCCGGCTCTGACAATTCGGCCCGCTCTGGCGATCGGGACAGCATGCTCGACCGGCTGATCGACGAGGTCCGCGCCTGCCGCAGCTGCGCGGACCGCTTTGCCGCAACGGCAACCGCCCACAGCCCGCGACCGGTCATTCGCCTGTCGGCCAGGTCGCCGGTTCTGATCGTGGGTCAGGCACCGGGCGCGCGCGTCCACGCCAGCGGCCTGCCTTTCGACGATCCTTCGGGCGATCGGCTACGTCGATGGATGCAGATTTCGCGCACCCATTTCTATGACCTCGGGCTGGTTTCGATCCTGCCCATGGCCTTCTGCTTTCCGGGATATGATGCCAATGGCGCCGACCTGCCGCCACCGCCGCAATGCGCCCGGCAATGGCAGGCGCGCATCACCGGGGCCCTGCGATCACCACGCGTGACGCTGCTGGTGGGCGGATATGCGCAACGCTGGCATCTGGGGCTGTCGGCCTCGGCGCGGGTAACGAAAACGGTTCAGGGCTGGCGCGACCATGCACCCCGCGTTTTTCCGTTGCCACATCCCTCGTGGCGCAATACGGCTTGGCTGAAAAGAAACCCCTGGTTCGAATCCGAACTGCTGCCCGCGCTGAGGGCGCGGCTGGCCGAGGTGCTGGGCCCGGACATCGTGAAAGACAGGCAGACATGACACCCCTCGATCAGGCCCATGAGCGAATGACGCAAGACCCCGAAAACCAGGCCCTGCGCCTGCGGTTCTATCAGCGTCTGGTCGAATGCGAACTGTTCATGCTGCTTGAGGCCGAGCCTGCCGACGACCGGATCTCGCCGGCAACCTTTGCGCTGGATGAGAGCAACTTTGTGCTGGTCTTTGACAGCGAGGAACGCCTGGCCTCGTTTACCGGCCAGCCCTCGCCCTTTGCCGCAATGCCGGGCCGGCGCGTGGTGGAAATGCTTCGTGGGCACCGAACCGGCCTGGCCGTCAATCCCGATGTCGCGCCTTCGTCCATTCTTCTGCCTCCTGACGTCATCAATTGGATCAACGAGGTTCTGGAAGCGGCGCGAATCGAGGAAACCGCCCAGCGCCCGACCGTATTGTTGCCGCCCCTTGATCCGGGTGTCGAATTTCTGCAGGCGCTGGATGCGCGCCTTGCCGGAGCGGCGGGCCTTGCAGAATGGGCCGCCCTTGCGCAGATTCAGGATGATGGCGGAACCCGGACACCTGTCCTGGCTTTTGTAGGGGCCTCGACCGGCGCGCGGGAAACACTGCAACAGATTGCGCGCGATATCGTCGCCTTCAGCGCAAACGAGATACAGCTGAACCTGCTGTTTCTCGAGCCGGACGATCCCCTGTGCGGCCCTTTGCGAAAGACCGCCCTCGTGTTCGAGTTGCCTCAACCGGCCATGCCGGGCGACAGCCTTCCCAAGGAAGGCCCCGGCATGAACCCGGACCTGCCACCACGCCTGAAATGACGCATCCTTTGCGGACGACACCCCGCAACGGCCTGTGGTGCCCCCTTGATAACTGCCGGACAGCAAGGTCGAAATTGCCGATGAGAAAACCGCGGCACACAAGAATGTGCAGTCGGCAATTTTCCCCTTGACCTTCCCCCTGCTGGAATGCCCAGATGGGGCAAAACAACCCGAAACGGAGAAAACAGATGCAGAAATTCAGCGTTCCCGACATGACCTGCGGTCACTGCAAGAAAACCATTGAAGAGGCGATTAACAAGCTCGACGGCAATGCCAAGATCGAGGTTGATCTCGACGCCCATGTGATCGAGGTCGCAACCGAAGCCGGCACCGACAAGCTGCTGAGCACGCTCAAGGAAGTCGGCTACGAGGCCACCCCTCTCTGAGGGATCAGATCATCGATTCACACTCACGGATCGGGGCGGTTGGACATCTGTCTGGCCGCCCTTTCCCGTATCGGTTGACCAGGATTTCCCGGCCCTGCCTCAGCCAGGTTGCAGTATGTTGCGCAGGGCGGCCAGCGCCGCCCGTTCCCGGGCCGAAGGGGACGAGGTGCGCGAGCGCAGCAGCGCCGCCTGCGATGCGTGGATCAGCCCGTCGGAGAGCACCTTGAGGTGATTGGCCCGCAACGTGTCGCCGCTTGAGGTGATGTCGGCAATCGCCTCGGCCGTCAGGTTCTTGACCGTCCCCTCGGTCGCGCCCTGGCTGTCAACCAGCTGATAATCGGCAACCCCGTGGGCGCGCAGGAATTCGCGGGTCATATTGTGATACTTGGTGGCGATGCGCAGGCGAAAGCCGTGGCGCGCGCGAAACTGCGCCGCAACCGCATCCAGATCGTCCAGCGTATCCACATCGACCCAGCATTTGGGCACCGCGATCACCAGATCTGCATGCCCGAACCCAAGCTGCGCCACCACCTCGACCTTTTCCTGCCACAGCGGGATCTTTTCGCGCACAAGGTCGGTGCCCGTCACGCCCAGATGGATGCGCCCGGCGGCCAGCTCGCGCGGGATTTCCCCGGCTGAAAGCAGCACCAGATCGACGCCATCGACACCCTCGACGGCACCGGCATATTCGCGCGCAGACCCGGCGCGGCGCAGATTGATGCCGCGGGCGCGGAACCACGCGAACGTCTTTTCCTGCAACCGCCCCTTGGAGGGCACGCCCAGCTTGATGGTCATGGCTGCCCCTCCTTCAGCGCGATGATGAATTCGGGCCGGACCACCCCGCCCACGGCGGGAATGCTGCGCCCCTGCCCCAGCACCCCGGTCAGCGCGTCATAGCGCCCGCCCGAAGCAATCACCGGCAGATCGTCACGCGCCTCGGCGTAAAAGCCGAAAACGAAGCCGTCGTAATATTCCAGCGTGGTGCGGCCGTAAGAGCCCTCGAAATCAAGCGCATCGACATCAAGGCCGCGTTCGGTCAGCGCCGAAAGCCGCGCCTCCATCAGATCGAGCGCGGGCGTGATCGCGGGCATGTCGCGGGCAATCCGGCGCAGGGCGGCAAGGGCCGCCGGGGATTTCTCGCGCAGGGACAGGATTGCCTCGAGCAGCGCCACCTGTTCGCCGGAAAGGGGGGGCGCGGCGGCGTCCTGCTGCAACGCAGAGACGCGCTCGGCTATCTCGTCACGGCTGCGCAGGCCTACAGGGGTGCCCGCAGCCGCGATCAGTTGATCGACATCGGTTGTCTGCACCGCCTGCAAAAGGGCGGCGCGGGCCGGCGGCACCGGTCGTTTGCCGCTGTAACGGTCAAGCAGCTGGCGAAACCGCTCGGGCCGCCAGATGTGACGGCGCAGCGCGGCCTTGCGCCTTGGCAGGGTGTCCAGCCCGTCAACGGCGGCCATGAGGATGCCAAGATCGCCCGTCGCCGCGCGCAGGCCGAACCCCGCAAGGGCCTCGTGGAACAGGGCAAACACCTCGGCATCCGCTGCGGCCGGGTCATCGCGCGCGAACAGCTCGAAGCCCACCTGCAGATATTCCGGCGCGCGGGTCGAGCCCGGCTGCTGCTTGCGCCAGACCGGGCCCATATAGGTATAGCGTGCGGGCTCGGCACCCTCGTGCATGTGCATCTGCACGACCGGCACGGTGAAATCGGGGCGCAGCATCATTTCGCCCTGCGCCGGGTCATGGGTGACATAGGCGCGTGCGCGGATGTCCTCGCCATACAGGTCAAGCAGAGTTTCGGCGGGTTGCAGGGCAGCGGCCTCGACCTGGGTTGCGCCAGCATCGGCAAAGCGGGCCAGAAGCCGCTCGGCCTCGGCGCGGATCAGGGATCGGGTGTGGTTCAGCATGGCAATTCCCTGCCGCAACGCAAGGATCGCGCCCGTCCCGAGGGGGGCGCAATCGCGCCCGCCTGGGGGGCGGGGCGGGCGCGATCCGGGACTGCGTCCCGGACGTCATGCTGCCAGCGCATCTTCACCCCTCGGCCCCCCGCGAGATCATCCTGCGGACCTCGTCAACCAGATCAGCGCGCGCAACCTCGATCTGGGCGGGCTGGGCCTTCCATTCCTCATGGGTGGCCTCGGCCGCCAGCCGCGCCCCCAGCGCCAGATCCTTGAGCTGCACGACACCGCGGCCATGTTCATCCTCGCCCTCGATCACGGCAACGGGGCTGTTGCGCTTGTCGGCATATTTCATCTGGTTGCCGAAATTGCGCGGATTGCCCAGATAGACCTCGGCCCGGATACCGGCGCTGCGCAGTTCGGCCACCATGGCCTGATAATCGGCCATCCGATCGCGATCCATCACCGTCACCACCACGGGGCCGACATCAACGCCCTTGGTGCGCCCCTTGGCCCGCAGCGCCGCCAGCAGACGGTCAACCCCGATGGAAACTCCGGTCGCCGGCACCGCCTGCCCGGTAAAGCGTTTCACCAGATCATCATAGCGCCCGCCGCCCGCGACCGAGCCGAACTGCCGCTTGCGGCCCTTTTCATCAAGAATTTCAAAGGTCAGCTCGGCCTCGAACACGGGGCCGGTATAATAGCCCAGCCCCCGCACGACCGACGGGTCGACGATGATGCGATCGGGGCCATAACCCTGGGCCTCCAGCAGCGCGGCAATCTGTTCCAGCTCGTCCACGCCTTCGGCCCCGACAACCGACTGGCCGACCGCTGCGCGCAGATTGGCCAATGTCGCGCCAGCATCGTCAGCGCGCGAAGTCAGAAAGGCCAGCACCGGCGCCGCCTGATCGTCCGACAGGCCGACGCCATCGATATACGCCCCCGAGGCATCAAGCCGGCCCTTGCCCAGCAGCGCGCGCACACCGGCCTCGCCCACCTTGTCGAATTTGTCGATGGTACGCAGAACCGCATCGCGCTGCTCATCGCCTTCCAGCCCCATGCCTTCCAGCACGCCGTTCAGAACCTTGCGGTTGTTGATCCGCACCACATAATCGCCACGGGGAATGCCCACGACCTCGAGCGTATCGGCCAGCATCGCGCAGATCTCGGCATCGGCCGCAACCGAAGGCGCGCCTACCGTGTCGGCATCGCATTGGTAGAACTGGCGAAACCGCCCCGGCCCCGGCTTTTCATTGCGCCAGACGGGGCCCATCGCATAACGGCGATAGGGTGTGGGCAAATCGTTGCGGTATTGCGCATAGACACGCGCCAGCGGCGCCGTCAGGTCATAGCGCAGGGCCAGCCAGCCGCCGTCTTCCTCTTGCCAGGCAAAGACGCCCTCATTGGGACGGTCCACATCCGGCAGGAACTTGCCCAGCGCCTCGACCGTTTCCACGGCCGAGCTTTCCAGCGGGTCGAACCCGTAGGTGTGATAAACCCCGGCAATCTTGCGCAGCATCTCGGCCCGCTCTTCCACCTCGGCACCAAAATAGTCGCGAAACCCTTTCGGTGTCTCGGCGCGGGGGCGGCGGATCTTTTTCTTCTTTTCCTTGGCCATCGGGGTTTTCCTGTGATGGGGCCTGCATTCGGTCGCCTCCCTAGCGCATGGGCAGGCGCGGGGCAAGTTGCCGCCGCATCGCCTGCGTGCTATCGCATCGACAAAAGGGGACCGAGATGAGCGAAGAACGCCTGACCAGACTGGAAATCAGCAATGCCGAACTGACCCGCATGGTCGAAGATCTGAACGAGGTCGTCACCCGGCAAGCCGACGAAATCGCAACCCTGACCCGGCGGGTCGAAATGATGATGCAGCGTCTGGCTGAAGAGGAATATGACAGCGGCAACACCGTGCCCCTGGCCGACCAGAAGCCGCCCCATTACTAGGGGCAGGACCGGCCCGGATCGACCTCGCGCCACTGCCCGCTTTCCAGCCCCTCCAGCGACCAGTCTCCAACCCGCCAGCGAATCAGGCGCAGCGTGGGGTGGCCAACCGCAGCCGTCATGCGCCGCACCTGCCGGTTGCGTCCTTCGGTGATTGTCAGCTCGATCCAGCTATCGGGCACCGTCTTGCGAAACCGCACCGGCGGCTTGCGCGGCCACAGATCGGCAGGTTCATCAATCCGTCGCACATGCGCGGGCCGCGTCTTGCCATCCTTCAACAACACGCCCCGGCGCAGGGCGTCCAGCGCGCCGTCATCCGGCACGCCCTCGACCTGCACCAGATAGGTTTTCGCCAGCTTGTGTTTCGGATGCGCAATGCGCGCCTGCAAACGCCCGTCATCGGTCAGCACCAGCAGCCCCTCGCTGTCACGGTCCAGCCGCCCGGCAGGATAGACGCGCGGAATGTCGATATAGTCCGAAAGCGTCGCGCGCGGGCTGTCGGCGTTGCCCCGGTCGGTGAATTGCGACAGCACGCCATAGGGCTTGTTGAACAGGACAAGGCGCGCCATCAGTCGCCCGCCTTGTCACCCTTGCCTTCAAACGCACGCGCGACATGGGCCTTGATCCGACGCACCATCAGCCACCCGACCAGCATCACCGGCGGCACCAGCGCGGCGGCAAGATATGTCTTGCCCAGCCCGTAATGCTTGGCCAGCGGGCCCAGCAGATACAGCAGCAGATTGACCGCATAATAGCTGATCGCCACCACCGACAGCCCCTCGACGGTTTCCTGCAGACGCATCTGCAGGGCGGCGCGGCGGTTCATGCTCTCCAGCAGTTGCCGGTTCTGTTCGGTCACCGCCACATTCACCCGCGTTGACAGCAATTCCGATGCCCGCGCCGAATGGGTGGACAGATCCTCCAGCCGCTTTTCGGCGGCATCGCAGGTGCGCATGGCGGGCTCGAACCGGCGCATCATGAATTCGGAAAACAGCTGGCGTTCAAGAATGCGTTCCTCGCGCAAGACCTTGATGCGCTGATCGACAATCGCCCGATAGGCGCGCCCGGCGCTGAAACGATAGGACGATTCCGACGACAGCAGTTCGACCTCGGAAGATATTCCCAGCAGTTCCTCCAATGTCTCGCGCGGGGCGGCCTTGGGATCGGTCATGCAGGTGGCGACCTCGGACAGGCGCTCGCCCAGCCGGCCGGACTCGGCAAAAACCTTGCGGGCAACCGGCAGCGTCAGCATGGCCATGGCCTTGTAGGTCTCGATCTCTTGCACCCGTTGTACCAGGCGGCCCATGCGGCGCGCGCCGATATCGCCCAGCCCGATCAGGGCGAACCGCACATGACCTGCCTCATCGATACGAAAATCGCCGACAACCACCGCGTTGCGTTCCAGCACATAGGCCGCCGCCAGGCTTTCCCCCACGAACCAGTTGCGGATCTCGCTCTGCATCCGGTTTTCGACCTCGGCGCAGTCACGCGCATACTGCACCGATATCTGAATCGCGGTAATGACCCGGCCCTGCAGCTTTTCCAGCCAATCGCCGGGAAAGACCGACATCAGATCCTCGCGAAAGGGTGCATCATCCTCATGCGCGACGAATTGGGTATAGGTGACAAATTCCGAATGCAGCTCCCATTTCAGGCGGTTGCGCCCCAGCGGGCCGTAATAGTGGTTGTCGCCGGGGGGCGGGTGATCGGCGCCAAAGCGATCCAGCAGTTCGATCAGCTCGGCCCGCGCGGCGTCGTGCCCGCCGTCCAGCGTCAGCGAAAAGGTGATGACCTGGGTCGGCCCGTCGATCTCGGGGAAAGGTCGTGCATGGAGTTCATTGGTCAGCGCATAGCGGCTGTCCATGTCGCTGAGTATGTGCATGATCCGTCCTTTCCTTCTGCGCCCCAGATTGCCCCTCATCAAGGGCCGCATCACTGCAACACCCTGTCACAGCCCGTTTCTTCTTTGCCCAAATACGTCCGGGGGAGGCCCGCCAGGGCCGGGGGCAGCGCCCCCATATTACCCCTTGGGCTCCAGCCGCACGACATCGGTTGCGCTGACCGCCCCGTCCTCGGCAAAATCGAATTCGTCCAGCCTGCGCGCACGATTACCGGCCTTGGTTGCCGAAATCTTGATCTCGGCGATATCCTTGGCCGCCTGCCCGAAATGCCGGTCAAGGTTTTCCACCCTGTCACCAAGGCGCACCACATCCTTGTACAGCAGGCCCAGTTCGCGCCGGATGGCACCGGCCTGTTCGCGCATGCGCGCATCCTTCATCACCGCGCGCATGGTGTTGAGCGTCGCCATGCAGGTGGTGGGCGACACGATCCAGACCCTTGCGGCAAACCCCTCGCGCACGACCTCGCCGAAATTGGCGTGCAGCTCGGCATAGACGGCCTCGGACGGCAGGAACATCAGCGCGCCGTCGGCGGTTTCGCCCTCGATGATGTATTTGTCGGAAATCGCCTTGATGTGCAGGCGCACGGCCGCCTTCATCAGGCGCTCGGCCTCGATCTTCTGCGCGCGGGTCTGCGCGCCGCGCAGCGCCTCATAGGCCTCGAGCGGGAATTTCGAATCGATCACGATCGGCCCCGGCGGGTTCGGCAGGTGGATCAGGCAGTCGGCCCGCTTGCCATTGGAAAGCGTCGCCTGAAAGCTGTAGGCATCGGGCGGCAGCGCCTTGCTGACGATGTCGTTCAGCTGGATTTCGCCGAATGCGCCGCGGGTCTGCTTGTTCGACAGGATGTCCTGCAGGCTGAGCACATTGCTCGACAGCGCCTCGATCTTGCTTTGTGCCTTGTCGATGGTGGCCAGACGTTCCTGCAATTCCGACAGCGAGCGCGTGGTCTTGATGGCCGAGCCATGCAGGCTTTCGGTCATGTTGCGCTGCACCTCGCTCAGGCGCGCCTCGATCAGCTGGATCATCTTGTTCTGCGCCGCGGCCTGCGATTCCGACACGGTTTTCAGCCCGCCATAAAGCTGCTGCTGCCCCTCGGCGAGCGCGCGTACGGTATCGCCCAGCTGCTGCATATGACCGGCCAGCGGGTCGGCCGCGTGGCGCGTGCGCGACGACAGGCGCATGACCGCAACGATCAGCACCAGCAGCAGAACCCCCAGCGCCCCGATGCCCAGCACCACCGGGTCGGTCAGGTCGATTTCAGTGCCGTTGATCCGTATCATCTGCGCCCGAACAGTTTTTCGATATCTGCAAGTTTCAGTTCCACATAGGTCGGCCGGCCGTGGTTGCACTGGCCCGAATGGGGCGTGGCCTCCATCTCGCGCAGCAAGGCGTTCATCTCGTCCGCGCTCATCCTGCGCCCCGAGCGAACCGAGCCATGACAGGCCACGCGCGAAAGTATCGCGTCGATCCGTTCGCCCAGCGCACGGCTTTCGCCCATGTCCGACAGCTCGTCCAGAATGTCGCGGATCAGGGCAGCGGCATTGACCTGCCCCAGAATGGCGGGGGTTTCGCGCACGCAGACCGCGCTGCCGCCGAACGGTTCTATCGTCAGGCCGAGACGCCCAAGATCATCGGCCACCGCCAGCAGGCGGGCCGCGTCGTCGGCGGACAGATCGACGATCTCGGGGATCAACAACGCCTGCGCCTTGACCCCGTTTTCCGCCATCTGCTGCTTCAGCCGCTCATAGACCAGCCGCTCATGGGCGGCGTGCTGATCGACGATCACCATGCCGTCACGGGTTTGCGCGATGATATAGTTTTCGTGCAACTGCGCGCGCGCAGCCCCCAGCGGATGGTCTTGCAACGCCTCGACCTGATCCGGCGGCACACCCTCGGTGCGGGCGAAAACCGGGGCGGTTTCGGCAAAGCCGGAGTTGGCCTCGGGGGCCTGCGCCTGCCAGCCAGTCTGGAGCGCGCGCTGCGACGGGCGATCCATCTGATAAACGGGCGCGTGGCCGGCGGCGCCCTCAGCCCGGAATGCACCCAGCGCGGCACCCGCCACCGTGGTCGAGGCCCGATGCCCCGCCTCGGCCAGTGCGTGCCGCAGGGCCGAGACAATCAGCCCCCGCACGATGCCGGGTTCGCGAAACCGCACCTCGGCCTTGGCGGGATGCACGTTCACGTCGACAAGTTCGGGATCACATTCCACAAACAGTGCCGCCGCCGGGTGACGGTCGCGCGAAAGGAAATCGGCATAGGCGCCGCGCAGCGCACCTATCAGCAACTTGTCGCGCACCGGACGGCCATTGACGAACAGGAATTGCTGCACGCTGGAGCCGCGCGAATAGGTGGGCAGCGCGGCATAGCCTGTCAGGCCGAACCCCTCGCGCGTGGCATTGATCGGCAGGGCGTTTTCGGCAAACTCGGCGCCAAGGATCTGGCGCAACCGCCCGTGCAGGGCATCAAACAGGTCGCCGCTCTGGGCATCGGCGCGAAAGGTCACGCGCCCTGCCCCTCCGCCGGAAACATCCGACAGGGTGAATGCAACAAATGGCTCGGCCATGGCCAGACGGCGCACCACATCGTTGATCGCCTGCGTTTCCGCCCGATCCGAGCGCAGGAATTTCAGCCGTGCGGGGGTGGCGTGGAACAGGTCGCGCAGTTCCACCACCGTGCCACGGGCCAGCGCCGCCGGACGGGAGCCTTGCCGGTGCCCGCCATCGACCGAGATCATCGCCGCCTCATCCGCACCCATTGCGCGCGAGGTAATCATCAGGCGTCCGACCGCGCCGAGGCTGGGCAGGGCCTCGCCACGAAAGCCGAAGGTGTGGATGTTCAGCAGATCGTTGCCGTCGATTTTCGAGGTCGCATGCCGCGCCACCGCCAGTTCCAGTTGATCGGGGGCAATGCCGCAACCGTCGTCAGAGACGCGGATCAATGTCTTGCCGCCATCGGCAATACTGATGTCGATGCGCGTGGCCCCCGCATCCAGCGCGTTTTCGACCAGTTCCTTGACGGCCGAGGCAGGGCGTTCCACCACCTCGCCCGCCGCGATGCGGTTGATCGCGGCCTCGTCAAGCTGGTGGATGACGGGGGGACGGGGCTTTATCTTGGTGGTCGCGACGCTCATGCCACTAGGGATAGCATGGCGCATGCGATTCGACCATGACGCTTTGCGATTACAGAGCAGGCGATACCCTGGCGCGACGCTCAGTCGGTCGATTTCAGCCCGACCGGCTGTCCCACCACCACGATACGCAGATTGTCAGGCTTCATCAGCCGCTTTGCCACCCGCTCGACATCTTTCAGCGTGACCGCATTGATCCTGTCATTGCGGGTGTCGATATAGGATGCGGGCATGCCGTCCAGCTGCATCCCGGCAAGGATGCTGGCAATACGGGTATTACCGTCAAAGCGCAGCGGATAGGCCCCGGTAAGGTATTTCTTGGCAGCATCCAGTTCGTCCTGCGAGACCTTTCCGGTCGCCATCTTGCGCCACTGGTCACGGATCACCTTCAGCGCCTCGGCAATGCGATCATTCGACGAAGATACCGACCCCTGCAACATGTCGGCCAGGCTGTAATGCGCAAGCCATGTATACACGCCATAGGTGAGGCCGCGCTTTTCGCGCACTTCTCGTGTCAGACGCGATGTGAATCCCCCCGCGCCAAAGATCCGGTTCATGACATAGGCGGCAAAGAAATCCGGGTCGTCTCGCCGTATGCCCGCCTCGCCGAACACGGCCACCGACTGGGGCGAGGGATAGTCGATTACCGTCACTCCGGGGGTCAGAACCAGCTTGGCCCGCGGTGGCATTCGGCGCCCTGTTGCGGGCAGGCCATCAAACAGCCTGTCCAGGATCAGGCCCAGCTGTTCGGGCGTGATATCCCCGACGGCGGCGACCACCAGCCGGTCGCGCGCCAGGGCATCCTTCCATGCCTGAACCACGTCGGCCCGGCTCAGTGCGCGCACGCTCTGTTCGGTTCCTGTCCCGGACGAGCCATATGGATGGTCAGGACCGAAGGCCAGCTTGTCAAAGGCGCGATTGGCAATTGCGCGCGGGCTCTTGCGGTCCTGTGCAATGATCGAAAGGATCTGCGCGCGCACCCTCTTGATCGCGCGGTCGTCAAAGCGCGGCTTGTTGATCGCCAGGCGCAGCAGATCGACAGCCCGGTCGCGGTTTTCGCTCAGAAAACGGGCCGAAATCGTCACGGCATCGGCGTTGGCGTCAAAACCCAGGCTGGCCGCAAGGGCATCGCGCGCCCTCTGAAACGCCTGGGCGTCCATGTCGCCCGCGCCCTCTTCCAGCAGGCCCGCCATCATGTAGACAGCGCCTCGTTTTCCCGGCCTGTCCAGGCTGGTTCCACCGCGGAAACGGATTTCGAGCGAAGTGAAGGGAATCGAATGTTCCTCGACCAGCCAGGCCTTTACGCCCCCTGGCGAGGTGATCTGCTGTATCTTCATCCGGGCCTGTGCCGGCAAGGCAAGGGCCAGCAGCACCAGGCCAAGCGTGAGGATCCGTTTCATTGTCCTGCCTCCGATCTGTCACGCATCAGCCAGCCCGTCACCGCATGTCGGCGATCCAGCACCTTGCGCGCCGCCGCCAATATGTCATCCGGCGTCACCGACTCGAGGATCGACGGCCATTCCTGCACATCCCTGACCGTCAACCCCGAGGTCAGAGCCTCGCCATAGCGTCGGGCCATGCCCTGAAGGCTGTCACGCGCGTAAATCTGCGCCGCTCGTACCTGGGTCTTGATGCGAGCCAGCTCGTCCTTGTTCACGCCCTTTTTCAGAAAATCCGCGACCGCCGCATCCATCGCCTTTTCGGCATCCTTCAGCGAAACCCCCGGCGCGGGAACCACAAACAGGCCGAACATGGTCTTGTCCAGTGACACCCCGTCATAGAACGCCGAGGTATTCAGGGCGATCTTCTGTTGCAGCTGCAGCTTTTGTCCCAGAACCGAGTTCAGCCCACTGCCCCCCAGCAGCTCGGCCAGCATGGTCAGCGCGGCGGCCTCTTTCTGGTCGCCCGCATTGCGCTCGGGTGCCAGGTAGGTGCGTATCACATAGGGGCGCGCGACGCGGGCATCGGCAAACATCACCCGCCTTTCCGCCAGCTGGGGCGGCTCGGTCGGGCGATCGCGGGGTTCGAGATCCGGGTTGGCCGGAATGGGGCCATAATATTTCTCGGCCACCTTGCGGACCTCGGCAGGATCAACGTCACCGGCAACCACCAGCACCGCGTTGTTGGGGGCATAGTAACGGTGATAGAACGCCAGCGCGTCCTTGCGGGTCAGCCTCGCGACCTCTTGACGCCAGCCGATGACCGGGATGCCATAATGGCTGTTCAGAAACTGCGCCGCGCGCCGCTGTTCGGAAAACAGCGCATCGGGGCTGTTATCGGTGCGGGTGTTGCGCTCTTCCAGAACGACGTCACGCTCGGTGCGCACGTCGTTTTCGCTCAGGATCAGGCCGCGCATGCGGTCGGCCTCCATATCCATCATCAGGCCCAGACGATCGGCCGCGACGCGCTGGAAATAGGCGGTATAGTCGAAATATGTGAACGCGTTTTCCGACCCGCCATTAGCCGCGACGATGGCCGAAAACTTTCCCGGTCCGAAACGTTCGGTTCCCTTGAACATCAGATGTTCAAGAAGATGCGCAATCCCCGATTTGCCCGGAGCCTCGTCAGCAGAGCCGACCTTGTACCAGACCATGTGCGTCACGACCGGAGCGCGGTGATCCTCGATCACCACCGCCTGCATCCCGTTCTTCAGCGTGAATGTCGTGACATTGCCCTCTGCAAGGGCCTGAAGGGGCAGCAGGACTGCAACGGCAAGAAAAAGGATCAACTGGCGCATCAAGGCTCTCCCAAGGCGATGTCGCGGCCAATGTAGCTGCCGGGCAGCCATGTTCAAGCGCGCATCAAGGCATCAACGAAGTTTTGATCCCGCAGCTGTTGCGCACCTGCCCATGCTGATCTGACGCGGCCTCAATAGGCCGGCTTGCGCAGCTTTTTCTTGGCCTTCCTGGCCGCGATGGCCTGAAGCGCGGCATAGTCCTTGGGCGGGGCCTCGGGCGTGCGCACCCCGGCACGGCGCATCCGCTCAAGCTCGGCGTAACGATCCAGGGCCATGGGTGCATAAACCTTGAAATAGGTCGTCAGGCGGAACCACCGCTCCAGCACCCGGGGCGGATGCGTGCGCCTGAATTCGCGATCCTCGGTCGAAAGACGCGTGCGGATATCCGGGGCGACGCCATAGCGCCCGGCAGATGCCACCAGCGCCCTGTCGCCGCGCGGGATGCCCTTGGCGCGCAGATATTTGGGATTACCCCCAAGGGCGGCCACCGCATCGGCATTCGGCGTCGGGTCAACCAGATTGGGACCACCCGGCGTGGGCTCGGGCAGTTGCGCGAAATTCTTGGGCATCTTCAGGGGTTTTGTCGGCAGGATGGAAAATTCATCCGGCCCGGCGCTGCCCGCCCGGAGATTCATCAAGGGCACATCCTTGCGACTGCAGGCCGACAGACCGACCGCGGCAAGAAGCGCCAGCAAGATGATCGGTTTCGCCCTCGTCATTCTTTCCTCCAGAATCTCCAAGCCGGTTTAGCGCAGAAATCTGCGCACGTCACCCGTTCTTGTCCAACTTGTTGGAAACCAGGACAAGACCGAAAGCACCACCAAATATGGCAATATCCGCAATGTTGAAGGCATAGGGGTTCGCAAACCCGCAACAGGTAAGGTTCAGGAAATCGGCAACCGCCCCGTAAGCAAGGCGATCGACCACATTGCCCAGCGCCCCGCCAACGATCAACCCGGCGAAAATCTGCCCGGTCGCCGATCCCAGCTTTCGTGCCCAGATCAGCAGCCAGAGCGAGATCGCCAGGGAAAGGACGATCAGGATCCAGCGCGTGATATCGGATTCACCGGCAAACAGCCCGAAATTCACCCCCCGGTTCCAGGCCATGGTGAATTTCACCCAGGGCGGGAGCACCTCGATCACGCCGATGTCGGGCAGGGAAAGCCGGTTCAGCACCACGAATTTGGTCACCTGGTCGGCCAGGAAAACGACCAGGGCCGCGACTGTGATCCGTCTCATGCTTTCCCTCCGGCGGCCTCGGCCATCGTCGATTTCCCTCAATGCCGGAAATGGCGCATGCCGGTGAATACCATGGCCAGCCCGGCCTCGTCGGCGGCGGCGATCACCTCGTCGTCGCGGATCGAGCCCCCCGGCTGGATCACGGCCGTGGCGCCCGCCTCGGCCGCGCTCAGCAAGCCGTCGGCAAAGGGAAAGAACGCATCCGACGCAACGACCGAGCCCTGCGTCAGCGGTACGTCCAGCCCCAGCGCCTCGGCCATGTCCTGCGACTTGCGCGCGGCAATGCGGGCGCTGTCCACCCGGCTCATCTGCCCGGCACCGACCCCGACGGTCGCCTGCCCCTTCACATAGACGATAGCGTTCGACTTGACATGCTTGGCCACGCGCCAGGCGAACAGCATGTCGGCCAGTTCGTCATCCGAAGGCGCGCGTTTCGTCACCACCTTCAGATCGTCCAGCGTCAGCCGCCCGTTGTCGCGATCCTGCACCAGAAAACCGCCCGCGACCTGCCGGAAAACCCGCCCCGGCGCCGACACATCGGGCAGACCGCCGGTGGTCAGCAGGCGCAGATTCTTCTTCTTTGCAAAAATACGCATTGCGTCGTCATCGGCCGCAGGCGCAATGACCACTTCGGTAAAGACCCCGCTGATCGCCTCGGCGGTTTCACCGTCAAGTGTCTGATTCAGAGCCACGATCCCGCCAAAGGCCGAGGTGCGATCGCAATCAAAAGCCCTTTGATAGGCCTCGGCCAGCGTCTTGCCGCGCGCCACACCGCAGGGGTTGGCGTGTTTGATGATGGCGCAGGCCGGCCCCTCGGCGGGGTCAAATTCGGCCACCAGCTCGAACGCCGCGTCGGTATCGTTGATGTTGTTATAGGACAGCTCCTTGCCCTGATGCTGCGTCGCGGTCGCCACACCGGGGCGTGCGCTGCCATCGGTGTAGAAGGCCGCCCGCTGGTGCGGGTTCTCGCCATAGCGCAGGGTCTGGGCCAGGGTGCCGGCAAATGCCCTGCGGCGCGGTGCATCCACACCGATGGCGTCGGCCATCCAGCTGGAAACGGCGGCGTCATAGGCGGCCGTGCGGGCAAAGGCGATCTGCGCGCGCTTGCGGCGGAAGGCGGCACAAGTCGCGCCGTCGTGTTGATCCATGTCGCCGATCAGCTTGTCGTAATCCTGCACATCGACGATCGTGGTCACGAAACGGTGGTTCTTGGCCGCGGCCCGAATCATCGCGGGCCCGCCAATGTCGATATTCTCGATGCAGGTATCATAGTCGGCGCCCGAGGCGACCGTCGCCTCGAACGGGTAAAGGTTAACCACCAGCAGGTCGATGGGCTTGATGCCATGCTCCTGCATCGCGGCGACGTGGCCCGCGTCGTCACGCAGCGCCAGCAAGCCGCCATGCACCATCGGGTGCAGCGTCTTGACGCGCCCGTCCATCATCTCGGGGAAACGGGTGATATCGGCAACATCGGTCACGGGCAGGCCGGCCTCGCGTATGGCACGCGCGGTGCCACCGGTCGAAAGCAGTTCGACCCCGCGCTCATGCAGGGCGCGGGCCAGGTCGATCAGGCCGGTCTTGTCGGAAACGGAAAGCAGGGCGCGCCGCACGGGCAGCTGTTCGTCGGGCATCTGAACGGAATCCTTTTATCTGGTCTCGGTCACCGACTGGTCCGCCTCGGCATCATGCAGGTGGCGAAAGCCATCGCGTACGCGAAACAGCGACCAGCTGACGCGGCTCGCATAGTCCAAAACCGAGCCGGATAAAACAATTTGTTTTGCCGAGCGCGGCTTCAATCGCCCGTATTCCAGATAAACGCTTGCATCCAGCGACATTTTCCGGGCTCCGGTCTGGCGAAACGCCCACACTTCTCGGTTGCGCAAGGTCAAGGAAACGGATTCGTGATCCGGGGCAAGGGCGGCATCGACGTCCGGGTGCAGGTGAAACCGGATATCGAATCGCAGACCCTCGCGCCCGACATGATCGATCAACGCCTCGAAGCGGACGCGGTCCGTCTCGGACTGCGCCCCCAGAACGTCCTCGCCAAAAAGGCGTCGCCCATCCAGAGACAGGTCAAGCTGGCGCGAATGCACCAGCCCCAGCGCCCTGCGATAGGCGTCGTGCCGGGCCATGATCCCGTACCCGTCCAGCCCCGAGAACTGCCGCAGCACGATCTCGCGCGGGGGATCAACCGGCAGATCCTCGTTGTCCGGGCGGCCGGGCAAGGCAAGGCGTGACGAAAACAGCCCGTGAATTGCCAGGGTGCTGTGGGACGGGGTCAGGCAGGCCGCCCTGCGCCATTCGGGCCCGAATGGCGCGCCCGGTCCACAATTGACGATCACCGGATACCTGCCCGAAGTCAGTTCGAATGCCAGGATACTGTCATGCGCCTCGCGCCGCTCATCGGGCTCGGGTGGAGGGGCGACATCCATGATCACCGTACAGCGCCCCGCTGCCAGGCGCCCGTATCCCATCACGATTCCGCGTGACGCCACCTTCCTGACACCCGAGGCGGCGAGCGCACGGTCAAGCCGACCCTCGGCACCCGCGCCGCCACCGTGGAATCGCGCAAGCCCCCCATCGGCATGACGCAGGCCGCGCAAGGTCGGCGCGACGCGTTCAATGGCCAGCAGATGGGGTCGCGTCGGCATCTGTCCCGCCTCGCTCAGCGCCGCGGCCGCCCGGTTGAGCAAGGCGAATATCTTCATCAGCTCCTCGGGGTTGCGCGACGGAATTCCCCCCTGCGCATCAATCAGGCGGTCGCACTCGTCTCCGATCGCGCGCATTGCCGGCGCCACCAGATGCGCCTGCCCTTCCAGTGTCAGCCCGGCCAGAACCAGCCCCGTCAGCGCCTCGAACCGCGGCAGCCCCGATGGCGAGGCCTGCCACCTTCGGGCCAGGAATGCGGCCTGCCGCGCAAGATTGCGGAAAAACCTCTGCCTTTGCGATTCCTCGAGGCCCTTGTCCAGGAACATCCCGTGATGAATCCACCGCATGAGGCGGCGCGCCGCCAGCTCAGGCGTCCAGCCGGGGCCAGCCCCGCGGCCAAAATCGTCGATCCATTCGAACAGCCATGCCTGTGCAAGCAATCGCGCCCTGCGGCTGCCGAGTGCGGCCAGATCGTCAAGCCAGCAAAACCCGTGCAGATCTGCGGCAAGCGCCGCATCCGGCAGCGCGATCTGCCAGATCGAGACATCGGGTGCCTCGACGATGAATCCGCCAAACTGGAATTGTCCGGCCAACAGCTGCCGTCCCCGATCCACGGCCCCGAACGAGCGTGGCTCGGGCTGCGACAGGAACGACGTGGACGGGTGGCGCAACCCCCCGAGGCGCGCACAAACCCTGTTCAGGAACCGGTTTCCCAGCAACCGGACACGTTCGCCCAACCTCAGGGATGCCAGAGCCTCTCCGCCCATGAAACGCCGCCAATCCTCAGCTTCTTCCGTATGGCAGCATAAGCCGGGCACAAGCCCCTGTCATCTGGTCAATACATGCCCGCAGATCATTCCTTGCCACGGCGGCCCGATTTCGGCCTCTGACGCAGAATCGCCATGTAAAACCCGTCCATGCCTCCCTGATCGGCCCAGTAATCAGGCCGCATCCGCCACCCACCCTCGGCCGATCGCCATTCGGGCGACAGGCCTTCGGGCGACGGGTCGGGATCGGCGATCTCGATATTCTCGTGCCGGCCCAGGGCGCGCTTGATCTGCTCCTCGCCCTCTCGGGGCAACAGGCTGCATGTGCTATAGACCAGTCGGCCACCGGGGTTCAGCATGGCCAGCGCCGCATCGATCAGATCCGCCTGCAGTGCAAACAGGCCCGACAGATCCGCCCCTGCCTTGACAAAGGGCAGATCGGGGTGACGCCTGATGGTCCCCGTAGCCGAACAGGGGGCATCCAGCAGGATGGCATCGAACCCCTGTGCCGGGCGCCAATCCAGCGCATCCGCAACGATGATCTCGGCGCGCAGCCCCGTTCGGGCAAGGTTCTCTGTCAGCCTGCCCAGTCGGCGGGCCGACATGTCCACGGCGGTGACCATTGCGCCGCCTGCCGCCAGTTGCAGGGTCTTGCCGCCAGGTGCGGCACAAAGATCCAGCACCCTCCTGCCACGCTGATCGCCCAACAATCGTGCGGGCATCGCGGCGGCGGCATCCTGCACCCACCAGGCGCCCTCGGCATAGCCGGGAAGGGCAGAAACCTGCGGTCGCCCCGGCAGACGCAAACTGCCGGTCGGCAGGATCCGCGCGCCCAGCGCCCTGGCCCAATGGTCGGCCTCCGCGGGGTTCTTCAACGTCAGATCAACCGGCGCCCCGGCCGAATGGGCCGCCTCGATGCCGACCAGCGCATCCTTGCCGTAATGGCGTATGACCGGCTTGGCCAGCCACGAAGGCAGCGGCTGCGGTCCGATCCCCTGCCAGATTGCAGGCCCCTGATCCGCCAGTTTGCGCGCAACCGCATTGACCAGCCCGGCCAGCCGGCCCGCCTTGGCACTGCCGCGCACGATCTCGACCGCCGCATTCACGACGCCATGCGCCGCCGCGCCATCGACCAGCAGCTCATAGGCGGCCAGACGCAAGGTATTGCGCACCTTGGGCGGGGTGGGCTTTTCCAGAAACCGGTCAAGCACCTCATCCAGCCCGGCAAGGTTGCGCAACACGCCAATGGCCAGCGACTGCGCCCGCGCGCGTTCCGCCGGGTTCAGCCGCGCAAGCGGCGAGCGCTGCCCAGACACCACATCCGACAGCAACCGCTTTTCAAAAAGAACGGCGTGCAACAGCTGTGTTGCCGCCAGCCGCGGGGCAACCCCCTGGGCGTTGGCCTTGCCTGACATCTGGCGTTCCCTTCTTGCCGTTCCTGCAATGCGGCGTATAACAAGGCGGATGCGAGAGCAAGGAAACGACACCCGATGAGCGAACAGGAAAAAGACCTGCCACCCGAAGCGATCCGCGCGCTCAAGGAAGCCGAAGAGCGGCGCCGGAAGATGAAATCCCCCGATCTGCCACCCGAACTGGGCGGGCGCGACGGCCCCGAACCCATCCGCTATGGCGACTGGGAAAAGAAGGGCATCGCGACCGATTTCTAGGGCATAGGCCCGCTTCTTCTTTGCAACAATACGCCCGCCGTAGGCACGGGATTTTCATGCGAAAATCCCGTTCAGCCCTTCAGCCCCAGCACATCCAGCATGTCATATTCGCCGGGCTTGCGATCCAGCCCCCACAGCGCGGCCTTCAGCGCGCCGCGTGCGAAAATGGCGCGGTCGGTGGCGATGTGGCGCAAAACGATGCGCTCGCCATCGGCGGCAAAGATCACGTCATGTTCACCCACAATATCGCCGCCACGGATGGCAGAAAACCCGATATGGCCGCGCGCACGGGCTCCCGTGATGCCGTCGCGGCCGCGATCGGCCACATCCGCCAGCCGCACCCCGCGCCCCTCGGCCGCGGCCTCGCCCAGCATCAGCGCGGTGCCTGACGGCGCATCCACCTTGTGGCGGTGATGGGCCTCGACGACCTCGATATCGAAATCCTCGTCCAGCGCCGCCGCCACCTGGCGCGTCAGCTGCACCAGCAGGTTGACGCCCAGGCTCATGTTGCCCGCACGCACGATCACCGCATGGCGTGCCGCGGGGCCGAGTTTCGCCAGCTGTTCTTCGGAAAATCCGGTCGTGCCGATCACATGCACAAGGCGCGCCTGGGCGGCCAGAACCGCGTGCTGCAACGTGGCCTCAGGCGCTGTAAAATCGATCACGGCACGCGCCCTGGCGAAAACCTCCAGCGGGTCGTCGGATACGATGATCCCGTTTTCCGCGCCCCCCATGCACAGGCCCAGATCACGCCCCACCCATTCATGGCCCGCGCGTTCGGTCACACCGGCCAGCACGGCCTTGTCGCTGGCCTCGATCGTGCGGATCAGCATCTGCCCCATGCGCCCCGAGGCGCCCACGACCGCGATTGCCGGCAAGTCACCCATTTCATCTGCTCCGTCAGGCTGAATAATACTCGCCAGACCATAGGCCGAGCGCGTGGCCGGTTGCAACATCACTGTCGGTGGCATAGATCACCTGCAAAGAGGACAGCAACAGATGACCAGACGCCACAACCAGAACAATTCGGGCCCCAGCCAGCGCCAGTTGCGTGTGGGCGAGGTGATCCGCCGTGCGCTTGCCGACATCCTGAACCGGGGCGAACTGCACGACCCGGAAATCGACCGTCTGTCGATCACCGTCGGCGAGGTGCGGATGAGTCCCGATCTGCGCGTGGCCACCGCCCATGTGATGCCGTTGGGCGGCCAGCAGGTCGAGCTGGCGATTACCGCCCTTGCCCGCCACAAGCACGAGCTGCGCCGCGCGCTGAACCGGGAAATCCATCTGAAGTTTTCGCCCGAGCTGCGTTTCGTGCGCGACACCACCTTTGACCAGATGGATGAAACCCGCCGCCTGCTGTCGCAGGATCGCGTCAGGCGCGACCTTGAACGAGACGACGATGACGGCTGAGGCCGTGCCCGCCTGGTTTACAGGCACCCCGCGCAGGAAACCGGGCGCGGGGCGCGTGTTCTATACCACCAACCGCTATCCCCTGTTCTATCTGGTGATCGCCAAATGCGGCTGCACATTCCTGCGCAACCTGATCTGGTATCTCGACCACGATGCGTTGCACCCGGACAGCGCCAATATCCACGCCCATGACCAGGACCTGCCCAAGGCAACATTCGTGCCGCGCGAGGAAATCGAGGGCTCGCCCTATGCCTTTGCCGTAATCCGCGACCCCATCGACCGCTTTCTGTCGCTCTATTTCGACAAGCTGGTGACCTATCGCCGCCCGCAGGACAAGTGGATGCACAAGCTGCTGGTTGCCCAGGCCGGGCTGGAAACCGGCCACGATCTGGATATCGAGACCCACCGCCGCAACTGCCTCAAGGCGCTGGAATGGTTTGCCGCCAATCTCGACGGCAAGACCGACGAAAGGACAAACCCCCACTGGCAGCGCCAGTCGGTGCGGCTGGCTCAGGCGCAAAAGATCGACCTGCGCCTTGTCACCCTTGACGGGCTGGGCTGGCAGCTGCCGCAGCTGCTGTCGCCGCTGATCCCCGACATCGCGGAAAGGATGCAGGCCGTGCGCGAGCGCAACACCTCGCCCAAACCCCTGACCCGCGCGCAGATCATGACGCCCGAAATTGCCACCGCAGTTCTGGCAACCTACCCCGAAGACGCCGAAATCTGGGCCCGCACCCGCGCCCATTGGGGCCCCGCCCCGCGCAAGGAGAACTGAGACATGGGAAGACGCCGCAAGAAGGGCCGCGACATTTCCGGCTGGCTGATCGTTGACAAGCCCGCGGGCGTGACTTCGGCCGCTATCGTGAACAAGGCACGCTGGGCCTTTGACGCGCGCAAGGCCGGCCACGCGGGCACGCTTGACCCCGATGCAACCGGGGTGCTGGCCATCGCATTCGGCGAGGCAACCAAGACCGTGCCCTATGTCACCGACGCGCTGAAAGCCTATCGTTTCACCGTGCGGCTGGGACAGGCGACCAATACCGACGATGCCGAGGGCGAGGTGATCGCCTCAAGCGACATCCGCCCCAGTGACGACGAAATCCGCGCCGCGCTGGAGCCCTTCAAGGGCGATATCATGCAGGTTCCGCCGAAATTTTCCGCCGTCAAGATTGACGGGCAGCGCGCCTACAAGCTGGCCCGCGAGGGCGATGATCCGATGATCGAGGCCCGCCCTCTATGGGTGGAATCGCTCGATTTCATCGACCGGCCCGATGCCGACCATGTGGTGCTGGAAATGGTCTGCGGCAAGGGCGGATATGTGCGCGCCATCGCCCGCGATCTGGGCGAGGCGCTGGGCTGTTACGGCCATGTGTCACAGCTGCGGCGTATCTGGTCGGGGCCGTTCGATGCCCAGGACGGCATCTCGGCCGAATTGCTGGACGAGCTGGCGAAATCGCCGGAACTTGACGACTATCTGATGCCGCTGGAAACGGGCCTTGCCGAGTTGCCCGAGCTGCGCACAACGCCCGAAGGCGCTGCAAGGATGCGCAATGGCAATCCCGGCATGGTGCTGACCGGCGACGTGGAATATGGCGACGAGGCCTGGGCCTCGCTTGACGGGCGGGCGGTAGCCATCGGCGTCTATCGCGCGGGCGAGCTGCACCCCAAGCGCGTGATCGTGACACCGGACAGCTGAGGCCCGCAACCATGATCACCCGCACGCATCAAAAGGGCGACGCCGCCAGCACCGCGATCTATTCCGATTGCGAACGCTACCGCTATGCCCTGACCCGCATCTGGGAACCTGAGGGGCGGCGTGTGACATTTGTCATGCTGAACCCGTCAACGGCAACCGAGGTGCAGAACGACCCCACGGTGGAACGCTGCGAACGCCGGGCCCGCGCGCTGGGATTCGGGGCCTTTCGCGTCACCAACATATTCGCCTGGCGCGCCACCGATCCGCGCGACATGCGCGCCGCCCATGACCCGGTCGGCCCTGAAAACGACGCGGCCATCCTTGACGCCGCGCATTGGGCCGACGAGATCATCTGCGCCTGGGGCACCCACGGCGCGCATCTGGATCGCGGCCCGCAGGTCGAGGCCTTGCTGCGCAAGACCGGGCTGCCGTTGAAACATCTGGGGCTGTCAAAGGCCGGACACCCCAGACATCCGCTTTATATCGGCTACGCGGTACGGCCCAGCCCGTGGACGATCACACGGTCGGCGGACTCATCGCGGTGACGGTCACCTGGGTCAGATCGATGCTGCTGACCCCGGCAAGAACGGCTGCTGGATTGCCGTTCAGGGTCACGACCGTGCCACCGATCGTGCCGGAATAGAATGCGTCCAGCACCGGGCTGGGGCCGAGGTCGCTTTCCTGATAGCCCAGCACCAGATGATCCTGCCCGGCGGTATAGTCGGAAATGGTGGCAACCCCGCCCGGCGAGTAGATCGCACCAAAGGTATCGGCCCCGCCCCCGCCAGTGCCGGTATCGCCCTCGCCCAGAACCAGCGTGTCATTGCCATCGCCCCCGGAAAGGACATCGGCCCCATCCGGTGCCGTGGCGCCTGCGGCAGCGGCATACGATCCGCCATAGCCATTCAGATAGTCGTTTCCACCACCACCGTTCAGCGTGTCGTTGCCGTTACCGCCATACAGCGTGTCATCGCCAACACCACCCGACAGATTGTCGTTGCCGTTGGCGCCATCGAGATAATCTGACCCGCCTTCGCCGGACATGGTGTCGTTGCCGTCATTGCCATACAGGGCGTCGTCGCCGGCACCGCCGTTCAGGGTGTCGTTGCCTCCGCCACCCCTCAGCAGGTCGTCGCCGCCATCGCCGGACAGCCGGTCGGTCCCCTGATTGCCATCCAGCGCATCCGAACCGTCACCACCGCTGAGCGTGTCGTTCCCGGCCCCGCCGGAAAGCGCATCATTGCCACCACCGCCGTCGATCGTGTCATTGCCGGCCTCGCCGTGGATATGATCCGACCCCTCGGCGCCAAAGATGCGGTCGTTGCCGTCTCCGCCTCGGATATCGTCATTGCCGCCGCCGCCGTTCAACAGGTCATTGCCCCAGCCGCCCGCAAGCGTGTCATCGCCTGCTCCGCCAAAGACCTGATCGTTTCCGCCGCCGCCATCGAGCGTGTCATTCCCCGAGCCTCCGTACAGGCGGTCGCTGCCGTCCCCACCGCTCAGCTTGTCGCTGCCGCTGTCGCCGGAAAGGGTATCGTTACCGTTGCCTCCCAGCAGGGTGTCGTTCCCGCCATGCCCGGTCAGGATGTCGTTTCCGCCAAAACCCGACAGCAGGTCGTCGCCGCCGTGACCGGTCAGGCCATCATCGCCTTCGGTCCCGTCGATGACCTCGTCCGTCGTACCGCTGCTGTTCATCCATGCCTCGAGCATCAGGCCCGACATGACCATCCCGGCAAGAATTATCAGTTCCACCATTTCGATCCACCTTTCCGTTCGACGGCTTGTACCCACATGGGCAGACCGCCCCCTCAGACCGCGCGCAAGACAATCCTGTCGCGATCCAACCCTCTGATTCCCCTGATTTCGGCGACCATCCTGCCATTCAGCAGCACCCTGACCCCGCACCCTGGTGGACCGTTCACGATCTCTATTTCTTCCTGCCCCTGCGCACCGTCGGGAACCTCGATCTCCAGAATATCGGCGCAGGGATCAAAATCCGAAATCACCGCCCCCTCGCTGAATTCCAGCAATTCACGATGGCCGAACCTTTCCGGCGGGCTGCCCGGTCTGAGCGGATCGGTCAACAGCAGCGGTGCGTCCCTTGCCGCCTCGAGCGCCGCCTGCCTGATGCGCGCGCCCTCGCGCCGCGACAATCGGCGTCGCGCCGCCCCGGAACGGGCACCGCGCGAGAAAGTCGGCAATGTCAGCAACGACATCATTCCAGGCCTCCGGCCCACCAGAACGGCAGGCGTCAGCCCCCATTTTCCGCGTGCGGACCCTATGGCATCGGCCCCCGCCAAATGCCTGCCCCACGCAAACCCCAGACAGGCCGAGGGTAACCCAATCGCCCACGCCGGACAACGAAAATGAGGCGTTAAATGGTTGGAAATAAGGAATAAATTTGGCGGATAGGTTCCGAACTGGGTTATCTCGACCGAAAATCGCACCATTGTACGGGGTCACGAAACAATCCCTCTGGCAACCGCGCCGGCCCCCAAGGGCCCGAGTCCATCTGCCGCAGGGGTGCAGGCACGTCTTTCCGGGCGGTCTTTCGGGCCGTTCGCCCCCTGCCGTCACCTTTGCCCTTTCCTTTTGTGCAAAATTCCCCTATACGCGCGCATCGCCCGGACTCAGCGTTCGGAAGATACCTCCACGGGCCCTGCTGGACGACATCCCGGCTTGTGCCATCCATTCCAACCTGACAAGGAGACCCCGATGTCGATTACACCCGAGCTGAAAGCGCAGCTGATCAAGGAATATGCCACGCATGAAGGCGACACAGGTTCGCCCGAAGTGCAGGTCGCAATCCTGACCTCGCGCATCTCGACCCTGACCGAGCATTTCAAGGTTCACAAGAAGGACAACCATTCCCGTCGTGGCCTGCTGAAACTCGTGGCCCAGCGCCGCAAGCTGCTCGATTACGTCAAAGGCAAGGATGAGGCCCGCTATCAGGACCTGATCAAACGCCTCGGCATCCGCCGCTAGGAATACAGGGCGCGCCTTACCGGGCGCGCCTTGCATATTGGGGAATACGCGTCCGACCCCATATAAAGACGGACGCAGACGTCCGAAGGCCGGGCCCGAACTGATCCCACGGGCTTGGCAGGATGATGATGAAACCGGGGATCCATGGGCACACGGCCCATGTTATCGTGGCGCCTGCCAGGGGGCAGGGCCATATGCAAGGATAAGAAATGTTCAAGGAATACAAGAAGTCAATCGAGTGGGGTGGTGAAACACTGACACTTGAAACGGGCAAGATTGCCCGCCAGGCAGATGCTGCCGTTGTCGCCACCCTTGGCGAAACCTCGGTGCTGTGCGCCGTTGTGTACGAGAAAAAACCGAAAGAGGGCTTCGATTTCTTCCCTCTGACCGTGCACTATCAGGAAAAATACTATGCCGCGGGCAAGATCCCCGGTGGGTTCTTCAAGCGCGAGGCACGTCCGACCGAAAAGGAAACGCTCACCGCGCGCCTGATCGACCGTCCGATCCGCCCGCTGTTCGTGCCCGGCTTCAAGAACGAAACCCAGGTGATCTGCACGGTTCTGTCGCATGATCTGGAAAACGACCCGGACGTCGTTGCCATGATCGCCGCCTCGGCCGCGCTTACGCTTTCCGGCGCGCCGTTTCTGGGGCCGATCGGATGTGCCCGCGTCGGTTATGCCAATGGCGAATATGTGCTGAACCCGTCGGTGGACGACATGCACAAGCTGCGTGAAAACCCCGAGCAGCGGCTGGACCTGATCGTTGCCGGCACCAAGGACGCGGTGATGATGGTCGAATCCGAAGCCTATGAGCTGTCGGAAGACGAAATGCTGGGCGCAGTCCAGTTCGGTCATGACGCCATGCAGCCGGTGATCGACATGATCATCGACCTGGCCGAAGACGCGGCCAAGGAGCCGTTCGACTTTCAGCCCGCCGACTATTCGGAACTGTATGCCAAGGTGCAGGCCGCAGGCGAAGAGGCCATGCGTGCCGCCTTTGCCATTACCGACAAGCAGGAACGCCAGGCCGCCATCTCGGCCGCACGTGACAGCATCATCGAACAGCTGAGCGAAGAAGACCGCGAAGACGCAAACCTCGGCAACTGTTTCAAGAAGCTGGAATCCTCGATCCTGCGCGGTGACATCCTTAAAACCGGCAAACGGATCGACGGGCGCGACCTGACGACGGTCCGCCCGATCAGCGCCGAGGTGCAGGTTCTGCCCCGCACCCACGGCTCGGCCCTGTTCACCCGCGGCGAAACCCAGGCGCTGGTCATCACCACGCTGGGCACCGGCGACGACGAACAGATGATCGACGCGCTGAACGGCACCTACAAGTCGAACTTTCTGCTGCACTACAACTTCCCCCCGTATTCGGTGGGCGAAGCAGGCCGGATGATGGGCCCGGGCCGTCGTGAAATCGGTCACGGCAAGCTGGCCTGGCGGGCGCTGCAGGCGGTGCTGCCGCCGGCGACCGACTTCCCCTACACTATCCGCATCGTGTCCGAGATCACCGAAAGCAACGGGTCATCCTCGATGGCGACCGTCTGCGGTTCATCGCTTTCGATGATGGATGCGGGCGTGCCGCTGAAGGCGCCGGTTGCAGGTGTGGCCATGGGCCTGATCCTGGAAGGCAGCGACTTTGCGGTTCTGACTGACATCCTGGGTGACGAAGATCACCTTGGCGACATGGACTTCAAGGTTGCCGGCACCGAAAAGGGCATCACCAGCCTGCAGATGGACATCAAGGTCGCCGGCATCACGTCGGAAATCATGAAAACGGCGCTGGCACAGGCCAAGCAGGGCCGCCTGCACATCCTGGGCGAAATGGCCAAGGCCCTGACCACCGCCGGCGAGTTTTCGATTCACGCCCCGCGCATCGAAACCATGCAGGTGCCCACCGACAAGATCCGCGAAGTGATCGGCTCGGGTGGCAAGGTGATCCGCGAGATCGTCGAGGTTTCGGGGGCCAAGGTCGATATCAACGACGACGGCATCATCAAGATCGCCAGCCCCAATGCCGAAGCCATCGAAAAGGCGCGCGACATGATCCACGCGATCGTGGCCGAGCCCGAGGTTGGCAAGATCTATACCGGCAAGGTCGTCAAGCTGATGGATTTCGGCGCCTTCGTGAACTTTTTCGGCAAGCGCGACGGTCTGGTTCATGTCAGCCAGATCGCCAACGAGCGCATCAACCATCCCAAGGATGTGCTGAAGGAAGGCCAGGAAGTGAAGGTCAAGCTGATGGGCTTTGACGATCGCGGCAAGGTGCGCCTGTCGATGAAGGTCGTCGATCAGGAAACCGGCCAGGAGATCAAGCGCGAAAACGCCTGACCGGGACCGGACAAACCGAACGAAAAGGCCCCCTTGCGGGGCCTTTTCTGCGTCTGGACGGTGGAACAAAACCCTCCAGAAACAGTATGCTGACGAAAACGTTATCCGATCCGGGCGCCCTTTGCGCTAACCTTGTTCCGAGGACATGCTGCATTTTGCAACCCTGCCCCAACTCATTTCGTGCAACGGCAATTGGACAAGGGATACCGCTTTGATCGACCGACGTCTGTTTCTGGCTACTGGCCTCGCTTCGGCCGTGTTGGGTGTGACACCCGCGCTGGCCCACAAGAAGGGCGAAGAATACGTTCTGCCCGAAGATTATCAACCAACGCTCGTCCGCCTCAAGACCAGGCTGCCCGCGGGTGAAATCCATGTTGACCCGGCGACATATCGCCTGTTTCTGACGCTGCCCAAACGAAAGGCCATCCGGTATACCGTCGGGATCGGGCGCGGGAATCTCTATCACCCCGGTGTCTACCACGTCGGGGCGAAACAGGAATGGCCGCGCTGGATACCCACGGACGACATGGTGAAACGCAACCCCGAGGTCTATGGTCCCATCGCCGAGGCCGGCGGAATGGACGGCGGCATCAACAACCCGCTCGGAGCGCGGGCGCTGTATCTGTACGATGCCAAGGGGCGCGATACCTACCTGCGCATCCACGGCACCAACAATCCGCGCACGATAGGCGTCGCGGTATCGAACGGCTGCGCCCGCCTGATCAATCCGCATGTGATCGAGCTTTACGACAAGGTCCCCATTGGCACCAAGGTGGTGCTGTATCCCAAACCGGGAAATATCGGGGTTCATTCCTAGGTCACCGACTCATAAGATCGCAACCAAATCCTGATAGAAGCGAGTTGGACGGAGGCGAGGTAGTTGTCGTCGCGCTTGTCATAGCGCGTGGCCACCGCGCGGAAGTGTTTGAGCTTGTTGAAGAATCGCTCGACCA
>JASBSZ010000019.1 GCA_030148665.1 Alphaproteobacteria bacterium
GGGTGCTCCTGGTCAACCGGTTGTAGCCGGCATAGCCGTCGGTTTGCAGGATGCCATTGAAGCCTTCCAGGAACTCCTCGGCATGTTTGCCCCCACGCCCATCGGCGTAAAAGTAGACCACACCGGGGGGATCTTCGCCGCCCCAGGGTCGGTCATCCCGGGCCAGCGCCCAGAGATAGCCAGTCTTCGTCTTGCCCTTGCCCGGGGCCAGAACCGGGGCGGTGGTTTCATCCATGAACAACTTGGTCGAGGCCTTCAGATGTTCGGCCAGTCGTTCCACGATCGGTGTCAGGTGGAACGCGGCCTTGCCGACCCAGCCGGCCAGCGTGGAACGATCGATCTGCAGGCCCGAGCGGCCCAACATCTGTGCCTGGCGGTAGAGCGGCGCGTGGTCGGCGTATTTACTGACCAGCACATGGGCGATGGCCCCCTCGGTCGGCAGCGCACCCTCGATCAGGTGGGGCGGCGTCTTTGCCTGGGTGACCCCACCCTTGCAGGCCGGGCAGGCATATTTGGGGCGCACCGTCACGATGACCCGCAGCTGGGCGGGGATGATGTCGAGCCGTTCCGTGCGATCTTCGCCGATCCGCTCCATCTCGCCACAGCCGCAGGAAGTACTGTCGGGCTCGATGACCTTTGTGACACGCGGCAGATCCTCGGGCAGGTTGCCAAGGTTGCGTCTGGGTTTGCCGGCCCTCTTTTTTGGCGCGTCACCCTTCAGCCGGGCCTGATGTTCCTCGGCCTCGGCCACCGCCACCTCGAGGTCTTCAAAAGCCAGCTGGCGGTCGTCGGGAGAGAGCTTTTCCGACCTCTTGCCGTAAAGGGCGTGGCGCAGTTCGCGGACCAGATATTCCAGCCGCGCATTGGCCGCGCTGATTGCCATGACCTGTGCCTGCAGGGCCTCGACAGACGCCCGGATGTCGGCGGGAAGCCGTTCAAGATCAATGGGGTTCAGAGGCTGCGACATGCCTGTTTTATATAGAAAAAACACTCCCGATGCACGGCAAAAACGCCCCCCGATTCACTCTGCCACACCCGGACGACGCACCCGGCGCGGAAGAACGCGCCGCCAATCGAGCCCTTCGAACAGGGCCTCGAACTGCCCCCTGGAAAGCCGCATCACCCCGTCGCTTACGCCGGGCCAGGCGAACTTGCCCTGCTCCAGCCGCTTATAGGCCAGCACCAGCCCGGATCCATCCCACAGCAGCACCTTGATCCGGTCTCCGCGCTTGGCCCGGAACACCACGATGATCCCGGAATGCGGATCCAGACCCAGTTCATTCTGGACCACCGCCGCCAGCCCGTCGTGACCTTTTCGAAAATCTACCGGCCTGGTCGCAACCACGATCTTCACCGCCTGCGACGGAACGATCATCGCGCGGCCCGCAGCGCATGTGCAATCTCCGCAATCCGTCCCGCCGGCGCATCGCCAGGCAGCCGGATGGTGGCCTCGCCGAAATCAATCGCAACAAAGCCACTGCACGGCCTTGATGCCGGCTCGGGCGCAATCTCGACACGCGCAAACATCGGCACGTCATCAAGCGCGTCCCCCGGCACCACAATCTTGCCCTCGCGCGCCAGCCGGCGCCAAGTCGAAAGATGCTGCGCCCCGATCCCGTGCCGCCGCGCCACCTCGGCAACCGTCGCCCCGGGCCGCAGCGTCTCGGCAACAATCCGCCCCTTCACCTCGGCCGGCCAACGCCGCCGACCTGTCGGGCCCTCCAATACCTCCAGCCGCTCCACGCCCGGCTCTCCATCCCCATACAAATGTTGTTCCATTGGATGCTCCATCCCAATCCATCGTTTCGGGAAAACACAGCACCGTCAGGGCCGGGGCGGAAGGGTCGAAATGGATGGGGCGTGCGTGGCGCTTACCGTATATCGCCAGTTCCGCCGCTGGACGCTTGCCGGGCTGTGGGAAATCATACTCGATGCCCTGAACGAGAGCGGCGCCGTTCCAGACGCCTTGCAGATGGTCGACAGCACCGTGATCCACGCCCACCAGCATGCAGCCGGCGTAAAAGGGGGACTCCGAAAGAAGATCTTGGCCGCTCGAAAGGTGGCTTCTCGACCAAGGTCCACCTGCGCGTGAACAGCCACGGCCTGCCGATGCGAACCGAGATCACCCCGGGTCAGACATCGGACTACAAGGGCTTCGACCTAGTGATGGCCAAAAACCTGCCCGAGCCGGTCGTGCTGGTCGCCGACAAGGGCTATGACTCGGATACCATTCGGGAAAATCTCGCCGAACAGGACATTATGCCGGTCATCCCCATGCGCCGGAACAGGAAGAACATCGTTCCCGTCGACACCACGATCTACGCGCTCAGAAACCTTGTCGAGCGATGTTTCAACCGCCTCAAGAATGCCCGCCGCATCGCCACCCGCTACGACAAGACGGCCGCCAGCTTCCTGGGATTCCTCGACGTCGTGGCAATCAGGTTGTGGTTCAGGCATTTGTCAACATGACCAAGTCTCGCGATGGAAGCTTCGGCACCTTCGACCAATCGGTTATTTCCATTGCGTCGCCAATGGACACGAACTCGGTGCCCTTCGCAATCCGTGCGAGTTTGTTTAGGGCCTGTTGACGATCACCAGATGGCACCGGCGCTGGGGAAAATTGCTTCCAGCGTGATGAATTTGACCGCAGCGATCGTCTGATCGGAAGGAAAAATTCGCGCGTTGGGGGCAATTTTCGCCGCGTCCCTTCGGGATTTCGCCCAAATCCACCATTGCGACGCAAATTTTGCTTGAAAGGGGGCCACCCTGTCTGCGCAAAATTGGCTGGCACTGGTGGATTTGGACTGAAACCGGTGCGATCTGGTGATCGTCAACAGGCCCTAGGGCCGCGACACGAGCGCGCCGGGTCACGACGCCCGGCGGCCCCGCCCATCACCGGGGCAGGCGCGAATCAGCTGGCCTTTTGAAACGCGCGCAGGGTCTCGCCATAGCCGCCGGAACGCAGATAGTCGCGCTCCTGCGCGGTTTCCTGGCGGTGCAACGCCTCGTTGCGATAGGGGAAACGCCCGAACTTGCGGATCACCTCGCGGTGCACCTTGGCGTGCAGAAGGTTCCCCTCGCCCGTTTCGGGCATCCGCGTCTTCATAAGGCGCACGCAGCGTTCCTGATCCATCAGGCTTTCCGAATGCATCAATGGCAGATAGAAAAACTGTCTTTCCGGCTCGGGCGTGCGCATGTCGAAACCCAGATCGATCCCCTTGCGGGCGACGCAGATCGCCCGACGATCGGTGCTAAAGGCCCGCGCCGAGCCCCGGAACATGTTGCGGGGAAACTGGTCGAGAAGAATGACCAGCGACAACGCCCTGTCGGGATCATATGCCCAGTCATTCAGCGCACCGCGCGCGCCCTCTTCCCAGCTTTCCAGAAAACGCGACCGGATTTCCTGATCCAGTTCGTCACTTGCCGCGTACCAGCCGTCGGGGCCGACCTCGTCAACCCAGAAACGGCGGATTTCGCCTGCGTCTGCCATGGTGCCCACACCTCCTGTACCACGCGACCTGTGAGAATCAGCTTTTTCACAGATTGTGGCCATTTCAAGGCATTTCTTCACTTTTTCGCGAATTTGCGTCGTCGCTGTTGCCTTCTTCCTCCAGCGCGCGCTCGATCGCCAGTTCCTGCACCACCTCGACCGCCACCGGCGAGGCCGTGGGCGCGACCGGCGCGTAATGGCCGGTTTCCTCGATCGCGGGCGCGGCGCGGCGCGTCATGCGCCAGGCGGCATAGGCGGCCATGACCGCCAGCAGCGCCCCGAGATAGGCAAAAAAGCTCATGTTGCCGAAACGCTCCATCATCCAGCCCAGCAGCAGCGGCCCGGCGATGGCCCCGATCCCGTTGACAAAGATCAGCCCCCCCGAGGCGGCGGTCATGTCGTCGATTTCCAGGAAATCGTTGGTATAGGCGATGTACAGGGAATAGAGCGGCGTCGATATGCCGCCGATGACAAAGGCCAGCACCAGCAGCAGGCCGAACCCGGTCGGCAACAGCAGCCCGCCCAGCATGACCGCGGCCCCGAACAGGTTGAGCCCCATGATCAGCAGACGCCGGTCCATGCGATCCGAGAACCAGCCGATGGGATACTGGCAGATCATCCCGCCCAGGTAGATCGTGGCGACAAAGACCGAAATTTCGCCCACGCTCAGCCCCTCGCGCGCGCCAAAGACGCTGGCCATGCCGAACAGCGCGGCAAAGACCGCGCCCAGCAGAAAGGCCCCGATGAAACCCAGGGGCGACACCTCGAACAGGCGGCGCAGCGTCATCGGCTTGGTCGTCTGGAACACCGGTGCCGGGCTGACCGACAGCAGGATCGGCGCAACCGCGACCGACACCAGGACCGAGGCGATGATGAACAGGTCATAGCCCCTGGGATCGGCCAGGTTCAGCAGGCCCTGCGCCCCGCTTACCCCAAGCATCTGGATGATCAGGTACAGCGACATCGCCTGTCCCCGCGTCTCGTTGGTGGCGGCATCGTTCAGCCAGCTTTCGGCAACGACATAGACGCCCGAAAAACAGAACCCGATGACAATGCGCATCAATACCCATGCCACCGGGTCGGGCAGCGCGGCATAAAGGATCAGCACGGCCGAGATGAACGAGGCCAGCGCCGCGAAAACCCGGACATGCCCCACGCGCCTGATCATCATCGGCGCGACATACGAGCCCCCGAGAAAGCCCAGGAAATAGGCCGACATGACAAAGGCCATTGCCCCGGTGCCGAATCCTTCGACGGCGCCACGCACGCCCAGCAGGGTGCCCTGCAGGCCATTGCCCAGCATCAGCAGGAACATGCCCAGCAGCAAGGCCCAGGAATTTCGTGCAACCGCCAGCATGGCGCCCTCGCATATGATCTGGTTTGGTGATCCGACGGCCAATCCGTCAGATCGCCATAGCGAATCGTCGCCCGCCATTGCCGCCCGTTCACGACATGCGCATGTCGCCGATGGTCGCTTTCCGGCCTGGTGCGGATGCAGTGGTGGCGGCACCCGCCCCCCAGGGCAGTCGCATTTGGATCCTTGTTTCGGCCCATATCGCCTTTTACCGGCCGCCTTCTCGAGTTGAGGGCAGCGCCCGGCCCCGGGCGGGCGCTCGGGCTCGTCGCCGGGAGCATCATGCCACAGATTCAATAGACAGGCGGGCGCATTCGCGCCCACCCGGGCGGCCGCATGCCTCGCTTGCATCCGGCTGCACCCCATCAAGCGATTGCCGTGACCCGCCCCCGGCCCCGCTTGCCCGCCGGTACGACGCGCGCTAGAGATGGGGCAATGACAGCCTGGCCGCGCGGATCCCCGCCAGGCTGCCCGTCGAAACGCCACCGCCCGCAACCGGCGGCCGCCCGAAAACGGCCCGAAAACGGAACGCCGATCATGCCCGCCCCGATCAACCCGATGCTGCACGCGAGTTTTGCCCCCCCGGTGATGGAGGCGCGCCGCTGGCTGGACACCACCCCCCTGCCCGAGGGCGTCCCGCTGATCAATCTCAGCCAGGCCGCCCCCGTCGAGGCCCCGCCTGCCCCTCTGCTGGATGAAATCGCCCGCATCGCGCGCGAGGATGCCTCGGCCCATGTCTATGGTCCCGTGCTGGGGCTGGGCGCGTTGCGCGCGGAAATCGCCAGCCAGTGGTCGGCGGCCTATGGGGGCGAAATCTCGCCGGAACAGGTCGCAATCACCAGCGGCTGCAACCAGGCCTTTTGCGCCGCCGTGGCGACGCTGGCCGGGCCCGGGGATTCGGTGATCGTGCCGACCCCGTGGTATTTCAATCACAAGATGTGGCTCGACATGACCGGCGTCTCGTGCCGCCCGCTGCCTGTCGGGCAAGGCATGCTGCCCGATCCAGAACAGGCCGCCCGCCTGATCGACCCCTCGGTCAAGGCGATCCTGCTGGTCACGCCGAACAACCCGACCGGCACCGAATACCCCGCCGGGCTGGTGCGCGCCTTTTTCGATCTGGCACGCGCCCATGAAATTGCCCTGATCGTGGACGAGACATATCGCGATTTCGACAGCCGCAGCACGCGTCCGCACGACCTGTTTGCCGCCCCCGACTGGGATGAAACGCTGATCCATCTCTATTCCTTTTCCAAGGCCTATCGCCTGACCGGCCACCGCGTCGGGGCCTTGCTGACCTCGCGCAGCCGCATGCGCGAGGTCGAAAAGTTCCTCGATACCGTCACCATCTGCCCCAACCAGATCGGCCAGCGCGCGGCGCTGTTCGGCATGCGCAATCTCGGTGCGTGGCTGCGCGGCGAGCGGGCCGAGATCCTGCGCCGGCGTGCCATGGTCACAGAGGGCTTTCACCGGCTCGACGGCTGGCGCCTGTTGGGGGCCGGGGCCTATTTTGCCTATGTGGAACACCCTTTCGACATGGATTCCGACGTTCTGGCCCGCCGCATCCTGCAGCAGGCCGCCATATTGATGCTGCCGGGCACGATGTTCGCGCCAGCCGACACGGGCGACCGCAAGGATGGCCACGGCGCGGCACGCTCGTGCCTGCGCATCGCTTTTGCCAATGCCGATCAGGCCAGGATCACCGAAATGTTCACCCGCCTCGGGGCGTTTTCCGCCTGATTTCACGCCAAAATCGCCCTGACTGCGCTTGTATCCGGGGCTGAGTGTCCCTAATACTCGGCCCCAAACTCGGCCTCGGGTGGTCAACGCCGATATCCGGGCCGGATCGGACATCAGGAAAGCAAGCACATGACCGCACCCCTGCGACCCAAGAAAAAAGGCAACTGGATCGTCTGGTCCGTACTGGGCCTGCTGGCGCTCAGTCTCACGGGCTTTGGCGTCGGCTCGGTCGGGCGCAGCGGCAGCCAGGCCGTTGCCACCGTGGGCGGCGAAAAGGTGACCGCCAACGAATATGCCCGCGCGCTGAACGCCCGGCTGCAGGATCTGTCACGCCAGACCGGCACCAATTTCACGCTGGAACAGGCACGCCAGTTCGGCATCGACCGGCAGGTTCTGGGGCAGGTTCTGGCCACCGCCGCGCTGAATGCCGAGGATCGCCGCCTGGGCCTGTCGATCGGCGACCGGCGGGTGCGTGACGCGCTGCTGGCGAACCGTGCCTTTCAGGACATGACCGGCAAGTTCGACGAACAGACCTACAAGTCGATCCTGCGCCGCATCAACATGAAGCCGGCCGAATACGAAACCACCCTGCGTCAGGACAATGCGCGCGCCATCCTGCAGACGGCCATTACCGGCGGCATCCACGCCGATGACAGCTATGCGCTGGCCATGCTGCGCTTTGTGCGCGAAGAGCGCATCTTCAGCTGGGGTCGCGTCACCACGGACATGCTCGACGGGCCGACCCGGGAGCCGACCGAGGCCGAGATCAAGGCGTGGTACAAGGACCATCCCAAGGACTACACCTCGCCGCGCACGAGGCGGATAACCTATATCTACCTTACCCCCGACATGATGACTGACAAGGTCAAGGTCGATGATGCGGCACTGCGCGCCGAATATGAAAAGCAGGCCGATCGCTTCAATACACCCGCACGCCGGGTGGTCGATCGCCTGGTCTTTGCCAACGAGGCCGACGCCACGGCCGCGCGCAAGGCCATCGATTCGGGGGCCAAGACATTCGAGGACGTGGTCAGGGAACGCGGCCTCCAGCCCAAGGACGTCTCCCTGGGCGAGGTGCGCAAGTCCGACCTGTCGCTGGCCGCGGCCAAGGCCGTTTTCGGTACCGACAAGACAGGCATTGTCGGGCCTGTCGATTCATCGCTGGGTCCGGCGCTGTTCCGCATCCGCGCCGTTCTGGCCGCCCGCAGCGTTCCCTTTGAAAAGGCGCGCACGACGTTGCTGGCCGAATATGTGGCCACCCGCGCACGCGCCCAGGTCGAAAAGGAAACGCCCAGGATTGACGACATGCTTGCCGGCGGTGCCGATCTCGAGGACGTGGCCAAGGAAACCCCCGCCAAGCTGGGCAAGATAGATTTCACCGACCAGAGCAAGGACGGGATCGCGCGCTACGAGGAATTCCGCAAGGAGGCCGCAGCGATCACCAAGGACGATTACCCTACCGTCAAGGTCGCCAGCGACGGCACCGTCTTTGCCCTGAGGCTGGACAAGATCATCGAACCCGCGCTGATCCCGCTGGACAAGCTGCGCGTGCGCGTCATTGCCGACTGGAAGGCCGATGAAACCCGCAAGCGGCTGCGCAAGCTGGCCGAGGAAATCAAGGCGCGCATCGAAGCCGGCACCCCCTTTGCCGAGGCCGGCCTGGCCGATGTCAGGACCGAGCAGCAACGCCGCGACGCCAAGGTCAAGGATGCGCCGGGCGAGCTGATCACCAGGGTATTCAGGATGAAGCCCGACGAGGTCGCCGTGGTCGCCGATGGCGACAACGTGGCCGTTACCCGGCTGGGCAAGGTCATCCCGTTCGATGCCAAGAGCCCGGAAAACGCCAAGCTGGTCACCCAGGTGTCGGACCAGTACGCACAGCAGGTCGGCGTCGATGTCTATCAGGCCTATGCCGCGGCCATCGAAACCACCCAGGGCGTGACCATCAACCAGGCCGTCATCGACGCGGTGCACAGCAGCTTCAGGTAACATGGCCATCACCCCGACATTCGACGATTTCGCGCGCGGCTTTGATGCGGGCGAAAACCAGGTGGTCTATACGCGTCTGGCCGCCGATCTGGATACGCCGGTTTCCTTGATGCTGAAACTGGCGCAGGCGCGCGCCAATTCCTTCATGCTGGAAAGCGTGACGGGCGGCGAGGTGCGCGGGCGCTATTCGGTAATCGGCATGAAACCCGATCTGATCTGGGAATGTCGCGGCACGAGAATCCGCGTCAATCGCTCGGCAAGGTTCGACCCGGAAGGATTCGAAGATATCCCCGGCGATGATCCGCTGGCCGCCCTGCGCGCCCTGCTGGCCGAAAGCCGTATCGACCTGCCCGACGACCTGCCCCCCATCTCGGCCGGGCTGTTCGGCTATCTGGGCTATGACATGATCCGGCTGGTCGAACATCTGCCCGATGTGAACCCTGATCCGCTCGGCCTGCCCGACGCGGTGATGTTGCGCCCGTCGGTCGTGGTGGTGCTGGACGGCGTCAAGGGCGAGGTCACGGTGGTGGCGCCGGCCTGGGCCAATTCGGGCCTGTCGGCACGCGCGGCCTATGCCCAGGCGGCCGAGCGCGTGATGGACGCGGTGCGCGACCTCGACCGCCCCGCCCCCAACGAGACACGCGACCTTGGCGACAGCGCCGACATCCCCGAGGCCGTTTCCAACACGACCCGCGCGGAATACCACGCGATGGTCGAACGCGCGCGCGAATATATCCGCGCGGGCGACATCTTTCAGGTCGTGCCCAGCCAGCGCTGGACGCAGGAATTCCGCCTGCCGCCCTTTGCGTTGTATCGCGCGCTGCGCCGCACCAACCCGTCGCCCTACATGTTCCATTTCAATTTCGGCGCCTTTCAGGTGACCGGTGCCAGTCCCGAAATCCTGGTCCGGGTCAAGGATGGCGAGGTCACCATCCGCCCGATCGCCGGCACCCGCCCGCGCGGGGCCACGGCCGAACAGGACAAGGCGCTGGAATCCGACCTGCTGGCCGACCCCAAGGAACGGGCCGAGCATCTGATGCTGCTGGATCTGGGGCGCAACGATGTGGGCCGCGTTGCAAAAATCGGCACCGTCAAGCCGACCGAGCAGTTCATCATCGAACGCTACAGCCATGTGATGCATATCGTGTCCAACGTCACCGGCCAGCTGCGCGACGACCACGACGCGCTGTCGGCCCTGCTGGCGGGCCTGCCCGCGGGCACGGTTTCGGGCGCACCCAAGCTGCGCGCGATGGAGATCATCGACGAGCTGGAAAAGGAAAAGCGCGGCGTCTATGGCGGCGGCGTCGGCTATTTCTCGGCCGCGGGCGACATGGATATCTGCATCGCCCTGCGCACCGCCGTGATCAAGGACGGCAAGCTGTATATCCAGGCCGGCGGCGGTGTCGTGCATGACAGCGACCCGGAATCGGAATACCAGGAAACCGTCAACAAGGCCAAGGCCCTGCGCCAGGCGGCCATCGACGCCGGGTTGTTCGTGAAATCGGGCGGCGGGCAATACTGACAGCGCCCGCGCCGCGGTTCGGCAAAGGCGTGCCCTACCTCGCCCCCAGCACCGCCGAGACCGGCGCCAGCAAGACATCGGCGGGCTTTTCACTGACCGCCCAGCTGAACACCGCCGTCACGGTTTCGGGATAGGTGTGACCAACCACGATGATCCGCCCCCGTCGCGTCGCCTCGAGCGCGGCGCGGCTGAGATAGCGCTTGATCACGATGCCGGACTCGCGCGCCCCGTCCAGCACCCGATACACGCTGCCCACGGCAATTCCCGCCCGGCGCGCCCTGCCATAGGCGCTGTCGTCATTGCGGTCGCGCGTGATCAGGCCGTGGCCGCTGCGCCCGAGCAGGGGAATGATCTTGTCGGCCAGCCCTTTGGTCCCGTCGAACTGATGTGCCGCGCGTTCCAGCAGGGCCACCGATTCGGGCAACGAGACAAAGGCCCTTTCGAGGATGCTCGCCGGCGTCTCGACCGTATCCGGATCGGTCAGCTGGGCGGGTGCGAGGGTGACGATCTCGTACCGATTCCCCCGGCTCAGGATCTTGGCCTTGGCCGTGGCGCCCACCTTGTCGGGGTCCAGGGCAAAGCTGACCGGAAAGTTGAAGCTGCGCAAGACATCGTTGGACAGCCCTTCATCGCCGGCATCGATCAGGATGATGGCCAGCACGGGCTTGTGATCGGGGTTGGCAAAGGGCACCGCGTTGCGGGCAAGTGCGGCAAGGGCGGTCGAGGCCCCGGCGGTATCCGAAGCGGTCTGACTGCCCTGACCCCCGGTTTGATCCCCGGCCTGCCCCCCGGTTTGATCCCCGGCCCGTTTTCGGGTCTGGTTTTCCGCAGCCGCACCGATAATGCCGCCGGCGGGCGCGCCGGATGCGGCCTGCTCAGGCGCCTGCGGGGCGATGATTTCCGTCGTCGGAGGGCTGGGGACAGGGGGCACCGGCGCCGGGCGCGAGATGACGGCATTGTCGGTGCCCGGCGTTCCCGCCAGTTTCGGAGCGGCCCGTTGCGGCGTAGTCTCGCCCGCACCCTGGCCCGCGCCCCCACTGCCGGTTGTCCCCCCCAGCGTGATCTTGCGGCCCTGTTCCGGGGCAACCAAAGGCAGGCTGACACCGCCCGGAGCGGCATCGGGACGCGCCGCCGGAGACGTATCGGCAAGGGGTGGCGAAACCGGCGTGCCGGCATCGGGGCGCGGCTGCTGCACGGGCTCTTTCTCGACCGCGCGTTCGCCGGTGGGCAGCACCGGGTTGGTATCGGGGCGAACCGCGCTGAACCCCGATGCCGCCGGGGTGGAAAGATCGGTCTGGGTGCGCTCGGCCGGGTTGCGCTCGGGCAGCGGCGCCAGCAGCGATGCGGCCGAGGCCACGACAAGCGATAGCAACGCCCCCTTGATGAAACCCGCGCCAAAGCCGCCGCTCATTTATGTGCTCCCGCCATCATTTGCGCCATTATTCGCCGTGATTCTCAGTGCCTGCCCTTGACCATCTTGCGCGGCTCCGGGCATTTATAGCGCGAAACAACCGGGCGTTCACCTTGAAAATCCGCCCCTTCCTGCAAAGCCTGGCCCAAGATGATTCTTCTGATCGACAACTATGACAGCTTTACCTGGAACCTCGTGCATTATCTGGGCGAGCTGGGCGCCGAAACCAGGGTCGTGCGCAATGACGCCCTGACCACCGCCGAGGCGCTGGCGCTGGCGCCCGATGCGATCCTGCTGTCACCGGGGCCATGCGACCCCGATCAGGCGGGCATCTGCCTCGACCTGACGCGCGCCGCCGCCGAGGCCCGCATACCGCTCCTGGGGGTGTGCCTTGGGCATCAGACCATCGGACAGGCCTTTGGCGGGCGGGTTGTGCGCCATGACCAGATCGTGCATGGCAAGACCGACATGATCGAACATGACGGCAAGGGGGTGTTTGCCGGCCTGCCCTCGCCGCTCAGGGCGACGCGCTATCACTCGCTGGTGGTGGCGCGCGACGACCTGCCCGATTGCCTGACAGTCAGCGCATGGTTGAATGACGGCACCATCATGGGGCTGCGCCATCGCGCATTGCCGATACATGGCGTGCAGTTCCACCCCGAAAGCATTGCCTCGGAACACGGGCATGAATTGCTGAAAAACTTTCTGATTGAGGTGAAAGAGCCCGCATGAGCGACGATCTGAGACCGCTGATCGGCCTTGCCGCCGACCGCCCCCTGACCCGGCCCGAGGCCGAGGAGGCCTTTCGCATCATCATGGAGGGCGCCGCCACCCCCAGCCAGATCGGCGGGCTCTTGATGGCGCTGCGCACGCGCGGCGAAACCGTTGACGAATACGCCGCCGCCGCCGCCGTCATGCGGGCCAAATGCAACCCGGTCAAGGCGCCCGAGGGCGCGATGGATATCGTCGGCACCGGCGGCGACGGCAAGGGCACGCTGAACATTTCCACCGCGACCGCCTTTGTGGTGGCGGGTGCGGGCGTCGTCGTGGCCAAGCACGGCAACCGCAACCTTTCGTCGAAATCCGGCGCGGCGGATGCGCTGACGGAACTGGGCGTCAACGTCATGGTCGGCCCCGATGTGGTAGAACGCGCGATCAACGAAATCGGCATCGGCTTCATGATGGCGCCGATGCACCACCCGGCGGTGCGCCATGTCATGCCCTCGCGGCAGGAACTGGGCACGCGCACGATCTTCAACATCCTCGGCCCGCTGACCAACCCGGCCGGGGTGAAACGCCAGCTGACCGGCGCCTTTTCGCGCGACGTCATCCGCCCCATGGCCGAAACCCTGGGCGCGCTGGGCAGCGAAAAGGCCTGGCTGGTGCATGGCAGCGACGGCACCGACGAAATTTCAATCGCCGGCAAGACATGGGTCGCAGCCCTTGAGGGTGGCAAGGTCGATATGCGCGAGATCCACCCCGAGGATGCCGGCCTGCCGGTGCATCCCTTTGACGACCTGATCGGCGGCAGCCCGTCGGAAAACGCCGCCGCCCTGCGTGCCCTGCTGGAAGGCATGAAATCGGCCTATCGCGATGCCGTTACCCTGAACGCCGCCGCCGCGCTGGTGGTGGCCGACAAGGCCCATGACCTGAAACAGGGCGTCGAGATGGCCCGTGAAAGCATCGATTCCGGCGCCGCCCGCGCCAAGGTGGAATCGCTCGCCCGCCTGACAACGGACGCCGCGACATGAGCGATATTCTCGAGCGCATAAAGGCCTACAAGCTGGACGAGATCGCCGCCCGCAAATCGGCGCGCCCGCTCGCCGAGGTCGAGGCCGCCGCCCGAGCGGCCCCTGCCCCGCGCGGGTTCTACAACGCCCTGCGCGCGGCCAGCGAAACCGGCTATGGCCTGATTGCCGAGATCAAGAAAGCCAGCCCGTCCAAGGGGCTGATCCGCGCCGATTTCGACCCGCCGGCGCTGGCCCGCGCCTATGAGGCGGGCGGCGCCACCTGCCTGAGCGTGCTGACCGACAGGCCCAGCTTTCAGGGCGCCGACGAATATCTGACGGCCGCGCGCGAGGCCACCGCGCTGCCGGTGCTGCGCAAGGATTTCCTCTACGACACCTATCAGGTGGCCGAGGCCCGGGCGCTAGGTGCCGACTGCATCCTTGTCATCATGGCCTCGGTCACCGACGCGCAGGCGCAAGAGCTGGAATCGGCCGCATTTGAATGGGGCATGGATGTGCTGGTCGAGGTGCATGACGCGGCCGAACTGGATCGTGCATTGCAACTGCGCTCGCCCATGATCGGGATAAACAACCGCAATCTCAAGACCTTCGAGGTCACGCTTGAGACAACGCGTCAACTGGCCGCCAAGGTGCCCACCGAGCGCATGGTCGTCGCCGAATCCGGCCTTTTCACGCCCGATGACCTGGCCGAGCTTGCCGGTCACGGCGCGCGCTGCTTTCTGATCGGCGAAAGCCTGATGCGCCAGCGCGACGTTGCCCAAGCCACAGGCGCGCTGCTGGCAAACCCCCTCCCGCGAAAGGAAACCGCATGACCGGACTGACCCATTTCGACCAGAAAGGTGACGCGCATATGGTCGATGTCTCGGCCAAGCCGGTGACCGACCGTATCGCCACCGCCAGGGGGCGCGTTATCATGGCCCCGGAAACCCTGGAAATCGTGCAGCAGGGCAGCGCCAAAAAGGGCGATGTGCTGGGTGTTGCGCGCCTTGCCGGCATCATGGGGGCCAAGCGCACATCCGACCTGATCCCGCTGTGCCACCCGCTGCCCATCACCCGCGTGGCGCTGGATCTCGAGGTCGAGCCCGACAGTAGCAGCGTTGTGATCACAGCGACCATCAAGACATCCGGCCAGACCGGGGTTGAGATGGAGGCCCTGACCGCCGTCAGCGTCGCCGCGCTTACGGTTTACGACATGCTCAAGGCGGTCGATCGCGGCATGCACATCACCGACATTCGCGTGACCCTGAAAGACGGCGGAAAATCCGGCAGATACGAGGCACAATGATGATCAGCGTTCAAGAGGCCCTTGAAAAGATCCTGTCGCTGCTGGCGCCGCTGGAACACGAGGTCGTGCCCCTGCGCGAGGCCGCCGGCCGCGTGCTGGCCCGCCCTGTTGCCGCGCGGCGCACGCAGCCGCCCTTTGCCGCCTCGTCCATGGACGGATATGCCATGCGGGGGGCCGAGGTCGCCCCCGGCGCGCAGTTCACCGTGATCGGCGAATCCCCGGCTGGCGGGCATTTCGACGGCACGGTCGGCCCCGGCCAATGCGTGCGCATATTCACCGGCGCGCCGGTTTCCGAAGGCGCCGATCGCGTGGTGATGCAAGAGGACACCACGCGCGAAGGCGATGTGATCACAATTTCCGACAACGTCTCGGCCGGCCCCTTCATCCGGCCTGCGGGCGACGATTTTGCCGCCGGAACCGAGATCACCCCGCCGCGGCGCCTGAACGCGGCCGAGATTGCCTTGCTGGCGGCCATGAACATCGCCGAGCTGCCGGTCTATCGCCGCCCTGTCGTCGCACTGGTGGCCACGGGCGATGAACTGGTCATGCCGGGCGAGGAACCGGGGCCGGACCAGATCGTTTCATCCAACAATTTCGGCCTTGCCGCGCTGATCGAATCCCACGGCGCCGAGGCCCGGATGCTGCCGATTGCGCGCGACAATGCGGAATCGCTGAAACAGGTTTTCCGGCTGTGCGAGGGCGCTGACCTGATCCTGACGCTGGGCGGGGCCTCGGTCGGCGACCACGACATCGTGCAGGACGTCGCCCGCGAAATGGGGCTGGAAACCGCATTCTACAAGGTTGCCATGCGCCCCGGCAAGCCGCTCATGGCCGGGCGCATGAACGGCACGCCGATGATCGGCCTGCCGGGGAATCCCGTGTCCTCAATGGTTTGCGGGCATGTCTTTGTCGTTCCTGCCTTGCGCTACATGCAGGGCCTGCCGGGCAAGCCACGCGGCCGGGTTTCGATGCGCCTTGCCGCCGACCTGCCCGCCAACGGACCGCGTGAACATTACATGCGGGCGCGCATCCTTGCCCGCGACGGCGCACTCGTGGTCGAGGCCCATCCCCGGCAGGACAGCGCGCTGCTGTCGGTGCTGGCCGCATCAGACGCGCTGATCGTGCGCCCGCCCCATGATCGGGCGCGCAAGGCGGGTGAAACGGTCGAGATCATCCACCTTTAAGTCGAATTGTCGGCGAATATTTCCCAGCGGTGATTGACACAAAACAGGAACGATAATAGAACTTAACATGAATGAAATTCGACACCCGGGGGATCGACGGGGCCGGGCACAGCCATGTCGGCGGGCACCGCATATGCGGCACACCACCCGCCCGATGCGGAAGGTCGAGCGCAACAGGAGGCATTCATGTTAACACGCAAGCAGCTGGAATTGCTGGATCTTATCAACACGCGGATACAGCGCGACGGAGTCCCCCCATCGTTTGACGAAATGAAGGACGCGCTTGGCCTGCGCTCGAAATCCGGGATCCATCGCCTGATCAGCGCGCTCGAGGAAAGGGGTTTCATCCGCCGTCTTGCCCACAAGGCCCGGGCAATCGAGATCGTGAAACTGCCTGATGCGCTGGAGCGGGGCAATACCGGCAGGGGCGGAGCCTCGGCATTCACGCCCAGACTGATCGCCGACACGCCTGCACAGCAGGCGCGCCCATCCCGCGAAAGCGTGCATCTTTCGGTCCCCGAGTCCGTGCCGGCCGAACGGCGCAACGCACTGGACGTGCCGATCATGGGCAGGATCGCCGCCGGCACCCCCATCGAGGCCATCAGCAACAAGACCGCCTCGCTGTCGGTGCCCGCTTCCATGATGCGTGGCAAGGGCCTGCACTATGCGCTCGAGGTCAAGGGCGATTCGATGATCGGTGCCGGCATCAATGACGGCGATATCGTCGTCATCCGCGAACAGGAACATGCCGACAACGGCGATATCGTGGTCGCCCTGATCCAGGAACAGGAGGCCACCCTCAAGAGGCTGCGCAAACATGGGCGCTCGATCGCGCTGGAGGCCGCAAACCCCGCCTATGAAACGCGCGTGTATCGCGACGATCAGGTACGCATCCAGGGGCGTCTCGTCGGGCTGATCCGCACCTATTAATGGTTGATCCTGTCAACCGTGTCCTTCAGGGCCGTGCCGATAAGGGCTGCGCGCATCCTTGCGGCCGATCGGTGCGGTGGTCTTGCCGACGGACGGGCGCGACGCCGCGCCGGCACTCCAGGCCCGGCGGCCGGCAAGGCCCCGTGCGGTGGAAATGGCAAATCCCCGTGCACCCATGTTTATCGAGACGGCGCCTTCGCGGGCCAGCACGGCGCGGTCGATGACAAGACAGGAGGAATGCGAAACGCCCGGCGGCCAGCGCATGCGCGGCAGGATCACCAGCACATCCGGGCGACATGCCGCTTCGATCACACCGGCAGGCGCCCCCTTGCCGGCAAACAGCACGACCCGCACATCGCCACGTGCCCGCCAAGACGGGGCGATCCTGCGGCGCGGCGCGACGTCCAGCCAGGGCGGCGGCTGGCGGGCAGCGGCCTGCCGTTGGGTTGCGGCATCGCCATCGCGTTCCAGCCAGTTGCGGGCGGCAAAGCCCGCGCCGCGCGACCGGCTCAGCCAGCGCCCCTCGGTGCCCATGGCCCCGACAAGCCCGCCCTCGCCCGAGATCAGGATGTCCGGCGGCCGCGCCTGCCCCCACAGGGCCAGCCCCAGGGCAAGGAAAACCACCCCGGCAAGGCGCAACCTTCCCCGCAGCAGGACCAGCATCAGCCCGCCCATGACAATTGTCGCCAGTACCGTCCAGGGGGCGGCGGGCACCAGGTGAACCGCCCCCTTCAGACGGGCCACTCGGGCGGCCACGAACAGGATCCATTCGATACCACCGCCCATTGCCCGCCAGAATGGCAGGCTCAGCCCTGAACCGGGGGCCAGAACCTCGCCCAGCATGGCCATCACCGCGGCCGGCATGACCACCAGGCCCATCACCGGCACCGTGGCCAGGTTGGCCAGCAGCCCATAGGCCACAAGGCGATGGAACTGCCAGGCGGCAAAGGGGGCCGTCGCCAGACCGGCCGTCGCCGACGACAGCACCAGCGCGCCCAGCCACCTGACGACGCGCCTGCGCCAGCCGGCCGCCTGCCCGTCCCCGCTCCCGTCCCTGGCCCGGACAGGCAGGTTGCGCAATGCCTCGAACACCGCGATCAGGGCCGATGTAGCGGCAAAGGACATCTGGAAACCGGCCTCGACCAGGCTCTCGGGTCGCCACAGAAGGACCAGCACCGCCGCCACCGCTACCGCGCGCAGCGACAATGCACGCCGTTCCAGCAACAGCGCCACCAGCATCACCGCCAGCATCACGAATGCGCGCTGTGTCGCGATGCTGGCCCCCGACAGCACCATGTAGCCCAGCCCCGCCAGCAGCGCGGCGACCGCGGCGATCCGCGCGACCGGCAGACGCAGGGCAAGCCAGGGCACCATCGCCAGCCCGTAACGCAGCGCGGCCAGCACGAATCCGGCCAGCATCCCCATGTGCAGCCCCGATATGGCCAGCAGATGGGCCAGGTTCGAGTTGCGCAGATCCCGCAGCAGGTTCCGGTCGATGGCCGAGCGATCTCCGGTCAGGATGGCGCTGGCGAATGCGCCGGCCTGACCCCTGATCCTGTCGCGGATGGCCCGGCCGAGGCGCAGCCTGAGTGCCGCCAGGCGCAAGGCCAGTCCGCGGTCGCGCGCCGCGGCGTATTCCAGCGCCGCCGAGCGGGCATACCCGACCGCCCCGAGGCCGCGAAACCACGCGTAGCGGCGGAAATCGAATCCCCCAGGCACCGACGGGCCGGGCGGAGGCCCCAGCGTGGCCCGCAGGATCGCCATTTTTCCCGGCAAGGGATCCAGGCGCAGCTGTGAATCCCGCAACGTCACACGCACCCGTCCAGGCGTCAGGGCGGGCGCCAGGCGCGGCATCGAAACGCGGTCCAGCGTCAGCCGCGCAGACCCGCGATACGAGCGATCGAACATGACCACGCGCCCGATGACCTGGCCCGTCAGGCGCGCGCCCAGCACAGGGGCCGCCACGCGATGGGCCGACCATGCGATATCCAGAAAACCCACGCCCGCAAGCACCGGCAGCAGCAATATCGCCCGGGGCCAGCCACGCACGAACCCGGCCGCCATGCCAAGGCCGACCACCCCGAGCGCGACAGCCGCCAGAACGGCCGGGGTCGGCGTCGCGGGCAGCAGGAACCACAGCCCGATTCCCATGCCCAGCCAGACCGGCATCCACAACAGCAGGGTGCCGCGCTGGGCCTCGATCATCGCCAGCCCTTTTCCGATGAAGTCCAAGCCTTGCCCCTGCCCCCCTTTTACGCCTAAAGACGGGGCAGTCTTGCCCGCATCTGGTTATCCGAAGGTTAACAACGCCATGACCGAGACCTCCGCCAGCACGCCCCCCGACACCGGAACCCCCGGCACTACAACACAGGCCATCGGGTCTGGTTCGGCAGACCAGCGATCGGTCGTCACGCGCTTTGCCCCGTCGCCTACCGGATATCTGCATATCGGAGGTGCCCGCACGGCCCTGTTCAACTGGCTGTTTGCGCGCCATCACGGCGGCAAATTCCTGTTGCGCATCGAGGATACCGACAAGGCCCGCTCAACCCCCGAGGCAACCGAGGCCATCTTTGACGGCATGCGCTGGCTTGGCCTGACATGGGATGGCGAGGCCATCAGCCAGGCCGCGCGCGCCGCGCGCCATGCCGCGGTGGCGCAGCAGATGCTGGAAACGGGGCACGCCTATAAATGCTTTGCCACGCCCGAGGAAATCTCGGCCGCGCGCGAACAGGCCCGTGCCGAAGGGCGCCCCACCCTGTTTTCCAGCCCCTGGCGCGATGCCGACCCGGCGACCCACCCCGACGCGCCCCATGTCGTGCGCCTCAAGGCCCCGCGCGAGGGCGAGATCACCATTGACGACAAGGTGCAGGGCCGCGTCAGCTGGAAATGCGAAACGCTGGACGACCTCGTGCTGCTGCGGGCCGATGGCTCGCCGACCTATATGCTGGCCGTGGTCGTGGACGATCACGACATGGGCGTGACCCATGTCATCCGGGGCGACGATCACCTGTCGAATGCCGCGCGCCAAAGCCTGATCTATCGGGCGCTGGGATGGGATGTGCCGACATTCGCCCATATTCCGCTGATCCACGGGCCTGACGGCAAGAAGCTGAGCAAACGCCACGGCGCGCTGGGTGTCGGCGAATACCGCAAGATGGGCTATCTGCCCGAGGCCATGCGCAACTATCTGGCGCGCCTCGGCTGGAGCCACGGCGACGACGAGTTCTTTACCACCGAACAGGCCATCGAATGGTTCGACCTGTCGGGAATCGGCAAATCGCCTGCGCGGTTCGATTTCAAGAAGCTCGACAACCTGTGTGGCCAGCATATCCGGGCAGCCGACAACTCGCGTCTGGTGACGCTGGTCGCGGATTACCTTGCGTCAAATGACATGGAGCCGCTGACCGCGCGCCAGCAGGTCGACCTCGAGCGCGCGATGCCGATTCTCAAGCAAAGGGCGAAAAAGCTGCCGGATCTGGTGGAAAACGCCCATTTCATCATGGCCAGCCGCCCGTTCGCACCCGATGAGGCGGCTTCACGATTACTGGATTCTGTATCCCGTGGTATGCTGAAACGTTTGACGCCGCGCCTCCAAGATGCTAGCTGGGACAAGGACAGTCTGGAGGCTGTGGTGAGGAGATTTGCCGAGGAAGAGTCACTCAAGCTCGGCAAGGTGGCACAGCCGCTCCGAGCCGCGCTGACGGGGCGTACGGTATCGCCGAGCGTGTTCGATGTCATGGTGCTGATCGGTCGGGAAGAGACCATCGCACGGCTCGGGGACGCCACTGTCTGACCCCCGGCACGACCGGCAGATATGGATGGACCAGTTGACACCCTGGCCCGTTCGGCGCCGTTTTCCGCACCGGGTCACGAAAGTTTCACACGTTCCGCCCCATGCTGGCGGCACCTCTGTCACGGGGTGGGTCCGATATCGGGCCGGCGGCACGCAACAGCAAGAAAGGTACGAAAAGATGGCGGATGCAAAACAGACGGCCACCCTGAGCTTTGACGGAAAAACCCTGGAATTGCCGATGCTTTCGCCAACGGCCGGCCCCGATGTGATCGACATAAGGAAACTGTACGCACAGGGCGGCGTGTTCACCTTTGATCCCGGCTTCACCTCGACCGCATCCTGCCAATCGACCATCACCTTCATCGACGGCGACAAGGGCGAGCTGTTGTATCGCGGCTATCCCATCGACCAGCTGGCGGAAAAATCGCATTTCCTTGAGGTCTGTTATCTGCTGCTTTATGGCGAATTGCCGACCGCCGAGGAACAGGAAGATTTCGAAAGCCGCATCACCAACCACACCATGGTGCATGAACAGATGCACAATTTCTTTCGTGGTTTCCGGCGGGATGCGCACCCGATGGCAACCATGGTGGGCGTGGTCGGGGCGATGTCGGCGTTCTATCACGACTCGACCGACATCAATGACCCCTATCAGCGCGAGGTCGCCTCGATCCGCCTGATCGCCAAGATGCCGACGATTGCCGCGATGGCCTATAAATATTCGATCGGCCAGCCCTTTGTGTATCCGCGCAACGATCTGGATTACGCCAGCAATTTCCTGCGCATGTGCTTTTCCGTCCCGGCCGAGGATTACGAGGTCAACCCGATCCTCAGCCGCGCCATGGACAGGATATTCACGCTGCATGCCGATCACGAACAGAACGCCTCGACCTCGACCGTGCGTCTGGCGGGCAGTTCGGGTGCCAACCCGTTTGCCTGCATCGCCGCCGGTATCGCCTGCCTGTGGGGGCCGGCGCATGGCGGCGCCAACGAGGCCGCGCTGAACATGCTGCGCGAAATCGGCAGCGTGGATCGCATCCCCGAATACATCAAGCGCGCCAAGGACAAGAACGACCCCTTCCGCCTGATGGGTTTCGGCCACCGGGTGTACAAGAATTTCGACCCGCGTGCGCGCGTGATGAAACAGTCGGCCGACGAGGTTCTTGATCTGCTGGGCGTGCATGACAACCCGACGCTGCAGGTCGCCAAGGAGCTGGAAAAGATCGCCCTGAACGACGACTATTTCATCGAGAAAAAGCTGTATCCCAACGTCGATTTCTATTCCGGCATCATTCTGGATGCGATCGGATTCCCGACCTCGATGTTCACCCCGATCTTTGCTCTCAGCCGCACCGTGGGCTGGATCGCCCAGTGGAAGGAAATGATCGGCGACCCGACGCAAAAGATCGGCCGGCCGCGCCAGCTGTATGTCGGCAAGACCATGCGCGACTATGTGGATGTGGAAAAGCGCTGAGCACAACGCCGGGCGCGGTGCCTGCTGACGCGGCAGGAGCCTCCGGCGGGAGTATTTCGACAAAGAAGAAACAGCCGGCCCATCAACGGGCCGGCCTTTTCCTGTCGGCGCGGGGCGGTGCGATCAAGCGGGCTCCAGCACCCGGCGGTACAGGTGCCAGGTGGCGTGGCCCAGCACCGGCAGCACCACCAGCAGCCCCAGAAACAGCGGGATCATGGCCAGAAGGGTCAGAAAGCCCACCATCAACGCCCATAGCGCCATGATCGGGAAATTGCGGATCACCACCTGAACCGAGGTGATCATGCCGGTGACGAAATCGATCTCGCGATCGACCAGCAGGGGAATGGAAACCACCGTCAGCGAAAACAGCACAAAGGCCAGTGCGGCGCCGACCGCCGTGCCCACCCCCAGCATCGCCAGCCCGCGCATGGACAACAGGACGTCGAGCGATGTCGAGATGTTGGTCATGGCCGAAAGCCCGAGAAACAGCGCAAAGACCAGATGCGCCAGAAAGAACCAGATTCCCGCGAAAAAGATCATCACGAAGGCGATCGAGGGGATCTGGCCGTCGATCTGGCCCAGGATGCGGCGGGCGATCTGCGACCAGCCCGGCCTCTGCCCTCCTTCCAGCCGGTGCGAGACCTCGTAAAGCCCGACCACCACGAACGGCCCGAGCAACGGAAAGGCCACGGCCACCGGCAGGATCAGCCAGAACGCGCCCCCGGCCCTGAGGGCCGCCGCGATGGCCATGCCGCCGGCGACGAACAATGCGGCGATCACCAGCCCGTACAAGGGGCATTGCAGGAAATCGCGCAGCCCCATCCTGAGTGCATATTTCAGATCATGGAATCCGATCCTGCGCACGACCGGCGCAGCCGGACCGCCAAGAGCGGCCTCTGTCATGTCTTGTCCTCCCTGTCTTTTTGCGGCCGATCATTTCTGCGGGGCCATGCCCCGGCACGCCGGCCTGTAGCGACAGGTTGAAGGACAACGCATCTTCGAATCAAGGAAAAAATGAACCGGCTGCCTTCGGTCCGGCATCGGGGGTGCAGGAACGGCCCGGCAACATGACGCATTTGCGCGCCGGAGACCGACAATAATCGGGAAAATCCGACTGCGGCATATGAAACAGTTGAGACAGCTTCCCGCGTCGGGTACCAATTGCTGCATAGGCCCCACGTTTCCGATGCGGATTCGCAAGGGGAAGGGAAGATGTGTCAGGAGAACAATAAATGGCAGACGCAGCCGTACACTCGCATGGGGGACATGCGAAAAAGGGGTTCTTTACCCGCTGGTTCATGTCCACAAATCACAAGGACATAGGAATCCTCTATCTTTTCACCGCGGCAACGCTTGGCTTTGTCTCGGTGCTTTTCACCATCTACATGCGCCTGGAGCTGATGAATCCCGGCGTCCAGTACATGTGTCAGGAGGGGCTGCGCCTTGTTGCCGACCCCTCGCAGCCCTGTACGCCGAACGGGCATTTCTGGAACGTGCTGATTACCGGCCACGGCATCATTATGATGTTCTTTGTGGTGATCCCGGCGCTGTTCGGGGGCTTTGGCAACTATTTCATGCCGCTGATGATCGGTGCGCCCGACATGGCGTTCCCGCGCATGAACAACCTCAGCTACTGGCTGTATGTGGCGGGCTCGTCGCTGGCGGTCATCTCGTTGCTGGTGCCCGGCGGCGAGGGCGGCCGTGGGGCCGGGGTCGGATGGGTGCTGTATGCGCCCCTGTCCACGCAGGATGGCGGCATGTCGATGGATTTCGCCATTTTCGCGGTACACCTTTCGGGGGCGAGTTCGATCCTGGGTGCGATCAACATGATCACCACCTTCCTGAACATGCGCGCGCCCGGCATGACGCTGCACAAGACGCCGCTGTTTCCCTGGTCGATCTTTGTCACGGCGTTTCTGATCCTGCTGAGCTTGCCGGTTCTGGCGGGCGCCATCACCATGCTGCTGACGGACAGGAATTTCGGCACCACCTTCTTTGACGCCTCGGGCGGCGGCGATCCGGTGCTGTACATCAACCTGCTGTGGTTCTTCGGTCACCCCGAGGTCTACATGATCATCGTGCCGGGTTTCGGCATCATCAGCCATGTGATCTCGACGTTTTCGAAAAAGCCGATCTTCGGCTATCTGCCGATGGTCTATGCCATGGTGGCGATCGGTGGTCTGGGCTTTGTCGTCTGGGCACACCACATGTACACCACCGGCATGTCGGTGACGCAGCAGAGCTATTTCATGCTGGCGACCATGGTGATCGCGGTGCCCACCGGCATCAAGATCTTCAGCTGGATCGCCACCATGTGGGGCGGCTCGATCGAGTTCAAGACACCGATGCTGTTTGCCTTTGGCTTCCTGTTCCTGTTCACGATCGGGGGTGTGACCGGGATCGTGCTGTCGCAGGCCGGGATCGACCGGTCGTATCACAACACCTACTATGTCATCGCGCATTTCCATTACGTGATGTCGATAGGTGCGGCGATGTGCATCTTTGCCGGCATCTACTACTGGATCGGCAAGATGTCCGGGCGCCAATACCCGGAATGGGCCGGCAAGCTGCACTTCTGGCTGTTCTTCATCGGCACGAACGTGACGTTCTTCCCGCAGCACTTCCTCGGTCGTCAGGGGATGCCGCGCCGTTACATCGACTATCCCGAGGCCTTCGGTTTCTGGAACTATATCTCGTCGATCGGTGCCTTCATCTCGTTCGCGTCCTTCGTGTTCTTCATCGGCGTCGTGTTCTACACGCTGAAATTCGGCCGCCGCGTGACCGAGAACTCGTACTGGGGCGAATACGCCGATTCGCTGGAGTGGACGGTTTCTTCGCCGCCGCCGGAGCACACCTTTGAAACCCTGCCGACGCCGGACATGTGGGACAAGCAGCCCGCGCACTGATGCCGGCAGTCTGGATGTCAAACAGGGGGGCTCCGGTTCAGACCGGGGCCCCGGTGCGTTGCGGCCAGCCCGTCAGCGGGCCGGTGGTGGCGCAGGTCGTGCTGCATCCGCACCGCTCGCTTTCCGCGCGGGGCTTTGCGGTCGTGATGCTTGTCACATGGCTGTTGTGCCTCGTGCCGCTGGTGCCGCTGCTGGGCACGTTGGCGTTATGGGTCATGCTGCCCTTTCTGCTGGGTATCCTGGTGGCGCTGTGGGTATCGATCCGGCGCAATACGCGCGATGGCGAATTGTGCGAGGAACTGATCCTGTGGCCCGACCGCATACGGGTGCGCCGCCACAACCCGCGCGGCCCCGAGCAGAGCTGGGAGGCAAATCCCTACTGGACCCGGCTCACGATTCACCCCGAGGGCGGGCCGGTCGAAAACTATCTGACGCTGCGGGGAAATGGCCGCGAGATCGAGCTGGGCGCCTTTCTCAGCCCCGAGGAAAGGTTGCTGCTGCACCGCAATCTTTCGCGCGCGCTGGCCCATCTGCGCAATCCGAGGCCCGGCGGCGCCCCCGGCCGGGACTGAGCCGCCAGGCTGGACGAAACATGCCGGGCCGGGCAGGATCAGGCATGGCACTATCGAGCATTGCCTTTCAAGAGGAGGTCACGATGACGCGCATGTCACCCATCCTTGCCCTGGCCGCCCTGCTGGCCCTTGCCCTGCCCGGGGGCGCGCTGGGGGGCGCACTGGGCGGGGAATTCTCGTTCAGCTTTGACTGGAGCGACCTTGCCCCATGTACCAGCGGCTACCCGAATCGCGTGAAAAACCCCGTTTTCATGCTGAAACATGTCCCGCCGGGGACGAAATTCATCCGCTTTCGGCTGCGCGATCTGGATGTGCCGGGCTACAACCACGGTGGCGGCCTGGTCCCCTATCGGGGCGGGGCACGCATCGAACCGGGTGCATTCACCTATAACAGCCCCTGCCCGCCCAATGGCAGCCATCGCTATCGCTGGACGGCCACGGCATTGAAATCGCGCACGGGCGGCGTACTGGCGACAGCCAGCGCCGAACGCGACTACCCGTGACAGATCATGCCAGGCGGGGCTGGTTCGGGGGCTATTTCAGGCGTCCCTTGACGGCGGCGCCGGCACGGGCAAAATCCATCCGCCCGGCATATCTTGCCTTGAGCAGGCCCATGACGCGCCCCATGTCGCGGATCGAACTGGCCCCGACCTCGTCCATCGCCTCGCTGACGGCCTGGGCGATCTCGTCGTCGGACAGCTGGCGGGGCAGGAATTCCTCGATCACCTTGATCTCGGCGCGTTCCTTTTCGGCCAGCTCCAGGCGGCCTGCCTCTTCATAGGTCGAGGCCGACTCCTGCCGCTGCTTGATCATCTTGGCCAGGATCGACAGGATCTGTTCGTCGCTGACACCCGTTTCCACGCCTTCGCCACGCAGCGCGATATCCTGATCCTTGATGGCGGCGTTGATCAGGCGCAGCGTGGACAGGCGCGGCGCATCCTTGGCCTTCATCGCCTCTTTCAGGCTGGCATTGATCCGTTCACGCATGTCTCGACTCTTTCCTTGCATCGGCGGCGTCCTTGCATTGGCGGACCCTCGTTCAGGCGGGAACAATAGCCCCGGCGCGTGGATTAGACAACTGCGGCGGTTATGCGCGCCGGGTCAGTGACGGCATTTCGATTTTCGGCGCGACCTTGTTCGACCGAACGCCCGGCCAGGGCAATCGCATCTGGATCTTTGTTTCGGCCCATGTCGCCTTTTACCAGCCGCCTTCTGGAGTTGAGGGCAGAGCCCGGCCCGGGGTGGGCGCCGAAGCGCCCGCCCTGTCTATTGAATCTGTGGCATGATGCTCCCGG
>JASBSZ010000020.1 GCA_030148665.1 Alphaproteobacteria bacterium
CAGGCTGGTCAGACCAACCGGCGACGGCCCAGTCCAAGGGACGGGGTGAAAACCCCGGGCGGGCGCTCGGGCTCGTCGCCGGGAGCATCATGCCACAGATTCAATAGACAGGCGGGCGCATCCGCGCCCACCCGGGCGGCCGCATGCCTCGTTTCCATCCAGATTCATCTTTTCAAGCGATTGCCGTGTCCCGTACCACCCCCCGTACCGGCCCCTGTATCGGCCCCTGTGGCCGGCCGGAGTAGCATGGCCGGGGTGGCATGGGGCGGGTCACGGCACGACACGCGCCCTTGCCCCCGCCTGCGGTCTGGCCTAAAACCCGCACCAATCCATCACCCCAGCGGATGAATGACATGCTCGACCTGACCTATACCGACCCCAAGCCCAAGGTGATCGCCGGCGCGCGCGAAGACTGGGAAATCGTCATCGGCATGGAGGTTCACGCCCAGGTTTCCAGCAAGGCCAAGCTGTTCTCGGGCGCCTCGACCCAGTTCGGGGCCGAGCCGAACTCCAACGTCTCCTTCGTGGATGCGGCGATGCCGGGGATGCTGCCGGTCATCAACGAATACTGCGTCGAACAGGCCGTGCGCACGGGGCTGGGGCTGAAGGCCGAAATCAACCTGTTTTCCGCCTTTGACCGCAAGAACTATTTCTACCCCGACCTGCCGCAGGGCTATCAGATCAGCCAGCTTTACCACCCCATCGTGGGCGAGGGCGAGGTGCTGGTCGAGATGGGCAACGGCACCGCGCGCCGCGTGCGCATCGAGCGCATCCACCTGGAACAGGATGCCGGCAAATCGGTCCACGACATGGACCCGAACATGAGCTTTGTCGATCTCAACCGCACCGGCGTTGCCCTGATGGAAATCGTCAGCCGCCCCGACATCCGCAGCCCCGAAGAGGCCGCCGCCTATGTCGTCAAGCTGCGCCAGATCCTGCGTTATCTGGGCACCTGCGACGGCAACATGCAAAACGGCAATCTGCGCGCCGACGTGAACGTGTCGGTCTGCCGCCCGGGCGATTACGAACGCTATATGGAAAGCCAGGATTTCGCCCATCTGGGCACGCGCTGCGAGATCAAGAACATGAACTCGATGCGTTTCATCCAAGCCGCCATCGAATACGAGGCGCGCCGCCAGATCGCCATTCTGGAAGATGGCGGCGAGGTTACGCAGGAAACCCGCCTGTTCGACCCCGACAAGGGCGAGACACGTTCCATGCGCTCGAAAGAAGAGGCCCATGACTATCGCTATTTCCCCTGCCCCGACCTGCTGCCGTTGACGCTGGAACAGGAATGGGTTGATCGGATCCGCGACAGCCTTCCCGAGCTGCCCGACGAAAAGAAGGCGCGCTTCATCACCGAATATGGCGTGACGGAATATGACGCGGGCGTGCTGACGGCCGATGTCGCCAATGCCGCCTTTTTCGAAGACGTCGCCCGCGGCCGCGACGGCAAGCAGGCCGCAAACTGGGTCATCAACGAATTGTTCGGCCGTCTCAACAAGGATGGGCTGTCGATCACCGAAAGCCCGGTCTCGGCGGCGCAGCTGGGCGCCATCCTCGACCTCATCACCAAGGGCGACATTTCCGGCAAGATCGCCAAGGAGCTGTTCGAGATCGTCTATACCGAAGGCGGCGAGCCGGCGCAGATCGTCGAGGAACGCGGCATGAAGCAGGTCACCGACCTTGGCGCCATCGAGGCCGAGGTTGACCGCATCATCGCCGATAACCCCGCCCAGGTGGAAAAGGCCAAGGTCAACCCCAAGCTGGCCGGCTGGTTCGTGGGCCAGGTGATGAAGGCCACCGGCGGCAAGGCCAACCCCAAGGCGGTAAACGAAATCGTCAGCCGCAAGCTGCAAAGCCAGGGCTGACCGCAACCCGTGGGTTTGCCCGCCACCCATGTCGCGGGCGGGCAAACCATCTTGCGGGGCCAGATTTCCGCCACAAAGCCGCCGCACAAACACCCGATTTGCGAAAGCGTGTACTATTGTTTTCTACTGGCGATCAATGCCAACGCAAGATGTTGTAATTTTCAATACCTGAATACTATATGTTGATTTTGTAAATGAACAATTAACGTGGATTGTTTCCAATAATGGTGTTCATTTCGTGACCGAATTGTCCTGTACTCTCCAGCGGGGGAGGGAATGCGAGTTCCCGCGCATATCATCAACGGGGAGAGCCGGACAATGGCCAGATATGAATACAAGGTCGTCGCCGCCCCAAGGCGCGTCAAATCCGTCAAGGGCATCAACAAGACCGAAGATCGATTCGCAACCGGCCTTGCGGAAATCATGAACAGGATGGCACGCGACGACTGGGAATATCTGCGTGCCGAAAGCCTGCCCTGCGAAGAGCGCAGCGGCCTGACCGGGCGGATCGAATCCTACCAGTCGGTCCTTGTCTTTCGGCGCCGCATCCGGGCCGGCCAGACATTTTTCGAGGTGCCGCCGACCCACCGCATCGAGCTGCATGACGAACCCGAGGACGTCTCGGAACAGGATATCGTCTTTTCCTCGACCCATCGACATGCCAGCGTCAGCGCACCGGACGAAACGGCCTCGGAAGGCACCCGCAGCGGCGCGCTGAGCATCCTGCGCCACCGCAAGGCACGGCTGACCCGGCAGGACACGGACGACGATTCCGACGACACCCGGATGGCCGCCGAATAGCGCACGCGCCCGCCTCGGCGCCCCCGGGTGCGCCGCTCAGCCCGATATGTCCAGCGCCAGCGCGTGAATCCGCCCGATCAGCGCGCTGCCCAGCGCCTGCTGCACCGCGCGATGGCGCTGGATGCGGCTCATCGGGGCAAAGGCGGGTGCCCGGATCACCACCTTGAAATGGGTTTCGCCCCCCTCGCGCCAGCCTGCATGGCCGCGATGGGATTCGCTCTGGTCGATGATCTCCAGCCGTGTCGGGGCAAATGCCGCCTCCAGTCTGGTCCTCATTTCGTCGGCTACTGCCAATTTTTCCCTCCTGTCGCGCGTTTGCCCCTTGGCGGCGCGTCACAAAACACTAAACTGCTTCATCCGAGTCGGAAAGCGAAAGGATGGGTCCTGCGATGGCCGGGCAATCTCCGTTTGATTTTGACATATCCGTATCCGCGGACAAGAAACGCCGCGCCCGTGGCCGACGCGGCATGTCCGGGGCATTCGAGACCTCGCGCCGCATCTGCGAACACGAGGGATGCAACGAACCGGGCAAGTATCGCGCCCCCAAGAACCCCGACAATCTGGAGGATTTCTACTGGTTCTGCCTGAACCATGTCCGCGAATACAATTTGAAATGGAACTTTTTCGAGAACCACTCGGAAGAGGAACTCGAACGCCAGTTCGCCGCCGACAAGGTGTGGGAACGCCCCACCAAACCCTTTGGCAAGCGCGGCCCGACAGCGCAGGGTGCGGCCGCCGAGGCACGCGCCTGGGCCCGGCTGGGCATCGACGACCCGCACGAGGTTCTGGGTGAAAAGGCGACCCGCAACCCCGGCTCGGGGCGCGGCCAGCATACCGCGCGCCGCCTGCCGGCGACCGAACGCCGCGCGCTGGACATCCTCGACGCCCGCGACGACTGGACCAAGGCGGAAATCCGGGCGCAATACAAATCGCTGGTCAAGGATCTGCACCCCGACCTGAACGGCGGCGACCGGTCCGACGAGGAGCGCCTGCAGGAGGTCGTCTGGGCGTGGGAACAGATCAAGGACAGCCGCAGCTTCAAATAGGCTGGCACCGCCCCCATATATGAGGCGACGGATGGGGCGACAGATCGCCCGGGCGCCCGAAAGGATGTGACACCGCGTCATCGGCACGGGCGCGGCTGTACCCTTGCGCATTTTCGGGATATGCGCCACTAAACAGGGGTTGTCCGGGTGCGCGGGCACATCCATACAGATACGGAACACGACATGGCAGACGGTAATATGGACAAGGTGATCGAGCCGACGAAACGCTTTTCGGTGCGCGAGGAATTCGGCTTTGACAGCGACATGGAGGTTTACGGCTTTGCCGAGCGCAGCGACCGTGTGCCCGAGATCGACCCGACCTACAAGTTCGACCCCGACACGACGCTGGCGATCCTGGCCGGATTTGCCCATAACCGCCGGGTGATGATCCAGGGCTATCACGGCACCGGCAAATCGACCCATATCGAACAGGTCGCCGCCCATCTGAACTGGCCCTGCGTGCGGGTGAACCTGGACAGCCATATCAGCCGCATCGACCTGATCGGCAAGGACGCGATCAAGCTGAAGGATGGCAAGCAGGTCACCGAGTTTCACGAAGGCATCCTGCCCTGGGCGCTGCGCAATCCGGTTGCCATCGTGTTCGACGAATATGATGCGGGCCGCGCCGACGTGATGTTCGTCATTCAGCGGGTGCTGGAACATGACGGCAAGCTGACGCTTCTGGACCAGAACGAGATCATCACACCGCATCCCTCGTTCCGCCTGTTCGCCACCGCCAACACGGTCGGCCTGGGCGACACCACCGGGCTCTATCACGGGGTGCAGCAGATCAACCAGGCCCAGATGGACCGCTGGTCACTGGTGGCGACGCTGAACTATCTGTCGCATGACGCCGAGGCCGCCATCGTGCTGGCCAAGGCCCCGCATTACAACACCGACGAGGGCCGCAGGACGATCAGCCAGATGGTGACGGTGGCGGATCTCACGCGAACGGCCTTCATGAACGGCGACATCTCGACGGTGATGAGCCCGCGCACGGTGATCAACTGGGCCCAGAATGCGGAAATCTTCAAGGATGTGGGCTTTGCCTTCCGCCTGACCTTCCTGAACAAGTGCGACGAGCTGGAGCGCCAGACCGTGGCCGAGTTCTATCAGCGCTGCTTTGACGAGGAACTGCCAGAAAGCGCGGCAAGTGTCAGCCTTGGATGATCGGCATGCGGGGGGCTGTCTGCCCCCCGCACCCCCCGAGCGTATTTGTGCAAAGAAGAAGAAAGGTGACGTGACAGGCATCAGGATATGACCAGACGCTCTGACAACCCGGCAGATCCGTTCAAGAAGGCCCTGGCCGAGGCGACCAAGGCCATGGCCGATGATGCCGAGCTGAGCGTTGCCTACACGGTCGACCCCCCCGGCATTGCCAATGATACGGTGCGCCTGCCGCAGGTCAGCCGCCGGATGACGCGCGACGAGGTGATGCTGGCCCGCGGCACGGCCGATGCCTATGCCCTGCGGTTGCGGTTCCACGATGCGGTGACCCACAACCGCTATGCCCCCGAGGGGCAGATGGCGCGCGAGTTGTACGAAGCCATGGAAACCGCCCGTTGCGAGGCGATCGGCGCGCGCGCCATGCCCGGCACGGCGGGCAATATCGACGCCAGGATCGCGGAAGATGCCGCGCGCAAGGGCTATGGCCAGATCACCGAGGCGGAAAACGCACCGCTGGCCTCGGCCGCGGGCTATCTGATCCGGCATCTGGCCACCGGGCGCGCCCTGCCCCCCGATGCCGCCAATGTCATGGAGCTGTGGCGCGATTTCATGGAGCGCCAGGCGGGCGATACATTGTCGAACCTGCAAGAGGTGCTTGACGACCAGACGGCTTTTGCCCGCATGGCCCGCAAGGTGATCGAGGATCTGGGCTATGGCGACCAGCTGGGCGAGGATCCCGACCAGCAGGACGATCAGCAGGATCAGGACAGCGAGGAAGAAGACCAGGACGAGGACCAGCCGCAGGAGGATGGCGGCGACCAGGATGACAGCGACCAGGTCGAGGATACGCGCGAGGACGAGGACAGCCAGCCTGACGACAGCGAAGCCGCCGTGTCGGTTGACGACATGGAAGACATGGACATGTCGGACGAGGCCGAGATGGCCGATGGCGAGCCCCCAATCGAGCCGCCTGCCCCGCCGCCGCATTCCGAGGCCGATCCCAACTACAAGGTCTTCTGCGCCGATTTCGACGAAGAGATACGCGCCGAGGATCTGGCCGAGCCGGCCGAGCTGGAACGTCTGCGGGCCTATCTGGACCAGCAGCTGGAGCCGCTCAAGGGCGCCGTAGGGCGGCTGGCCAACAAGCTGCAGCGCCGCCTTCAGGCCCAGCAGAACCGTTCATGGCTGTTCGATCTGGAAGAGGGCATACTGGATGCCGGGCGTCTGGCCCGCGTGGTCGCCAACCCGACCACGCCGCTGAGTTTCAAGCAGGAAAAGGACACCGAATTCAAGGATACGGTGGTCACGCTGCTCCTGGACAATTCGGGCTCGATGCGGGGCCGGCCGATCAGCATTGCCGCGATCTGCGCCGATGTGCTGGCGCGCACGCTGGAACGCTGCGACGTCAAGGTGGAAATCCTCGGCTTTACCACGCGGGCCTGGAAAGGCGGCCTCAGCCGCGAGAAATGGCTTGCCGAGGGGCGGGAACAGACGCCGGGGCGGCTGAACGATCTGCGCCACATCATCTACAAGTCGGCCGACGCGCCGTGGCGTCGCGCGCGCCCCAATCTGGGGCTGATGATGAAAGAGGGGCTGCTCAAGGAAAACATCGACGGCGAGGCGCTGGAATGGGCCCATCGGCGCATGGTGATGCGGCCCGAGGCGCGCAAGATCCTGATGGTGATTTCCGATGGCGCGCCGGTCGATGACAGCACGCTGTCGGTGAACTCGGCCAGCTATCTGGAAAAGCATCTGCGCGACGTGATCGCCATGGTCGAGAAACGCAGGCAGGTGGAACTGATCGCCATTGGCATAGGCCATTACGTGACACGCTATTACGAACGCGCCGTGACCATCACCGATGTCGAACAGCTGGCCGTCGCCATGACCGAACAGCTCGCCGCCCTGTTCGACAAGGATCCGCGCGCCCGCGCCCGTGTCATGGGCATAAACAAGGTCCGGCGCGCGGTGTGATCGCCGCTTATGCGCGGGCCTTGCCGTGGACCGGAAATCATTGCATTCGCAACGGGTTGGCCGAAATGAAACCGCGGGTTGACTGTTTCCAAAACGGCAACAAATATGGCGCTTTTTTCGGCCATTTCGGCCAACTGGGCTGTTGACCGACTCTCGGCACTGACGTAATGTCGCAGCCAATGATTAGTCGGCCAGTCCGGCAGGGAGGAACCGCGAAACGCGGGGAAAGAGGGTGCCACAGGGTACCCTTTTTTCATATCCGCCACCCCCCTGCCCGCATGCGCCGGAAAGATGCCGTTCAGGCGTGATTTCGCCCATTTCGCCCCGTGGCGCCAATTTTTCACCTGACAACCCCCGCCAAGGGGGTGTACACCGCTTGCGCACCGCCTTGGCGCGGTCGAGACAGTCTCGTTGCAGATCAGGATCGGAGCCCAGATGAAACCCATGCAGAAACTTGCCGCCATCGCCCTTTCGGCAGCCATTGCCTCGATCGCCCTGACCGCCGGGGTACCGGCGCAGGAGAAAAAGGCCGCAAGCGACGCTTTCCCGCTGGGCAAGAAGCCCGAGATACAGGTGGGACAGACCTATACGGTCGAGACCTTTGACGCCTGGGAGCTGCTCTGCGTCAAGACGGCGAAAGGGCCCGAGCCCTGCGAGATCGGCCAGCTGGTGCTGGACGGCAAGGGCACGCCGATTTCCGACATGCGGGTCTTTCCGCTGCCGCCGGGCCAGCCTGCCATTGCCGCGGCCACGGTCATCGCCCCTCTGGGGATCGACCTGCAGCGCGGCATGCTGATGGCCATCGACAAGAACAAGCCCAAGCAATACCCCTTTGCCGTCTGCAACAATGTGGGTTGCGTGGCGCGCATCGGCTTTACCCCGCTTGAACTGGAAAGCCTGCGCAACGGCAAGCAGGCGCGCATTTCGGTCAATATCTATGGCCGACCCAACAACGTGCTGGATATCCCCGTCTCGCTCAAGGGCTTTGCCAAGGCCTATGCGGCCCTGCAAAAGCGCCTGATCGAAGAACGCAAGAAGGCCACCCCCGCGAAAGCCGACAAGAAGAAATGACCTGACGGCATTGCCGGACCGACCGGCCCGTCAGATCGCCCTGAGTGCCAGCACCGCGTTCAGCCCGCCAAAGGCAAACGCGTTCGACAGGCAGGCGGTAACCCGGGCTTCGCGAGCCTCGTTGGGGACGACATCCAGCGCGCAGTCGGGATCGGGCCGGTTATAGCCCACCGTCGGGGCGATCACCCCCTCGCGCAGCGCCATGATGCAGGCCAGCAGTTCGACCGCGCCGGTTGCGCCGATCAGGTGGCCATGCATCGACTTGGTCGACGACACCATCAATTCCCGCGCGTGATCGCCGAATACCTCGGCAATCGCGGCGCATTCGGTGCGGTCGTTGGCGGCCGTGCCGGTGCCGTGGGCATTGACATAGCCCACCTCGGCAGGCGCTAGCCCCGCGTCGCGCAGGGCGCCCCGCATCGCCCGCACCGCCCCCTCGCGCGAGGGCATGACGATATCGGAGGCATCCGAAACCATCGAGAACCCCACCACCTCGGCCAGGATCTCGGCGCCGCGCGCGCGGGCATGTTCGTATTCCTCGAAAACGAAAACCGCCGCCCCCTCGCCCTGGACCATGCCGCTGCGATCGGCCGAAAAGGGCCGGCAGGCCTCTTTCGACATGACCCGCAGCCCTTCCCAGGCCTTGATCCCGCCGAAACACAGCATGGATTCCGACCCGCCGGTCAGCATCACCGGGCTGAGCCCGCTGCGGATCAGAAGAAAGGCCTGCCCCATCGCGTGGTTGGACGAGGCGCAGGCCGTCGACACCGAATAGCTGGGCCCGCGCAGGCCGAAACTCATCGACACATGGCTGGCGGCAGCGTTGTTCATCAGGCGTGGCACGACGAGGGGATGCACCCTGTTGCGGCCCTCCTCGTACACGGTGCGAAAATTTTCGTCCTGGGTCTGCAACCCGCCACCGGCCGTCCCCAGAATGACCCCTGCGCGCAGGCCCAGCTCTTCGGTGAAATCCAGCCCCGATCGGGCCACCGCCTCGCGCGCGGCGATCAGGGCGAACTGGGTGAAACGGTCATAGAGGGCCAGTTGCTGACGGGTGAAATGATCCTCGGGCCTGAAATCGCGCACCTGCCCGCCAATGCGGATCGACAGCCTTTCGACATCGCGCAGATCGAGCGGACCTATGCCGCATTCGCCCGCCCGCATGGCCGCCAGCGTCGTCGTCACATCATGGCCCAGCGCGTTGATCGTGCCCTGGCCCGTGATGACGACGCGCCGCATCATGCTCAGACCGTTCGGGCGGCGACGAGGGTTTCGACCGCCCGGACGATGCCGCTGACGGTCGAAATGTCGAACCGGCTCTGATCGGGCTGGTTGGCGTTGAACGGGATCTCGATGTCGAATTCCTCTTCCAGGGCAAAGACCGCCTCGACAAGACCCAGCGAATCTATGCCCAGATCCTCGAGCGTCGCCTCGTCGCCAATGTCGGACACGTCCAGCACCACCTGCTCGGCAATGATCTGCAACACCCGATCCCTGACCGAAACCGTCATCTTCCCCCTCCTGTTCACGCGCCCGGCCATCAGCCCCCGTCCGCCGACGAACCGGACAGTTTTTTCTGCAACGCCTCCAGCCTGGCCAACAGGCGCGGCAGCCGGCGCAATGCCTTGTAGGATTCGATGTTCCGGCTGATCGGCATCGCCGGATAGCCCATCATCACGCGCCCCGCCGGCACGTTCGACAGGATCGCCGTGCCCCCGGCGGCGATGACATCATTGCCGACCACCAGATGGTCGGCCACCCCGGACTGGCCGCCCAGAACCACCCTGTCACCCAGCCGGGTCGAGCCCGCGACCGCCGACTGGCCACATAGCAGACAGTCACGACCCACGCGCACATTATGGCCGACATGCACATGGTCGTCGATCTTGGTCCCGTCACCGATGACGGTATCGGCGACGGTGCCCTTGTCGACCGTCGCGCAGGCGCCGATCTCGACATCATTGCCGATGCGCACCGCACCGTTGGACGAAATCCTGACATGATGCGCGCCCTCCTGCCCCCGGGCCCTGTCCGCTGCCGTGTCCCCTGCCCCGTCCCCGGCCGCGCCGGGATTGCGCAGGATGGATGCGCGGACCTCTTCCACCCGGCTGGGCTCGGGCGTGACAAAGGAAAACCCGTCGCCGCCCACCACGACATTGTAATGCGCGACAAAGCGATCCCCGATCACCACATGCGAGCCGATCCGCACCCCGTTGAACAGCAATGCGTCACGCCCGATGCGCGCGTCTTCGGCCACCGTGACCTGCCCCAGCAGACGCGCGCCATCACCGATGCGGGCACGCGCACCGATCACGCAGAGCGGCCCGATCGACACATCCGCCCCGATCTCGGCGCTGGGGTCGATCACCGCCGACGGGTGAATGCCCGGCGCAACCTCGGGCGGGTGGGCAAAGGCCGCCGTGATCCCGGCCAGCGCAAGACGCGGGCGTGCGACAAGGATCGCCGCTTCCAGCCCCAGCGCCCGCCAGTCGGCCCCCGGCCACAACACCGCCGCGCGCGCCTTGCCACGGCCCAGAGCCTCGGCATAGCGGGCATCCATGGCCAGGGCCAGATCATCCGCGTCGGCCTGTTCGGGCTCGGCCGCGCGTTTCACCCTGAAGGCGCCGTTGCCGACATGTTCGCCACCCAGGGCGCGGGCCAGTTCGTCAATACGAATTTTCATCACATGATCCATGAAAAAGGACGACCGGGAACCCCGACCGTCCAATCGATCCCCTTCAGGGCGCTTATTACCCGCGAACCGCATGCAAGACCACCCCGGCCTTTTCAAGCGCGCGAAAAACCAGGCGATCGCGCCCATAGACATCCATCCGGTAATTGGCACGCCCATCGGGCGAAATCCACACCGTCTGGTAGGTCAGATGAATCGGCACCGGAGGTTTCAGATCGATGCGCGTCTCGTCGCCCGTGGCAAGCGCCCGCTGAAACAGCCCCCTGGGATCGCTGCTCTGGGGCGCCAGCAGCGTATAGGCCAGATCAAAGGGGCGCTGCACCCGCACACATCCGTGGCTGTAGGCCCGAACGTCGCGCCCGAACAGCGATTTCGCCGGCGTGTCGTGCAGATAGACGTTGAACTTGTTCGGGAACATGAATTTCACCACCCCCAGCGCATTGCCCCGTCCCGGCGGCTGCTTGAGGTCAAAGGGAAAATTGTTCTCGTCGAACCGGGAATAATCGACGGTCGTCGGATCCACCCTCTGCCCCGAGGGGTCAAGCATGTTCAGCCCCAGCCGCGCCAGGGCGTTCGGATCCTTCTTGAGCTTGGGCAGATACTCGGCACGCGCGATCGACTGCGGCACATGCCAGGTGGGATTGACGATCAGATGGGTCATCTCGTCGGAAAACTCGGGCGTGCGATACTTTCTGCCCGCCTTGCCCACAACCACTCGCGTCTCCAGAGTGACCCGCCCGTCATCGATCACGAATGCCCGAAAGGCAGCCTGATTGACGATGATGTGGCGTTTGCCCAGGGGCTTGTTCAGCCAGCGCCGCCGCTCCAGCGCCACCACAACCTGCTGCAGGCGGGTTTGCGCGGAAACGTTGATGGCGGCGATGGTCGCGCGCCCGACGACACCGTCAGGGGTCAGCCCGTTGTCCATCTGGAACAGCTCGACCGCCTTTTCCAGCGCGTCGTCAAAGACATCTCCCGTGCCGGCGCCACGATACCCCATCCTGTCGAGCCGGGCCTTCAGGGCCGCCACCTGCGGCCCCCGGCTGCCCGGACGCAGTTTGCGCAGCGGCAGCTTTTTCCCCCAGCCGCCGCGCCCCATGACCCGCTCAAGCCGGGCCTTCTCGCGCAGCAGACGCTGATATTCCAGGGTCTGCGGCGGCAGTGCCTTGATGAATGCCTGCGGCGTACTCTTCGCGAATGCCCTGAGAATTGACAGCCGGTCGCGCCGCGGCGGCCTGACATCCATGTCGCTGCTGATGCGGCGTGGCTCCAATATGCCCGACTGGATGTCCTGTGCATATTGCAGGAACCTGCGCGTCACCGCGACCTCCAGCCGACCGCGATCCCGATCGGACAGCGGCATACGGAAATCGCGCCGCAGCTGTGCCGCATCATAGCGCCCGGCCGGCAACCCGTGTACCCAGGCCCGCGCGGCGGCCTCGACAAAGGCGCGCCGACGTGCGCTGTCGCGCGCCCCGCGCCCTGTCCAGATCGGCCGGTAGTCCCGTTCCTTGTAAAATGCGGAAATGTCGCGATCGCTGGCGGCGGCAACCGCAACCGCCTCGCGAAAGGCCAGGGATTGCGCCCGGACAGAAGGCGCAAGACCGGCCAGCAACAGGGCAAGCACCGCCAGAACCTGTGCAAATGCGGCCCGGCCCCTGGGCGCCAAGAAGAAATTTCCTGTCGGGTACATGCTGAAACTCCTGCGTCAAACGCCTGAAATATGCGCCTTATTCCCCGTTACTATATCCTCTGGACCGCAGCCGCCAAGATGTTTCGCCCAAATCCCGTTGCCCGATTGCGACAGCACGGAAAAATCCGACATCGACCGCATCGCCCGTGTCACTACGCGCCCAACCCGGGACCGGCCCCCATGGCAAGATTTCGCCGATAGCCCGTGTCGCCAAACGCGAAAGCCCAACTTATCCTTGGCCCGCGATTCGTTTTGTGGCATAAATCCCTCACTGGGGGGGGACGATGACACTCAATCCGCCGCGATGCCACGCGGCCCAGTCGTATGGGGGACAGACGGCAGTCATGACCAAGCTGATCGGTGCCAACACCACGCGGCGCGCCGTACTCGGCGTGTTCGCGGCAACGGCGGTTTCCGCCGCGCCCGTGTATTCCAAGACCTTCGGATTCCTCAAGGGCGCCGGAGATATCCGCAAGCTGTCGATGTATTCGGGCCGCACAGGCGAATCGCTGGAGATGATCTACTGGATCGACGGCGAATACATCCCCGAGGCGCTGGCCGAAATAAACTACTTCATGCGCGACTGGCGCGAGGACCGCAGCATCCGCATGGATCCGCGAAACTTCGACACCCTGGCCGCGACCCATCGTCTGCTGAACACGACCGAGCCCTATCTTCTGCTGTCGGGCTATCGCACCGCGCGCACCAACGCCATGCTGCGCCGGATCCGCGGCCGCGGCGTGGCCAAGAAATCGCTGCACATTCAGGGAAAGGCCGCCGATACGCGGCTCAAGTCACGTTCCGTCACACAGGTGGCCCGTGCCGCACTGGCATGCCGTGCGGGCGGGGTTGGGAAATACTCCCGTTCCAACTTTGTCCACATGGATTGTGGCCCCATCAGGACCTGGGGTCGTTGACCTCCTCTCGATAGCGACCCCCGACTGTCAAACCCGCCAGATTACCGGCGGGTTTTTATTGTGGGCCAATCCCTTCTTCTTTGTCCAAATACGCCCGCCGGAGGCTCCTGCATTTTCCGGCTGCTCTGGCGGGGGCTGTCTGCCCCCGCACCCCCGAGCGTATTTCCGCAAAGAAGAAGCCGCCGGTCCTCAGCTGCGAATGGTGCCGTCGCCCTCGACCAGATACTTGAAGCTCGTCAGCTGTTCCGCCCCTACGGGGCCGCGCGCATGCATCTTGCCGGTGGCGATGCCGATCTCGGCGCCCATGCCGAATTCGCCGCCATCGGCAAACTGGGTCGAGGCGTTGCGCATCAATATGGCGCTGTCGAGGCGTTCGAAAAACCGGGCGGCGGTGGCGTCATCCTCGGTCAATATGGCGTCGGTATGTTGCGAGCCATAGGCGCGGATATGTTCGATTGCGCCGTCCACGCCATCGACGATCTTCGCGGCGATGATCATGTCCAGAAACTCGCGCCCGAAATCGTCGGGGCTGGCGGGAACCGTGCCCTCGATCTGCTGGAGGGCTCCGTCGGCGCGTACCTCGACCCCGGCCTCGAGCAGGTCCTCGATGAACGGGGCGCCCGCGCGTTCGAACAGGGCGCGGTCCACCAGCACGCATTCGGCGGCCCCGCAGATACCGGGGCGGCGCGTCTTGGCGTTCAGCACCACGCGGCGGGCCTTGTCCATGTCGGCGGCGTTGTCCACATAGATGTGGCAGATCCCTTCGAGATGGGCGAATACCGGCACGCGGGCCTCGGCCTGGACACGGCCGACCAGCCCCTTGCCGCCACGGGGCACGATCACGTCGATATGGTCGGTCATGGTCAGCATCTCGCCCACTGCCGCGCGGTCGCGGGTCGGCACCAGCTGGATCGCGGCCTCTGGCAGGCCGGCGGCGCGCAACCCCTCGACCAGGCATTCATGAATCGCACCCGACGAATGAAAACTTTCCGAGCCCCCCCGCAGGATTACCGCATTGCCGGCCTTCAGGCATAGCGCACCGGCGTCGGCCGTGACATTGGGCCTGCTTTCATAGATCACCCCGATCACCCCCAGCGGCGTGCGCACGCACCGGATATGCAGGCCCGAGGGCATGTCCCATTCCTTGATGGTGGCGCCGATCGGATCATCCTGCGCGGCCACGGCCTCGAGCGCGGCGGCAATCGATTCAATCCGCGCATCATCCAGCATGAGCCGGTCAAGCATGGCGCTGCTAAGCCCCTTGTCGCGGCCATATTCCATGTCGCGCGCATTCGCGGCGGCAATCCTGTCCTTGCTGGCCCTGATCGCATTTGCTGCCGCCGTCATCGCCTGCGCGCGCTGTTCCGCAGGGGCATATCCCAGCTCTTGCGCGGCCTTGCGCGCCGCCTGCCCGATACGGGCCATCATGTCGGTAATGTTTTCGCTCATGTCACCATGTCATCCCTGTGAATCAGCGCCGCCCTGCCGGGATAACCCAGAATGGCGGCAATGTCGCGTGAATGTCGCCCCTTGATACGATCGGCCTCGAGGCTGTCATAGCCAGCCAGCCCCTTGCCCAGCCTTTCGCCAGCGGGGCCCGAAATGGTTACCGGATCGCCCCGGCGAAAGCTGCCGCGCACCTCGACAACGCCTGCGGGCAACAGCGACTTGCCCTGCCCCAGCGCCCGCGCCGCGCCGGCATCGACGATGATCTCGCCCCTGGGCTTCATCGCCGCGATCCAGCGCTTGCGGGCCACCTGCGGGTCGCCCATCGGGGCAAACCAGCTGTGGCGCGCGCCCTCCTGCAACGCCCTGAGCGGGCGCGCCACATCGCCCCGCGTGATCACCATTGCACAGCCTGCGGCGGTGGCGGTGCGGGCGGCGATCAGCTTGGTCTTCATGCCACCCTTTGCCGATTGCGATACCGCATCACCCGCGGCGGCCTCGATTTCGGGGGTGATGCGTTCGATGCGCGCAATGTGGCGCGCCTTCCGGTCGGTCATCGGGTTGCCGGTATACAGCCCGTCCACATCGGACAAGAGCACCAGCAGATCGGCCCCGGCCATGCCCGCTACCTGTGCGGCCAGCCGGTCATTGTCGCCAAAGCGGATCTCGTCGGTGGCGATGGTGTCGTTTTCGTTCACGATGGGCACAACGCCCATGCCCAGCAATGTCGCCAGCGTCGCCCGCGCATTCAGATAGCGCCGCCGGTCGGCGGTATCCTCCAGCGTCACCAGCACCTGCGCGGTGGTGATGCCGAAAGGCGCCAGCGCCTCTTCATAGGCTCGCGCCAGCCTGATCTGGCCCACGGCGGCGGCGGCCTGGCTGCGTTCCAGCGGCAGCGCGCCGTCGGGCAGCCCCAGCACCTTGCGCCCCAGCGCGATCGAGCCCGACGACACGATCATCACATCGCGCCCCTTTTCGCGGGCCTCGGCAATATCGGCAGCCAATGCCCGCAGCCAGTCGATGCGTAGCGCGCCGCTGTCGCGCTCGACCAGCAGTGCCGAGCCGATCTTGACGACCAGCCGGCGCACATTCGCAAGGGGGTTCGTCAGGGCCGCCATTCGTCCTCCTCGGGGGCAAGGGCGGCGGCCTCGTCCTGCCGGTCGCGGCGGATCTGGCGGCGCAGGGCGCGCAGCACGTCCTGCACACCTTCGCCCGAAACCGACGACATCAGCATGACCGGCCCACCATGGACGGCCTCGAGCGCGGCGCGTTTCTCGGCCCTTTGTTCATCGTCCAGCGCATCGACCTTGTTCAGCACGGTCACCCGCGGCTTGTCGGCCAGATGCCCGCCATATTGCTGCAATTCGTTGATGATGGTGGCGTAATCGCCTGCCACGTCCTCGGCCGTCGCATCCACCAGATGCAGCAGAACCGCGCAGCGTTCCACATGCCCCAGAAAGCGATCGCCAAGGCCGTGGCCCTGATGCGCCCCGGCGATCAGGCCGGGAATGTCGGCAATCACGAATTCGGCGCCATCCACCTTGACCACCCCCAGATTGGGATGAAGCGTGGTAAAGGGATAGTCGGCGATCTTGGGCCGGGCATTGGACGTGGCCGCGAGGAATGTGGACTTGCCCGCATTCGGCAGGCCCAGCAGCCCCGCATCCGCAATCAGTTTCAGCCGCAGCCAGACCACGCGCTCAATGGCCGGCTGGCCGGAATTGGCCCGCCGCGGCGCCTGGTTGGTGGATGACTTGAAATGCAGATTGCCAAAGCCGCCATTGCCGCCCTTGGCCAGCAACACGCGCTGGCCGAGTTCGGTCATGTCGGCGATCACGGTTTCGCCGTCCTCGTCCAGCACCTCGGTGCCAACCGGCACGCGCAGCACGATATCGTCGCCATTCTTGCCGGTGCGCGCCTGCCCCATGCCGGGGCGGCCATTGCCTGCAAAGAAATGCTGCTGATAGCGAAAATCGATCAGCGTGTTCAGCCCGTCCACGGCTTCGACCCAGACATCGCCGCCGCGCCCGCCATCGCCGCCGTCGGGGCCGCCATATTCGATGTACTTTTCACGCCGAAAGCTGACGCAGCCATTGCCACCGGCGCCCGAGCGTATCGTTACCTTGGCCAGATCGAGAAACTTCATTGCGGACCCCTTTGCCCAACTGCATAAGCGAGGGCGCGGGATCATTCAATCACCCGCAAACTCTTCTTCTTTGCAAAAATACGCCCGCCGGAGGCTCCTGCCCTGGCAGCACTCGGCACGGATTGCGGCGATGCACCCCGCGATCCCGACCGGCCCTCACCCTTTCAGGGTTTTCAGATAGGTCCATGTCGGCACATGTTCGCCGCGCGCCAGCGAAAAGGCCTCGGCCTCGCCCAGACAGACGAAACCCGCCCCCGTCAGCACCCGCGCCGAGGCCGGATTGTCCTGAAACACCGAGGCCACGACCGAGCGGTTGTCATGGGGGTTGGCCTGCAACAGCGCGCGCAGCGCCTCGGACGCATAGCCGCGGTTCCAGTATGCGGGCGCCACCCAATAGCCGACCTCGGACTGGTCGCGCCCCAGATAGCGCAGCGAGATCACGCCAAGGAATGCCGCGCTCCCGCCAGGGGTGCCGTCGATGACCCAGACGTCCTCGATCCGGTCCTGGTCCAGCGCGCGCGCGACATATTCCTCGGCCGCCTCCAGCGACATCGGAAAAGGTACCGCGCATGTCATCTGGGCGATGCGCCGATCGCCCGCGTGTCGCGCGACCAGCTCGGCATCGCCCTTGCGCAGGGAACGCAACACGATGCGACCTGCCTCGATGGGTTGTTGGGACAGTTCGGGCCGGCTGTCGTCCTGCGTTGTCCGGAAATCTTCTGCTCTCACGCTCAACCTCCCTTGAACGATAGTCCTGAAATGGGGATCAATTCCGATTTTGCAATTTCACATTCGGGTGAAGCCGCGATGAACATTCGCCGGAAAAAGGAAAGGGACCGGTGAATTTTCACCGATCCCCTGAAAGCTGTTCTTTCTGCCGGGTTCGGCTTATTCCGCGGCCTCCGTCACCGGAAGCACCGAAATGAAGGTGCGGCCCTTGAGGCCCTTGTGGAATTTCACCTGGCCTTCGGCAGTCGCAAAGATGGTGTGGTCGCGGCCGATGCCCACGCCCTCGCCCGGCCACCACTTGGTGCCGCGCTGACGCACGATGATGTTGCCGGGGATGACGGCCTCGCCACCGAATTTCTTGACGCCGAGGCGACGACCGGCCGAGTCGCGACCGTTACGGGACGAACCGCCTGCTTTCTTGTGTGCCATGTCGCTTCTCCTTACTTGCCTTCGACCAGTTTCCTGGCCTGTTCCACCCAGCCTTCACGCGTGATCCGGCCCTTGAACGACAGTTTCTCGTCGATCTCGGCGATGTCCTCGTCGGTCCATGCGGCGATCTGGGCAAATGTCGTGATGCCGGCCTCGTGCAGCTTTTTCTCAAGCGCGGGGCCAACGCCCGACAGAACCTTGAGGTCGTCCTCTCCAGCGGGTGCCGCGGCCTTCCTGGCCTTGTCAGTGGCCGGCTTGGCGGCTTTCTTTGCCGCGGGTTTCTTCGCCTCGGCTGCGGGGGTGTCCACCTTGACCGACGCGGCACCGACAGCGGCGGCAACGCCCGACTTGGATGCACCCTTTTCCAGGATCTCGGTCACGCGCAGAACGGTCAGCTGCTGGCGATGGCCCTTCTTGCGCTGGCTCGAATGCTCGCGCCGGCGCTTGACGAAATGGATCAGCTTGGGGCCCTTGATCTGATCGAGGATCTCGGCCTGCACGGCGGCATCCTCGACCAGCGGCGCGCCGACGACGACCTTGTCGCCACCCAGCATCAGAACCTCGTTGAACTGAACCTTGTCACCGGCATTGCCTGCAAGTTTCTCGACCTTCAGGACATCGCCGCTGGCAACCTTGTACTGCTTGCCACCAGTTTTCAGCACTGCGAACATGCGCAGATTCCTTTTCCTTCATCCGCGTCTCTGTGGCCCCCGGTCTTGCTGGTCGCGCACCGGCTGGTTGCGCACCGGGTGTTTCTGCCTTGCGGCGCCTTCGGACAGCGCACCCCTGTTTCAGGGCGTGGTTTCCATTCAACCCGCAGCGCGCACGCGCCCCGGGAGATGGCGGTGTATCGTGAATCGCAGGCCCGATGTCAAGCCCCGTCTCGCCTCGATCGCGCCTCGATCGCGCCGAACATGGGCACCAGCGATCATCCACCCGCCGGCCCGGCCCCCATCGGCGCCCCGTGCGGCCGGCATGCGGCCGGCATGCGGCCGATTGCGCGTGCCCCCTCCGATGGGCTATGAAACCGCACCGACAGCCCAGCAACGGAGCCCCACCCCATGGCGCAGAAAACCGGAACCATCAGGCAGATCATGGCCGAGGCCGAAACCGCCCGCAAGGCCGGCGACCTTCAGCGCGCGGCGGCGCTCTATGCGGGGATATTGTCGCGCATGCCCGGCCACGGCGGGGCGAAAAAGGCCCTCAGGCGCCTGCAACGCCAGATGGGCATCCAGGGCGGTGCGCTGACCCAGGCCGAGGTGAACGACCTCGTGCGGATCTTCCAGACCGGCCAGGCCCGGCGCGCCGCCGACATGGCGCGCCTGCTCATCGGCAAGGCCCCGAAAGAGCCCGTGCTGCACAACATCCTGGGCATGGCGCTGGTGCGGCTGGGCCAGATGAACGAGGCCGCCGCCGCCTTTCGCGCCGCGACCCGGCTGCGGCCCGGCTTTGCCGAGGCACATGGCAATCTGGGTGGCGTGCTGCTGCAGCTGGGCCAGCCGGAACAGGCCCTGACGGCGCTGGATCGCGCGATCGCCCTGAAACCCGACCTCGTCGAGGCCCATCAGAACCGCGGCATTGCCCTGACCCAGATCGGCCGGCTGCCCGAGGCGCTGAAAAGCACCGAACAGGCGCTGGCGCTGGATCCCAGACACGCAACCGCCCTGAACAGCAAGGCGACCATCCTCAAGGATCTCGACAAGACGCAAGAGGCCATCGCCTGTTTCAAGGAGGCGCTCGAGATCGACCCCGACAACCCCGTCACCCTGACGAACCTGGCCTATGCCCTGGACGCGCTGGACCAGACCGAACAGGCCACAGGCTATCTGCGCCGGGCGGTCGAGCTGGCTCCCGACAACAGCGAGGCGTGGTATCACCTGGGCGTGCAGCTCAGCGCCCTGGGGCAGATCGACGAGGCCCTTGCGGCGCTGGCAAGGGCCTGCGAGGCCGACCCCGCCAATGGCGAGGCCTGGCGCACCATCACCACGCTGAAGAAATTCCGCGGCGACGAGCCCGAAATCGAACGCATCACACAGGCCCATGCAGCGGCAGAACCAGACAGTGCCGCGCGCATGCATCTGGGCTTTGCCCTGGGCAAGATACACGAGGATACCGGCGCCCATGATGCCGCCTTCGAATACTGGCGCGAGGCCAATGCCATCCGCCGGCGCGACTTTGATTTCGACATTTCCCTGTACGAGGAACAGGCAGACCGCATCAAGCGGATCTTCGACCGCGATTTCTTTGCCGCGCGCGAGAATGCCGGCAACCCCAGCGACAAGCCCGTTCTGATCGTGGGGATGATGCGCTCGGGCACCACGCTGGCCGAACAGATCATCGCCAGCCATTCGCAAGCCGCCGGCGCCGGTGAACAGACCCTTGTCACGCGTTTCGGCGAGGCAAATCTCGATCGGTTCGAACAATCGCCCTTTCCCGATCTGGGCGATTTCGCCCGCGACTATCTGGCCCGGCTCGACCGTTACGGCGAACAGGCGCTGCGGGTCGTGGACAAGATGCCGGCAAATTTCTTCTGGCTGGGGCTTGTGCGCGCGGCCTTTCCCAACGCGACGATCATCAACATGCAGCGCGACGGGCGCGATACCTGCCTGTCGATCTGGAAAAACTATTTCGTGACCCACGGACACGCCTATGCCTATGACCTCGACGAGCTGGCCCGTTTCTACCTGATCTATCGCGACCTGATGGACCATTGGGAATCGGTGCTGCCCGGGGGGGTGTTCAACTGCGCCTACGAGGAGCTGACCCGCAACCCCGCGCACGAGGCCCGTCGCCTGCTGGATGCCTGTGGCCTGGAATGGGAACCCGGCGTGCTGGAATTCCACAAGGCAAGAAGCATCGTCAAGACGGCCAGCGTCGGCCAGGTGCGCCAGGGCATCTATCAGAGTTCGGTCAAGGGATGGGAAAGATACGAGCGCCAGCTTGCCCCGCTGATCGAAACGCTCGAAAAGGCCGGGCGCCTGTAAGGCAGGAACAGGCGACACAAAGGCGAAATCACCACTTGCCCTGAGGCGCCAGCCGGATTACATACGCCGCGTTCCGACCAGAACACCTTGCGGAGAGGTGCCGGAGTGGTCGAACGGGGCGGTCTCGAAAACCGTTGTGGGGGCGACCCCACCCAGGGTTCGAATCCCTGTCTCTCCGCCACGCAAATCTTCTAATCTATTGTTAATGAACGGTTTTCCGGAACCGTGAAAAGCCGTATCCCCCAGCGCTTCCCCCACCGAAACGGCGCTTGCCCCGGAATGCGCCGGATTTC
>JASBSZ010000025.1 GCA_030148665.1 Alphaproteobacteria bacterium
GAGGCCTGGCTTGCCGACGTCCTCGACCGCATCCAGGATCACAAGATCAACCGCATCGACGAACTGCTCCCCTGGAAATGGAAACCCGGCGCCAAACTCGAAAACGCCGCCTGAATGGCGGTAGCAATCGAGCGGTTACGCCTGCCTGACACCGCGGCCAGATCTTATACACCGCCGTGATTGACGCCTTTCGTAGCAGACACCTGGAATTACAAAGCTGACGTGTGACCGAGGCGACGCTTACGTTCTTTCCAAAAGAATACGGATATAATGGAACAGCGGGGGACCCCACGAGCGGCGACTTTGTCGAAGAAATCGCGGCGGCTTTGAAGAGATCACTCGGAAACAGCCGCGCTGGCGTCAAAACCGTCGCGGCTTGGACGGGTGCCAACGAGAAGACGGTGAAAAACTGGTTCTCGGCGACCTATGGTCCGAGCGGCGCGCACCTGATCGCGCTGGCGCGTCATTCAGACGAAGTGCTGTCCACATTCCTCGCCATGGCGGGGCGGGAGGATCTGATGGTTGCCATCAAGCTTGCCGCTGCCGAACAGGCGGTCGAGGAACTGCTCGAGGCGGTGCGGCAGCTGAGCGGCGACGAGCCCAGCGATACGATCATTTGAGCAGTCGTCAGGCGGCCGAAAACCCTTGTCCCTCAATAGCGCGCAGAAATTCGAAGCGATTCCGCGGGGTGGACCCCCGCACGGGAGAGAGTTGGTCGCCTGAGTCATTTGCTCCGCCACTGGCTTTCGAGGAATGTTTCTCCGCCTCCTTAGACACCGAATTTTCCCGCTGTTTTCAAGGGTTAAGCGGGCAGGCTATTCACCTTTGCCGGCGCGAAATGCCCGAAATCGCTCTCTCCGGGCCGCTTTTCTCTGAACCTCATGACTGCGGTGGCAGGTCAAATTTTCTGCAAGACATTGAAATCACGTAATTGTTTTTGGCGCAACCTGAATGCGTCGACGTAAACGGCATTTGGCAAGAAGGAACCGAGATCGAATATTCACTGAGCCGGGCTCCTGGACTGGCGCGGTGCCATCATGTTTTCCTGCTCTCTCAGATCAGGAAATCCGATGCATCCAGTTGTGCCGTCGTCATCCCCAACAATGTGATCCAGCCACCGCCTTCGGCTGTGAGGTTGATGGTCACGCCGACGGTGCTGTCGGTTGCGTTGCCGGTGACCTGGCTGGCCGAGAACAGGCCGAGCGCGGTCAGGTCCAACAGATCCGTGCCATCGGTAAAATCAGATATGATGTCATTGCCGAAACCGTGCTGGAACATGAAAGTGTCGGCGCCGCCGTCGCCGGTCAGGATATCGTCGCCGGCGCCGCCGACCAGTATGTCCGAGCCACTTCCACCGCTCAGTTCATCATTGCCGTTGCCGCCAATCAGCCCGTCCGCTCCCGCATCGCCGAACAGCCGGTCATTTCCGTCGTCGCCCATCAGGCTGTCGTTTCCAGCACCTCCTCTTATCGTGTCTCTGCCAACGCCTCCCGATATCGTATCGATACCGCCGCCGCCATCAATCAGATCACTGCCGCTGCCGCCGGAGATGTCGTCGCTGCCCGATCCGCCGGTGATTGCGTCGTCACCGGATCCGCCGCGAATGATGTTGGTGCCACCGGTCACGGTGATCTGGTCGTCACCGGCGCCGCCCACCAGAATGTCGCTGCCATCGCCCGCTGAAAGGCGATCATTGCCGCTGCCGCCATACATCTGGGTGGGCATCCCGTCGGTGTCGCTCAGCGTGTCATCACCACTGCCGCCGCGCAGCAGGTCGGTTCCGGCACCGCCGTGGATGGTGTCGTCACCACTGCCGCCGTAAAGCATGTCGTCACCGTCGCCCCCGCTGATCTGATCGTTGCCAGCGCCACCGAAGATCACATCGGCACCGTCGGTGGCGATCGCTGTCGCTGCGGCGACGACAACGCCGCCGCCGGACGTGACGATGGTGTTGCCAAACAGAACATCGTCGCCATTGCCGCCGTGCAACAGATCGCTTCCCGCGCCGCCGCCCATTATATCTGCGCCGTCGCCGCCATTCAGGCGGTCTGTGCCGTCGCCACCGCTCAAGGTGTCGTCACCCGCACCACCGCCGAGCCTATCGTTGCCCGTGCCTCCCAGAATCAGGTCGTCGCCACCGCCACCCTGAACCACGTCATTGCCGCCATCGCCGTGCAGCACATCGTTGCCGAGGCCGCCGATCAACACGTCGCGCCCGCTGCCCCCGGAAACCATGCCCGTCACGATGCCCGAATTGCCGTCATAGCGATCGTTGCCGCCGGCGAACTTGATATCGCCCAGAATCTGGCCGGTGTTGACAATCGCATCGGCACTGGCCGCCTTGGCGAGCGTCACGTTGCCGGTCAGGGTGCCAGCGTTGTGCAAGTTCAGCACACCGGCCTTCATCGTGATCGAACCGTCAATGCCGTTCACCGCGCCGGTGTTGGTAAAGCTGACGGTTCCGGTTCCGGTCTTGTGGACAAATCCTACAGTGCCGCCATTGATCTCGCCGGAATTCATGACATCGACGGATGCGGATGAGTCCAACACTGCCACACCCGCCAGCGGGTCTGACCCGGTGGGGTCAGAGGCCACGATCGTACCGGAATTTTCAAAAGTCCCGTTGTCAATTGCGGATGTCACCCCGTGAGTTATGCCCTGGAGATATCCGGCATTGAGAAATGACCCGCCGGGGCTGTGGATTTGCGCAGCAACATAGCCGAAAGCCTGGCCTGTCTGGGAAATGCTGACCATACCTCTGCCGTTGACAAAGAACCATATACCGACATTGCCCGCCATCACCGTCCCGGCCACGGTAAAACCTTTCCCGCTTTGAGCGGGCACGGGGTTGCCGGAAACGGTCGCGATACCCTTCAGGACGCCGGCAACGGTGACCCCTTCGGCAACGAAAATATCGTGGGAATAACGCGTTGTGCCAACTGTAGAAACATCCGCCAGAACACCAACCGGTGGTGCAAAGGCGCCGGTATTGATGACGTCAGAAGTAATATATTTGTCTGCCATGATTTTCCTCCTAAACACGCCGCAACGCGCCAGACACGCGCGCAACGCGCCGGAGGGCTAACAATGCCGGCCTGACATCATCGCTACCGTCGGCTGGGCCCGGAATGCGCATCTCGGACAGGCCGAGCTTACGCCCAAGGCCAGGAAAATCAAGCGCCAGGAGCGGCCAGCCCTTCCCGGACAACCGGATAGCGGGCCAGGCTGTATCCCGCAGCATCCATAGCGTGATGTGATTCTGTTCCTGTTTCACCGAACACCGATGGCCCTTTGCTGACGAGCAGAGGCATATCCGGCGGCACCGAAGCGGTTTCCGCACAGCTATTCGCGCTCAGACCATCGAACCAAGATCCGAGGCATAGCTGGGATAGGCAAAGATCCGGGCCTTGATCTGGTTGGCAGTCAGGCCCGCGCCCATCGCCATTGCAAACAGGTTGATCTGTTCCTCGGCGCCGGGGCCGATCAGATGCGCGCCCAGGATCCTGCCCGTGCCCTTTTCCACCAGGGTCTTGTAGCCGGAATACCTGGCGCCGACCCGCATCGACGAATACCAGCCATCGGTCTTCTGGAAATGCACGTCAAAGTCCAGCCCCTGTTCGCGTGCCTGTGCCTCCGACAGGCCGACGGTTGCCACCGGGGGCAGGGTAAAGACGGCGCTGGGGATCGGCGGGTAGTCGACTGCGTGTTCGTCCTTGCCGGCCAGCAGGTTCCTGGCGGCGATACGCGCCTCGTAGGCGGACACCGGTGTCAGGTTCAGCCCGCTGTCGGCGCAGTCCCCTGCGGCGAATACGTGCGGGTTGGTGGTGCGCATGCAGGGGCTGACGGTGATGCCGCGCCGGGTGTGTTCGATGCCGGCGGCGGCAAGGTTCAGATCGTCGATATTGGGTACCCGCCCGGTGGCGTGCACCACCAGATCGCAGGTGATCGTCTGCGCGCCCTCCGGGGTTTCCACAGAAACCACGTATTCGTCGCCGGAGCGGGCGATTCCCATTACCTTCGTACTGGTGCGCAGGTCGATGCCGAGCTCGCCGGTCGCCTCGACCAGCATCGCCACCATGTCGGGGTCGAAATTGCCAAGCGGGCGGTCGATCATCTCCAGCACCGTCACCTCGGCAGCACCGGCGCGGCGCGCGATATGGGAAAACTCCATGGCGATGAAGCCGCCGCCGACAAAGGCGACGCGCGCCGGCAGGTCGGGCAGGTCGAGGAAATCGGTCGAGGTGATCAGGTGCTCTTCGCCGGGGATGTTCAGCGTCATGGGGCGTGCGCCGGTGGCGATGTGAAAATGGCGCGCGGCAAGGGGCTTGCCGTCGATCTCGACCCGGTCGGGGCCGGTGAACCGGGCGCTGCCATGCAGAACGGTGATCCCGGCCTTTTCCAGCCCGCTTTCGATGCGCGGGGGCATGGCGTCGGTGAAGCTGCGCTTGAAGGCAATCATGTCGGCCCAGTTGACCGTTATGTCTGCGCTCAGCCCCTTGCCGGCCATGGCCCGTGCCCACTCGACCCCTTCGGTCACGGCGATCAGCATCTTTTTCGGATCGCACCCGCGCAGCGCGCAGGTGCCGCCAAATGGCAGGCAATCGACACTCGCCACTTTCCAGCCGGCGGCGGCGGCCGCGCGGGCCACGCCATTTCCGCCGGTGCCGCCGCCGATCACTATCAGGTCGAAATCATGGGTCATATCGTCGTCTCCCGGGCCGTTGCGCGTAACGGGATGCCACGCCCCGTTCCAGATAGGCTCTGTATGGCATACAGGGTCAAGGCGCGGCCGAGGTTATTTCCGCCGCGCGTGCCGAACCGCCCCCGGCAATGCGGTTTGCTGGCCGGCGGGGTGCAGCTGATCGAGCTGCCGGTGGATTGCTCGGAAAAACCGGGGCGACGCTTGCGATATATCTGCAAAATCTGGATATCAGAGCCGGAATGATCCACTGTCAATCAAACCATTCACACCCTGGGGTTGAGCGCCTAGGCAGTGGATCTTGCCCTGTCCTCGTCCAGCCAGGCGGGCATGGTCGTTGGCATGCCGTGGAAATAGCCCTGCAGGCAGTCAAAGCCGATCGATCTGAGGTAGTTCGATTCCGCGGCGGTTTCGACGGCCTCGGCAACGGTGATCATGTCGAAGTGCCGTCCGATCGACACCAGCGCTGCGGCCAGTACCTGGTTGTTTGCATCGCCGTCGATGTTGCGGATGAACGAGCCGTCGATCTTGACGACATCGAAATAGAAATCCTTGAGATAGCGAAAGGCGGTATAGCCGGCACCGAAATCGTCGAGGGCGAACGAGATCCCCCGCCGGTGCAGGTCGGTCATGAACACGCTCACCAGATCGGGCATGACCATGGCCGAGGATTCGGTGATTTCAAGGATCAGCCTTTCGGCAATGGTGGGGTCCGCAGCGAGGCCGCGGTTCAGCGTTTCCATCCACCGGGGATAGCCGATCGAGCGAGCCGACATGTTGACCGAAAGGCGCAGGTCGGGCACGCGTGCAAGCGTCGCGAGGCCCTGTTCCAGCGCGAGGCAGTCGATGATCCGGCCGATTTCACGTGTTTCGGCATGGGGCATGAACCCGCCCGCGGGCAGGATGCTGCCGTCGCGGTCGATGATGCGGATCAAGGCCTCGTGAAAGGCGATGCGCGCGGGATCCCTGGCTGAAACGACGGGCTGATAGGCCAGCAGCACATCGCCCCGTTGAATGGCTGCCTCGATCAGGCCGGTCATTGCGTGCTGCTGGCGCGCGGCGGCAAAGGACAGCGGGCTGTCCATATTTCCCGCGCTTGCCATTTCGGCTGGTGTCGCCATCTGTTCCCTCCTTCGGTTCCTCGTTGTCACGATGCCGTCGCAAAGGTAAATTTCCGGTAAATTTTCGCAGTTTGTTCCAATTTGATGAAATATCAATTAGACTATGCAACGCCCTGAACACAGGAGAAAAAATGCAGAATCGCTGTCCTTGGTGCGGAAGCTCGGAAATATATGTTCGTTATCACGATACCGAATGGGGCGTGCCCGAACGCGATAGCCGCGCCCTTTTCGAGAAACTGATTCTCGACGGTTTCCAGGCGGGGCTGAGCTGGCTGACCATACTGAAAAAGCGAGATGCCTTCCGCGCGGCTTTTGACGGCTTCGATCCCGAGGCGATTGCGCGCTATGGTCCGGCCGATGTTGCGCGCCTGCTGAATGACGCCGGCATCATTCGCCACCGCGGCAAGATCGAGGCCACCATCGGCAACGCCCGCGCCTGGCTGACGATAGAGGAACATGGCGGTTTCACCAATTTCCTGTGGCGGCATGTGGACGGGCAACCCATCATCAACCATTTCACGACCATGGACGAGGTTCCCGCACAGACCGAAACCTCGCGCCGCCTGTCGCGCGAGCTCAGGGCCGCCGGGTTCAAATTCGTCGGCCCCACCATCGTTTACGCCTTCATGCAGGCGGTCGGCATGGTCAATGATCACCTGGTCAGCTGCCCGCGCCACCGCGAGGTGCAGGCGTTGTGGGGGTGAACAGGGGCTACGGTGTGTCGGCAATAGCTACCGGATTGCCCTTAAGCCGGCTCAAACCCGACCCCGCCCCGCCGGGCCGGGCGCGAACCTCGCCTTGTGCGAGGTTTCCAGTGATACGGGTTACAGTTCCTGGTGATTACCCCTCGGGCGTGGGGGTGCCCTCGGCCCGCCACTGTTGCTTGATCCGGTCGGTGGTCAGGCGGCTGCCGTCATGGCTCCATCCGGGCGGGGCCAGGGCATAGGCGAGGCGCTGTTTCAGCGTCAGGCCGGGGCGCAGGATGTCGCGGAACAGGGCGATCCATTCATGAAAGGCCACCCGCAGCAGGTTGAAGGTGCCAAGATTGCGCACCAGCCCGTATTCGACGGGTTCGGAATCATCCTCGGGCACGAAGGTGCCGAACAGCTTGTCCCAGATGATAAAGACGCCGGCATAATTGGCATCCAGATATTTCGGGTTGCGCCCGTGATGCACGCGGTGGTGGCTGGGGGTGTTCATCACCGCCTCGAACCATCGGGGCATGCGGTTGATGGCCTCGGTATGAATCCAGAACTGGTAGATCAGGTTCAGCCCGCCCACGAAGATCACCATCGCCGGGTGAAAGCCCAACAGCAGCAGGGGCACCCGCACCACCATCATCAAGGTGAATGTGCCGGTCCATGTCTGGCGCAGCGCAGTCGTCAGGTTGTAGTGCTGGCTGGAATGGTGGTTCACATGGCTGGCCCAGACCCAGCGCACCCGGTGGCCGAAACGGTGCACCCAGTAATAGCGCAGATCGTCCAGAACAAAGCACAGCGCCACCACCCACCAGGCGGTGCCCAGATCGAAAAGGCGGAACTGCCAGACCCAGTTGAAGAACCCCCAGGCGATAAAGCCGAAAACGAGACCCGCCGCCACATTGCCCGCCCCCATCAGCAACGAGGTCAGCGCGTCGCGTGCCTCGTATCGCCCGCCCTTGCGGGTGAGCTTGATCCACAGCAGCTCGGCCAGGATGGCGGCCACGAACAGCGGCACGGCCATATCGACGACGTTGGGGTAGTCGGGTGCGCTCATGCGTGTTCCTCCAGCAGGGCGCGCCACTGGCGGCGCGCTTTGCCGTCGGGCAGCGGAATGGCAATTCTGGGGGCGGTAAAGTCGGCAGTCTGCACGACCAGCCCCTTGCCGGTCTCTTTCACGCGCAGGGGCATGTCCAGAAGGCGCGTCACCGGGTCGGCCCCCATCGACCACAGCAGCCCCGGTACCGTGTCGGTCATGATCAGGGCATGGGTGCCGGCGGGGCTCGGTATCGCCCGTCTGGCGGGATGCAGGGGGTTGCGGCGGTTCCATGTCTCGACGGCCGCGTCCGGGGTGGGGAAGCTGAGTGGCGGTGTCGGCCGCAGCAGCAGGATCAGGAGGGTGATCCCGCCAATTCCGATCACGACGATGGGCAGCAGAATGTTCAGCGGCACGGCTGAAGTCCCCCCTGTTTGCCGGCCATGTCTGCTGGCCCGGTTTGCCGGGAAAAGGGTGAAACAGGGACGTCGCGGTGTCAATCCTTTCGCGTCCGGGGGCAGGACAGCATTTGCACCGGGCGCCAAGGCGACGTATAGCACGGCGGAATGCAGGGGCCAGGTGGTTGTCACATCGCAACGCGCCTTGAAACAAAGAGATACGGACATGTCGGACAGCAAATCATCAAACGCAATGTGGGGCGGGCGGTTTGCCGATGCGCCCGATGCCATCATGGAGGCGATCAATGCCTCGATCGGTTTTGACAAGAGGATGGCCCGGCAGGATATCGAGGGCTCGCGCGCCCATGCGTTGATGCTGGCCCGTCAGGGTATCATCAGCGACAGCGATGCCGACCGGATACGGGAAGGTCTGCTGACCATATTGTCAGAAATCGAGCGCGGCGAATTCGCATTCTCGACCGCACTGGAAGACATCCACATGAATGTCGAGTCCCGTCTGCGCGAGCTGATCGGCGATGCGGCCGGCCGGCTGCACACGGCGCGTTCGCGCAATGACCAGGTTGCGACCGACTTCAAGCTGTGGGTGCGCGACCAGATGGATGCGACGATCGAGGGGCTGGGGGCGCTGATGCGCGCGCTGGTCGCCCAGGCCGAGGCCGGCGCCGACATGGTCATGCCCGGTTTCACCCATCTGCAGGTGGCCCAGCCCGTGACATGGGGCCATCACATGCTGGCCTATGTGGAAATGTTCAACCGCGACGCGGGGCGGTTTCGCGACGCACGCGCCCGCATGAACGAATGCCCCCTTGGCGCGGCGGCGCTGGCAGGCACCTCGTTTCCCATCGACCGCGAGATGACGGCCCGCGCGCTGGACTTTGACCGGCCCAGTGCCAATTCGCTGGATGCGGTGTCGGATCGCGACTTTGCGCTGGAATTCCTGTCCGCGGCTGCGATCACCGCCACCCATCTTTCGCGCATGGCCGAAGAGCTGGTGATCTGGTCGTCGGCGCAGTTCCGTTTCGTCACCCTGTCCGACAGGTTCTCGACCGGCTCTTCCATCATGCCGCAGAAAAAGAACCCCGATGCGGCCGAGCTGATCCGCGCCAAGGTCGGGCGCATCAACGGCGCGCTGGTGGCGCTCTTGACGGTGATGAAGGGGCTGCCGTTGGCCTATTCCAAGGACATGCAGGAAGACAAGGAACAGGTCTTTGACGCCGCCGACAGCCTGGCGCTGGCGCTGGCCGCGATGGCCGGCATGGTCGCCGACATGCGCCCCAATGCCAAAGTGCTGGAGCAGGCCGCGGCGGCGGGCTTTTCCACCGCCACCGACCTTGCCGACTGGCTGGTGCGGCGGCTGAACATGCCGTTCCGCGACGCCCACCATGTGACCGGCGCGCTGGTGAAACTGGCCGAGGAAAAGGGCTGCGACCTGCCCGATCTTTCGCTGGACGAAATGCGGGCGGTTTGCGCCGACATCACGGACGAGGTCTATTCGGTGCTGGGCGTGCATAATTCTGTCAGCAGCCGCACGAGCTATGGCGGCACGGCCCCCGAACAGGTGCGTGCGCAGGTTGCGCGCTGGAAGGAGATGTTGGGATGAAGGCGATCATTGTCACGCTGCTGCTGGCCGCGCCGCTTCTGGCGGGCTGCGGCGTCAAGGGCGACCCGCTGACGCCGCCGGCCAAAGCGGCAAACGGCTAGGGCCGTGGTGGGCCGGGTGCAGGCGCTGCGCGCCTGACGCGTATTTTTGCAAAGAAGAAGGCCAGGGGGAGGAAAGCCCAGGTGGATTATTTCGATTACCGTAACGGCGTGCTGCATGCCGAGGATGTGCCCCTGCCCGAGATCGCGGCCACTGTCGGCACGCCCGTCTATGTCTATTCGGCGGCGACCTTCAGGCGGCACTATCAGCTGTTTGACGAGGCCCTTGCCGGCATGGATCACCTGATCTGCTATGCGATGAAGGCCAATGGCAATCTGGCGGTTCTCAAGCTGATGAACGATCTGGGCGCCGGTATCGATGTGGTGTCGGGCGGCGAATATGCCAAGGCCCGCGCCGCCGGCGTGCCGGGCGAACGCATCGTGTTTTCGGGCGTCGGCAAGACGCGGGACGAGATGCGCGCGGCCCTTGAGGGCGGGATTCGCCAGTTCAACGTGGAAAGCGAGCCCGAATTGCAGGCGCTCGGCGAGGTCGCGGTTGCGATGGGGTTGCGGGCCCCGGTCGCGATGCGGATCAACCCGGATGTGGATGCAAGGACCCACGCCAAGATCGCCACGGGCAAGTCGGAAAACAAGTTCGGTATCCCGATTTCGCGGGCGCGTGAGGTCTATGCGCGCGCGGCCGCGCTGCCGGGCATACGGGTTGTCGGGGTTGACGTGCATATCGGCTCGCAGCTGACCGATCTGGCGCCTTTTGAGGCAGCCTTTGAAAAGCTGGCCGATCTCGCCCGCGCCCTCAGCGCCGACGGGCATGTGATTTCGCGCCTCGATCTGGGCGGCGGGCTGGGGATTCCCTATGAGCAGGGCAACAGCATGCCGCCTCAGCCCCATGATTACGGCCAGGTGGTCAGGCGCACGGTCGGCGATCTGGGCTGCGAGATCGTGATCGAGCCGGGCCGCCTGATTGCCGGCAATGCGGGGATATTGCTGTCGCGGGTGATCTGGCTGAAACATGGCGAGGGGCGCGATTTCCTGATCGTTGACGCCGCCATGAACGACCTCGTGCGCCCCGCCATGTATGAGGCGTTCCACGATATCGTGCCGGTGGTTCAGCCCGCGCCGGGGGCGGCGCGCGCGCCGGTCGATGTCGTGGGCCCGGTTTGCGAGACGGGCGACACTTTCGTGCGCGATTGCGAAATGCCCGTGCTTGCATCCGATGATCTGATCGCCTTTCGCTCGGCCGGGGCCTATGGTGCGGTGATGGCGTCGGAATACAACATGCGCCCGCTGGTGCCCGAGGTTCTGGTCAACGGCGATCAATTCGCCGTCATCCGTCCGCGACCCAGCTTTGACGAAATGATAAACCGCGATAAGGTGCCATCGTGGCTGTGAGCCCCGGGCAGGATTGAGCAAGCCCGCAACCCGAGGACATGCGCGGACGACATGCACGAAAGCGGCCCAGAGCGCGGTGAACCGACCCCCTCCCTGCCGGAAGGGGTGGGCAGGCTGTTGCGCCGGCCGCTGATCCTGACATGGACCGGCATGCTGGTCGAGCGCGCCGCGAGGGCGTTCTGGCCCTTGTGGTCCTGGGTGCTGGCCAGCTGGGTGGTGCTGTCCTTTGATCTGACCAGCCACCTGCCGGTCGAGGCCGCCTATGTCGCGGGGCTGGCACTCGTGGCCGGGGTCGGGATTTTTCTGGTTCTGGGGCTCAGGCGGTTCCGCTGGCCCTCTCGGGACGAGGCGCTCGCGCGGCTGGATCGTTCCTTGCCGGGGCGCCCGCTGAGCGCATTGCAGGACGATATCGCCGTTGGCGCCGGCGACAGCGGGGCGCGCGCCGTGTGGCAGGCCCATGTGGCCCGGATGAAGGAACGCCTTGCGCTTGCCCGCCCGGTTGCACCCGATCTGAGGCTTTCGCGGCGCGATCCCTGGGGGCTGCGCTACATGGCGGCGACCGGGTTCGTGGTGGCGCTGCTGTTCGGTTCGCTTCAGTGGCGTCCGGGCGACCTGTTGCCGGGTGGCACGCTGGGCGCGGATGCGCGTGGCCCGGCCTTCGAGGGGTGGATCGAGCCTCCGCGCTATACCGGCCTGCCCGCGATCTATCTGAACGACGCAAGGGGCGATCAGGCCCTGCCCGTTCCCCAGGGCAGTACGGTCGTGTTGCGCCTGTATGGCAGCGCGGGGGCGGTGAGCATCCGGCAGGACATCTCGGCCGAATCCGCCCGCGACGGAGCCACGCGCCCTGACGGAGCGCGGGCGATCAAGGTTGCCCGGTCGGGGCGGCTGACCATCCGTGGCCCCGGCGGCACGCGCGAATGGCAGATCGAGATGATCCCCGACAAGCCGCCGATGATCGCCATCACCGGCCCCATCGAGCGCGGCGCGCGCGGGCAGATGCGGCTGACATTTGCCGCCCAGGACGATTACGGAGTCGTCGGCGGCACGGTGACCATCCGGCTGGATCTCGAGGCCGTCGATCGCCGCCTGGGCCTTGCCCTGCCGCCCGAGCCCCGCGCCGCGATCACGCTGGACCTGCCCATGCCGATCAGGGGGGATCGGCGCAAGTTCACCGAAAAGCTGATCGAGGATCTCTCTCGCAGCCCCTGGGCCGGCCTGCCCGTCATCCTGACATTGCAGGCGGTCGATGCCGCCGGCCAGAAGGCGGTTGCCGAACCCGAATCCCTGACCCTGCCCGGGCGGCGATTCTATTCGCCCCTTGCCGCCGCGATCGCCGAGCAGCGGCGCGATCTGCTGTGGAACCGGCGCAACGCGCCACGGGTTGCGCAGGTTCTGCGGGCGGTCAGCTATCGGCCCGAAGATATCTTTGACAACATGTCGGCCTATCTCGTGCTGCGTTCGGCCATCAGGCGGATCGAATACAACATGAGCCCGACATTGCCGGATGCAACGCGCAACGAGGTGGCGCAGATGTTGTGGCATGTGGCGACGCTGGTCGAGGACGGCCGTCTGACCGATGTGCAAAAGCGTCTGGAACGCGCCCAGAAACGGCTGTCCGAGGCCCTGAAAAAGGGGGCGAGCAACGCCGAGATCGCCGAGCTCAGCCGCGAACTCAGCAAGGCGATGCAGGATTACCTTGAACAGATGGCGCGCAATGGCAGGGAAAACCGGCAGCAGGCGCAGTCGGGCCCGACACGGGAAATCACCAGCCAGCAGTTGCAGAAGATGCTCGACCGGATCGGCGCGTTGTCGCGCCAGGGCCGCAGGGCCGAGGCCCAGGCCCTGCTGGACCAGTTGAACGCGATCATGCGCAACCTGCAGACCGCCCGCCGGGGGCAGGGGGGAAAGGACGCCCGGCAGGCCATGCGCGGGCTTGGCGACACGTTGCGTCAGCAACAGAAACTGTCGGATGACGCGTTTCGCAGGTTGCAGGATTCCTTCAACGACAACCTGCCGGGTGAAAACAGCGGCCGCCAGCCGGGCGCCGCCGAGGGCGGATCGCTGGCCGATCGGCAAGAGGCGCTGCGCAAGCTGCTGGAAAGCCAGCGGCGCAACCTGCCGGGTGTGGCCTCGAAAGAGGGGCAGGCCGCGCGCGAGGCGCTCAAGCGCGCGCAAGAGGCCATGGGACGTGCGCAGAAATCGCTGCGTCAGCAGGATCTTCCGCAGGCGCTGGATGATCAGGCCGAGGCCCTGGATGCCCTGCGCGAGGGCATGCGCAATCTGGGCCGCGCCATTGCCCGCCGGCAGGGCCAGCCCGGTGGCCGCGAACAGACAGGCGCCCGCGGGCCGGGGCGTGACCCACTGGGGCGGCCTCTGGGCGGGCAGGGCGTGCTGGGGAGCGGGCGCAACCTGTCACTCGAGGACAGCCCCTGGCGCAGGTCGCAGGAATTGATGCGCGAGATCCGCCGTCGGGCCGGCGAGAGGGCCCGCCCACGATACGAGCGCGATTATCTGAAACGTCTGCTCGACAGGTTCTGAGGGAAATCTGCGGGCGGCCCTGCGCGGCCATCTGCGCGCCATGCTCGAGCCCGCCGGGCAGGGGGCAGGCCCGACGCCCGATCGCACCCGACCAGGGGCATCCGGTCACAGCAGGTTGGACAACAGTCCCCTGACCCCTGCCAGCACCGCCCCGGCGCCCGTGGCCAGCAGGAAACGCAGCTGGTCGATCACGGCGCCATAGCTGTCGAGCCACGGTGCCGCGGCGGGAAACGCGCCCGAAAGGCGGCCGCGAAACGCATACAGCGCAAGCAGGATCACAAAGATCAGGATGGCGGTATAGAAGCCCAGCCGGCCACGACCGCGGGGGCGCGCTGCGGTGGCCTCGGCCGGATCGGCGGACATGTCCGCGCCATCGGCCGGGACAGGTCTGGATGCGCGCAATTCCTCCTGCTGGGCCGAAAAATCGGGCAGGTCGGCCGCAGGACTCGCAACCCTTTCGGGCCATTCGGGGGGGGGCGTTTCGGCCGATCCGTCTGCTTCGGGGGCCGGTGCCGGTCCGGGTGACGGCGTCTGGCTGGCCTGGATGGCCTGTTCACGGGTCTGGGTCAGTTTTTCACGAAATGATTGCGCCTGGCGCGCATAATCCTGTTCGCCGGCAATGGAGGGCCGTGGCGCCGAGGGTTCCCGTCGCGCCGCCCCGGCGGGTGTTGGCTGGTCGGAGGTTTTCTGGCCGGAGGCCGAATCCGGGGAATCCGGGGCCGTATCGGGGGCCGAATCTGGGGTCGTATCGGCGGGCGCGTCCGCGCCGTGCTCGCGCGCACGCAGGGCCTTTTCGCGTGCGGCCTCGCGCTTGAGTATCTCGAACACGCTGGGATCGACCTGGCTTGTACGGCGCGGGGCAGGGGGTGCGCTGTCCCCGGTCTGCTCTGCATCGGTGTCCTGCGTTGGTGTCTCTGGCGCCTGGGGCGGGGTTTGCGGGGTTTGCGGGGCGGGGGGCTGGTCGGGTTCGTGGGCCGCTTTTACGGCCTCTTGCACCTTGGCGGAGTCGGCGTCATGCGCAACCTCACCGTTCTTGCCATCCGTATCCTCGCCCTCGCCCGCGGCCAGGGCACGCTTCAGCGCTTCCAGCGCGTCACTCGGCAACTCGTCCTGCGCGGGCTCCGCCGCCGGGCTGGTCGGCGCCGTCTCGGGTGGCGCGTCGGCGGCATCAACGCCGTGATCCGCGTCACCGGCCGCGCCATCGCGACCGTCGGCGCTTTCCTCAGGTGCGGGAGCGGAAACGCGCGCCGAATCAGGCCCCGAATCAGGCCCCGAATCGGGTGCTGCACCAGATGGCGACTGGAACCAGGTATGTCCGCAATTCGAACATTGCACGTCGCGCCCGTCTGGCGGAATGGCGCTGTCGTCCACCTCGTAAAGTGCGTGGCATTTCGGGCAAACCAGGCGCATCTGACCCCCAATGATCCGTTCGAGCGGCCCGCCATCTGTCAGCCAGGTGATATCGGACCCGTGTCGCGGGGCCATGATTCGCCTCGCTTGCCACCATTTGTAGCGGGCGGGGGCTTTCATTCCAAGTATCCGTCAGGCATCCAAAAGATTGCAACCGCGCGCTGGCTGCGCAATGATCGCGTGCGACACGCAATCGGAATGAATCGGGGCGGAAATTGATCGAGCTTGCCCATGCCGCCTTTGCCTATGGCGGCTCGGAAATACTGACGGATGTGAACCTGCGCCTGGCGCCGGGATCGTTCCATTTCCTGACCGGGCCGTCGGGCTCGGGCAAGACGACCCTGTTGCGCCTGTGCTTCATGGAGCTGCTGCCGACCGCCGGGCATGTGATGATCTTCGGACAGGACGCACGCAGCATGACGCGCGACCGGGTGGCAGCCGCCCGCCGGCGGATCGGGGTCGTGCATCAGGACTGCCAGTTTCTCGACCATCTCAGTGTCGCCGAAAACATCAGCCTGCCGCTGGATGTCTCGGGCCGCGATATCGAGGCCGAGCGCGGCAATCTCGACGAGCTGCTGGCCTGGGTGGGACTGGCATCGCGCGCGCATGCCCTGCCGCCGCAACTGTCGGGCGGTGAAAGGCAGCGCGCGGCACTGGCGCGTGCGGTCATCATGTCGCCCGAGGTCATCATCGCCGACGAGCCGACGGGCAATATCGACTGGGACATGGCCCAGCGCCTGCTGCGCCTGCTGGTCGAGTTGAACCGCATGGGCAAGACGGTGCTGATTGCAACCCACGACCTGAACCTGATCCGCAGCGCCAAGGCCCAGGTCCAGGCCCGTGTGCTGCGCCTGCATCGGCGTCACCTGCAACTGGCGGGGGCCGACCTGTGAAACGCCTGCTGTCGATCATACCCATGCTGCTGTCGGGCGATGGCAAGGCCGATCGCGTCGTGCCGCCCTCGGGTCATACGGCGTGGCTGACCAGCTTCAGCGCCGCAGCGATGGCCTTTCTCGCGGTGTTTACCCTGGCGCTGGCGCTGGCGGCGGGGCGTCTTGCCGATCGCTGGTCGGCCGAACTGGCCCGCACTGCCACCGTGCGCATTTCGGCCCCCGAGGGGCAGCAGGCGGCCCAGACGCGCGCCGTGCTCAGGGTATTGCGCACAACCCCCGGCATCAGGTCGGCCCGTGCCCTGACCGATGCCGAGCAACGCAAGCTGCTGGAACCCTGGTTCGGCCCCGATCTGCCGCTCGATGCGCTGCCGATCCCGCGCCTTGTCGAGGTGATCGAAGGCAACCCCGGCCCCGATGTCGCGGGGTTGCGCATGCGCCTTGCCGCCGAGGCCCCCGGCGCGGTGTTCGACGACCACACCCGCTGGCGGGCGCCGCTCGTGCGGGCCGCGCAGAGGCTGCGCCTGCTGGCAGTGCTGGCAATCGCGCTGATCACCCTGGCTACCGCGGCCATGATCACGCTTGCGGCCAAGGCCTCGCTTGCGGCCAATGCGACGGTGATATCGGTCCTGCGTCTTGTCGGAGCGACGGACGCCTATATCGCGCGGGCATTCGTGCGCCGCTTTACCCTGCGCGCCCTTGTCGGCGCCCTGCTGGGAACGGCCGTGGGCATGGTGGCGGTTCTTCTGCTGCCTTCGGCCGGGCGCGAGGCGTCTTTCCTCAGCGGGCTCGGCTTTCAGGGGGTTGACTGGTTCGTGCCCCTTGCCATCGCGCCGCTGGCGGCTGCGGTTGCCTGGTGGGCGACGCGCGCCGCGGCACACAGGACATTGCGGGGGCTGACATGATCAATCTTGCCGTGCGTTATGCGGTGTCGCTGATCTTCATCATCCAGATGTATCTGGCGATGGCCGTCCTCGCCCTGTACTATACCCCGCTGTCCCTGTTCGGGCGCATCTGGGCGATCCGGGGCATCCATACCTATTGCGCCTGGGTGCGCTGGTCGGCCGCCTGGATGCTGGGCCTGTATTCCGAGGTCCGTGGCGACATCCCGACAGGCGAGGTTCTGGTCTGCGCCAAGCACCAGTCGTTTCTGGATATTCTGCTGATCGTGGGCACCCTGCCGCGCCCGCGTTTCGTCATGAAGGCCGAGCTGAAATGGGCCCCCATCCTGGGCTATTTCGCCCTGCGCATCGGCTGCATACCGGTTGACCGTGGGAAAAAGTCAAAGGCCGTGCAGCAGATGATCGACGGCGTCCGGGCAGCGGCCGACTGGCCGGGACAGCTGATCATCTATCCCCAGGGTACCCGTGTCGCCCCCGGCGCGAACAAGCCGTACAAGATCGGGCCGGGCATTCTCTATGACGGGCTGGGTCAGCCTTGCATCCCTGCCGCAACCAATGTGGGCGTCTTCTGGCCGCGCCACGCCATCCTGCGCAAGCCCGGCCTCGCCGTGGTCGAATTCCTGCCTCCGATCCCGCCGGGCAGGCCGATCCGGGAATTCATGACCGAACTGGAAGAGGTCATCGAAAGCGCGTCAAACCGCCTGATGCGCGAAGCGGGGTTCGACGTGGACGCACCCGGTTGATGAGCGCGCGGTCAGGGCAATCGCATCTGGATCTTTGTTTCGGCCCATGTCGCCTTTTACCAGCCGCCTTCTGGAGTTGAGGGCAGAGCCCGGCCCGGGGTGGGCGCCGAAGCGCCCGCCCTGTCTATTGAATCTGTGGCATGATGCTCCCGG
>JASBSZ010000040.1 GCA_030148665.1 Alphaproteobacteria bacterium
GGGTGCTCCTGGTCAACCGGTTGTAGCCGGCATAGCCGTCGGTTTGCAGGATGCCATTGAAGCCTTCCAGGAACTCCTCGGCATGTTTGCCCCCACGCCCATCGGCGTAAAAGTAGACCACACCGGGGGGATCTTCGCCGCTCCAGGGTCGGTCGTCCCGGGCCAGCGCCCAGAGATAGCCGGTCTTCGTCTTGCCCTTGCCGGGGGCCAGAACCGGGGCGGTGGTTTCATCCATGAACAACTTGGTCGAGGCCTTCAGATGTTCGGCCAGTCGTTCCACGATCGGCGTCAGGTGGAACGCCGCCTTGCCGACCCAGCCGGCCAGCGTGGAACGATCGATCTGCAGACCCGAGCGGCCCAACATCTGAGCCTGGCGGTAGAGCGGCGCATGATCGGCGTATTTGCTGACCAGCACATGGGCAATGGCCCCCTCGGTCGGCAGCCCACCCTCGATCAGGTGGGGCGGCGTCTTTGCCTGGCTGACCCCACCCTTGCAGGCCGGGCAGGCGTATTTTGGCCGGATCGTCACGATGACCCGCAGCTGGGCGGGGATGATGTCGAGCCGTTCCGTGCGATCCTCGCCTATCCGCTCCATCTCGCCACAGCCGCAGGGGCAGGCAGTGCTGTCAGGCTCGATAATTTCTTCAATCCGCGGCAGATCCTCGGGCAGGTTGCCAAGGTTGCGTCTGGGCTTGCCGGCCTTCTTTTTCGGCGCGTCACCCTTCAGCCGGGCCTGATGTTCCTCGGCCTCGGCCACCGCCACCTCGAGGTCTTCAAAGGCCAGCTGGCGTTCGTCGTGCGAGAGCCTTTCCGATCTCTTGCCGTAAAGGGCGTGGCGCAGTTCGCGGACCAGATATTCCAGCCGCGCATTGGCCGCGCTGATCGCCATGACCTGTGCCTGCAGGGCCTCGACAGAGGCCCGGATGTCGGCAGGAAGCCGTTCAAGATCAATGGGTTTCAGAGGCTGTGACATGCCTGATTTATAGCGGAAACGCATCCGATACGCACGGCAAAAATGCCCCCCGATTCACTCTGCCACACCCGGACGACGCACCCGGCGCGGAAGAACGCGCCGCCAATCGAGCCCTTCGAACAGGGCCTCGAACTGCCCCCTGGAAAGCCGCATCACTCCATCGGTCACGCCGGGCCAGGCGAACTTTCCCTGCTCCAGCCGCTTGTAAGCCAGCACCAGCCCGGATCCATCCCACAGCAGCACCTTGATCCTGTCACCGCGCCTGGCCCTGAACACCACGATGATCCCTGAATGCGGATCCAGGCCCAGCTCGTTCTGCACAACCGCCGCCAGCCCGTCGTGACCTTTTCGAAAATCCACCGGCCTGGTCGCAACCACGATCTTCACCGCCTGCGACGGAACGATCATCGCGCGGCCCGCAACGCATGGGCAATATCCGCAATCCGCCCTGCCGGGGCATCGCCAGGCAGCCGGATGGTGACCTCGCCGAAATCGATCGCAACAAAGCCACTGCACGGCCTTGATACCGGCTCGGGCGCAATCTCGACGCGCGCGAACATCGGCACGTCATCAAGCGCGTCCCCCGGCACCACAATCTTGCCCTCGCGCGCAAGCCGGCGCCAGGTCGAAAGATGCTGCGCCCCGATCCCGTGCCGCCGCGCCACCTCGGCGACCGTTGCCCCCGGCCGCAGCGTCTCGGCAACAATCCGCCCCTTCACCTCGGCCGGCCAACGCCGCCGACCCGTCGGACCCTCCAATACCTCCAGCCGCTCCACGCCTGGCTCTCCATCCCCATACAAATGTTGTTCCATTTGATGCTCCATCCCAATCCATCGTTTCGGGAAAACACAGCACCGTCACGGCCGAGGTGGAAGGGCCGAAATGGATGGGGGGTGCGTGGCGCTTACGGTACAGCCGCCGCACTTCGCCAATCTGGTGCGATTTATCACCATTGAAAGCTTCCAGCCAGTTAACGGAAAGTCCGGTCTCATCCGGACGGTTCGGCCTTAGGCGAAACTCCGAACCGTTCGGAGTGCCGTCTTCCTCGATCATGGAAGGCTTTACATAGCGGACGATATGATCCGCCGCAGGTAGATCATCACCCTTCATGCATGAATCAGAGACCGCAAGTCGAATGCCGCGATTTGCCGAATAACGCCTTCAATACTGTCGCGTCCGGCAACACGTGAAATATCGCCAGCGGCCGCTCGGCGCTTGAAGATTACGTATTGCACTGTCTGATCGCCCAGAAACTGCAAACCTACATGGGTGCCGTGCTCACCCTTCCAAATGGCGCGCAGATTGCCATTGTCCAAGAGCACTAAGTTTCCCTTTCGTATGAACGGCTCGGAACGAATGAAACGCCAGAAGTCGCGTTCGGAAGCTGCGTTCAAATCGTAACCGTCCTGTAGAGCGTCTGATCGGAGCGCCTCAATTCTCGATTGATAGGCTTGAATGTCCTTCTGCGCTCGCTTGGCCTTCTCACCTAATTCGTGAGCTAGCGCAGCGCCGGGATCGAATGCTTGGACGAGGAAGTCTGTCAGCGTAACCGCTTGACTCTGTTGATTAGCAACAGGTTTCCGGAAGAGTGGCCTTCGTCGCTCTCGATGTGGCAGGTCGATGTCGAAGACCGAAGTACTATCCATCTCCGCCATGATCGCGGGTGGCTGATATCCGCGGTCTAGCGTGACGCTATCGAAATCTACTGCGGCAATCATGAGACCTCCCCTACTGGCTTCCAGTATGTATGTTGTATGTCCCTGCTTGTCACGGTGACGAAGCAATCAATGATGGCGTCGTGTGCCTTCGCGAACCAGGCATCAGCTCCTGACTTCCCCGCATTTCCGAGTCGTCCGGTTGCTTTTATCTCCAGAACGAGCACGGGCGTCCCGGGTTTCGCTGTCGCTTCACCATTGCGTATGCTGACCCGCAATTGCAGATCGTCGGACTGCGCATAGACATAGGTGCAATTGAATGCAGGTGCAGCGACGCCTTTGGATCCTACATCAAGAATCGCAAAGGACGGGATGACCTTTGCTGTGTCGTGCGGCCCTTGCCAATATTCGCAAGCTTCGATCGTGTTGATGTATGTAAGTTCACAAAGGTCGATATTGATTTCATCGACTCCCACGTCGTTGCGCGCGAAATCCTCAAAAATCGTAAAGTACTTATCGAAGGCTGGCTTCAAGTTCTCGGCAAAGTGAGGATACTGCGCGTCTCTACGACGCCAGTTGAGCATGAAAGCATTCTTTTGGAGTTGAATTAAATTGATCTTGTCTTCAGCAACGAACCAGAACCGCGGCATTGGGAAAAACTCGTCGCCAAGTTGCTCAAAGGATTCGGCACCGCCGACTGGCGCCTGCTGTTCAACAAATGGGAACTCATCTCGTATCCGAGACCAAAAAAGCCCTATGTGTTCGCTCCGAAGAGCAAACATCGGCGGATTGAAGTAGGTCGCAATAACGAGTTCGTTGATAGGCGAGTTTTCGAAGCGAATTTTCATCTTTCCTCAGTCGGCAAACTGGCTACACCCGTGAACGAAGCACCAGTACCACCCACCATATATGGTATGGCTGGCGCCGTCACCAATGATATCGGGTCATTGGTGACGGGGGGTGGCGAGAGCGCACTGACGGCCCCACCACACTTGCGCCCACGATGGCCGGGCCCACAATTGCCATTCCGGATGAGCATGCCTTACGGGTTTTCCGACTAGATCAGCCACATCCGTAACGATTCAGGCGGCTTGCACGACCAGCTTCTCGCGGCTTCTCTGTGCTACGTCAACCCATTGTTTTGACTTGAAATCCTCCCTTGCGGGCGGCGAACACGGAGCAAACTGCCTCAGGAGGTTCGCTCCCCATGCCCGATGATCTGTCCTTCGCACCGCCCGCCGAGACGCTCACGACCAGCCAGCGGCTCGCTGAGCTGGCTGATATCCTCGCCAGCGCCGTTTCGCGCGCCAACCCACCGAAACCTAACGACAATTCTCCGAACGACCCAGACAGTTCGCTGGACATTCTCGCCCTCAGACGCCGTCGTCGGAGGCAGTTGCGAAACCGAGTTGGAGGCGAGGAATGAGACACACTCGATCGAATGAAAGCGCGGCAGGACGGCCAGACGTCCTGGCCGAGCTGATGGCCCTGCGGGCGATGAGCGTGGCGCAGCTGCGCGAGAAATGGGAGGCGCTGTTCGATGCGCCCGCGCCGAATGGCAGCCGCGGCAATCTCGAGCTTCGGCTCGGCTACCGCATCCAGGAGCTGGCCCTTGGCGGGATGCGACGTGAGGCCCGGCGCACGCTCGACGTGCTGGCCGAGGAGGTCGCCGCCGGCAAGCTGGGCGGCATGGTCTCGGACCCGCGCAAACCCGCCCCGGGCACCAAACTGGTGCGCGAATGGGAGGGCGAGGAGCATATCGTCACCGTTCTCGCGGACGGGTTCGAATGGCAGGGGCGGCGCTTCAAGTCGCTCTCGGCCGCCGTGCGCGCCATCACCGGCGTGAACTGGAACGGCTGGCGCTTCTTTGGCCTCGACCGGACGGGAGGGGTGAAATGACCGCACGACAAGTGCCCGCGCGCCGCCTGCGCTGCGCGATCTACACCCGCAAGTCGAGCGAGGAAGGGCTCGACATGGAGTTCAACAGTCTCGACGCCCAGCGGGAGGCCTGCGAGGCCTACATCGCCAGCCAAAAGGCTGAGGGTTGGGTCTGCCTGCGCGACAAATACGATGACGGCGGCTTCTCCGGCGGCACGCTGGAAAGGCCCGCGCTAAAAGACCTGATCGCCGACATCGAGGACGGGCTGATCGACATCGTCGTCGTCTACAAGATCGACCGTCTGTCGCGCGCTTTGATGGATTTCTCCAAACTGGTCGAGATCTTCGACAAGCACGGCGTCACCTTCGTCTCCGTCACGCAGTCCTTCAATACCACCACATCGATGGGGCGGCTGACGCTCAACATCCTGCTCAGCTTTGCCCAATTCGAGCGCGAGGTCATCGGCGAGCGGATCCGCGACAAGGTCGCTGCGTCGCGCAAGAAGGGCATCTGGATGGGTGGACCGGTGCCGCTGGGTTACAACGTGAAGGACCGCAAGCTGATCGTGGACCCGGCCGAGGCCGAGACGGTGCGGACAATCTTCACACTCTACGCCCGATCAAGCTCCACGGCAGAGGTGATCCGCGAGTTGGACGCGCGTGCGATCCTGACCAAGACCGGCAGACCCTACGACAAGACCTCGCTCCTCAAGACTCTGCACAACAAGGTCTATCGCGGCCTCGCTGTGCACAAGGGCACGGCTTATCCCGGCGAGCACGACGCAATCATCGACGCGGCGCTTTGGGATGACGTCCATCATGTAATAGCAAACAATCGCGTCAAGCGGGTTGCTGTGGCCAAGGAACCCTCACCGGCGCTGCTGCGCGGGCTGATCTTCACTGAGACCGGCGTGGCGATGACACCCCATCACACGAAGAAGGGCACGCGG
>JASBSZ010000002.1 GCA_030148665.1 Alphaproteobacteria bacterium
GTGGCAAGCCCGGCAAGGTCATCGCGGTCGCCATCGCCCGGAAAATCCTGATCATCGCCAACGCCCTGCTGCGCGACCAGACCCCTTGGAAGGCACCAACCTGACAGGCCGAAAGAATACAGTTGCCAGAGGGGCGGGTCGGGCGCTGCCCGGCCTGTCGGCCGGGCGTAAAGGGTGGAAAACTGCGGGACATGGCTGAAATGCGATTGCCCTAGCCGCAAGCGCCCCGGCGGTTGACAATCGGGGCGCATTGCAGCCCTCGATAGCGACAAGAGAGTTTCAGGCGATTGCCCTGGCCCCGGGGCGACTGCATCCGAATTTTCCGCGCAGCCCTGTCCGCCCGAACGCCCGACATCAACGCCGGGCAGCGCCCCTCATCGCCCTTGTGGATCGCGCCGATATGCCGATACTGCGCCGATACCAACGCGTTTACCACCCGGGGCACGGCTGACGGAGAAACGGCATGAAGATCGCGAGCTTCAACATCAACGGCATCAAGGCCAGGGCCGAGCGCCTGCTGGAATGGCTGCCCGAATCCGGTGTCGATGTGGCGCTGTTGCAGGAAATCAAGTCGATCGACGCCAATTTCCCCCGCGCCCCGTTCGAGGATCTGGGATATAACGTCGAGACATTCGGGCAGAAGAGCTTCAACGGCGTGGCGATCCTGTCGAAACTGCCGCTCGAGGATGTGAGCCGCGGCCTGCCCGGAGACGACAGCGACGAACAGGCCCGCTGGATCGAGGCAACCGTGATCGGCAACCGCGCGCTGCGGCTGTGCAACCTGTACCTGCCCAATGGCAACCCTGCGCCGGGGCCGAAATACGACTACAAACTTGCCTGGATGGAGCGCCTGTGTGCGCGCGCCCGCGACCTGCTGGCGGCCGAGGAACCGGCGCTGATGGCCGGCGACTGGAACGTGATCCCCCAGCCCGAGGACGCCCACAACCCCGACAAGTGGCGCGAGGATGCGCTGTTTCTGCCCGAAACGCGGGCGGCATTCAGGCGGATCCTGAACCTCGGTTTTACCGACGCCTTCCGCGCCATCGATCAGGCCCCGCTGAACTATACCTTCTGGGATTTCCAGCGCGGCGCCTGGAACCGCAATGACGGCATCCGCATCGATCATTTCCTGCTGACGCCCCAGGCCGCCGACCTGCTGCGCGACTGCCGCATCGACCGCCACATGCGCGGCCGCGAGCGTCCGTCCGACCATGTGCCGATCTGGGTCGAGCTGGCCCTGTGATCGCGTCGTGCCCGCCCACAGGATGTGAGCGACCCGCATCGGGGGAAGGACCGATGCGGGTCGCAGGCCGCAGGTGATCCGGGTCGAAATCAGCTTTCGGGGATCACGGCCATCTGGTGGGCGGTGGCGCTGGTCGGCACCGTCCTGATCGTCTTGCGGCTGGGAACGTCAACCACCCAGACCACATCCTTTTCGGCGCTGCTCACGACCAGACGGCCATCGGCCAGCGCCATGTGATAGGGCTCGGGGCCGATGGGGGTGGTCGTCACCGTGCCCGCGGCCAGATCGACCCAGGCGACCTTGCCCTGTTCGCGGGCGCTGACATAGACCGCATCGGCCCCGGGATCATAGGCAACGCCGTGCAGCTCGCCCCCGATATTGTAGGTTTTCGTCACCTTGCCACTGTCGAGATTCACCACCGACAGGGTGCCGGCATCGGCCTCGGCGGCGAACAGGCGCCGGCCGCTGGTGTCGATGGCCAGATGTTCGGCCCCGGCGGGCGTCTTGACGTTGCGCACGACATAGCCCTGAACGGGATCGACCTGGCTGATCGTGGCATTGCCCGCATTGCTGACCCAGAAGGATTTGGTCTGCGGGTCATAGACCGCATAGTTCGGGTTCGGGCCGGTCTTGATGGTCGCCGTCACCTTGCCGGTTTCAAGATCGATGATCGAGATCGCATCCAGCCCCGGATGGGTGGCCAGAACATAGCGATCATTGGCGCCCACCGTCACGTGGTGGACCATGCCGGGCACCTCGATCTTGCGGGTGATCTTGCCGGTCTTGATGTCGATCAGGCTGATCAGGCTGACGGTGTCAGAGGCCTTCTTGCCTTTCATGCCGGCGCCGTGATGGGCCTTGTGGGCGCTGTCGCTCATGCCCTCGGGCTTTTTCACCTTCATTTCGCCACGGCTCTGCTCGTCGAGCGTGGCGCTGATCAGGATGCCGCGGCTGAGCGCGACGTCCATTCCGTGGGTGTTGCCCAGCCCCTTGATGCGCCCGACCGGGGTGAAATCCCCCGACAGTTGCAGGGCCGTGCCCGACGGACCCTCGGGGATGTATACATCCGCCAGGGCGGGCGTGGCGGCCATGGCGACCAGCGCCGCGGCCAGGGTTGTTGCGTTCTTGAGCTTGCCAACAGGCATGTTCTTTTCCTTTCCAGAATGTTGGAACGTTTACCGGGCTCAGGTGGGAACTTCCCCCGCTGGAACCTCAAGGACGGTGGCGGTCACGAATACGTGACAAAAGTGGTCACGAATACGTGACAAGATGGGGCCCACCGATTCCGCCTGTTGACCTTCCCGTGGTCGAACGTGCCACAAGGGGCAGACGCGAATCCACATTCTGACCAAGGCAGGTGAACATGATCCCTGAAATCGGCCTTCTGGCCATGAGTCTTGCACTGGCAGTCGCCCTTGTCCAAAGCATCGTTCCCATGATCGGTGCCGCGCGGGGCAACATCATCTGGATGCGGTCGGCCCGCATTTCGACCCTCGTCCAGTTCTTTCTGATCCTGATCGCCTTTGGCGCGCTCATGTGGTCGTTCATCGTATCCGACTTTACGGTGCGCAACGTTGTCGAGAACTCGCACTCGCTGAAACCGATGCTCTTCAAGGTGGCGGGCACATGGGGCAGCCACGAGGGATCGCTGCTGTTGTGGGTTCTGATCCTGTCGCTGTTCGGCGCCGGGGTTGCGGTATTCGGTGCCAACATCCCCGACGCGCTGCGGGCTCGCACGCTGGCCGTGCAGGGCTGGATCAGCGTCGGCTTCCTGTCATTCATGGTGTTCACCTCGAACCCGTTCGAGCGCGTCTTTCCGCCGCCCCTGAACGGCAATGACATGAACCCGCTGTTGCAGGATCCGGGCATCGCCTTTCATCCGCCGTTTCTGTATCTGGGCTATGTCGGGTTCTCGATCGTGTTCAGCTTTGCCGTCGCGGCCCTGATCGAGGGCCGGGTCGATGCCGCCTGGGCGCGCTGGGTACGGCCCTGGACACTGGCGGCCTGGGTCTTTCTGACCGCCGGGATCGCGCTGGGATCCTGGTGGGCCTATTACGAGCTGGGCTGGGGCGGCTGGTGGTTCTGGGATCCGGTCGAAAATGTCAGCTTCATGCCCTGGCTCGTCGGCACGGCGCTGCTGCACTCGGCGATCGTGGTCGAGAAGCGCGATGCCTTCAAGAGCTGGACGATCCTGCTGGCGATCCTGACATTCTCGTTGTCGCTGCTGGGAACCTTTGTCGTGCGCTCGGGCGTGCTGACCTCGGTTCACGCATTTGCCACCGATCCCGAACGCGGGTTCTACATCCTGGTCCTGCTGGCCATCGCCATCCTGGGCTCGCTGACGCTGTATGCCGTGCGCGCGCCCGCAATGGAGGCCGGCGGACTCTATCGCCCGATCAGCCGCGAATCCGGGCTGTTGCTGAACAACCTGCTGCTGGCGACGGCGGCGGCGACGGTGCTGTTCGGCACCATGTATCCGCTGGTGCTCGAGGCGCTGACCGGCGAAAAGATCTCGGTAGGCCCACCCTATTACAACGCATCCTTCGTGCCGATCATGCTGCCGATGGTGATCCTTGCCGGGATCGGGCCATTCCTGTCGTGGAAACGCGCCGATCTGGGCGGGCTGGTCGATCGTCTGAAATGGGTTTTCGGGATCACCGTCGCGGTGATGCTGGGGGTCTGGTACTACAACACCCGCGGCCCGGTTCTGGGGATCATCGCGATCGGTTTCGCCACCTGGCTGCTGCTGACCACGCTGCAGGAATGGGGCTGGCGGATCAAGCTGGGCAAGGCCCCGCTTTCCGAAAGCTGGCGCCGGGCGCGCAACCTGTCGCGGGCCTCCTACGGGATGACCGTCGCCCATGCCGGGCTGGCGGTGCTGATCTTCGGCTTTGTGGGTTCGACCCTGTGGAAATCGGAATCGGTGACCTTTGCGACCGAGGGCTCGAAAATATCGATCGCCGGCTATGAGGTCACCTTCCGCGGGGTAAACCCGGTACGGGGGCCGAACTACGTGGCCCAGCGGGCGACGCTCGAGGTCACCCGCGACGGCCAGCCCGTGACAACCCTGTATCCCGAGCGCCGCGCCTACACGATTGCCGGCTCGTCAACCACGGAATCCGCGATCCATTCCACGCCGCGCGGGGATCTCTACACCTCGATCCGCGAGCCCTCGACCGGGCCGGGAACGGGGCTGAACCTGAATCCCGACAAGTGGACCATGCGCATCCTGTTCGAGCCCCTAGTGGGCCTGATCTGGCTGGGCTCGCTGATGCTGATCTTCGGCGGCCTCCTGTCGCTGACCGACCGTCGGCTGCGGGTGGGGGCGCCGTCGCGCAAACGCAACGTGGCGGCCGTCGCCACGCCAGCCGAATGAGGTTCTGAAATGAAACGTCTACTCGTGATCCTGCCGCTGGTCTTTGCGGTGCTCATCGGCGCATTCTCGGTGTGGGGGCTGCTGGGCGACCGCAACCCGCAGGAACTCCCGTCGGTGCTGATCTCGGAAAAGGCGCCTGACTTCAGCCTGCCGCCCATTCCCGAATTCAACGTGCCGGGGCTGTCCACGGCCGATCTGAAAACGGGCAAGGGGCCGGTTCTGGTCAACTTCTTTGCCTCGTGGTGCGTGGCCTGCAAGGCCGAACACACCACCCTGACCCGCCTGGTCAAGGACAAGGGCGTCACCATCTACGGCGTCAACTACAAGGACAAGGCCCCCGATGCCCGCGCCTGGCTGACCGAACTGGGCAACCCTTACGCGCGCATCGGTTTTGACCTGCCGGGACGCGCCGGCATCGAATGGGGCATTTCCGGCGTGCCGGAAACCTTTGTCGTCAACGGCAAGGGCGTTGTCGTCTATCGCTATGTCGGCCCGATCCTGGGCAAGAAGGCCCAGGAAAAGGTGATGACCGCCCTGCGTCAGGCCGGTTTCAAGGAGCCGGGATCATGAGAGGCGTCAACTTTCTGCGCATCCTGCTGGCAACCCTCATCCTGGCCCTCAGCGCGCCGCTGGTCGGCGCGGTCGAGCCCGACGAAGTGCTGAAGGACCCGGTGCTCGAGGCGCGCGCAAGGGTGATCTCGGCCAATGTGCGCTGCCTTGTCTGCCAGAATGAATCGATCGACACGTCGAACGCCGATCTGGCACGCGACCTGCGCATCCTCATCCGCAAGAAGCTGGTCGAAGGGCTGACCAACCAGCAGATCTATGATTTCCTCGTCGCCCGTTACGGTGCCTTTGTCCTGTTGCGCCCGCCATTCAAGCCGGAAACCTGGCTTCTGTGGCTGGCGCCGTTCGGAATCATCGTACTGGGCGGCGGGGGCATATTGGCGATGCTCGTGCGCATGCGCAAACGCAACGCCAATGGCGCGCCAAGGCTCAGCCCCGAGGAAGAGCGCGCCATCGAACAACTCATCAAGGACGAAGCCGGAGGAATGGAAGCCTGATGTTCTGGATTATCGGGGGGACGCTTACCGCCGTCACCGCCCTGGCCATTGCGGCGCCGATCCTGCGCCGCAAGGCCCGCGACGAATTTCGCGGCCGCGCGCAGGCGATCTATGTGGACCAGCTGAACGAGGTCGATCGGGACGAGAAGATGAACCTCATCTCGCCCGACGAGGCCGAGTCGGCCCGCACCGAGATCAAGCGCAGGATGCTGTCGGCCGCACGCAAGGAACCGCACGAGCCGGCGACAACGGGCCGCAAGGGGGCCGGGCTCCTGATTGCCGCCGCGCTCGCGGTTCCGGTGCTGGGCGGGGGGCTCTATTTCCTTGTCGGCCATCCGGGCGTGCCCTCGCTCCCCTATGCGGACAGGGCCGACGAACGGGCCGAAATCGCCCGCATCAACAAGCTGGTGGCCAAGCTGCGCTCGCGCCTCGAGGCCGATCCAAACAGCCCGGTCGAAGGCTGGGTCCTGCTGGCGCGCACCTATATGCGCCTGTCGCGCCCGACCGAGGCCGTCTGGGCCTATGGCAAGCTGTTGCAACGTGGCGACGGCGAGAAGGACCCCGAAATCTATGTCCTCTACGCCGAGGCCCAGATCGCCACCGACAAGGGGGTCGTAACCCCGAAATCCGAGGCCGCGCTGGATCGCGCGCTTAAGGTCGATCCCCGCAATGTCGGCGCGATCTACTACAAGGCCACCGCCTATGAGCAGGCGGGCGAACTGAACAAGGCCTATGCCATGCTGCGCGACCGCATCGAATCCGAATCCACGCGTCAGCCCTGGATGGACAGCGTGGCCGCCCGGGCAAATGATCTGGCACAACGCATAGGGGCCCGCCCGGTCAAGGTGCCGGCCGCCGCGCCCGGCCCCTCGCAGGCCGATGTCGCCGCCGCCGCGGGCATGTCGGATGCCCAGCGAAAGGATTTCATCCGTTCGATGGTCGGCCGCCTCGCGGAACGCCTGAAATCGCAGCCCGACGATCTGGATGGCTGGCTCAGGCTGGGGCGTGCCTATGTCGTGCTGGGCGAAAAGGACAAGGCCCGCGACGCCTATGACAGGGCCGGCAAGCTGGCCACGGCGTTACCGGCCGATGATCCGCGTCACCAGGAAATCCGCAAGGGGCTGGAAAGCACCTCGCTCAACGACTGAGACGGTTTCACGGCGACACGGGGAATACGAGGGGCAGCACACCACACTGCACGGGGGCCGGGCCGGGACAATTCCGGTCCGGCCCTTTCACGCGACCTGCGCGGCCTTCACAGCACCTTGTCGAGAACGCCCTCAAGCCGGGCCACCGTGGCATCGACATCGCGCAGCTTGTCCAGCCCGAACAGCCCCAGCCGGAAGGTCGAAAAATCGGCCGGCTCGTCCACCATCAGCGGCACGCCACCGGCGATCTGCACGCCCTCAGCCGCAAACTTGCTGCCATTCTTGATATCGGGATCGTCGGTATAGCTGACCACCACACCCGGCGCGCCAAAGCCCTCGGCGGCAACCGATTTCACGCCACGGGCCGCCAGCGCCGCACGCACGCGGTTGCCCAGCTCCCACTGGGCCTCGCACAGCCTGTCGAACCCATATTCGCGTGCCTCCAGCATGATGTCGCGCAACCGCCGCAGGGCATCGGTGGGCATGGTGGCATGATAGGCGTGCCCGCCATTTTCATAGGCCTGCATGATCGACAGCCATTTCCCCAGATCGATCGCAAAGCTGGTCGAACTGCTGTCCTGCACCCGTGCAAGCGCGGCCTCGTTCAGCATCACCATCCCGGCCGAGGGCGAAGCCGACCAGCCCTTTTGCGGGGCCGAGATCAGCACATCGACACCGGTATCCTTCATGTCCACCCAGACACAGCCCGAGGCGATGCAATCCAGCACGAACAGCCCGCCGACTGCATGCACGGCCTCGGCAACAGCGCGCAAATAGTCATCGGGCAAGATCATGCCGCTGGCCGTTTCCACATGCGGCGCAAACACCAGCGCGGGGCTTTCGGCCTTGATGCGGGCCACGACCTCGTCGATCGGGGCGGGGGCAAAGGGGGCCTGGCGCGCGTTCCCCTGGGGGCGCGCCTTCATCACCTCTTCGGCCGCGGGGATGTTTCCGGCCTCGAAAATCTGACTCCAGCGGAACGAGAAAAACCCGTTGCGAATGACCATCACCCTCTGCCCCGTGGCCAGCTGACGGGCAACGGCCTCCATCGCATAGGTGCCGCCGCCGGGAACCAGCGCCACCGCATCGGCGTTATACACCTCGCGCAGAACGCCCGAGATGTCGCGCATCACCTGCTGAAACTGCTGCGACATGTGGTTGAGCGAGCGGTCGGTGAACACCACCGAAAATTCAAGCAACCCGTCCGGGTCGATATCGGGCAGAAGTGCGGTCATGGCCTTGTCCTTTGGCGTCTCGATAACATCTGCCCCGATCAATATGCCCCGCCCCAGGGGGACGCAAGGGCAACTCAGCCGCCCAGGGGGCCACTCAGCGGGCCGGGCCGGCGCTCGTTGCTCAGCAGCACATTGGCCTCGACATCCCCGACGCCGGGCAATGTCATGATGCGCCGGCGCAGGACGCGCTCGAAATCGGGCAGGTCGCGGGCCACCACCCGTAGCCGATAGTCGTAGCGCCCCAGCACATGCTGCACCAGCTGCACCTCGGGGATGGCGCTGGCGGCGCGCTCGAAATCACCCAGCCCCACGCGCCCCTTCAGCGCCAGCTTGACCCCCAGAAACACCGTGACCCCGAACCCCAGCGCGTCGATATTCAACCGCACGCGCCGACCCCTCAGGATACCCGCCTCCTGCAACCGCCTGATCCGGCGCCAGACCGCGGGCTGCGACAGGCCCAGCTCGCGCCCCAGCGCCCCGGCCGAGCGGCGGGCATCAGCCATCAAGGCCCGCAGGATGCGGCGGTCGATATCATCCAGCGCGCTCACAATGGCAGGCTCTCGCTGTTCTTGACGTCCGACACCAGCACCAGCGCCTCGATATCGCTGATATGGGGCAGGCCCAGGATGCGGTCACGATAGATTTCCTGATAATGGCGCATGTCGCGCGCCAGCACCGTCAGGCGCACATCGACGCGGCCCAGAAATGTCTGAATGTCCATGACCTCGGGAATGTCGCGCGCCGCCGTGATGAAATCGTCAAAGGCCCGCGGCTGGGTCTTGTCCAGGTTGACCCGCAGGCTGACCTCGACGGCGAAACCCAGCGCGCGCCAGTCGATCACGGCCTCGAACCCCTCGATCACACCCGCCTGCTCCAGCCGCGCCAGCCGGCGCGAAGCCGTCGCGACAGTCACCCCGCAGCGCTCGGCCAGATCGGAAAGGCCGACATCGCCCTGCGCCTGAAGCTGGCGCAGCAGACGACGGTCGGTATCATCGATGGCAAACATGATTTTATCTCTGTTTTCCGTAATTGATTATTATTTTCTTCTTCTTTGCCAAAAATACTCAAATCCTGCAAGCACATCAGACGAAACATTCACTATCCTCTCACCATCCAGAACCACAAGAGGAACCGATCATGCGCGTTTATTACGACCGCGACTGCGATATCAACCTGATCAAGGACATGAAGGTTGCCATTCTCGGCTATGGCAGCCAGGGCCATGCACACGCCCTGAACCTGCGTGACAGCGGCGCCAGGAATGTCGTCGTCGCCCTGCGCGAAGGCAGCCCCAGCGCCAAGAAGGCCGAGGCCGAGGGCCTGACCGTCATGGGCATTGCCGAGGCCGCCGCCTGGTGCGACCTGATCATGTTCACCATGCCCGACGAGCTGCAGGCCGAAACCTACAGGAAACACATCCACGACAACCTGCGCGACGGCGCCGCCATCGCCTTTGCCCACGGTCTGAACATCCATTTCAACCTGATCGAGCCCAGGCCCGGCATCGACGTGGTGATGATCGCCCCCAAGGGCCCCGGCCACACCGTGCGCGGGGAATTCCTGAAAGGCGGCGGCGTGCCCTGCCTCGTGGCGGTCGAAAACGATGCCAGCGGCAAGGCGATGGAAATCGCGCTGTCCTATTGCGCGGCCATCGGTGGCGGGCGCTCGGGCATCATCGAGACCACCTTCCGCCAGGAATGCGAAACCGACCTGTTCGGCGAACAGGCCGTGCTGTGCGGTGGCCTGGTCGAGCTGATCCGCATGGGTTTCGAAACCCTGGTCGAGGCCGGCTACGAGCCCGAAATGGCCTATTTCGAGTGCCTGCACGAGGTCAAGCTGATCGTCGATCTGATCTATGAGGGCGGCATTGCCAACATGAACTATTCGATCAGCAACACGGCCGAATACGGCGAATATGTCTCGGGGCCGCGGGTGCTGCCGCGCGACGAAACCAAGGCGCGGATGAAGGCGGTTCTCGACGACATCCAGTCGGGCCGCTTCGTGCGCGACTGGATGACCGAATGCGCCGTCGGTCAGCCCAGCTTCAAGGCCACGCGCCGACTGAATGACGAGCACCAGATCGAAAAGGTCGGCAAGACCCTGCGCGACATGATGCCGTGGATTTCGGCCGGCAAGCTGGTCGATCAGGACAAGAACTGAGCGGACAAAATTAGAGGCGGCCCCGGGGAGGACGGGACCGCCTCTGATCGTCAGCGCCGGAAATGGGAGGAAATACGGCGGTGACGGGAAAACCTTGCGGGCACGGGCCGCGCGATGGGCCGGGCCTTATTGGGTGACCTTGCGGGCCTCCTGCATGGCCAGGTAGCGAATATCGCCGCGGGTGATGCCGATATCATGCAGCTCGCGATCGCTCAGCGCCGACAGTTCGCACAGCGTCGCCTTGTAGACCTCGCGCCGCTTGAGCCCGACACGAACGGCATCGCGTTCGCGCGCCAGGAAATCGCGTGCGCGGGCCAGCCACGAGCCAACCTGAGCGGGGGCATGAATGCTGTGATAGGCCATGATATCCTCGTTTTTCTGCGGTGCAGTATTTTCTTGCTGCAACGCAGTAATATGCATTCTCGCCGCTTCGGACAATGGGCAAAAACGCATATCCGCCTTGACGAAATCGAAGGGCTCGGCCCCTTGCCCCGGCGGCGGCATCGTGGACACTGCCGGATCGCGACAATGGGGACAACGGGGGGGCAACGGGCCCGCGCGCAACCACACGCATACACACGGGGGAACCATGCAGATGAGCGTCACACATTCCGCCCCTGGCTGGCGCAACTGGGCATTGCTGTCCTTTCTGGGGCTCGTCTGGGGCGGCTCGTTCCCGGCGGTCGAGGTGGCGCTCGACGGTTTCGGCCCGCTGTTCATCGCCGCGGCGCGCATCTCGATTGCCGCCGTGATGCTGCTGGCAATTGCCTGGCGCGCGGGCCACGGGCTGCCCCGGATGCGCGCGCCCACGGGGCGGCGGATCTGGTTGCACGCGCTGGGCATGGCGATCTTTACCAATGCGCTGCCATTCGCGCTGCTCAGCTGGGGCCAGCAATATGTCACGTCCGGCTTTGCGGGCATCACCATGGCCGTCGTGCCGCTGGTGGTGCTGCCGCTTGCGCATTTCCTCGTCCCCGGCGAGGCCATGACCCCGCGCAAGGGGCTGGGCTTTGCCGTCGGCTTTGTCGGGGTGGTGATCCTGATCGGCCCGCAATCCCTGTTGCTGACCAGCGGCGCGACGCTGGAACCGATTGCCCGCCTCGCCTGCCTGGGCGCAACCGTCTGCTATGCGCTGGGCTCGATCATCACGCGGCTTTCGCCGCCGGTCTCGCAACTGTCCTTCAGCGCCGCGTCCCTGGCCATCGCCGCGGTCATCATGGTGCCGGTCGCACTGCTGTTCGAGGGCCTGCCCGCCGCCCCGGTGCCTGCGGACGCCTGGGCGGCAATCGCCTATCTGGGGCTGATCCCCACGGCGCTGGCAACCGTGATCCTGGTCAGGATCATACGCGATGCCGGCCCCAGCTTCATGAGCCTCGTGAACTACCAGGTGCCGGTCTGGGCCGCGCTGATGGGGGTCGTGTTCCTGTCCGAACAGCTGCCAACCCGTTTCGTCGCCGCGCTCGGGCTGATCCTGGCCGGGCTGGCGGTATCACAGGCACGCAGGCGAAAGGCCGACACGCAGGACGCATAGGTGTCGATCAGGCGACGCGCTCGACCACCGCGACGATATCCTCGATGGTATCGCGCAACAGCACCTCGTCCTCGTGCTCGCCCATCACCCGCACCAGGGGCTCGGTCCCCGACTTGCGGATCAACAGCCTGCCGGCATCGCCAAGGCGCGATTCGGCCGCCGCAATCGCCTGCCGCACCGCGTCATCCAGCAGCGGATCGTTCCCCGGCCTGTAGCGCACGTTCTTCAGCAGCTGCGGGCAGGGCTCGAACTGCCGCGTAAGCGTGCTGGCGGGCTGCCCGGTTTCGACCATCGCGGCCAGGAATTGCAGCGCCGCGATCAACCCGTCTCCGGTGGTGGAAAAATCGGTCATCACGATATGGCCCGACTGCTCGCCACCCAGGTTGTAGCCGCCCGCGCGCATGGCCTCGACCACATAGCGGTCGCCCACGCCGGTCCGGTGCATGCGGATATCATGGCCGCGCAGGAACTGCTCGAGCCCCAGATTCGACATCACCGTGGTCACCAGGGTTCCCCCGGCCAGCCGGCCCTCGCGCGCCCAGCGGGTGGCGATCAGGCCCATGATCTGGTCGCCGTCGGCAACCTCGCCATGTTCGTCGATGATCATCACCCGGTCGGCATCGCCATCCAGGCTGATCCCCAGATCGGCGCCGTGTTCCAGCACCATGCGCTGGGCCAGCGCAGTATCGGTGGACCCGCACCCGTCATTGATGTTGAACCCGTCCGGCGACACCCCAACCGCGACCACCTCGGCGCCCAGCTCCCACAACACGTCGGGGGCCGAACGATAGGCCGCGCCATTGGCACAATCGACGACCACCTTCAGCCCGTCCAGACGCCCGCGCCCCGGAAAGGTGGTCTTGGCGTATTCCACATAGCGCCCGCGCCCGTCCTCGATACGCTGGGCCCGCCCGATCGCCGTGGGCTGGCACAGCTCGATCTCGCCGGCAAGGAGGGCCTCGATGCGATGCTCGGCCTCGTCCGACAGCTTGAACCCGTCGGGGCCGAAAAACTTGATCCCGTTGTCGTAATGCGGGTTGTGACTGGCCGAAATCATCACCCCCAGATCAGCCCGCATCGAGCGCGTCAGATAGCCGACCGCGGGCGTGGGCACCGGCCCCAGCAGCAGCACGTTCATGCCGGTCGAGGTCAGCCCCGCCGTCAGGGCGTTTTCCAGCATGTAGCCCGAACGCCGCGTATCCTTGCCGATCACCACCCGGTGTTCGGCCTTGTCGCGGCGGAAATAGCGCCCCACCGCCGCACCAAGGCGCATCGCGACCTCGGCCGTCATGGGGTGGGTGTTTGCGCGCCCGCGCACGCCGTCGGTTCCGAACAATTCCCGTGTCATCAATCAACCTTCAACATGAGTCATCCCGACCGCCGCCTGCCACAGCAATACGGCCTGTCGCGTCTCTCTTATATCATGCACGCGCAGCATCTGAACCCCCTGCGCAAGCCCCGCCAGCCCGACGGCGATCGATCCCGGCGCCCGCCGGCCGGCATCCGGTTCACCGCCTATGACGCCGATGAAACGCTTGCGTGAAACCCCCAGCAGGATCACGCAGCCCAGACCGTGAAACAGGCTCAGCCCCCGGATCAGCGCCAGATTGTGCGCCTGCGTCTTGCCAAAGCCGATCCCCGGATCGACAATGATGCGCTCGCGCGCGATTCCGGCCGCCTCGGCCAGCCGGATCTGCCGCTCCAGCGCGTCATACACATCCAGCAGCACATGGTCATAACGCGGATCCTTCTGCATGGTCGCCGGCGTGCCGCGCGCGTGCATCAGACAGACCGGCGCGGCCAGGCGCGCAACGGCACCCGCCATCTGCGGGTCGAAATCCAGCGCGCTGACGTCATTGACCAGATCGGCGCCCGCAGCCAGCGCCGCGCGCGCCACCGCGGCCTTGCGGGTATCGACCGAGATCGGCACCCGCACGCCCTGCGCCCTCAGCCCCTCGATCACGGGAACGACGCGCGCAATCTCGTCCTCGACCGCAACCTCCGCCGCGCCGGGGCGCGTCGATTCGCCCCCGACATCCAGGATATCCGCCCCCTCGGCGACCAGCGCCATGCCATGCGCGACCGCCTGCGCGGGCGCGAAAAACCGGCCGCCGTCGGAAAAGCTGTCGGGGGTCACATTCACCACCCCCATCAGACGCGGCCGCTGCCAGCCAATGCCGCAGACCGGTCGCCGCCCGGCCCTCAGCCGCTCCAGAACGTCGGCCGGCACTTCGCGTGGCGTCACGACCGCACCCGTCCGACCCCGCTGCAAGACCTCGAGCCGTGCGAACCACAGCGGCCCGCCGGCCAGATCCACCGCCTCGTCAGACCGCGCCAGGTCGCCCTGCACGATCGGTCGATAATATTGCCGCTCATCCATGTTTCTTCTTTGTCCAAATACGCCGGGGGAGTCGCGCAGCGACGGGGGCAGAGCCCCCTGCCCGGCTACAGATCCTCGGGCGTCATGACGACCCGTTGCAGATCGACCGTCCCTTCCCCACCCGGCCCCTCGACCAGCACCAGCGATTGCGCTGAAAACGACCGCGCGAACCAGCGTGCCAGGCCAAGGGGTGTTTCGTCATCGGGACCATCCAGCGCATCGAGGACCAGCTTGGAAGGGGCCCAGACCGACATCTGCCCGTGCTTCATCGCCCAGTCCAGTTCGGTCCGGCTGTCCACGACGACGCAACGCCGGTCCTTGCCGGCCAGCACCCAGGCATTCTGTTCGATCGCCAGCAGCCGGATCCGCCGGTCGGCGGCGGCAACCTCGGCACGCGGGCTCGTGCCCGCCGCGGCCTCGACGCATATGATCGCCGGCGGATCATGGGCGGCGATCGCGTCCAGCCAGCGCCCCAGCCGGGCCGAATGCAATACCCGGTTGGGCAGGAACACGACCAGCGGATGCAGCTCGGGCGCGGGCGCGGGCCTTGCCGGCCCGTCGCCCAGCGGGCGCAGCAGGTTGTCGGCGGCCGGACGCGTGCGCACGATCTCGACCCCCAGCGCGCCGGGAATACGATCGAGCTTTTCGATACGCAGAAAGACCCGCACCGCCTTGGGGTTGGCCAGCACGCGTTCGGCCACCCTTTCGGCCAGGGTCTCCAGCAGGTTGATGCGCTCGGCCGCAAGCTGGGCGTCGATGGCCTCGATAATGCTGTCATATGACAGGACCTGATCGACATCGTCGCTCAGCGCCGCGGCATTGCGGGCCACCTCGACCACCACGTTGAAGCGGATGCGCTGACGGGTGCCGCGCTCGGACTGAAAGGCGCCGATCTCGACCTTTCGGACATGGTCGCGTACCGATATGCGATCCAGCGGATCGCCCTCGGCCCCGTTCGCCGCGGCATGTGTCAGATCAAAGGCCAGGCCGGTTTCGTTGCTCATCTTTCACCCCACCGCACAGATCGCCCCGGCCGGGGCCCGGGCAATGTTCACGGTCGTGGTGATGAACCACGGATGGCCTCAGTTCAAGCTGTATCGTCGGTCGTCGCGGTAAAATTCATGAACGCCGATGGTCGCGGTCTTGGTGAATGCCCGCGCCCATTTCGGATTGACCGAGGTGGTGTGATAATAGGTCGCCCCGCTGGTCAGGTTGCGCGGAAAGCCATCCAGCATGATGCGCGCGACCTTGGCCACCTGGTCATAGGCGCGCCGGTCGGTGAATATCTCGGCCTTGCCGTCGCAATTATAGGTGAACTGGCAGGCAAAGCGGCCGTTGCCCGTACCCTGGCGCACCACATCGCAGACCGAATTTGGAAAGGCGCGGGAATCCACCCGGTTGAGGATCACCTCGGCAACGGCGAACTGGCCCTTGACACTCTCGCCGCGGGCCTCGAAATACAACGCCTCGCTCAGACAGCGCCACTGGGCGCCACCCCGGGCCCGGGGCATTGCGGCCAGCTTTTGCGCATCATAGGGGAAATTGTCGGCGGCCTTGCGCCGCCCGAACAGCCAGCCGCCGCGCTTGCGCTCGGGGATGCCGCGCGCCAGCTTTGCCAGCCTCTCGGCCGAGGCGCGCCGCAATGCGGAAACCTCAAGCCCCAGCATGGTGACGATACGCGCGCTTGTCTCGTTGATCGCGCCGGCATCACCGCTGCTGCTCAGCCGGACCTGCGCGTGCAGCGGAGACGTTACCGCGACAACCACTGCCATGGCCATTGCCAGACCTTGCCCAATCTGCATTTCCATACCTCGACTTCTGCCACTCGCGATGGCGGGATGCCGCATCTCCGACTGCATCCCGGCCATGTCTTGCCGATCCTGTGCCGGTCTTGCGCCGGCTTGTCATGTCGATTGATGTAGCGAATCACGGCCTGAATATACAGCCCTGCGGAAAAGTCCAGGGAAACGATGTTGCCGCCAGACAACAGCGCAAGGCGAAAATTCGCGCATATGAGTCGCGCCTGCCCGGCGCAAGGATTCAGGTGACAACGGGTTCCTCGGCCGCCTTCTGGGTGCCGCGCACGGCGCTCTGGGCCGCGGCCAGGATGGCGACCGGCACCCGGAAGGGCGAACACGAGACATAGTTGAACCCGGCCTTGCGGCAGAATTCGATCGAGGCCGGATCGCCGCCATGCTCGCCGCAGACCGACAGCACCAGATCCGGGTTGGCGGCCCGCCCCCTTTTTGATGCGATCAGCAGCAGCTCGCCCACCCCGTCGATATCGAGCGTGTGAAAGGGATCCTCGGGGAAAACCCCCTGGTTGACATAGGCGCTCATGAATCGGCCGGCATCGTCGCGGCTGAGGCCATATGTCATCTGGGTCAGATCATTGGTGCCGAAACTGAAAAACGCACAGCCCGGCGCCATGTCGCCGGCCCTCAGCGCCGCGCGGGGGGTTTCCACCATCACCCCCAGACGATAGGCGAAATCGGCGCCGCTCTCGGCCCTGACGGCAGCGGCGACGGCATCGACGCGCTGGCGGACGAGTTCGACCTCGCGCGCAGCCGACACCAGCGGAATCATGATCTCGGGCACGATCGGCGCGCCCTTGCGCGAGGCCTCGACCGTGGCCTCGAAGATGGCGCGGGCCTGCATCTCGTAGATTTCCGGTATCGTGATCCCCAGCCGCACGCCGCGCAGGCCCAGCATGGGGTTGAATTCGGCCATGCTTTCGGCCCGCGCGATCACCTGGCTGACAGGCAGGCCCATGGCCTCGGCCAGCTCCTGCATGGCCTCGCGGGAATGGGGCAGGAATTCATGCAGCGGCGGGTCGAACAGGCGGATGGTGACGGGCTGCCCCTCCATGATGCGGAACAGTTCGATGAAATCATCGCGCTGCATCGGCAACAGCCGGTCGAGCGCGGCGCGACGGTCGGCCTCGTCATCGGCAAAGATCATTTCGCGCATCACCGTCAGCCGGTCCTCGTTGAAGAACATGTGCTCGGTCCTGCACAGCCCGATCCCCTCGACGCCAAAGGCGCGTGCGATGCGCGCGTCATTGGGGGTGTCGGCATTGGCCCGGATGCCGATGTCGCAGAATTCGCGCGCCCAGCTCATCAGGGTGGCAAAGGCGCCATCCAGTTCGGGGCGCACCATCGGCACCTCGCCGGCCAGCGCCAGGCCGTTGGTGCCGTCCACGGTGATGACGTCGCCCTCGTGAAAGACGGTGCCATCGGCCGTGGTCAGGCTGCGCGCGCGCAGATCCAGCACAACACCGCTGGCGCCCACGACGCAGGGCAGGCCCAGCCCCCGCGCAATGACCGCCGCGTGGCTGGTCATGCCGCCCCTTTCGGTCAGCACGCCGCGCGCGGAATGCATGCCGCGGATATCCTCGGGGCTGGTCTCGTGGCGCACCAGGATGCAGGGCTCGCCGCGCGCGGCGCTGGCCTGCGCGGCGGATGCCGAAAAGACGATATGCCCGCTGGCCGCGCCGGGGCTGGCGGCAAGGCCGGTCGCAAAGGGCGTGACGCCGGCATCCACATCGACCTGCGGATGCAGCAGCTGTTGCAGATTTGAAGGCTCGACCCTCAGCAGGGCCGATTTGCGGCTGATGGCGCCGTCCTCGGCCAGATCGACCGCGATGCGCACCGCCGCGCGCGGGCTGCGCCTTGCGGGGGCGGCGTCGAGCAGCCATGTCTTGCCGTCCTCGACGGTGAACTCCAGCCGCAGCGCATCGTGGCAGCCCAGGCGCGCGATTTCGCCAAAGCGGCGCAGATCGCGCAGGATCTCGGGATGCGTATCCTCAAGCGACGGCCCCCGCGGATCGGACACGATATAGGACGCGCGCCGGTCGGGCTGCATCGCGTCCCGCCCCTGGCTGCGCGACAGGTAACGCCCGCGCACGGCGGGCTCGCCCGTCGAAGGCTTGACGAACTGCACGACACCCGCGCCGCTTTCGCCACGGCCCAGCCCCAGCGCCATGCGCTGCACGATCAGCCCCAACCCGGCATCGGGCGGGGCACCACGGGCCATGCGCAGGATGCGCTGCGATGTCCCCTCCCAGGCCCGCGCCATCGAGCGCAGCACCTGTTCCAGCTGACGCAACGGATCCTGCGGAAAGGGCGCGTCGGTTTCGGTTTCATAGATGGCCAGGGCCGTTTCCAGTGCCACGCGATCAAGACATGTCGCCTCGCCCAGCCCGGCAAAGGCCTCGGGGTCCAGCCGCGCGACGTGAATCGCGTAATCCTGAACGAACCGGCAATAGAGCGTGTTGGCCGCATCCTCGCCCAGGCGGGGCGCCAGGCGGGCATGAACCGCATCCGTCATGCCCACATTCAGCAGGGTCTGCGGCCCGCCCCATTCGCGCCGCACCGGGCTGGAACGTACCGAAAGGATGGCGTTTTCCCCGAACTGTTCCAGCAGGGCCGCAATATCCGGCATGTGGCCCGCGGCGATCTCGTGCACGGTGGGAATCGAAAGACCAAAGGCCAGGGGCACCGGCAGGCCGAGGCTGTTGAGGCGCGCCAGCCGGTTCGCACGCGCACCGAAAATGGAAACAGGAACCTCGCGGTCCCGTTCAAGCCGTTGAATTTTCGGATATTCCGTCATCTCGCCATTTCCCTGTCATCCCCGACAATATAGGGATTGGCGCCACGGGCAAGTGTTTTTGCTGCGCTGCGGCATGCTGCCCTGCCCGCCGTCGGCCCCCGGCCCTTTCCACGCATGTCCACCACCTGTCCCGGCGCGGCCGGCTATGTCGGGGGCGTCGGGGCACGGCAATCGCCTGAAACTCTCTTGTCGCGGTCAACGGCTGCAATGCGCCCCGATTACCAACCGCCGGGGCGCTTGCGGCCCGGCATGCGCCCGCCCGCCCCCTCGGCGGGCGCATGCCTCGCTCGCATCCGGCTTTATCCCATCAAGCGATTGCCGGGGGCGCCGGGGCCTGCCGGGGATGTGCCGGGGATGTGCCGGAACGGGGGCGCGCTATTGCAGCTCGACCATGCGACGGGCGGCGCGGCCGCGGGCGTCGATGACCGAGATATCCAGGAAACCGGGGCCGCGCGGCACCAGCTGGACCTCGCGCCGGCGTGCATCGACGGCCGTCGGCACGCCGTTGACCAGCCATGTGAACGGCGGCGTTCCCCGACGCAGCTTGACGATCAGCGGCGTCAACGGCCCGGATTCGTCAAAGCCCAGGTCAACGCGCGCGCCCTCGGGCGGAAAGGCGATCTCGGGCGCGTCAGCCGCGCCGCTGCCACGCGCCGACCCCGCGACCACAAGGCGGCGCAGCGGCACGGGCAGTGCGGCATTGCCCACCCGCAATACCCCCGGCGGCGGGGGTGGCAGTGGGTCGAGCCTGTTCTTCAGGCGCGCGAAAGCCTCGAACAGCAGCGGCGCGGCCGTTTTCGCCCCCGACAGGCCGGGCACCGAGGCCCCGTCGGGCCGGCCGATCCACACGCCGATCACATGGCGCCCGTCATAGCCGATGGCCCAGGCATCGCGATAGCCGTACGAGGTTCCGGTCTTGTAGGCCAGCGCGCCCGTCGGCGCCGTGCCCGGACGGGGAACGCCGCGCAATATGTCGCCCACCTGCCAGGCGGATTCGGCCGACATCACCGGCTGCGGCATCGTCACCGCCGCCCCCGGCAGCAGATGGGCCTGCACGGCCTGCCCGCCGCGCGCCAGGGCTGCGTACAACACCACCAGATCGCGCAGGCTGACCCCGACCCCTCCCAGGGCGATGGCCAGCCCCGGCGCCGCCCCGCCCGGCAGCCGCACCGTGACGCCCGCCCGGCGCAACCGCGCAACCAGCCGGGCGGGACCGATGGCCGACAACAGCGCCACCGCCGGCAGGTTGTAGGAATAGCGCAGCGCATCGCGCAGGCTGACGGTGCCGTGGAACCGCTTGTCAAAGTTTCGGGGCGCATAGTCGCCAAACGTCAAGGGGCGGTCGTCGATCAGGGTCTCGGGATGCGCGATCCCGGCATCGAAGGCCAGGCCATAGATCAGGGGTTTCAGTGTCGATCCGGGCGAACGTATGGCCCGCGTCATGTCCACAAAGCCCCGGCGTGTGGCATCCAGCAGCCCGGCCGAGCCGACCGAGGCCAGAATTTCGCCGTTGCGGTGATCCATGACGAGAATTGCCGCCGACAGGCCCTTGCCCGCAGCGCGCGCATGCTGCCGGGCCAGCTGTTCCAGCCTGGCCTGCAACGGGCGCGAGACGGTCAGGCGCAGTATTGTCGCGCCGGCCGTCGGCCGGGCCTGTTCGCGCATCAGGCGATCGGCGGCCAGCGCGGCGCGGGCCGGAAAGGGCCGCCGCGTCGCGGGCAGGCGCTCGTTCATGGCGGTGCGGGCATCAGAGGCGGGCAGCACCCCGGCGCCCACCATGCGTGCAATCACCCGGTTGCGCGCCCGCCTTGCCGCTGCCGGGTGGCGGTCGGGGCGGCGGGCCTCGGGCGCCTGCGGCAGGGCCACCAGCAGCGCCGCCTGTGCCGGGGTCAGACGGCGCGCCTCCTTGCCGAACCAGACCAGCGCGGCGGCCCGCACCCCCTCGATATTGCCGCCATAGGGGGCCAGCCGCAGATAGAGGTTCAGGATGTCGCGCTTGCCCAGCCGGCGCTCGAGCGCCAGCGCCAGCCTGATCTGCCTGATCTTGCCCCCCAGGCGCCCCGTGCCGCTGTTTTCCAGCAGGCGTGCGACCTGCATGGTCAGGGTCGAGCCCCCGGAAACCACACGGCCATTGACCAGCGCCTGCCAGGCGGCGCGCAGCAGGGCGCGCAAGTCGATGCCGCCGTGGCGCCAGAAACGCCGGTCCTCATAGGCCAGCAGCATCTTGACGAAACGCGGATCCACGTCATCCAGCGTGACCGGCAGGCGCCAGATGCCGTTCTCGACCGTGTATGCCCGCAGCAGGCGGCCCTCGCGATCCTCGACCAGGGCCGAGACCGCCGGCCCCGCGGGGGCGATCGCGGCTGCCGGCAATTCGGTCGCAGCAACCCAGCGGTCAAGGGCGCGCACCCCCAGCAGCAACGCCACGACAAGCAGCGCCAGCACCAGAAATGCCAGACGCAAACCGGGGTTGACCTTGCCGTTTCTCATCACCTGCCATGCCTATCTGTCGGCAACGACGACCTGCCCGGCCGCCGTGCGGGCACGAAATTCGGGGCGGTACATGTCCTCGACACTGGCGGCCGGATGATGAAACCGCCCCGGCGAGATGGCCCGCACCACATAGGCCAGGCTGAACGGCTTGCTCCCGCCCCGATCGACCGCAGCCAGAAAACGATCGCTGCGGAATTCGACATGCCGGGCGGATGTCGTGGGCTTCAGCCAGTCCAGCGCCTTGATGTCGCCCGCGCGCAACAGGTCGGGGTTGTCGATCTCGAATCCCGCGGGCAGCGGATCGACGATCATCAGCCGCCCCTTGCCGGTGCGTTGCGGCGTCACGGTGATCACCACCACGAGGCGCTGGTTCAGCGCCACCCTGGCCACGTCAACGGGCCGGCCCTGCATGTCGAAATACGCGCGCGCGATCCGATAACCGTTGCCCCCCGCCGGAACCGGGCCCGCAGGCTTGCCGACGACCGTCACCACGGTCATTGCGCCGGCGCCCGAATTGTTGCGCACCCGCACCACATCGTGGCCCGCCATCTGTGCGGCCGAAATCCGCGCAACCACCGGCCCCTCGGACGGCCGGCCGTTGACGAGAAACCCACCCGACGGGGTTTCGTCGAGCAGAGCCTTTGCGGCCAGCAGGGTCCACATGCTTTCCTGGGTCGAAAGAACCCGCCCTTCGATCGCCGGGCGCAGCATGCCGATCAGGAGGTCGCGATCCTGCATGTCGGCGCCTGCCTCGGCCGCCAGCGCCAGCACGGCGGCAGCGTCGCGCAGGCGCGAGCCGTAATCGACGCGCCAGAACATGTCCTCGGGCCGGTCGCGGCCCAGGCGCAGCATGGTGACGGCCTTGCGGAACATTGCCTCGGCCCGGCGCCGATCGCCGTAATAGGCCAACCCCGCCCCCAGCTGGGCCAGCGCCATCGACGTGGCCATCGCATCGGCCCTGGCGTCGGCGTAATAGCGCAGATCCCCGATATTGGCCCTGCCCTCGCGGGCCAGCACCATCAGGGCATAGGCGATCCCCTGCCCTCCGCGCTGGAAATCGGCGGCATAATTCACGCGGTTGCGCAGATTTTCCAACGCCAGACGAAAGGCGTCCTCGGGCACGTCCAGTCCGCTTGCGCGCGCACGGCTCAGGAAATCGGTGACATGGGCGTCCAGCCACAGATCGCCCGAGCCGGGGCTCCACAGGCCAAAGGATCCGCCCGATGACTGGTTCTGCAGCACGGCCGTGATGGCCCGCTCGACACGGGCATCCAGATCGTCGGCCGAGCCGATCCCCATGGCCCTGGCAACCGGCCCGAGATAGAGCAGCGGCAGCGCCGTCGAGGCCAGCTGTTCACTGCAACCATAGGGATAGCGGTTCAGCGCCGCCAGCAGGCCCGGCACGTTGAAACGCGCAATCGGCCCGACGGCCAGCGTCGCCCGGCCCGTGCCGGCCAGCAGGCCGTCGAACATGTCCGGTGACAGGATGAAATCCTTGCCATCGGCCAGGCTTACGCGGCTCTGTCGCCGGATTTCGGGGTCGCCCGCGCGCACGGGCAGGCGCAGGCTCTGGCTCAGCCGGCGGCCTGCCGGCGTCGTCAGCGTGACCGTTACCGTGGGCGTGGTCCCGGCCGGCGGCACGGCCACGGGGGCGGTAATCGGCACCGACAGCGTCACCTTCTGTGCGCGGGCTATCCGGATCGAGGCCGGCAATGCGCCGCGTTCGACCGTCAGGCCCCCGCTGGTGGCAAGCGCGATCCCGACCTCTCCGGCCGGGCCATCGACATGGGCGATTTCCAGCAGCATCCGGCTGCGGTCGCCGGGGGCCAGGAATCGCGGCAGGCTGGCCGTCAGCACCACCGGATCGCGCAGGATCACGTCGCGGCTGGCCTGGCCGACACCGGTTTTCGACCAGGCCACCGCCATCAGCCTGAGCGTGCCGTTGAAATCGGGAATGTCAAAGGAAAGCGTGGCCTGACCGCTGTCATCCACCTCGACGGGGCCGCTGAAAAAGGCGACGGTGTCGCCCGGGGGCGGAGGGCTCTTGACCCGCATGCCCGGCGCCTCGTCCCCGCCCGAGCGCAGAAGCCCCGGGCGCCCCTGACCGGCGTCGATCAGGCGACCATACATATCGCGCAGCTCCATGCCCAGCCGGCGCTGGCCGAAATAATGCCCCTCGGGATCGGGCGCGGCAAAGCCGGTCAGGTTCAGTATCCCGACATCCACCGCGGCCAGGGTCAGGCGCGCGCGCTCGCCCGGGCGCAGGCCGGATACCCTGAGCTTCAGCTTCAGGCGCGCGCGCGGGCGCGGCGTTTCATCGGTGAGAATATCGACCTGCAGCCGATGATCGCCCGGCGCCACCGAGGCCCATTTCAGGCCGATCGCCCTGAGCGGTGCGTGGCGGGCCTCGGCATCCCCGGGTCCAGGGATTTTCGGGCCAGGGGTTTTGGGGCCAGGGATTTTCGGGCCAGGGGACGGGGATGTCGCGGTTGCCGATGTCGCGCGGATCACGGTTGCGCCGACATAGGCCCCCATGCCCCAGGATTCGGTCACGGGCAGGGTGATGATGTTCTCGCCCTTTTCCAGGCGGACCGTCTTGATCGCGATCAGGCGGTTGGACATGACCGTGATCACACCCACGCCGGGCGCGCGCGGCACGACGCGCAGGCGCGCGACATCGCCCACGCGATAGCGCGCCTTGTCCAGCCCGATCCGCAGGACATCGGGCGTGTCCGCACTGGCGACCGGGGCAAACCAGCCGGCGCTGAAGGCAACCGCCGAGGCCGCATACTCATCACCCGCCCGTTCACCACCCGCCTGCCCGGCCTGCCGGGTTTCGACGACCAGTTCGTAGCGCCCCCATTCGACAGGGGCAGCGATACTGGCCAGACCCTTGCGCCCGGCCCGGATCCGGCCGCTGGCCACGCGGGTGCGCGTGGTGACGGGCTCGTAACGCCAGTCGCCGCCGGTCTGATACCATTGATAGCGTGTCCTGATCCGATTCATGACCCAGCGCAGGGGCGGCAGGGGGCGGGCGCGCAGATCCGGGCCCACGGCGATCACGTCAAAGCGCGCGGTCCCCCCCTCGGGCAGCACGCCATCGAAACGCGGGCGGATGCCGACGACGGTTGCCCGCGGGGCGATGGGGCGTTCCAGCACACGCTCGACGGGGCGGCCCGATCCCTCGCGCAGGCGCACGACAGCCATCAACGCCAGAGGGCGCGAAGTCGCCCCGATGGCGGGCATCCCCAGCACCACGCGCGCGCGGCCCCGGGAATCGGTGCGAACCTTGCCGCGCGCATATTCGACGGACGGCGAGAAATCGGCGTCATACCGGCCAAAGGCATAGCCCGGAAAGCCCGGCAACCCGTCGGCCGGCCGGACCCTGGCCTCGGCCTCGACAGCCAGGTCAGCGGCTGGCGCGCCGTACAGATAGCGCGCGGCAATCTCGACCGCCGGCTTTCCGTCTGCACGCACCGCGCCGCCGGGCAGAGAGGGGCCGGTCGTCGAAAGCGCAAGGTCGAAATCCACCCGCTCGGGGGTGAAATCCTCGACCAGGAAACGTCTTAGCGCCAGCGGCGGTGCCTTGGGGTCGGCATGCAGGCGCACCGTCCAGGTGCCCCGCATGGCATTGTCGGGCAGCCCGAGGTCCATGACATGACCCCCGCCACCGAGATCGGGCAGCAGGCGGCGCACAAATGTCACCCCGTCGGGGCGCGTCACGACCGCATTCAGGGGCAGACCCGTCAGCGCATTACCGGCGCCGTCGCGGGCAAGCGCGGTCATGTAGACCGTCTCGCCAGGGCGATAGGCGCCCCGGTCGGTGGTGGCGAAAACGTCGATCGGCGGTGGCGCATCGCGCCCGGCCACGCCCCTGTCGGACAGGTCAAAGGCCGGCCCGGACAGATCGAGAAAGGCGAAATCGTCCCCCAGGCGCACGGTGATCATCTGCGCCGCCTTGCCCGCGCGTCCGGCCAGCAGGGCGGGACCGAAACGCACATAGCCCCGGGCGTCGGTCGCGGCCTCGGCCAGCACCTCGTTGTTGCGGGCGATCAGACGCACCAGCGCACCCTTTCTGGCCGCCCCGTCGCCCAGACCGCGGACAAGGACATGCAGCCCGTCCGCCCCCTTCATGGTGGAAAGGCCCAGATCGGTGATGATGAACCATTGCGCCGCACCCGGCGTGTCGTAGGGATCGCTCCCCGGCACGAGGGCCCGCAACACATAGACCCCGGGCGAAAGCGTGCCGATCACCTTGCCGACCGGCAGCGCGGTGGTGACGTCGCGATTCAGCTCCATGGCGACCTCGCCCTTGCCCGACCATATTTCCTCGCCCAGCGAGCGGGTGATGTCGCGCTCGTCCCATTGCGACAGCGCATTGCCGAACAGGCGCTGGCGGATCACGCGCACCAGGTTGCGCGCACCGATGCGGTGGAGCCTGAGATCCAGCTCGGTCGTGTTGACCGTGGTGACGGGGATACGCGCGCCCTGCCCGCGCGGCAGCACATAGGCACGGCCCGCGAAATGCACGGCCGGGTCGCGGTCGCGCACATAGATTTCCAGGCTGACCGGGCGGCTCAGCACCTCGCCGCTGGCCGCGGGCAGACCCTTGCGAAAGGTCAGGGAATAGGTCTCGCCGTGCCTTACCCCCTCGACGCAGATCTGGCGGCCGCGCGATTCAACGGCCATGCCGCGTTCGGGCAGGCGCAGATAGGTGGCGTAATCGACCCCGCCCGCCACCAGATCCTCGGAAAAGGTCGCACAGATGCGCGGCATGGCGGCGTTGTTGTCCACGCTGTGGCCGATGACGCGAAAGCCATAGGTTGCAATCAGCCGTTCAAGGGCGCGCGCGCGCATGGGCAAAGGGCGAATGTCGTTGGCCAGGCGCTGGGCCCGGATGGCAAGACGTCCGCGCCCCTCAGCGACCAGGGCCGAGGCAAGCACATCCATCGCGGTGGCCTCGGTCGCGGGTGTCTCCGCGCGCAGGAACGCATTGATGGCCGCCGAGCGCGCGAGCGCTGCCAGCCGCGTCCGGCGCGCCTTGTCCGCCTTGATCGCGCGCAGCCCCTCGCGCGCAAAAAGAACCCAGTGCTGCGGCGCATCGGTCAGCGTCAGCGCCGCGCCGACCAGGGCGCCGGCCCGCGCGAAATCGCCCTTCTTGCGCGCATCCCGGGCCGCGGCCAGCAACTGTTCGGGCCGCCAGTCGTCAGGGGCATAGCGCAGCCCCATGCCAGAGGCCTGCCTGCGGGCGGCGGCCAGATCGTCGGCGGGCAGGAAATCCAGCCGCGCCGCCTGCGCGCGCGCCCGCACCAGGAGCTGTGCCGAGGTCGCGATCACCCGGGCCGAAATCGCGCCCGCAAACGGGGTGATCCTGTCGACACCGCTTTTCGGGAAACAGGCGCCCTTGGCCGTGTTGAAGGTAAACGCCCCGCATGCTCCGTCATCGAGGCAGCGCTTTTCGCACCGGGCCAGGTCGGTTCCGAAAATCGGCCCCAGATCGCGCCCCGGAAAGTCGGTATCGCGCATGACGGTGATCCGTCGCTCGGGCACCGGAGAGGCCGGCCCCGACGCCGATGCACCCGTTGTCTGGGCCATTGCTGCGGACATGGGCAGCGGACCCGGCAGTATCGCAGCCAGAAACAGGGCCAGATACAGCGAAAGCATGGCGCGCGCGGGGCGGGAAAAACGGAACGGGCGCAGGCCGGATGATGCGGGCGGAAAAACGGGGGCAAACGACATGACACGACTCCGAAATATCGATAACTATGTCGTGATGGTCGCATGAAGGCCAGATCATTGCAACTTTCCGCACCGCCGGGTGCAGACCTCACGCCGGCCCGCGTCGGCCTGCCATGACGGGCGCCGGGAACGGGCACCGCAAATGGGCATCGGGGGGCCGGCATCGGGGGCGGACAGCCTGACGGAGAGGTTTCGTGAGCCGCATCGACTATCGCGAGGTATCGCAACGCCTGGCCGCGCTGTGCGCCGGCGAGGATGACCGGATCGACATCATGGCCAGCATCGCCTGCGAACTGTACCACGCGGATTCGCGCTTTGACTGGGTCGGCTTCTATCGTGTCACGGGGGATTCGCTGCTCAAGATCGGTCCCTATCAGGGCGGCCACGGCTGTCTGACCATCCCCTTTTCCAGGGGCGTATGCGGTGCGGCGGCGCGCCTGCGCGAGGTGCAGATCGTCGATGACGTGAACAGTTTCGACGGCCATATCGCCTGTGCATCCAGCACGCGTTCGGAACTGGTGATCCCGTTTGACGATGCGCGCGGCGTCCTGCTGGGGGTTCTCGACATCGACAGCGACCGGCCGGCCGCCTTTGACGCGGCCGATGCGCGCGCGTTGCAGGCCCTGTTGCAGATGCTGTTTGCCGGCGGCTGAGCCACCCTGACCTGAACCGCCCTGACCAGAGCCACCCTGGCCTGAGCTATCCCGACCCAGGCTATCCCGGGGGCGTCATCCTTCCTCGGCGCGGTCAATCGCCCGGCGCAAACGGGTCAGGCGGGCCTTTTTCAACAGCGCCCCGCGGCCGCGCGCCTGTCCGGCCTGTTCAGGGGGCTGGCTGGCGGGCTGGCTGGTGGGGGGGTGGTCCGACATCTCGATCTCGCGGGCACGCGCAACCACCCGCGCGACCACCCGGCGAACCTGCGCCGGCCGGTCGCCCAGCAACATCACCGCCAGGGTGTCGGGATCGAACCTGCGCAGGCCATGCCCGGCCAGGACCCGGGTCGGGAAGTCGCGCCGGTTGAGGGTAACTATCCCCTCGGCCCGGCCGGCGATCGCGCAGGCCAGCACATGGCGGTCATTGGCATCCGGCAGCCAGAGGCGCGATTCCAGGGCCGCATCAGGCGGGATTTCGGCCTCGGGCCAGTCGGCGCGCAACAGCGCCGCCTCGGCACGTGCAACACCCTCGTGCCCGGGCAGGTTGCGCGCGACCGCCCGGACCCATTCCTCGAGGATGCGCGCCGACCACAAAGGCCGAAAGGCCCCCTCGGCCGCCAGTCCGATGACGATTTCCCGCGTGACCGTGGGATAGAGAACACAGGCATCGACGACCAGCCGCATCAGGCCAGCCTGAAGAAAAGCGCCTTGAGATAACCCGATTCCGGTAGATGAGGATGCAGCGGATGATCGGCACCGGCCGCTCCGACATGAACGAGCTGCGCATCCCGTCGCCCGGCCCCCCGCCCGGCGCGGCCGATACCGCGTATCGAGGCCGCCCGGAAACGCGGCGGATCGACCGCATGCGAACAGGAACACAGCACCAGAAAGCCACCCGGCGCGACCAGCGAGGCCCCAAGACGGGCCACCCTTTCATAGGCGCGCAGACCCGCCTCGACCGCCGCCCTGGCGGGGGCAAAGGCAGGTGGATCGCAGATCACCGTGTCGAACTGCCGCCCCTCATGGGCCAGTGCCGCCATCACCTCGAAGGCGTCGCCCCGGATGGTCGCGAACCGCCCGGCAAAGCCCGAGGCCTCGGCCCCGCGCGCTGCCAGATCCAGCGCCGCCTGCGAGGCATCGACGGCGTCGGCCCGCTGCGCCCCGCCCGCCAGTGCCGCCAGGGCAAAGCCCCCCACATGGGTGAACACGTCCAGAACCGACCCTCCGCGCGCCAGGCGTGCGGCAAAGGCGTGGTTGTCGCGCTGGTCATAGAACAGGCCCGTCTTTTGCCCCTGCAACAGATCGGCGAAATAGGTCGCCCCGTTCATGGGCACCGCGACCGGCCCGTCGAGCGCGCCGCGGATGGTTTCCAGCCGCTCGTCCAGGCCCTCGAGCTTGCGCGCGCGGCCCATCCCGTTCATCACCACCGTCGAAACCCCGGTGACCTCGACCAGCGCGTCGGCCAGATCGTTGATGCGCGCATCGGCCCAGGCCGCATTGGGCTGGATCACGGCGACATCGCCGAAACGGTCGATCACCACGCCGGGCAGGCCGTCGGCCTCGGCATGGGCCAGGCGATGGAAGGGGGCGTCATACAGGCGTTCGCGCAAGGCCTGCGCCCGCTGCAGACGCTGGCGGAACCAGCCGCGATCGATGCGCGCATCCAGATCTCGGTCGAGCATCCGGCAGGCGATGCGCGAGTCGGCGTTGAAGGCGGCCAGGCCCAGGCTTTCGCCGTCATGGGCGCGCAGTTCGACGATCTCGCCCGCCGGTATCCGCCGGCTGCGCCGGTCGAGCACCAGCTCGTCGCCATAGACCCAGGGCGCGCCGAGGCGCACCCTTCTGGGCGACTTGTTCGGACGCATGCGGATGACGGGGCGCGAAGTCAGACTGTTCATGCCCCCTCCTAGCGCGATCGCGGGACGATCTCAATGCGGGACGATCTCGATACGGCGCGGGGTCGGGGCGGCGCCCGCCCGGCCGGAACTTCAATCGCCCTCGGGCGTCACATGGCGCGCGACCTGTTCGATCCGGGCATCCATCGGGTCGATCACGCGAAAGGTCTCGCGCACGCCCGATTCGGTCAGGCTGCGCATCACCGTCAGAAGGGTGTTGTCGTCCAGATCGGCACACAGATCGACCATGTGCCCCACCTCGTCGCGGGCCACGGGCAGGGCCGCGTCAACCGAAGGCGCACCCCAGTAGGCCACGAAATGCTCGGCCAGCGTCCCGACCAGACGGTCATGTTCGTCATGGGTGATGGGGCAGACCGCGACAAAGGTCGCCCGGCCAAAGCTGTCCAGCCCCAGCCAGCCGTTGGAAAACGCCTGGCGCGCCTTGCCGACGAGGTCGTCCTCGGTCCAGTTCGAGAATTCGAAACCGCCGCTGATCGCCCATTCGCCCGAACGCGCCGGGTTGTGAAAGACATGGCTGTCGCTTTCGTCCAGATGGATGGTACGGGCCAGTTTCATGTTCTCTCCTTGCTTTCCACCAGGCTGACCAGCGGGATCGAGACCTCGCCGGCATCGGTTTTCAGGCGCATGGCGAAATCCGGGCCGAGCCCTTCGAACAGCCCGGCTCTGGGCGTGCCGCGATCCTGAACGGCAATCGTCCCGCCGATCCCGTCAACCAGCCCGTGCCAGGCGTCGAACAGGGCGTCGCGCGCGCCCTCCTGCAGGCCGTTCAGCCAGACCAGGCTGTGCCGCGCCCAGCTTTCCAGCAGCAGGGCAGGCCGGACATCGCCGCAGCCCTCGGCGTCGAGCGAGGTTCGATCCGGGAAATGGCCGGGTTCGTCATCGCCGGGCGAGGTCAGCCGCACCTCGAGCCCGATCACCAGCCAGCCCGGAACATGCGCCGGATCAACGCTGTCGGCCGCCACCCGCAGCCGGCCGCAGCTGGCCCCGTTCAGCAGGATCCCGCCCTGCCATGTCAGAAAGACCGCCGTTTCCGGCGGCGCCAGCTCGCCCATCGCGTTCTGAAAGCCCACGCTGCAGGCCACCAGCGCGGCAACGGCCGTTTCCAGCGCCTCTTCGGGGGCCAGCACCAGCGCCGCGCGCAACTGCCCGGACGATACATCATGGGTGATCAGACCCGCATCCGTTCCGCGCGCGGCCTCGTCGCAGGCCACCGCAAAGGGGTCGAGCCCGGGTGTTGCCATGGCCTGAAACAACGGCTGCAGGCGCAGCGCGTCGCCGCCGGCCAGGGGGGGAGTATCGCTGCCCATCGTCATGCCTGCCCCGCCTCGATCAGCCTGCGCGCGATATCACGAAAGGCCCGGGCCTGCGGGCTGTCGGGATTCGAGGCGACGATCGGCGCGCCACCGTCGCTGGCAAGGCGGATATCCAGATGCAGCGGCAGTTCCGCCAGCAGCGGCACGCCCATGCGCGCGGCCTGCGCGCGCACGCCGCCATGGCCGAAAGTGTGTTCCTCATGCCCGCATTGCGAGCAGATATGGGTGGACATGTTCTCGATCAGGCCGAGGATGGGAACGTCCATCCGTGCGAACATGTCGATCCCCTTGCGCGCATCCAGCAGGGCCACGTCCTGGGGCGTGGAAACGATGATCGCCCCGTCCAGGCGCACCTTCTGGGCCAGCGTCATCTGCACGTCGCCCGTGCCCGGCGGCAGATCGACCAGCAGCACGTCGAGCTCGCCCCACTGCACCTGGGTCAGCATCTGTTGCAGCGCCCCCATCAGCATCGGGCCGCGCCATATGACGGCCTCGTCCTCGGCCGTCATCAGGCCGATCGACATCATGGTCACACCGTGATTGCGCAAGGGCAGGATGATCTTGCCGTCGGGCGAGGCCGGTCGCCCCGACACCCCCAGCATGCGCGGCTGGCTGGGGCCAAAGACATCGGCGTCCAGCAGCCCAACCCGCCGCCCCTCGGCCGCCAGAGCCACGGCAAGGTTGCTGGACACCGTCGATTTGCCGACCCCGCCCTTGCCCGAGGCGATCGCCACCACATGGGCCACGCCGGGCAGGCGCTGCGGGCCCGAGGCGGCCGGTCTGGTCGCCTGCAGATCGGGCGGCGGCGCCGGGGCCGTCGGCGCGGTGGTCACGACCGAGACCTCGTCGATGCCCTCGATCCGGGCCAGCGCCTCTCTTGCCGCACCGGCCAGGGCCTCGAGCGCGGCACCGCCCAGGGATGCGCCTTCCAGCACGAAACGCACCCGTCCGCCCTCGATCACCAATGCGCGCACCATGCCGGCACTGACGATATCGCCCCCGCCCGAGGGCGCGTCGATGCCACCAAGGGCCGCGAGGATCTGCTTGCGCGTCACAGCCATGCTAAGGCCCCCCTGCCCGTCATTCGCCGCCCGTGATGCGGCCTTCGACCACATGCTCGAGATCGAGTTCGTCGATCGTCAGCACCACGCGCACGTCAAAGGTGCGCCCCTGCGTGCGTGCGGGACCGGCGCGGCGCATGGCGTCCTCGATGGCCTTTTGCGAGGTCACGCCGACCTGTTTGAGAAACTTTCGCATGGTCATGTTGAAATCATCGCTCATGGTGTTCTCCGTTTCTTTGGTTTGACCCCCGGGGCCAAAGGGGCCTAGAAATCGAAACACGGATCGTCATCAGAGGCCCGCCCCATGTTCCGCCAGACCCCGGCATTTCGCCTTTTCCTGCCCGTGTTCCTGCCCGTGTTCCTGCCCGTGCTGATGCTGGCCTGGTCGCTGGTGGTCACCGGCCCGCAATGGGGCGCGCAATCCGGCATCGGGCGCGCCGCGGCCCAGGAGGCGGACCCGGGGGCGGCCCCGGGGGCGGCGGCACGCCCGCTGGTCCTGCGCGCCAGCCCGGCCCTGATCGACAGCGGTTTCCTGGCTTTCCTTCTGCCGCGGTTTTCCCTGAAAACCGGCATCGACATTACCGCGCAACCCATTGCCGGAAAAGATATCGTTCCCACCGATATCCCTGCCGGCGCCGATATTGCGCTGATCCTGCGCAGCGCGGCATCCACGGGCGGAACCATTGTGATCACACAAAAGACCAACGATGGCGCAACCCGACGATACGCCCTGGTCCTGGCAGACAAGGTACCGCCCGGCGCGCGGCGGTTTGCCCGCTGGCTGACCTCGCCGATCGGACAGCGCACCATCGCCCAGTTCCGCAAGGATGGCAGACAGCCCTTTGCCCCGCCCGAAAAGAGGCCCGATACGGCGACAACCGTCATCTTCACGGGCAATGCGCAGCGCGGCGAAAACCTGGCCTACCTGAATTGCGGGCGTTGCCATGTGATCGGGCCGCGCAACCGGATGGCGGGGATCGGCTCGACCCCGTCCTTTTCGGCGCTCAGGGCGCTGGGAAACTGGCGCGAGAGGTTCAGCACCTTTTTCGACCGCAACCCCCACCCGGCGGTGGTCGTGGTGAACGGCCTGTCCCGGCCCCGTGCCGAGGCACAGACCACCCCGATGAGCCCGGTCGTCATCAGCCGGGACGAATTCAAGGACATCCTTGCCTTCGTGGCCGCACTCGAGCCGGCCGATCTGGGGGCGCCGGTCGCTCATCAGTGATCCCTGCGGTGACGGCCGTCGCGGGCGCCGGTTCCGGGCAGATCGGGCAGATCGGGCGCGACGGCGGGGCGCAGGGGGCTGTCCTCGGCGTCGTACAGCGCGCGCACCCGGCAATCGTCGCACATCTGGATGACGCGCGCCTGTTGCGAGCTGGCAAACATCGGGTGCTTGCCGGCCAGCTGGTCGAGAATGCGCTCGACCGTGGACCTGACACCAAAGGGGCGACCGCATTCGATGCAGGCAAAGGGCTCTTCCTCGATCAGCACCCGCTGGCCGATGGCCGCGTCCGACAGATCCAGCCGGGGTCGCAGGGTGATCGCATCTTCGGGGCAGGCGCGATGGCAGATGCCGCATTGCAGGCACGCATCCTCCTGAAACCGCAGCTGGGGGCTGTCCGGGTTGGCATCCAGCGCGCCGGTGGGGCAGAGCGAGGCGCAGGACAGGCACAGGGTACAGCGCTGCGGGTCGATCTCGACCGCTCCATAGGGCGCGTCATCGGGCAGGGCCAGGGGCTCGGCCGGAATGCCGCCACCCGCGGCAGCGATGGCGCGCGCGGCAAGGCGCGCGATCTGGCGCCGGCTGCCCAGTGCCAGCACGGGCGGGCACAGGGGGCGCGTCTGCCGGTCCTGGCGCAGCACATCGGCAAGCCGGGCCGGATCATCGAGGTCCAGCAGGCGGATGCGCCCCTTGCCTGCGTCGCCATCCGCGCCCAGGCCGGAAATCGCCTCGGCCAGGGCCTTTTCGCGTGTGATCACATCGCGGTCCGACGTCGGCGACAGCAGGATATCGACCGCGCCAAAGCCGCCGGCCAGCGCGGCCAGCATCTCGGCATGGCCAAAGGACGCCAGCGCGGCCACGCCAAGGGGAACCACATCGGGCGGCAGACCGCGATCATAGCGGGCGCACAGCGAAATCATCTCGGCCCCGTGACCCCCGTCATGGACCAGCAGGACAGGGTCTTTTCCGCCAGCCTTTTCAAAGGCTTCCGAGATTGTCCTGAGACGCTGGAACAGGAAATCCCCCCTGGGTGCATAATAGGCGATCGCCCCGCTCGGGCAGCGTGCCGCGCAGCCCCCGCAGCCGGCGCAGATCAGCGGATCGACCGCGACAGATTCGCCATCGGGCGATATCGCCCCGGTCGGGCAGGCGTCGAGACATCTGGAACAGCCATCCATGCCGGCCCGCGCATGGGCGCAGAGCGTCTGGTCGAGCCGGACATGGAGGGGTTTTTCGAAATCCCCGATCAGCTGGGCCGCGTCAAGGGCGGCACGGGCCACCGCCCTGGGATCGCCGGGGTCGGCCCTGAGATATCCGTCGCGCCTGTGCGCCGCGGGGAACAGCGCCGCCCCCTTGCGCAGATCGAGGATGATGTCGCATTCGGTCCGGGCGCCATCACGCGGCGGCCCGAGGGTAAAGTCGCCGCGCCCGGCCGGATTGATGCGCCGCAAGGCGTCGATATGGACACGGAAATGTCCCAGCGCGCCCTCGGCCCGGCGCAGCTGCCCGACGACCAGCTCGTATTCGCGCGAAAGCGGCGGCGTGTCGATCTGCTCGACCAGCACGGTCACCGCCAGCACCTGCGACAGCTGTTCGGCAACCGGCAGGGCGGTGCCGGCGTCGCCCAGCACCAGGCAGGTGCCGTCGGAATGAATGTCCATCATCCTGACAGCGGGCGGCTCGAGCAGGGCGTCGGCAACCAGGGCCGCCATTTTCGGCCCCGTTGCCAGCCTCTTGCCCGACAGCCTGTCCGATCCCTCGGCCGACCAGCCGGCCCGGTCGCGCAGATCGACGAGGCGGAGCGCCTGAAATTCGTCATCGTCGGCGGGGTTCGCGTCTGCGGCCTCGGACGCGATCTCGGCGGCGATATCGGCGAAAAGGGCCTGCTCCTGCCGACATGCGATGATTGCATCGCCCTTGGCTATTTCGCGCTCGGCACTGGCCATGTCCTGGCCGCACAGCGCGTGAAAGATGCGCGAACATTTCAGCCCGGTTGCCGCCTCGATCGCCTTGCTGTCGATCTCTTGCGTACCGAGACAATCACATAAAATCAGTCGCTTGGTCATGCCGTTCCCTGTCCTGTCGCGTCGCAGGCCAGCCCGCTCGCCCGGTTGCGGGGATGGGCCGGTCACGTGATTCGCCCCTTTTTGATAGGCGTGTTTCATCGGCGGCGTAAAGGTTTTTCGCATCACCCGTCACGGCCTTGCACCGGCGAATCACCCCCCCTCCGCGACCTGCCGAAAGCGAAAGGAAAAAAGCCGACAAAACCGGTCAGGCAAGCAATGTGGACAATTTGACCCTCGGCGACGCGACGGCCCCGCCCCGAGGGACGAATTGTCCGATTACGCAGCTTCCGCCAGGGGGAATCTCGCCGCTTGCGTGAAAAGAATTTGATCCGCGCCTGATCGGGGCTCATTCTGTCTGCAAGAGGGGCAGACGGTCGGAAACGACATGCCAGCCCACGACCGGCTAGCAGGAGGACGACGGACAGCATGGGGAATCCGAGCATCTCGATGCCTCTGGGCGTGGTGATCCGCAAATCTCCGGGTCACGGGCCGTGGGCCGAATGGGTCTGGCGGGTGGTCGGCGTGCTGCCCGGAGCCGACGATGCCCGGTGGGCCGAGCTGCGCCGCGAGGGGCGCGCCGTCGAATACCACGCCGCTACGGTCGAACTGGAACTGCATGCTGGCGAGGCCGAGGCCTATCTGGCCGAGCTGGCCACCCGCGTACCCTCGGTCTATGTGGTTCTGCGCAATGACGATGACCCCGACTCGGAGCACGAGGTCGAGGTCGCGCTGGCGACCGTCTCGCCCTTCGAGGCCCAGGATTATGCCGATACCGGCGAGGAAATGATCGAACAGGTCGCCATGCCGCCCGGCCTGCGGCGCTGGGTCGCCCGCTTTGCCGCCGCCCATCACGACCCCGCGCCATTCGTCAAACGCAGGCGCGACCGCGCCGATGTCTCGCTTGTCGATGACGGGGTGGGCGACCCCCGTATCCGTCAGGCCAGCGACGTCTATCGCGCGCCGCGCAGCAAGAGCGGGGTGATCCAGTGAACGGGCCGCGCAACAAGGGATTCCTCGAGGCATGGTCGCAGCGCAAGGCGCGCGTGCGGGCCGAGGAAGAGGCCCTTGCCCGGCGCAAGGCCGCGCAAGAGGCCGCCCGCGAGCGCGACCGATGCGAGGCCGGGCACGCAGGCCGCAGCGATGACGAGATCCTGGCCGAACTCGGCCTGCCCGACCCCGACAGGCTGGACGCCGGTGACGATTTCTCGGCCTTCATGCGCGCGGCCATCCCCGAACGGCTGCGCCGGCGGGCCCTGCGGCGCCTGTGGGGAACCGATCCGCTGCTGGCCAATGTCGACGGGCTGGTGGACTATGGCGAGGATTTCACCCGCTCGGAATCCGCCTGGCGCGCGGTCGAAAGCGTCTGGCACGCGGGGCGCGAAAGGCTGGAAGAAAGGCGCACGGCGGATGCGCGCGCGGCCCGGGACATGGGGCCGGAAACGACCAACGATCCCGCCGCGGCCGGCGATGACAGGCGCGACGACAGGGGCGGACAGGCAGGCCCCAACGCCGAGTTGAACCCCGGCTCCGATCCCGGCCGCCACTTCCGTCACACCCATCACGGTGCGCGCAAACATGCGACCGCCAGCGTCGGTACAAGCCCGGCCACCGATCCGGCGTCTCTGGAACACGGTGCCCCAACCCCGCCCCGGACAAGGCCACCCACAAGGCCGCCCACCCGACGGCGGATGCGCTTTGCCTTTGACACCTCAACCGAAATGGACAGCACAAGCAGATGAACGCAACCACACAGACCGACATCGCCGAAGAGGACCGCCTGCGCGCCGATTTCTACGATTTCCTGGGCGCCTTGCTGGCCGGCCCGCCCGATCGCGCGCTGCTGGACAGGACGGCCGCGCTCAAGGGCGATGACACCGCTCTGGGCCAGGCCATCGGCACGCTGGCCCGTATCGCTGCGAAAACCAACCCGGCACAGGTCGAGCGCGAGTTCACCGAGCTGTTCATCGGCGTCGGCCGGGGCGAGCTGCTGCCCTATGCCAGCTATTACCTGACCGGGTTCCTGAACGAGAGGCCGCTGGCCGCGCTCAGGGGCGAGATGGCGGCCCTGGGGATCACCCGTGCGCCCAATGTATTCGAACCCGAGGACAACATCGCCTCGCTGTTCGAGATGATGGCCGGGATGATCACCGGGCGTTTCGGCGCCCCGGTGCCGCTGGCCCGTCAGGCGGCATTCTTCAACACCCATGTCGGCAGCTGGGCCGGGCATTTCATGGCCGACCTCGAACAGGCCCGCAGCGCGGTCTTTTACGCCCCCGTGGGCACCGCCGGGCGCATCTTTGTCGATATCGAGCGCGAGGCATTCCGCATGATGGCCAACTGACCCCATTCACCACCCCGCGCCAGGGCGCGGGAGCAAGGCAACGCCCGCATTTCCGGGCAGGAAAAGAGGAGGAACACGGATGAAGGAAAAGGAAAGGAAGGACGCGCCAAGCAGACGCGACTTTCTGAGGTTTGCATCGGTTTGCGCACCCGCATCCGTTGCCGCGGTCGCAACCGCGGCCACGCGGGCCGAGGCCGACGGCACCGACTCCCCCGCCAAGGCGCAAGGATGGCGCGAGACCGCCCATATCCGCGCCTATCTCGACAGCGCCCGGTTCTGAGGCGCTGACGAAACCGACCCGGGGTTGCGCAAGGCCCCCGGGGCTCTGATGACACCAACATTGCGCCTCCGGCATGTCCGGTGCGCAATCAGGGAGAATGAAATGCTCAGGAAAAAAACCAACGGGGTTGCGAGACGCCCCCAGCGGACAAGCCTCCTGTCTGACATCGCCCACGCCTCGGTCGATCGCCGCAGCTTTCTGCGCGGCTCGGGGCTGGCAATCGGCGGGCTGGCAACGATTGGCGCAACCGGCGGCACGGTGACCCGCGCCGAGGCGGCGATCAAGTCGGACATCAAGACGGTCAAGACGGTCTGTACCCACTGCGCGGTCGGCTGCACGGTGATGGCCGGCGTCGAAAACGGCGTCTGGACCCGGCAGGAACCGGGTTGGGACAGCCCGTTCAACCTGGGCGGCCATTGTGCCAAGGGGGCGGCGGTGCGCGATCACGCGATCGGCGAGCGTCGCCTGAAATACCCGATGAAAAAGGAAGGGGGCGCATGGAAGCGCATCAGCTGGGATCAGGCGATAGGTGAGATCGGCGACAAGCTGCTGAAGATCCGCGAGGAAAGTGGCCCCGACAGCGTCTACTGGCTGGGCAGCGCCAAGCACAGCAACGAACAGGCCTATCTGTTCCGCAAGTTCGCCGCCTACTGGGGGACCAACAACGTCGATCACCAGGCGCGGATCTGTCACTCGACCACGGTTGCGGGTGTTGCCAACACCTGGGGCTATGGTGCGATGACCAACAGCTTCAACGACATTCACAACAGCCGCGCGATGATCCTGTTCGGCTCGAACCCGGCCGAGGCGCATCCGGTCGCGCTGTTGCACATCCTGCGGGCCAAGGAGCAGAACAACGCGCCGCTGATCGTGGTCGATCCGCGTTTCACGCGCACCGCGGCGCATGCGGACGAGTTCGTGCGTATCCGCCCCGGCACCGACGTTCCGGTCATCTGGGGCCTTTTGTGGCACATCTTCGAGAACGGCTGGGAGGACAAGGACTTCATCCGCACCCGTGTCTACGGGATGGACGAGATCCGCAAGGAGGTCAAGAAATGGACCCCCGACGAGGTCGAGCGCGTCACCGGCGTGCCCGGCAGCCAGATGGAGCGCGTTGCGCGCACGCTGGCCAACAACCGCCCCGGCACCATCATCTGGTGCATGGGCGGCACGCAGCACCATATCGGCAACAACAACACCCGCGCCTACTGCATCCTGCAACTGGCGCTGGGCAACATGGCGCGCACCGGCGGCGGGGCCAACATCTTCCGCGGCCATGACAACGTGCAGGGCGCAACCGATGTCTGCGTGCTGTCCCACAGCCTGCCGGGCTATTACGGCCTGTCGGCGGGGGCCTGGGCGCATTGGGCACGGGTCTGGGAAGAGGACCTCGACTGGCTCAAGGGGCGCTTCGACACCCTGGTGACCAAGGGCGGCAAGAAGAAGTCGCTGATGAACCTCAAGGGCATTCCCGTCAGCCGCTGGTTCGACGGCGTTCTGGAAAAGAAGGACAAGATCGACCAGCCCGACAATGTGCGCGGCATGGTGTTCTGGGGTCACGCCCCCAACAGCCAGACCCGCGGCGTGGATGAAAAGAAGGCGATGGAGATGCTCGACATCATGGTCGTCATCGATCCCTATCCGACGGTCTCGGCGGTGATGAGCGACCGCACCGACGGCATCTATCTGCTGCCGGCGGCGACCCAGTTCGAGACGCGGGGATCGGTCACTGCCTCGAACCGCTCGGTACAGTGGCGCGACAAGGTGGTCGAACCCCTGTTCGAAAGCCTGCCCGACCACGTGATCATGGCCAAGTTCGCGAAAAAGTTCGGCTTTGCCGACCGCTTTTTCCGCAACATCAGCATGGACGGCCCGGACGAGCCCAATGTCGAGGACATCACCCGCGAATTCAACCGCGGCATGTGGACGATCGGCTATACCGGCTGGGCGCCCGAGCGCATCAAGGCGCACATGAAGTACCAGCACATGTTCGACCGCACCACGCTGCAGGCCATCGGCGGGCCGGTGGACGGCGAATATTACGGCCTGCCATGGCCATGCTGGGGCACGCCCGAGATGAAACATCCCGGCACGCCGATCCTCTATGACATGAGCAAGCCCGTCGCCAAGGGCGGCCTGACCTTCCGCGCCCGTTTCGGCGTCGAGCGCAACGGCGTCAACCTGCTGGCCGAGGGGGTCTATTCGGAAGGGTCCGAAATCCAGGACGGCTATCCCGAGTTCACCATGGCCATGCTGAAAAAGCTGGGCTGGGACAAGGACCTGACCGACGAGGAACGCGCCACCATCGAAAAGATCGCCGGCGACAAGACCAACTGGAAGACCGACCTGTCGGGCGGCATCCAGCGCGTTGCGATCAAGCATGGCTGCGCCCCCTTCGGCAACGCCAAGGCGCGCGCCGTGGTCTGGACCTTCCCCGACCCGGTGCCGGTGCATCGCGAGCCGCTGTACACCCCGCGGCGCGACCTTGTGGCAGACTATCCGACCTACAAGGACAAGCAGGCCTACCGTCTGCCCACGCTTTATGAATCGATCCAGAAACAGGATTTCAGCAAGGAATATCCGATGATCCTGACATCCGGTCGTCTGGTCGAATACGAAGGCGGTGGCGACGAAAGCCGCTCGAACCCCTGGCTGGCCGAACTCCAGCAGGAGATGTTTGCCGAAATCCACCCGCGCAATGCCAACAACCTGGGCATCCGCGATGGCCAGGACATCTGGGTCGAGGGCGCCGAGGGCGGCCGCGTCAAGGTCAAGGCCATGGTCACCCGCCGCGTGGGCCAGGGCGTCGTCTTCATGCCCTTCCATTTCGGCGGCCATTTCGAGGGCAAGGACCTGCGGGACAGATATCCCGACGGCGCCGACCCCTATGTCCTGGGCGAAGCGGCAAACACGGCCATGACCTATGGCTATGACTCGGTCACCCAGATGCAGGAGTCGAAGGTCACTCTCTGCAAGGTCAGCGCAGCGTAAGGAGACGGAAAAATGGCACGAATGAAATTTCTCTGCGACGCCGATCGCTGCATCGAGTGCAACGCCTGCGTCACCGCCTGCAAGAACGAGAACGGCGTACCCTGGGGCATCAACCGGCGCCGCGTCGTCACCATCAATGACGGCAAGCCGGGGGAAAGGTCGATCTCGATCGCCTGCATGCACTGTTCGGATGCACCCTGCATGGCGGTCTGCCCGGTGGACGTGTTCTATCAGACCGACACCGGCATCGTCCTGTGGTCCAAGGATCTGTGCATCGGTTGCGGGTACTGCTTTTACGCCTGCCCCTTCGGCGCGCCGCAGTTCCCGCAATCGGGCAGTTTCGGCAGCCGTGGCAAGATGGACAAGTGCACCTTCTGCGCCGGTGGCCCCGAACCCGACAATTCGCAGGCCGAATACCAGAAATACGGCCGCAACCGGATTGCCGAGGGGAAACTGCCGATCTGTGCCGAGATGTGCTCGACCAAGGCATTGCTGGCCGGAGACGGGGACGTGATCGCCACCATCTATCGCGAGCGTGTCGTCGCGCGCGGCTTTGGTGCCGGCGCCTGGGGCTGGGGCACGGCCTACGGCAAGAAGGCGGGCTGACGGGCCCCGACCACCTGCCTGAAATTCCACGGGGCGGCCTGCCGCCGCCTCGTGTGCGCAGTTTCAATCGGGGGTAGACGCATGTCGCTACGCTGGTTTTTCATTCTGCTCGTGATCCCGGGTCTGCTGACGCTGACGCCCCTGCGCGCCACGGCCCAGTCGGCCGGCGGCACCGTTGCGACCGGGGTTTCCGAGCGGGGCAAGCAGACGCTCGAGGACATCCTCGCCCGTCAGAAGGCCGCGCTGAGGGGGCTGAAACTGGCCCCCGGCACCGCAGCCGCGCCGGCCGGGGCGCCCGCCGGCCCTGATACGGGGCCGCTGGGGCCGCGCGGAAACCAGTCTCTTTCGGATATCTGGAACCGCTGGCGCGGCGGTGATCCGCTGAACCTGCTGAAACCCTATTCGGCCGATCAGGTGATGACGACCTCGGGCGAGCAATGGCGTCTGCTGCGGGTGGAATATATCCGCAGATATGCCGGCTGGTTTCCGCTGGGCGCGCTCGTCCTGCTGGTGGCGTTCTGGATGTACCGGGGCAGGATACGCATCAGGGCCGGGCGCGCGGGACGCAAGATCGCGCGTTTCACCATCACCCAGCGTGTCGCCCACTGGTTTACCGCCGGGGTGTTCATCCTGCTGGCGCTGACCGGATTGCTGATCCTGCTGGGCCGGCCGCTGATCCTGCCCTGGCTGGGCCATGACGCCCATTCGGTACTGATCAGTGCGGCCATGCAGGCCCACAACCTGTTCGGCCCCCTTTTCATTGCGGCGCTGATCTGGCTGTTCATCAAGTTTCTGCCCGGCAACCTGTTTCATCCGGTCGATCTGGGCTGGATCCTGCGGCTGGGCGGCCTTTTCGGGGGGCATGTCAGCGCGGGCAGATTCAATTTCGGCGAAAAGGCATGGTTCTGGCTGCTGATCATCGTCGGCGCGGTGCTGAGCATCACCGGCCTGGCCATGGAGTTCCCCTGGCTGTTTGCCGATCTGCGCTGGCTGCAGCTTTCGACGGTGCTGCATGCGATCGGCGCGATCGTGCTGATCTCGGTCGCGCTGGGGCACATCTATATCGGCAGCATCGGCATGGAGGGTGCGATCGATTCGATGCTGGAGGGCGAAGTTGACGAGAACTGGGCCCGCGAGCACCACGACCTCTGGTATCAGGAGGTCACATCGACCACGGGGAAAGAGAAAGAGGAGGCCTCGGCATGAGCTTTCTGCAGATTGTCGAAGGGCCGCTGTTCTGGGTGGCGGCAGCGGTCTTTGTCCTGGGCGCGCTGTGGCGCGTCGGCGGCCTGATCGCAATGAAACGACGCCGCGACATCGCCCCGCCAACGGGCTCGGCCGCGGCCGGGTTCATCAGGGGCAACCTGCGCCATTTCCTGCCGCGCGCGGCATTTGCCCGGCGGACATGGATCCACCTTGTCGGGGGGTACGGTTTTCATCTGGGGCTGTTCGTCCTGCTGCTGTTCGCCGCCCCCCATGTTGCCTTTCTCGACAAGCGGATCCTGGGCTTTTCCTGGCCGGCACTGCCGCGCTGGGCCTTTATCCTGGTTGCCGAGATCGCCTTTGCCGGCCTCATCATCCTGTGGGTGCGCCGCATTTCCGAGCCGGTGATGCGACTGATCTCGGATGCCGACGACCATGTGGGCAGCTGGCTGACATTTCTGGTCATGCTGAGCGGCTGTTTCGCCCTGCAGCAGAGCCACGACGCCCTGCGCGCCACCCACATGTTCCTGGTCGATATCTGGTTGCTGTACTTTCCGTTCTCGCGCCTGATGCACGCCTTTACCTTTGTCCTGTCGCGGGGCCACACGGGGGCGACCTATGGCAGAAGGGGGATCACGCCATGAGCGATCAGCAGACAGCCGGACAGCGCCCGGACGAGGCGCAGGACGACCGGCAGGACGGGGCCGCGGCCGCCGTCGGGAAATTCCTGGAATTCACCGACGGCGCGGTGGCCTCGTATTTCGAATCCTGCGTCCATTGCGGCGAATGTGCCGAGGCCTGCCATTTCTATCTGAGTACCGGCGACCCCAGATACACCCCGACATACAAGCTGCTTCCCATGGTCAAGGCCTATCGACGCGCGCGCGCGCCGTTGCGCACGGTACGCGACATGTTCGGCCTGCTGCCCGACGACCCGACGCTGGACGAGCTGCGCGAATGGGGGCCGCTGGTCTATGACAGCTGCACCATGTGCGGGCGCTGCACCCTGGTCTGCCCGATGGGCATCGACATTGCCGGCACCATCGCCCGCATGCGCGAGGGCTATGTCGCCGCCGGCCTGGCCCCCGAGGGGCTGGTTCACGCAACCGAAATGGTCCGCAGGACCACCAGCCCCATGGGCGTCACCGCCAAGGCCCTGCGCGCGCAGGTCGAACATCAGGAAAAGGAAACCGGCATCCCCATCAGCCTGGACGAAAAGGGGGCCGAATACATGGCCATCCTGTCGTCGATGGAGATCATGGGCTACCCCGAGGTCATCGGCGCCTATGCCCGCCTCTTCAAGGCCGCCGACATCAGCTGGACGATTTCGACCAAGGCATATGAGGCAACCAATATCGGGGTACAGATCGGCTCGGGGGCGCTGGCACGCGAAATCGTGCAGCGCGTGGTCGATGCGGCCGAAGAACTGGGCGTCAGACATGTGATCAGCCCCGAATGCGGCCATGCCTATGGCGCGCTGCGCTGGGCCGGGCCGAACCTGATCGGACGGCGCTATGATTTCGAGGTCGTGCACATCATCGAACTGATCGACAGGTTGCGCCGCGAAGGAAGGTTGCCGATCGGCAACCGGGACGCCCGCCGCATCACGCTGCACGACCCGTGTCAGATCGTGCGCCGTGGCGGCCTGCTGAAAGAGCCGCGCCGGCTGCTCGACGCCGCTGCAAGCGACTTTGTCGAGATGGACAATGCCGGCATCGCCAACCTGTGCTGCGGCGGGGGCGGCGGCGTTTCGGCCAATCCGCGCGCGGCCGAACTGCAGTCCAGGGCCTTTTCGTGCAAGCTGGACCAGCTGAACGCCATCGAAGGGCTGCAGGCGGTGGTGGTGCCCTGCGCCAACTGCCGCTCGGTGTTCGAGGATGCGCTGGACGAGCGCGAGATCGACAATTTCGAAATCATCGGCCTGGGCGAACTGGTCGCCTCGACGCTGGATCAGGACAAGGCTGCGCAAGGTTGATATTTTTCCACCCCTGGCGCAGGATGAGACCGTGGCCGGCATCCGGCCGGCTGCCCACGACCCGGCTCACAGCCCAGCGGGAACCGGAGGCATCATGAGAGATTCTGCCGCCGCCAGACCATCCGACCCGCCGACCGACGGCCCACGCCCTGCCCCGGCCAGCCCGGCGGGCAAGGGCGACGATTTCGGCCCCGGCCTTGCGGCGTCGCGGATTCTCGTCGTCGATGACGAGCCGGGCATGCGCAATTTCCTGGTGCGTATCCTGGGGCCGCGCTGCAAGCATGTCGAACAGGCCGCCAATGTGGACGAGGCCACGCGCAAGCTGGACGAACAGCATTTCGACATCGTGATCCTGGACAACGTGATGCCCGGCAAGGGCGGGCTCGAATGGTTGCAGGAACAGCGCAAGGTCGGCTTTTTTGCCGACGCGATCCTCATCACCGCATTCGCCGATCTGGAAACCGCAATTCAGGCCCTGCGGGCGGGGGCTGCGGATTTCGTGCTGAAGCCCTTTCGCTCGAACCAGATCCTGAACGCGGTCGCGCGCAGCATCGACCGCCAGCATCTGCGGCGCGAGAACTATCTGCTGAAGCACGAATTGTCGGCCGACGCGACCGCCTGGCGCGGACGCCTGCTGGGGCGATCACGGGTGATTGCCGACATTCGCACCATGCTGGAACGTATCGCCACGGCCCCCACGCCGGTGCTGTTCACGGGCGCCTCGGGCACCGGCAAGGAAATCGCGGCGCGAACGCTGCATGCCATATCCGACCGCGCCGACAAGCCCTTTGTGCCGGTCAACTGTGCCGCGGTCTCGCCCGATCTGCTGGCGCGCGAACTGTTCGGCTCGATCAGGGACGATTTCAACGGCGACGACGACCGGCGCGACGGGCTGCTGTTTCACGCCCGTGGCGGCACGCTGTTCTTTGACGAGATCAGGGAAATGCCGCTGGCGATCCAGGCCACCCTGCTGCGGGTGATCGAGGAAATGCGCATCCGCCCCCTGGGCTCGAGCCGCGAAGTGCCGCTGAACCTGCGTTTCATGTTTGCCACCAACGCCGATCTGGAAGCCGCCGTCAGGCAGGGGCGCTTTCGCGAGGATCTGTTCCACCGCATCAACGTCCTGAATGTCCACATGCCACGGCTGTCCGAACGCAAGGAGGACATCCTTGATCTGGCCTCGATGTTCATGAAGGATCTCTCGCACGAGCTGGGCGTGCCCCCGCTGCCCCTGACCGAAGGGGTACTGCTGAAGATGTCGTGCTACGACTGGCCGGGCAACGTCCGCGAGCTGCGCAACCTGATCGAACGCGCGCTGATCCTGGGGGAATACCCGCCGGAATTCTGCGACGACGATGAATGCGACTCCCCCGCCGCGATCGATTCCCTGCAGGCGGTCGAGCGCCGCCATATCCTGGCCGTGCTCGAGGCCTGCAACGGCAACCGGGCCGAGGCCGCGCGCCGGCTGGGGGTTTCGCGCAAGACCATCGACCGCAAATGCGCGATGTGGAATGTCTGAACGACCGCTGACCCCGGTCTCGCGGGCCGGCCCCAGACCGCGCGCACGGCTGCACCGCTCGGTCCGGTTCCGCCTGCTGATGATCGCGCTGCTGCCGATGCTGGTGGTGATGCCGCTGTTTCTGGCGATCGTGATCTCGAACTGGTCGAACCGCTTTGACAAGCTGCTGATCGCCAAGGTCAATGGCGAACTGACCATCGCGCATCAGTATTTCGCCCGCCTCAGAGAGCGGGCCAGCGCGCAGGTTCAGGCAATGGGGGAATCGGCGGCCTTCGAGGAGATGCTGAAAAAGCGATCCGAACCGGCGTTGCTGGCCTTTCTCGATGCCCAGAGGCGGGCAAACGGGCTGGATTTCCTCTATTACATCGCCCCCGATGGCAGCTTTCATTCATCGCCCCGGTTGCAGAACCGGGCCGATTTCCTGCGCTGGCCTGTCGTCAAATCGGCGCTGGCCGGCAAGAGCCGCACCGAAATCGACATATTCACCCGCAAGGATCTGATGGCGATATCGCCAAAGCTGGCCGAACGCGCCCGCATCAGGCTGGTGCCGACCCGCGCCGCGGCCCCGACCCGGCGGACCGAGGAAACCCGTGGCATGATCATCCACACGGCCTCGCCGGTCAAGGTGGGGGGCGGTGCCCTGGTGGCCGGGGTTCTGCTGAACCGCAACCTGGCCTTCATCGACCAGATCACCGACCTCGTCTATCCGCCGCGCAGCCTGACCGAAGGCAGCCGCGGCACGGCGACCCTGTTTCTGGACGATGTGCGCGTCTCGACCAATGTCCGCCTGTTCAGGAACGTGCGCGCGCTGGGCACGCGGGTGTCGGTCATCGTGCGCGACACCGTTCTGGGCAAGGGCAAGGTCTGGCTGGACCGCGCCTTTGTCGTCAATGACTGGTACATCAGCGCCTACGAGCCCATCATCGACAGTTTCGGCAAACGCGTGGGCATGCTTTATGTGGGCTTTCTCGACACGCCCTTTCGTGCCGCCAAGATGCGCACGCTGATGACCATCGGCGCCGGCTTTGTTCTGCTGATCCTGCTGTCGGTGCCGGTTTTCCTGTACTGGGCGCGGTCGATCTTTCGCCCGCTCGAAACCATGGTCGCCACCATTGCCCGGGTCGAGCAGGGCGATCTGGGTGCGCGCACCGGCATTCGCGCCCATGATGACGAGATCGGCCGCGTGTCGGAACATCTGGACCTGTTGCTCGAGCAGGTTCAGGAACGCGACAGGCGATTGCGCGAATGGGCCGACGAGCTCGAGCGCCGGGTGGCCGAACGCACGCGCGACCTGCGCGAGGCCAATCAGCGGCTCGAGGCCACGACCCGCCAGCTGGTGGTCTCGGAAAAACTGGCCGCCATCGGCGAGATCACGGCCGGCATCGCCCACGAGATCAACAACCCGATCGCCGTCATCCAGGGCAATCTGGATGTCATCCGCGAACAGATCGGCGACGCCGCCCTGCCCGTCGAGACCGAATTCCGCCTGATCCACGAGCAGGTCCACTCGATCAACATACTGGTCAACAAGCTGCTGCAGTTCGCCCGCCCCGAGGAATATGCCGGGGTGATCGAACAGCACAGCCCCAACGACGTGATCGACGATTCGATTCCCCTGGTGCAGCATCTGCTGAACAAGGTGGACATCGTGCTGGAACGCGATCTGCGCGCCCGCGGTGTCGTGGCCATGAACCGGACCGAGCTGCAACAGGTGCTGATCAACCTGATCGTCAACGCCATCCACGCCATGGCCGACGGTGGCAGGCTGCTGATCCGCACGACCGACCGCCCGCATGAGGGGGCCGACGGGGTCGAGATCGAGGTCGCCGACACCGGCCACGGGATGACGCCCGAGGTGCTGAAATCGGTCTTTGACCCCTTCTTTACCACCAAGCGCCAGGAGGGCACCGGGCTGGGCCTGTCGATCAGCCAGAAACTGATCCTGCGCGCGGGCGGCCATATCCGCGCCACCAGCACGCCGGGCCAGGGGACCAGTTTCGTCGTCTGGATCCCCAGCGAAATGCCCGACAATCCCCCCGATGCACCCCCCGATGCACCGCAGTGACCCAGGCCATCACGCGCTGCCCAATGCGGATGCGTGATCCGCGCGGGGGAATGGCGCTTGGCAGCGCGCAGCCGCTGGGGCATAACGTCAGCCCAATGAGGAGGCTTGCGCGATGTCCACCAACAGTTTCGGCCGCATCTTTACCGTCACGACCTGGGGCGAAAGCCACGGGCCCGCACTGGGTGCGGTCGTGGATGGCTGCCCGCCCGGCGTGGCCCTTGACGAAACCATGCTGCAGGGCTGGCTCGACCGGCGTCGCCCAGGGCAGAACAGATACACCACCCAGCGCCAGGAGCCCGACCGGGTGGAAATCCTGTCCGGCGTGTTCGAGGGCCGCAGCACGGGCATGCCGATCCAGCTGCTGATCCGCAACACCGATCAGCGCAGCAAGGATTATTCCGAGATCAGCGACAGGTTTCGCCCGGGACATGCCGATATCACCTACTGGCAGAAATACGGCATTCGCGACTATCGCGGCGGCGGCCGGTCGAGCGCCCGCGAAACCGCCGCAAGGGTGGCGGCCGGCGGCGTTGCCCGCGCCGCGCTGGCAAGCCTGCTGCCTGATCTGCAAATCACCGGCTACATGGTCCAGATGGGGCCGCACAAGGCCGATCGCAGCCGCTTTGACATGGCCGAAATCACCCGCAACCCGTTCTGGACGCCCGATGCCGGGGCGGCCGAGACGTGGGAGGGTTATCTGTCGCAGCTGCGCAAGTCGGGCAATTCGGTCGGCGCCGTGGTCGAGGTGGTGGCCAGCGGCGTGCCTGCGGGGCTGGGCGCCCCGGTCTATGGCAAGCTGGACACCGATATCGCCGCGGCGATGATGTCGATCAACGCCGTCAAGGGGGTCGAGATCGGCGCCGGTTTCGACGCGGCCATGCTGACGGGCGAGGAAAACGCCGACGAGATATTCATGGGCAGGGACGGGCCCGAATATTCGTCGAACCATGCCGGCGGGATTCTGGGCGGAATATCGACCGGCCAGCAGATCGTCTGTCGATTTGCGGTCAAGCCGACTTCGTCGATCCTGAAACCGCGGCGCACGATCACCAGGGCGGGCGCGCAGGTCGAGATCGTCACCCGCGGCCGGCATGACCCCTGCGTCGGCATCCGCGCGGTCCCTGTGGGCGAGGCGATGATGGCCTGCGTGCTGCTGGACCATGTGCTGCTGCATCGCGGCCAGATCGGCGGCAACGTCGGTGAAACCCGGGGCAGGATCGGCTGAAGGGATGGCGCGCCTTGTCCGGTGTGGCGACAGGTGGACAGGGCGGACGCCTCCGGCGGGCGTATTTGGGCAAAGAAGAAGGCAAGGCGCGTGCCGCGGGGACCGGCCGGGGCCCTGGCGGGCGCGGATGCGATGCGATGGTGGTACCCGAGGCCGGACTCGAACCGGCAAGCCTTGCGGCGGCGGATTTTGAATCCGCTGCGTCTACCAATTCCGCCACTCGGGCACACGCGGGGATGATGTAGCCTGCAATCGAGGGGGCGTCAATCACTGGCAGCGATCGCTGGCGGCGATCGCCGCTTGACGTACCCGGCTGCGCGTGGTGGAAGGATGGACAGGCAAGGTGATACGGGAAGATACGGGGCGGAACCCAGATGCTGCGCAGGCTTTACGACTGGACGATCTCGCTGGCGGGAACACGCCATGCGTTATGGGCGCTGGCGCTGGTCAGCTTTGCCGAAAGCTCGTTCTTTCCGATTCCGCCGGATGTGCTGATGATCCCGATGATCATTGCCCGCCCGCGCCGGGCCTTTGTGATCGCCACGGTGGCGCTGGTGGCCTCGGTTCTGGGCGGGCTGTTCGGTTACTATATCGGCGCCCAGCTGTTTGATGCGGTCGGTCGGCCGGTACTGGAATTCTATGGCAAGATGCAGGCCGCCGACCTGTTCAATGCGCGCTTTCGCGACTGGGGTGCCTGGGCGGTGCTGATCGCCGGTGTCACGCCTTTCCCGTTCAAGGTGATCACCATCATGTCGGGATGGACGGGGCTGAACCTGCCGGTCTTTGTCGTTTCGGCAATCGTTGCGCGGGGGTTGCGGTTTTTCATCGTGGCAGCCCTGTTGTGGCAATTCGGGGCCCCGATCCGCGATTTCATCGAAAGGCGGCTGGCCATGATGTTCAGCCTGTTCGTCGCCCTGTTGCTGGGCGGTTTCTGGCTGGTGAGGTATCTATGAACGCGCGCAATATCGCACTGGTGGCGGCGGCGCTTTCGGCGGCAATGCTGCTGGGGGCATTCGGGTTTCAGTTCATCGGCGGCCTGGCGCCGTGCAAGCTGTGCATCTGGCAGCGCTGGCCGCACGGGCTGGCCGCGGGGCTGGGGATCGTGATCTTTCTGCTGCCCTGGCGCGGGGCGGCGCTGCGCTGGACGTATCTGCTGGGGGCGGCGATCGTGCTGTTCGGGGCGGGCGTGGCCTTTTACCACACCGGCGTGGAACAGCATTGGTGGCTGGGGCCGACGACCTGCTCGTCACAGCCGATTTCCGGGCTTTCGACCGACCAGCTGATGAACCAGATATTCAAGGCGCCGCTGGTGCGATGCGACGACATCCCGTGGAGCATGTTCGGCCTGTCGATGGCGGCGTGGAACTTTCTGATCTCGATGGCGATTGTAGGCATGTGGCTGACGGCCTTTCGCCGGGCCGGGCACGAGGGCTGAGGGCCGACGGTTGGGGTTTATGGGTCTACGCCCTGGTTACCTGGAATCGAAGTTCGCTACATTGGTTTTCTACTCTCCGGATCGCTTGCGATCCGGCTCAAACTCGACCCCGCCCCCCAGGCGGGCGCGAATTGGTGGTGCCATTTCAACAGATTGCGATGTCGCACTCGCGAAAACCGGCGCGCAGATCTCAGCGCGCCCCCCTCGGGGCCGGGCGCGAACCTGCCATTGTCGCAGCGAATTGAATGCTGCGCATTTCGTTTCCACCATACTAGGCTTCCAGCTCGACATCCCAGTAGAGGAAATCCAGCCAGCTTTCATGCAGGTGATTGGGCGGAAACTTGCGCCCCATGTTGCGCAGTTCCTCGCCCGTGGGGCGGCGCGGGGCGCGGCGCAGCTTCATGCCCGACTGCGCCAGTGTCTGCGCGCCCTTTTTCAGATTGCACCGGCTGCAGGCGGCGACCACGTTTTCCCAGGTCGTACGCCCCCCGCGCGAGCGCGGCACCACATGGTCAAAGGTCAGGTCGTGGCGCGCTCCGCAATACTGGCAGGTGAATTCATCGCGCAGGAACAGGTTGAAACGGGTGAATGCGGCATGTGGCGCGGGCTTGACGTAATCCTTCAGGACGACGACCGAGGGGATGCGCATCGACAGCGAGGGGGCATGCACCTCGGCCTCGTATTCAGCGATGATATCGACCCTCTCGAGCCAGGCCGCCTTGACCGCCTCCTGCCAGGTCCAGAGCGACAGGGGCAGGTAGGAAAGCGGCCGGTAATCGGCATTCAGAACGAGGGCCGGATAATGCCTGCCCTCGTTGCGGCGCACGAAGCTGGTGCTGAAATCTCCATCCATGGCGCAATAGCCCTCGCCCTGTCATGCCGATCGCGACACCAGGACGGGACGACCCGCCCCGATGACCTGCTCCGACTATATATCGCGGCGGATGGCTGGCAACCCCCCATATGGGCCTGCCCTGCGGGGATGCGCCTCAGCCTGGCGCGATGCCCAGCCTGTCGCGCATGAACTGCAGCGCCACCCCCAGGCCGTCGGGTGCTATGCCGTGGCCCATGCCCGGCGACCGATGGGTATAGACATCAAAGCCCGCCTGCTGCAGCGCATCGGCCGCCTCGGGCATCGAGGCCGGCGGCACCATGTCATCGCGATCGCCATGGACCAGCAGAACGGGCGGGCGCGAAACGACCTCGGATTTCAACCTCTCGGGGGCAAGCAACCTGCCCGAAAACCCCACCACACCGGCAACCGGCCGCGGCCTGCGCGGGGCGATATGCAGGTTCATCATCGTGCCCTGCGAAAAGCCCAGCAGGATGGTGTGGGCGTCATCCACCCCCTCGGCCGCCATTGTTTCGTCGATAAAGGCATTCAGATCCTCGACCGCGCGCGCCATCCCCTCGGCGGCGGCCTCTTCGCTTGATCCGTCAAGCCAGGGGATCGGGAACCATTCATAGCCCATCGGGTTGTTCGAACACCGGTTCGGCGCGTTCGGCGCCACAAAGACGGTGTCGGGCATGTGTTCGCCCAGCGGGTCGGCCAACCCCAGCAGGTCGGCCCCGTCAGCGCCATAGCCATGCACCAGAATGACCAGGCTTGTCGCCTTGCCCGATCGCGCCGCACGGCGCCCTGCCTGCAGTTTTCGCATCTCACAAACTTCCTTCCTTGTTCTTGCAATGGCGGTAATAGGCCCAGAGCGCGCGCGCCGCAACGCCCCGCCAGGGCGACCAGGGGGCGGCCATCTCGCGCGCCTGTCTTTCGCGCGGGCGCTCCGGCAGGTTGAACAGAATGCGCGCGGATTCCTGCAACGCCAGATCGGCCGGGGCAAAGACATCGGCCCGCCCCAGCGAAAACATGGCATAGATTTCCGCCGTCCAGCGCCCGATGCCCCTGATCGCGACCAGGGTTTCGATCACCTGCGCGTCCGGCATCCGGGCAAGTGCATCGAAATCAAGCCCCGCGCCGGCCAGCGCCCGCGCATAGCCGATCTTGGGGCGCGACAGGCCGCAGGCGCGCAAGGTTTCGTCGCCCGCCCGCAACAGGGTTTGCGGGTCAGTCAGCCCTGCGGTTTCAAGCCGCTGCCAGATCGCCCCGGCCGAGGCGACCGACAATTGCTGCGCCACGATCGCCTTGAGCAGCGCGGCAAAGCCCCCTGCCCTGCGCCGCAGCGGCAACGGGCCACAAAGCGTGATCACATGGAAGAAACGCGGCTCGCGCGCGGCAAGCCATGCGGCGCCCTCGGCAACATCCTGTTCGGTTTCGATGATCCGTCCGGTCATGTTGCAAACCCCTTTCCGCGCAGCCATGCCAGCGCCTGTTCAACGGTTTCCACGCGGTCGCAGGCCGGCTGAGGCGGACGTTCTATCATGGCCACCTTCAGGCCCAGGGCGCGCGCGGCGTCCAGCTTGGCCCGGCTGGCCGTGCCACCGGCGTTGCGCACAACCAGCCAGTCTATGCGCAGCCTGCGAAACAGCGCCACTTCGTCCTCAATCGAAAACGGGGCCTTGCCGATGACATATTCGCCATTGTCGCGCGGAAAGGGGGTATCGGGGCGGTCCACCAGGCGACAGAACAGATATTCGGCCTGAAGGGCGGCAAAATCGGCAAGCCGCTGTCGGCCGGTTGCCAGAAAGACGCGCGCACCCGGCGGAATGATGCGGGCAACATCCCTTTCATGCGCCACCAGGTGCCAGTTGTCGCCGGGCCCGGCCGTCCACGGCAGGCGCAGCAGTTGAAGATGCGCGATATCCATTTCCGCACAGATGCGGGCAGTGCGGGCAGAGACGCGCGCGGCAAAGGGATGGGTGGCATCAAGAACGGCAGTGATGCGCTGTTGCCGCAGAAATTCCGCAAATCCCTGATCCCCGCCAAAGCCACCAATGCGCGTGGGCACCCCCAAGGCGGCGGGCATGCGGGTGCTGCCGGCAAGCGATGCGATCACATCCTTTCGCCCTGCAAGTGCCGTGGCGATCTGGCGGGCCTCGCTTGTTCCGGCAAGCAGCAGCAACCCCATCACGGCCCCTTGCGGGCAATGATGTTGCCCTGACGATCTATGATCACGATATCTGGTGCAATATCAGCATCTTGCAAAATATTCCTTACACGAACCAGGGCCATTTCGGCCACCAGATCGGCAAGTGGTGCGCCGGCAATGGTCAATGCCTCAAGCGCGGTATTTGCATCACTTACATCCGGCAAGCCATTGTCTTCATCCAGTTTTTCAAGCGCTGTGAAATCAACCTGGGAGCGCGCCGAATGCAGATCCACCGCCCCTTGCGCCAGCTTGGTGATCTTGGCAAATCCCCCGCCGATGGTCAGCCGGGGCACGGGATGGCGGCGCAGATATTTCAGCAGCCCGCCCGCGAAATCGCCCATGTCCAGCATGGCGTGATCCGGCAGCCCGTACAGCGCCCGCACCGCGCGTTCCGATGTCGCCCCGGTGCAGCCCGCGACATGGGTCAGGCCGCTCGCGCACGCCACGTCAACGCCGCGATGGATCGAGGCGATCCAGGCCGCGCAGGAAAAGGGGCGCACGATGCCGGTCGTGCCCAGCACCGACAGCCCCCCCTTGATGCCAAGGCGGGGGTTCCAGGTCTTGCGGGCGATCCCTTCGCCGCCGGGGATCGAAATGGTGATCTCGACATCGCCCTGCTGGCCATATCGGGCGGCCTGCTCGGCCGTCACCTGCTGCATCATCTGGCGCGGCACGGGGTTGATGGCGGGTGCGCCCACCGGCAGCGGCAGGCCGGGCATCGTGACGGTGCCGACGCCTTCGCCCGCGCGAAAAACCACGCCTTCGCCGGCGTCGCCATGGGCCTGGACACGGGCCTTGATCAGCGCGCCGTGGGTCACATCGGGGTCGTCACCCGCATCCTTGATGATCCCCGCCTCGGCCCAGCCCTGGCCCTGCTGCATATGGGCAAGCGCAAAGGCTGGACGCTCGCCACGTGGCAGCGTGATCCGCACGCGATCGGGAAACGCCCCGCCCCACAGCGCCATCAGCGCCGCCTTAGTGGCGGCGGTGGCGCAGGCGCCGGTCGTCCAGCCGCGGCGCAGTTCCCGTTTTGCAGTCACGTTCATGGGGGGATAATGTCAAAGCCGGCCGCCGCTGCCAATGGAGGAACCTGGCAGCGAGCGGGCAAGGGGCTGCCGCCCCCGGGCCTTGCGGCCCTCCCCCGCGCGTATTTGGGCAAAGAAGAAAGCCTGGTGGCAGGAAGTCGGGCCCTGCGCATGGGAGGGGGCTTTTCCCCCGCCCGGCCCTGGCATAGACATGGCCGGACCAGGGGGAAGGCGCATGACAGAAACAGGCCGAGGGCTGATCCTTGCCGCGCCCATGTCGGGCAGCGGGAAAACGGTGGTCACGCTGGGAATCCTGCGTGCGCTGGCGCAGCGGGGGCACGCGATACGCTCGGCAAAATCGGGGCCGGATTATATCGATCCCCGATTTCACGCCGCCGCGACAGGGCGGGAATGCGTCAATCTCGATGCCTGGGCGATGGCCCCGGACAGGATCCGCGCGCTGGCGCAGGGGCCGGGCCTGCTGCTGATCGAAGGTGCGATGGGTCTGTTTGACGGTGCCCCGCCCGATGGCCGTGGCGCGACGGCCGATCTTGCCCGGATCCTGAACCTGCCGGTGGTTCTGGTCGTCGATGCCGCGGCGATGGCCCAGTCGATCGCGCCCCTGGTGGCGGGTTTTGCCGCCCATCGCGACGGGGTGCATGTTGGCGGGGTCATCCTGAACAGGGTCGGCTCGTCCGGGCACGAGCTGATGCTGCGCCGGGCGATCGAGCGCACCGGCATGACGGTGGTCGGCGCCCTGCCCCGCGACGCCGGGCTGGCCCTGCCTTCGCGCCATCTGGGCCTGGTGCAGGCGCAGGAACATGCCGCGCTTTCGGATTTTCTGGACCACGTCGCCGAGGTGATTGCGTCAAGTGTCGATCTGGACATGCTGCCGGTGCTGGCGCGGGATCTGCCGCGTCCGCAGCGGGAAAGCCCGCCCCTGTCACCGCCCGGCCAAAGGATCGCGATTGCCCGGGATGCGGCCTTTGCATTTGTCTACACACATATGCTGGACGACTGGCGCCGGGGCGGGGCGGATATTTCGTTCTTCTCGCCGCTGGCCGATGAATCCCCCGCACCCGGCAGCGATTTCGTCTTTCTGCCCGGGGGATACCCGGAGCTGCATGGCGCGCGTCTGGCCGCCAGTCGCACCTTTCTGGACGGGCTGCGCAGGCTGGCCGCGCGCGGCGTGCCGGTTCATGGCGAATGCGGCGGCTACATGGTGCTGGGCGAAGGGCTGATCGACGCGCAGGGCCATGCCCACCGGATGGCGGGGCTGCTGGCGCTGGAAACCAGCCTGGCGCGGCCGCGCCTGCATCTGGGCTATCGCCGCATCAGCCGGGCAGGCGCAGCGCCCGGCGCCCCCCCGGTTGGGGTTTTCGGCGCACATGAGTTCCACTATGCAACCACCCTCAGGGCCGAGGGGGATGCGCTGTTTCAGGCCCGCGACGCGCAGGGCCGCATATTGCCGCCGATGGGGTTGGTACGGGGAAACGTGTCGGGCTCGTTCGCCCATGTGATCGACCGCCTCGATGGCCGATTGATGCACGATTGACCCTGGCAGCGACAATTGGGGCCTTGGCAGCATCGGCGCACCAGATTAAGGTCAGCAACCATGACGCAAGTTCCCTCGACCCCAAGCTCAACCCTGCCCCCTGACCAGCCGCCGCCATCGGTGGTCGATGACAGGCGTGCGCGCCGGAATGTGGCCGTTCTGGTGATGGCGCAGGCATTCATCGGCGCGCAGATGTCGATGATCTTTATCCTCGGGGGGCTGGCCGGGCAATCGCTGGCCAGCAACCGCTGCCTTGCGACCCTGCCGATTTCGCTGATCGTTTTCGGCTCGATGACCACGGCGCCGTGGATGAGCCAGGTGATGCAGCGTTTCGGACGGCGCACCGGGTTCTTCATGGGCACGGGCGGCGGCGCGCTGGGGGCGGCCATTGCGGCATGGGGCCTTGTGCAACATTCGTTCCTGCTGTTCATGGCCGGATCATTTCTGACTGGGATCTACATGTCGGCGCAGGGGTTCTATCGCTTTGCCGCGGTCGATACCGCATCCGATTCCTTTCGGCCCAAGGCCATGTCCTATGTCATGGCGGGGGGGCTGATCTCGGCCATCCTGGGGCCGCAGCTGGCCAAGGTGACGGCCGATGCCCTGCCGGTGCCCTATCTGGGGACCTATCTGACGGTGATCGCGATCAATGTCGTGGGCGCGTCGCTGTTCCTGTTTCTGGACATTCCGAAGCCGGCTCCGCAGGTCAAGGGCCCTGCCGGCGGCCGGTCGCGCATCGAGATGTTGAAATCGCCGCGTATCCTGGTGGCGATCATTTCGGGCATGGTCTCGTATTCGCTGATGACCCTGATGATGACCTCGGCCCCGCTGGCGATCGTTGGCACCGGCTTTTCCAAGGGGGATGCGGCGAATGTCGTGTCGGCCCATGTGCTGGCAATGTTCATTCCATCATTCTTTACCGGCCATCTGATCGCCCGTTTCGGGGTGGAAAAGATCATCGCGACCGGGCTGGTGATTCTGGCCGGGTCGGGGTTGATGGCGCTGTCCGGCGTGCATCTGGGAAATTTCTTCATCTCGATGATCCTGCTGGGGGTGGGCTGGAATTTCGGCTTTATCGGCGCGTCCTCGATGCTGGCCGGCGCCCACAGCCCCGAGGAAAGCGGCCGAATCCAGGGGATCAACGACATGATCGTGTTCGGCATGGTCACGATCGCCTCGATTGCCTCGGGCGGGCTGATGAACTGTTCGGGCGGGACGGCGACCGCCGGCTGGGATGCGGTCAGCACGGCGATGATTCCGTTTCTGACCCTGGCCGGCGGCGCCCTGATCTGGCTGGTGCTGCGCCCTGACGAGGACCGATGAATGGTCGGGTCGGGTTGAAACGGTGAGGTTCACCGATGCCCGGCGCGACCGATGGCCCGGGCAGGCCGCGCGCGCCTTCAGGCGGGTTTTTCGACGAACAGATCCGCAAGCGCCGCAAGGCTGCTGCGCAGGTGGTTGGCCGCGGTTCCCTGATCCGACATGACCCAACCCGTCATGGCAACCTTGATCGCGGCGGCCAGAACGGCGGCCATCAGGCGGGGCCTGCGATGTTGCGCATCCAGCCCCAGCCTGTGCGCGATCAGGCGGCCGATTTCCTCTTCGTATTGCTGAAAGGCCTTGTCGCGCACCAGCACCAGCTTGGGGTGGGTCTGCGATATCTGGAACAGGACCCGCAGCCGGGCGCGGTCTTCCTCGACATTGTCGAACTGGGTCAGAAGAAGCTCGGCAATATCGGCCAGCAGGCTGCCCTGCCCGTTGATGAAGCCTGCCACCGCCTCGGGGGCAAAGTCGATCGGCGGCGGCATGAGCGCCTCTTCCTTGAAGGCGAAATAGTTGAAAAAGGTGCGCAGGCTGATGCCGGCCTCCTGGGCGATCATCTCGGTCGTGACATTGTCCAGCCCCCGTTCGGCCACCAGACGCAGCGCCGCCTTGCGGATGGTCTCGGCGGTACGCATCCGACGCCGGGATCTGAGATCCGCGGCCCGGTTGATGATATCTGCCTTGTGATGCATGATCCTGCGCACCCCTTTTCGCCCTTGCGGCCGGTTTTCCGGCCCGTGCCGCCCCGCACCCGGTCGCTGCCCCGGTTACAATGTTGCCACGGGTGCTGACGCGGGATTTTTCTTGCATATCGTGCAAAATTTGCATAGCACGCAATATTGATGACTGTCAAACCGCCCCTGGCCCCAACCCCGGCCCGAAAACCGCCCGCAAACTGGATGTGACCCGGCATGACCCCGATCTGCAAAAGACGTGCGATCCCCCTTTCCGCGACCTTTTCCGCCCTGGTGCTGAGCATGGCGCTGGTTGTCGCCGTGGCAAGCCCTTCGGCAATGGCCGGGACCGACGCACCCGACAGGGCGCAGGCCGCCGCCGCGGGGAAAACCGCCGAAAAAACCGAGGGGCGGGCCAAGGTCATCGCCCCCAACGTGACGGTGATCACACCGCGCCGGCAGGTCTTTGTCGCCCGCATCCCCGTATCCGGCACGCTGGTCGCCCGGCAGGAGGTGTTCGTCAACACGCGCATCAACGGGCAGGTGATCGAGAACCTGCTGGCCGATATCGGGGACCATGTGGAAAAGGGGCAGTTGCTGGCCGTTCTGGACAAGCGCCAGTTCGAGGTCCAGCTGGCCCAGGCCAATGCCGACCTGCCGCGCGCCCGTGCGGCGGTGCAGCAGGCGCGCGACCAGATATCGCTGGCCCAGGCAACGCTGAAACAGGCCCAGACCAGCTATGACCGCAATCTGCGCCTGCGCCAGAGCGGAACCATCTCGCAGGCGGTGTTCGACCAGAGCAGCACCGCGCTGGAACAGGCGCGCGCCGGGCTGGCCTCGGCGCGGGCCGGGCTGGCCATTGCCCAGGCCCAGCTGAAGGCCGCCGAGACCCGTATCCGCAGCGCCCGGCTGAACCTTTCGTTTACCGAAATCCGCGCGCCGGTTTCCGGCATCATCTCGGCACGTTCGGCCCGCATGGGCGCGGTCGCGGTTGCCGGGGCACAGCCCATGTTCCGCATCATCCGCGACGGCGAGATCGAGGTCGAGGCCGACGTGATCGAATCGGACATCGGCGCGCTGAAGCCGGGCGACCGGGCCGAGCTGAACATCTCGGGGCTGGGCAAACGCGTGGGTGCGGTGCGCCGCATTTCACCGCGCATCGATCCGCGCACCCGCCTGGGCAAGGTCAGGATCAGCCTGGAATCATCGGAATCCCTGCGCATCGGCCTGTTTGCCAATGGCTGGATCACCACCGGGCGCCATCAGGCGCTGGGTGTGCCGACCAGCGCCGTGCTGTCCGATTCCCGGGGCGATTTCGTGATGCTGGTCAAGGACGGCAGGGCGATCAAGCGGCGCGTCACCGCGGGGCTGTTCTGGCAGGGCCGCCGCGAGATCACCGCAGGTCTGGAGGGCAACGAACAGGTCATGCTGCGCGCAGGCGCGTTTTTTCGCCAGGATGACCGGGTGACGCCGGTACCGGTCGATGCGGGGGGGCTGAAATGAACTTTGCCACCTGGTCGATCCGCAAGCCGGTTCCGTCGCTCGCCTTTTTCCTGGTCATGCTGGTGGCCGGGATCTACAGCTTCATGCGTCTGCCGGTGACCGAGCTGCCCAATGTGGACATTCCCATCATCTCGGTCACCATCGCCCAGCCCGGTGCCGCCCCGGCCGAGCTGGCCGGACAGGTGCTCAAGCCCGTCGAGGACGCGGTGGCCAACATCCAGGGCGTGGACCACATCATTTCGCGCGCCATCGATTCCCAGGCCAAGGTGATCATCAATTTCACCATGGACACGAAAACCGATACCGCGCTGAACGACGTCAAGGATGCCGTCAGCCGCGTCCGGCAGGATCTGCCCGACACGATCTCGGAACCCATCGTCAAGCGGGAAGAGCTGGTCGGCAAGCCGATCCTGACCTATGGCATCAACAACCCCAACATGTCGATCGAAGAGCTGTCCAAGTTCATCGACGACGTGATCTCGCGCGAGTTGCGGGGCATTCGCGGCGTCGGCGGGGTGGTGCGCGTGGGCGGCGCCGACCGCGAAATCAAGGTCGAGCTGGACCCGAACCGCCTGCTGGCCCTGGGGATCACGGCGGCGGACGTCAACCGGCAGCTGCGGGCCACCAATATCAACCTGGGCGCCGGTCGCGGCGATCTGGACGGGCTGGAATTCTCGATCCGGGCGCTGGGCAGCGCGCAGAGCGTGGCCCAGCTTGCGGAAACCTCGCTGACCCTGCCCAATGGCACCGATGTCAAGCTGAACCAGCTGGGGCTGGTCTATGACGGGCCGGCAGAGGCGCGCAATTTCGCCATGCTCGACGGCCACCCGGTGGTGGCGCTGGGGATCTACCGGCAGGCGGGGTTTTCCGACCTCGATACCGCGCGCAAGGTTGCGGCCCAGCTGAAGGACATCAAGAAACGCTATCCCGGCATCAGCATTTCCAAGATCGACGATTCCACCATCCAGACCGAAGGATCCTACAACAGCGCGATGGAAACGCTGTACGAGGGCGCGGCGCTGGCGGTGATCGTGGTGTTCATGTTCCTGCGTGACTGGCGCGCGACCATCATCACCGCGCTGGCCCTGCCGCTGTCCATCATTCCGACCTTCTTTGCCATGTACTTCCTGGGGTTTTCGCTGAACCTGATCAGCCTGCTGGGCATCACCCTGGTGACGGGCATCCTGGTCGATGACGCCATTGTCGAGATCGAGAACATCGAACGACACCGCGCCATGGGCAAATCGGCGCGCAAGGCGGCCGCCGATGCAGCCACCGAGATCGGCCTGACCGTGATCGCCATTACCCTGTCGATCGTCGCGGTCTTTGCCCCGGTCAGCTTCATGGGCGGGATTCCCGGCCAGTTCTTCAAGCAGTTCGGCCTGACGGTCGCCATCGCGGCGCTGTTCTCGCTGCTGGTGGCGCGTCTGATCACGCCGATGATGGCGGCCTATTTCCTGAAGGACATGCACAAGCACGGCAGCAAGGATGACGGCTGGCTGATGCGCGGCTATCTGTCGATCCTGCGCTGGACGCTGCGCCACCGGATCATCACCATCGTGGCGGCCTTTGCGATCTTTGCGGCATCGCTGTATTCGGCCACCCTGCTGCCGGGCGAATTCACCCCGAAAAAGGATATCGGTCGCAGCCTGATCACGGTCGAGCTGCCGCCGGGCGCGACGCTGGACGACACGCGCAAGGTGGCGCGCGAGATGACCGACCGCATCTGGAAGATCCCCGAAATCCGCAATGTCTTTGTCGATGGCGGCTCGGGCAGCATCACCAGGGCAACCCTGATCGTCAATTACGGGACCAAGCTGGAACGCAAGCGGACCTCGTTCCAGATCGAGGACGACATGCGTCGCCTGCTGGCCGACATTCCCGATGTGCGGATCAACTTTGTCAACGAGCGCGGACAAAAGGACATCTCGATGTCGGTTCTTGGCGACAACCGCGAAGAGGTGCGCAAGGCGGCGCTGCGTCTGGCCGACGCCATGAAAAAGAGGCCCGAGCTGCGCAACGTCACCACCACCGCGGCCCTGCCCCGGCCCGAAATCCAGATCCGCCCCAAGGGCGACCTCGCGGCCGAGCTGGGGGTGACGGCCAATCTGCTGGCCTCGACCCTGCGGGTGGCAACGATCGGCGACGTGAATGCCAACCTGGCCAAGTTCAACTCGGGTGACGAACAGATCCCGATCCGGGTGCGGCTGCGCGAATCGGCGCGCAAGGACCTGACCAACCTGGCCGGCATTCGCGTGCGCACGCCTCTGGGCGTGTCGGTACCGCTGCTGTCGGTCGCCGATGTCAAGGTCTCGACCGGGCCCAGCGTGGTGACACGCTATGACCGCAAGAACGAGACCAAGGTGGAAACCAATCTCGGCCCGAACACGGTGCTGGGCCAGGCAACCGATCTGATCATGTCGCTGCCCGAGGCGCGCAACATGCCCAAGGGCACGCGCATCCAGGCCTCGGGCGATGCCGAGATCATGGCCGACATATTCTCGGGCTTTGCCACCGCCATGGCTGCCGGCATCATGCTGGTCTATGTCGTGCTGGCCCTTTTGTTCAGCAGCTTCGTGACCCCGATCACCATTCTGATGACCCTGCCGCTGGCCATTGGCGGGGCGATCTTTGCCCTGTACATGGTAAATCTGGCGATCAGCCTGCCGGTGGTCATCGGCTTTCTCATGCTGATGGGAATCGTCACCAAGAACGCGATCATGCTGGTGGGGTTTGCCCAGGATTCGATGAAACAGGGCCTGTCGCGCCCCGATGCGATGCTCGAGGCCGGCCACAAGCGCGCGCGCCCCATCGTGATGACGACGATCGCCATGACCTCGGGCATGATCCCCAGCGCGCTGGCGGTCAGCATCGGGGGCGAGTTCCGCTCGCCCATGGCCATTGCGGTGATGGGGGGATTGATCCTTTCGACCCTGCTGTCGCTGGTTTTCGTACCTGTACTGTTCAGCCTGATCGATGGCAGCAAGGAATGGGTCATGACCCGCCTGACGGGCGGACGCAACCTGCCTGAAAAACCGTCTGGCGGGCCCGAAAAAGGGGCAATCGCCCATATTGCGCCCGGGACCATCGTCAAACGCAAAAAAACCTTGCCCTGAGGGGCACCTGCCTGCCAACCTGTGGGCGGAAAAGAAAGCTGCCCGTCGCCATGCCGGATATTCCTGCATGGTCGGGCGGCAACACAACCGGGAGAGAAGAAGATGATGATGAAACATGCTGCCGCATTTGCCGTGGCGATGGGGCTTGCCGGACCCGCCCTGGCTGTCGAGTGGAACATGCCCACGCCCTATGGCGACAAGACGTTCCACACCGTCAACATCCGGGAATTCGCCAAGGACGTGAAGGCCGCCACGGGTGGCGCGCTGAATATCACCGTCCATTCGGCGGGCTCGCTGTTCCCCCATGCCCAGATCAAGAACGCCGTGCGTTCGGGTCAGGTGCAGATCGGCGAGTTCTTTCTGTCGCGCCTGTCCAACGAGGACGCGGCCTTCGGCATAGACAGCCAGCCCTTTGTCGCCACATCCTATGACGACGCCGCGCGCCTGTGGGCGGCGCAAAAGCCGGTCATCACCCGGCTGCTGGCCAAGCAGGGGCTGATGCCGCTGTTCTCGGTCCCGTGGCCGGCCCAGGGGCTGTACACCAAGAACGAGGTCAAGACGGTCGCCGACCTCGCCGGCCTGCGCTTCCGCGCCTATAACGCCGCGCTGGAAGAATTCGCAACCCTCGCCAAGGCGTCGCCCGTGCAGGTCGAGGCCCCCGACATTCCGCAGGCCTTTGCCACCGGACAGGTGCAGGCGATGATCACCTCGCCCTCGACCGGCGCCAACTCGAAGGCCTGGGATTTCGTCAACTACTACACCCCGATCAACGCCTGGGTGCCGAAAAACATCGTGGTGGTGAACAAGGCCGCCTTTGACGCCCTGCCGGCCGATGCGCAAAAGGCCGTGCTGGATGCCGCCGCCAAGGCCGAAAAACGCGGCTGGGACATGTCCAAGGCCGAAGCCGCCGCCAAGACCAAGATCATGGCCGACAACGGCATGAAGATCGTGCAGCCTTCGCCCGAGCTGATGAAGGGGCTGCGTGAAATCGGCGCGAAAATGCTGGAAAACTGGAAAGCCAAGGCCAGCCCCGAGGCGCTGGAAATCCTGAAAACCTATCAGGGCGGCTGATCCTGCCCTTTCGGCCCTGAACGGCAGGGTTGAAACACATCGAAGGGGCCGCGCCCATGACGGGTGCGGCCCACCCGACAAGGGGGGAATGATGCGGCGTTTTCTTGACCGGCTCTATGGGGTGGCCGGCGCAATCTCGGCCATCTGCATCCTGTTGATCTGCGTCGTCGTCGCGGCGCAGATCTCGTTGAACATCCTGGCGCGGATCGGGGGCGCTGCGCTTGCCTTTACCATCCCGTCCTATGCCGATTTCTCGGGCTTCTTCCTGGCGGCCTCGTCCTTCATGGGGCTGGCCTATGCGCTGCGCAAGGGCGCCCATATCAGGGTCAACCTGCTGATCCGGCTGCTGCCCGGGCGCGTGCGCCTGCTGCTGGAGGTGCTGACCCTGCTGGGCGGCGCGGCCATGGCAGGTTTTGCCACCTGGTATGCCGTGGTGCTGACGATGCAGAGCCGCGCGTTCGGCGACATGTCGCCCGGCATCATCGCGGTACCGATATGGATCCCGCAGGTATTCATGGTGGTCGGGCTGGGTCTGCTGGCACTGGCCTTTCTGGATACGGCGATCGAGACCCTGATCCGGGGCGCGCCGGTTCTTGTCGATGAAGGCGGGGTCGAGTAACGCCATGTCCGACCCGATGATCTTTGCCTCTCTGCTGGGCCTGCTGCTGGTGCTGCTGGCCGCGGGCATGTGGGTGGCGCTGTCGCTGATGATCGTGGCATTCGTGGCCATCGTCGCCTTTTCGCCGGCACCCGTGGGCCTGGTGCTGGCAACCACGCTGTGGGGGCACAGCAATTCCTGGCCGCTGGCCGCCCTGCCCCTGTTCATATTGATGGGCGAGATCCTGCTGCGTTCGCGCCTGTCCGAGGACATGTTTTCGGGCCTTGTGCCCTGGCTGGGGCGCGCGCCGGGGCGCCTGTTGCATGTCAACATCCTGGGCTGCGCGATATTTGCCGCCGTTTCGGGATCCAGCGCCGCCACTGCCGCCACCATCGGGCGCATGTCGGTGCCCGAGCTGACCAGGCGCGGCTACCCGGAATCGCTGATCATCGGCACGCTGGCGGGCTCGGCCACGCTGGGGCTGTTGATCCCGCCCTCGATCATCCTGATCGTCTATGGGGTGGCGACCGAGCAATCCATCGCCCGCCTGTTCATCGCCGGCATCCTGCCGGGGCTGATGCTGGTGGTGCTGTTTGCGGGCTATGTGATGATCCGGGCATTGTTGAACCCGGCGGCGATCCCGGCGGCGGATGCGCGCCACAGCCTGCGCGAAAAGATCATCGCATCGCGTCGCCTGATCCCGGTGATCCTGCTGATCGCGGGGGTGATCGGGTCGATCTATACGGGGGTTGCCTCGCCCACCGATGCGGCCGCCCTGGGGGTGGTGCTGTCGCTGGTTCTGGCCCTGTTCACGGGCAGTTTCGGCTGGAGCGCCTTTGTCGACGCGGTCATGTCGGCGACCCGGACCTCGGTCATGATCGCCTTCATCCTGCTGTCGGCGGCCTTTCTGACCATCGCCATGGGATTCACAGGCATTCCGCGCAACCTGGCCGCCTGGATCGGCACCTTCAACCTGAGCCCGGCCGAGCTGCTGGTGGCGCTGACGGTCTTTTTCATCCTGCTGGGATGCTTTCTGGACGGGATTTCGGTGGTGGTGCTGACGACCTCGATCATCCTGCCGATGGTGCAGGCCGCGGGGATCGACCCGTTATGGTTCGGCATCTATCTGGTGCTGGTGGTCGAGATGGCGCAGATCACCCCGCCGGTGGGGTTCAACCTGTTCGTGATACAGGGGCTGACGGGGATCAACATCCTGCGGATCGCGGCACATGCGCTGCCGTTCTTTCTGCTGCTGCTGGTGGGGGTTTTCGTGATCACGGCATTCCCCCAGATCGTGACGGTGCTGCCCTCGATGATGGGGCGCTGAGAACGCCGTGACCTGACGGCCGCGGCGTGCCGCTGGCAGGCGTATTTGAGCAAAGAAGAAGGCTCAGGCGCTGTCCATCACACGCAGCACATTGCCGCCCATGATCTTGGCCAGGGTCTGCGTGCTGTAGCCGCGCTTTTGCAGCGCGCCGACGACCAGCGGGAACTTGCGGTAGGTTTCCAGGACCGGCTTGTAATTGGCATCCATGTCCGAGCCCATGGCGACGGCATCTTCGCCCACCGCTCTCACGAGAAATTCGATGCGGTCGATGAATTCGGCCAGCGTGGTTTCGCCGATGCCGGCGGGCCAGGCGCCGATATAGCCGCCGGTCTCGGCAATCGCCTGGGCGATTTCGGGCGAAACGAAGCGCGGGTTCTGCAGCTGCGCCGTGTTGATATGGGTGTGGGTGATCACGGTCGGCTTTCTGGCGATCTTGAGCGCGTCAAGCACCGTCTTTTCCGAGGCATGGGCCAGATCGACGATGATGCCCACCTCGTTCATGGCGGCGATGACTTCGCGCCCGAAACCGGTCAGGCCACGATTGCCGACCTCGCCGGTCATGATATCGCCCAGCGTGTTGTTGTGGTAATGAACCAGCGTCAGCATGCGCACGCCATCGTCATGGACCTGCTTGAGGCGCGACAGATCGCCCTCGAGGAAATCGGCACCCTCCATTGCCAGGATCATGCCGCGCTGGCCCGCCTTCTTGGCGGCGCGTACGTCATCGGATGTCAGGCAGATGCGCACGAGGCCCTGATCGGACAGGGCGCGCAGATCGTTGATCTGGCGGCGATAGCTGGCCCAGGCCTCGCCCGGTTTGAATTCGCGCGCGGCGGTCAGCCCGGTCTTGCCCAGCGTCAACAGCTGGATATCGGCGACCCCGTTGAAGACAGCCGCATCCACCCCGCCCTTTGTCATGTCGGCAACCGTGCGGTCCTCGAAAGTGCCGCCAAGCAGTTTGTAGAGCCTGATCTTGAAGGTCAGATTTTCGGCGGATTTCAGGAATGTGCGGCCTGGATGTGCGTGGCTGTCGATGATCGGATGCGCGGCCATGAAGGCGCGCGCGGCGGAAAGTTCATCATCGGTCAATGCAAACCCGACGTCGGGGGGTTTGGGGTGCAGCATCGGTCTTAGCCCAAACTGGTAGCCAGCCGCGCCCAAGGCGACAAGACCGCCCGCACCAGTGATGAGCGTCCTTCTTGAAACCATGCTTGCCGTCCTTGCATTTCAAAGGCACGCCTCGATCAGCGCGCGCGTATTTTCCGGTGTCATGCGCACAGGGTTGCCGCCGACGGAAGGGTCGTCAAGGGCCGAAACCGTCAGGGCATCGAGATCGGGATCCTTCACACCCAGCTCGGTCAGGTTTTTCGGGATGCCGAGTTCGGCGTTGATCCGGCCGACGAAGTCGTAGAACCCGTCAAACCCGCCCTCGATATCGAGGTAACGCGCCAGCGCGTTGATGCGGTCCTCTATGGCCGGGCGGTTGAACAGCAGCACGGGCTGCATCACCACGGCATTGGTGGTGCCGTGATGGGTGCCGTAAACCGCGCCCAGCGGGTGGCTGATGGCGTGAATGGCGCCAAGGCCCTTTTGAAAGGCGGTGGCCCCCATGGCGGCGGCGGCCATCATCTGGGCGCGGGCCTCGATATCGGTGCCGTCGTGATAGGCGCGCGGCAGGTATTCCTTGACCAGACGCATGCCCTCGATGGCGATGCCCTGGCTCATCGGGTGGAAATGGGGCGAGCAATAGGCCTCGAGGCAGTGGGCAAAGGCATCCATGCCGGTGCCGGCGGTGATCGCGGGCGGCATGCCGACGGTCAACTCCGCATCACAAATCACGATCGAAGGCAGCACCTTGGGGTGAAAGATGATCTTTTTCTCATGCGTCTGCGAGTTGGTCAGAACGCTGGCGCGCCCCACCTCAGAGCCGGTGCCGGCGGTTGTCGGCACGGCGATGATCGGGGCAATGGCGTCGGCATCGGCGCGCGTCCACCAGTCATCGACATCCTCAAAATCCCAGACCGGGCGGGTCTGGCCCTGCATGAAGGCAACCATCTTGCCCAGATCCAGCCCCGAGCCCCCGCCAAGCGCGATCACCCCGTCATGGCCGCCCGCGCGAAACACCTCGACGCCTGCCTGCATGTTGATTTCGGTCGGGTTGGGATCGACATCGGAAAACAGCGCGCGCCCAAGGCCCGCGGCATCGAGCAGGTCCAGCAGGCTGGCCGTCAGCGGCAGTTGCGCAAGGCCCCTGTCGGTGACGACCAGTGGCTTTTTCATGCCGAGCGCGGCGCAGGCCTCGGCGATTTCCTTGATGCGCCCGGCGCCAAAGCGGATGGCGGTGGGATATGACCAGTTTGCAGTCAGGCTCATGGCAGTTTCCTCAGGTGATAGGATTTCGGTCTTGTCAGGTTGTGATAGCCGATGACCGACAGCCCGCCACCGCGGCCGGTATTCTTGCAGCCGGTCCAGCACAGGCCGGGATCGAGATAGTCGGCCCGGTTCATGAACACGGTGCCGGTTTCGATCTGCTGGCCGATGCGTTCGGCGCGCGCGATATCGGATGTCCATAGCGAGGCTGTCAGCCCGAATTCGGAATCGTTCATCAGTTCAATGGCTTGTGCGTCGTCCTTCACCGGCATGATGCCGACGACGGGGCCAAAGCTTTCTTCGCGCATGACCCGCATGGAATGATCGACATCGATCAGGATCTGCGGGGCCAGATAGGTGCCGGTGCCGTCATCGGCGGGAAACAGCGATGGGTCGACCAAGGGGCGCGCGCCCTTGGCGACGGCCTCGGCGATCTGGTCGCGCACAAGATCGGCAAAGCGTTTCTGCGCCATCGGCCCGAGGGTGGTTTCAGGGTCCAGCGGGTTGCCCAACTTGTAGGCCGACACGATCTTCACCGCCTTTTCGACAAAGGCGTCAAACAGGCTTTCGACCACATAGATGCGCTCGATCCCGCAGCAGCACTGGCCGGCGTTATACATGGCGCCGTCGATCAATGTGTCAACGGCGGCGTCGAGATCGGCGTCTTCCATGACATAGCCGGGATCCTTGCCGCCGAGTTCCAGCCCCAGCCCGGTGAAGGTGCCGGCGGCCGCGCGCTCGATCGCGCGCCCTGCCCCGACCGAGCCGGTGAAATTCACGAAGTCGAACGCGCCAGAGGCGATCAGATCGGATGTGGTGGCGTGGTCGAGAAACACGTTCTGGAACACGTCCTCGGGGATGCCGGCGGCGACAAAGCCCTGCACCATGCGCTCGCCGACAAGCGGCGTCTGGCTGGCATGTTTCAGGATCACCGCATTGCCGGCAATCAGCCCCGGCGCGACCGTGTTGATCGCGGTCATGTAGGGGTAATTCCACGGCGCCACCACCAGGATCACGCCTTGCGGTTCACGCGCGATATAGCGTTTGAAGCTGTCGCTTTCCTCGACCTCGATCGGGGCCAGCGCCTTGGCGGCGATTGCGGCCATGTGGGTTGCGCGTTCGCTGAAACCGCCGAATTCGCCGCCATAGCGCACCGGGCGGCCCATCTGCCAGGCGAGCTCGGTCACGATTTCGTCGTTCATGGCGCCGACATTCTCGACGCCTTTCAGAACCAGCTGAACGCGCTCTTCCAGCGGGCGCGCGGCCCAGGCCTTTTGCGCGGCGCGGGCGCGTGCCACGGCCTGTCTTGCCGCCTCGGGCGAAAGCGTGTCGCGTTCGACATAGACCGACCCGTCGATCGGGGAAATGCAGGTGATCTTGCTCACAAGGATGACCTTTCACTGGCTGTGGCCCGGCCCGGGTTCAGGCAGGGCGGTGGTTTTGTTTCGCGGGGTACGCGTCTGTTTCTGGGGCGCCGTCAGCTACAGGCATGGCCGCGCCCCCTCCCATCAGGCCCTCTCGAATCCGCGTCTGATTTCGTAATCGGTGACGATGCGGGCGAAATCCTCCTGTTCCCATTCGGCGCAGCGGAAATAGTGGTCAACCACCTCATCCCCCATCGCCGCGCGCAGCATGGCCGAGCCTTTCAGCGCCTCGCCTGCCTCGCGCAGGCTGTGCGGGATCTCGGGGGCCTCGCGGGCCTCATACACGTCGCCCCTGGTGGGGGGCTGCAACTCAAGCCCCTCTTCGATACCGGCAAGGCCCGCGGCCAGCTGGCCGGCCAGCGCCAGATAGGGGTTCAGATCCGACCCGCCGATGCGACATTCGATCCGCACGCCTTTGGTTCCCTCGCCGCACAGGCGGAAGGCGGCGGTGCGGTTGTCAACCGACCAGACGATTTTCGTGGGCGCAAAGCTGCCTTTCTGAAACCGTTTGTAGCTGTTGATATAGGGTGCCAGGAAAAAGGTGATGTCGGGGGCATATTTCAGCAGCCCCGCCACATAGGACCGCATCATGCCCGACATGCCGTATTCGGCGCCCTTGTCGAAAAAGGCGTTTTCGTCGCCGCGCCACAGCGATTGATGCACATGGCTGGACGAGCCCACCTTGTCATGGCGCCACTTGGCCATGAAGCTGGCCGAAACGCCCTGCTGCCAGGCGATTTCCTTGGTGGCGTGCTTGGCGATCGTGTGGTGGTCGGCGCAATCCATCGCGGCTGCGTATTTGATGTTCAGCTCTTCCTGCCCGGTCTCGGCCTCGCCCTTGGAATTTTCGATGGGGATACCGGCCGCATACAGATGGTTGCGCAGCGGGCGCATGACCATTTCTTCCTTGGTAGTCTGCAGGATGTGGTAATCTTCGTTATAGCCGCTGATCGGCGTCATCGGCCAGCCGGCCTTGCGGTTGTCGTCATAGCTGCCCTCGAACAGAAAGAATTCCAGCTCGGTCGCCGTCATCGGGGTCAGGCCCATCGCCTCGGCGCGGCGGATCTGGCGGCGCAGCACCGCGCGCGGCGAATGGGGAATTTCCTCATGCGTATGGTGATCGAGCACATCGCACAGCACCATCGCGGTGCCTTCCAGCCAGGGCATGGGGCGGATGGTGGAAAGATCCGGCTTCATCACATAGTCGCCATAGCCGCCTTCCCAGCTGGTCGAGGCATAGCCATCGGGCGTGGCCATTTCCAGATCGGTTGCCAGCAGGTAGTTGCAGCAATGGGTTTCTTCCCAGGCGCTGTCAACGAAATGGCGGGCAAGAAAGCGCTTGCCCATCAGGCGGCCCTGCATGTCGATGATGCAGGCAAGAACCGTGTCGATACGGCCGTCCGCGACGGCCTGCTTCAACGCGTCGAATGTCATTGCTCCGGGCATGGCTGCTCCTGCTGTTGGGGGTCCTCTTTTCCTGCAAGCGGCGACCCCGACAACCATCGGAGCCGCCTTTCTCTTGTACCGTGCCGGGGCGATGTGCAAGCCTTGCCGCCCCGTCACATCCGCTCAGCCGTAACGATAGGGCCGGCCTGCCTTGACCATGGTCGCGTTGTAGTCCTTGATGATGTTGACCACCTTGGCCTTGAGCGGCGACTGCGAGGCGATCTCTTCCCAGAACTTGTGGGCCTCGGCCTCGACCTTGCCCCATTCGGAATCGGGGATCGTGGTCAGCTTGAGCTTGGTGCCCTTGACGCGCAGGCTGGCCTCGCCACCCCAGTACCACCACTGGCGATGGTAATGGCTGTCGTTCATGCAGACCTGCAGCAACGTCTTGAGGTTGTCGGGCAGCTCGTTCCAGCGGTCCATGTTGGCAAAGAAATGCCCGATCCACGCGCCCGAGATGTTGTTGGTCAGGAAGTAATCGGTCACATCCGCCCAGCCCGAGGTATAGTCCTCGGTGATGCCCGACCAGGCAAGACCGTCGAGTTCGCCCGTCTGCAACGCCACCTCGGCGTCTTCCCACGGGATCGTCACCGAGATCACGCCGAAACGTTCGAGGAAACGGCCTGCCGTCGGGAAGGTAAAGATCTTGAGACCCTTGAGGTCGTCCAGCGTCCTGATCGGTTTCTTGGTGGCAAAGTTCGCCGGATCCCACGAGCCCGCCGAGATGTGCTTGACCCCGACCTTGGCGTATTCTTCCTTCCAGATCTTGTCGAGCCCGTACTGGTTGAACAGCACCGGCACGTCCAGGCTGTAGCGCAGCGCAAAGGGGAAATAACCGCCGAACACGGTGACCTCGGTGGGCGAGGCCATGCTGTCATCGTCGGACTGCACCGCGTCGATGGTGCCCTTCTGCATGGCGCGGAACAGCTCGCCCGTGGGCACCAGCTGGTCGGCGGTGTACAGCTCGATCTGCATCTGATCGCCGGCAATCGCGTTGAACTTCTTGACCATGGGCACGATGACCTGCTCGGCCAGCGCGGGGCCGGCATAGGTCTGCAGGCGCCACTTGATCTTGGCGCCCTGGGCGCGGACCGCGGGCGCGGCCAATGACGCAGCGGCGCCGATCGCGGCAGTCGTGATGAACTTGCGTCTTGTGGTCATTGTCTCTTCTCCTCATCCGTTGGTTTGACAAACACGGCGCGGCATGCCTCGTGATCGGTGGCGCGCCGCACCCGGTGAAAGCTCCCTTGGCGGAGTTCTTGTTCTTCTGCTGCCTTCATCGCTGGTGCGTTTCGTGCATTTTCAGCCATCATGCCCCCTTTCAGCCGTCATAGATATAGGTCGGCAGCCAGAGCGAGATTTCGGGAAACGCCATCATGACCGTCAGCGCCAGCACCATGATCCCGACAAAGGGCACGATGGAACCGTAGATGTCGCGCAGGGTGATCTCGGGCGGGGCCATGGCGCGCATCAGGAACAGGTTATAGCCGAATGGCGGCGTCATGTAGGCGATCTGGGTCGTGATCGTGTAGAGAACGCCATACCAGATCAGATCGAAACCCAGCTGATGGACCAGCGGAATGTACAGCGGCGCCACGATGACCAGCATCGCGGTATCGTCCAGAAAGGTGCCCATCAGCAGAAAGCTCAGCTGCATCAGGATCAGGATGGTCCAGGGGCTGAGGCCCATCTTTTCGGTAAACAGGTTCTCGATCGCCTTGACCGCGCCAAGGCCGTCGAACACCGCGCCAAAGGCCATCGCGGCCAGGATGATCCACATGAACATGCAGGAAATCGACAGGGTCTGGCGCACCGAGACCTCGAACACATGGCGCGTCATGCGCCCGCGCAGCACCGCGGCCATGAAGGCCACCATCGCGCCCACGGCCGAGCTTTCGGTCAGTGATGTCCAGCCGTTCACGAACGGTATCATCATCGAGAAAAAGATGATCAGCGGCAGCAGCCCGGCCAGCAGCAGGTGATATTTCTCGGGCATGTGGATGGTGACGTGACGGCTGATCTCGCGCCGATAGCGATACAGCAGGGCCGCCGACAGCAGCACCGCCAGCACGAAGATTCCCGAGGCGAGCGATGTCTTGGGCAGCACGATGATGCCGCGCTTGGCCATCCAGAAGGCCAGCGTCGCGGCAATGCCGATGCCCCAGCCGGTGACGTTGATCTTCAGCGGTGCGTCGCGTTCATAGCGGGCGCGCTCTTCCTCGTCCAGGGTGGGGCCCAGCGCGGGGGTGATCTTGCAGCGCAGATAGATATAGGCGATGAACATGCCGGCCATCACGAGGCCCGGAATGATGCCGGCCAGCCACAGCCGGCCCACCGGCTGGCGCGCGATCATCGCGTACAGCACCAGCACCACCGATGGCGGCACCAGGATTCCCAGACTCGAGCCCGCCTGTATGACCCCCGTGACCATCCTCTTGTCATAGCCGCGTTTCAGCAGCTCGGGCAGCGCGATGGTCGATCCGATGGCCATGCCGGCCACCGACAGCCCGTTCATCGCGGCGATCAGCACCATCAGCCCGATCGTGCCGATCGCCAGCCCGCCCGATACCGGCCCCATCCAGACATGGAACATCTTGTACAGGTCGTCGGCGATCTTGGATTCCGACAGCACGTATCCCATGAAGATGAACATGGGCAGCGTCAGCAGCGGATACCATTTCATCAGCTTCATCGCCGCCGAAAACGGCATGTCCGATCCGCCGGTGCCCCACAGCAGCAGCGCCGCCGCCGCCGCCACCCCGCCGATGGCGCCAAAGACGCGCTGGCCGGTAAACAGCATCAGCATCATGCTGACGAACATGAAGAGGGCGATTTCCTCGTATGACATCATTCGGTCTCCGCGTTGAACAGGGCCACGGGCTCGTCAGCGCGCAGATCGACTCCGCGCAATGTCGCGATATCCTTGAACAGTTCCGAAAACGCCTGCAGCAGCATCAGAAAGATGCCGACGCTGGCGATGACCTTGACCGGCCAGAGATAGGGCCGCCAGGCGGTAGGGCTGCGTTCGAGAAAGCCCAGCACCTTTTTCACCCCTGCAAAGGCGAAATCGCCCGAAAACAGGTCGCGGAAAAAGGTACTGAACAGCTTGCCGTAAAAGGCGAAGAAGTCGTTTCCGAAAAAGCCCAGCGAATAGGCCGTGCTGTTCAGCGCCCCGTAGAGCAGCACGATCAGGTAGAACAGCAGAAAGGTCACCGTCACGCTGTCCACCGCGGCGCGCGTGCGGGGCGACCAGCTGCCATAGAACAGGTCCATGCGCACATGGCCCTTGAGCTGCATCGAATAGGGTCCGCCCAGCAGGTAATAGGCCACCAGCGAGAATTGCGCGACCTCCAGCGTCCAGCGCGAGGGCACGAACAGCGTCTTTGACACCGACGACCACAACAGCACCCCGACCATGAAGAAGATGCTGTACATCATCACCCGTCCCAGGCGGTAGTTCACCCGGTCCACGATGCGGACATATGCGCGAATTATTTTCGGCATGTCTCCTCCCTTTCCCTGCGCGCGACCCCGAGCGCGGTCATCGCCGCGGCCAGCCAGCCATGCAGCATGGCCGCCATTGCCAGCTGATCGTCGGGCGTCGCGATCAGGTCGTTGCGGACCTCGATCATGACATTGACCAGCCCCGCCGGCAGGGCGTGCCGCCTGAGGGTATGGGTCACACCCTGTTCGGGGCCGTAGGGATCGTTGCGCGCGACCTTGCGTATGGTGTGCTGCGGCGCAATCCCCAGCATCGCGTCCGCCAGCCGGCTGTCGCTGTCGTGCAGAACGCCGATCTCGACATCCCGGTGGCGTCCGGCAAAGACCGGCGTAAAGCTGTGTACGGTAATCATCGCCGGCCCGGCACCCGCACCGCCGCCCGTACCGCCGCCCGTGGCGGCAATCGTGCTGGCCAGCGTCTCGTGAAAGGGCTGATAGATGCGGGCGATGCGGGCACGCCGGGAAACCTCGTCCAGGGCGCGGTTTCCGGGGATATCATGCGTTTCGCTGCGCGCCGGGATGGCGTCGCGTGCCTCGGGCGGGCGGTTGCAGTCATACAGCAGCCGTGACTGGCGCGCGGCCACCAGCGGGGCATCGAACAGTCGCGCCAGTTCGCGTGCAACCGGCAGCGCGCCGGGATCCCAGGCGATATGGGCCTGTTGCAGCGCGGGCGTCAGGCCCAGCCCGCCATATTCGTCGGGGATATGGTTCGAGGCGTGCTCGCACACCAGGACGAGGCCCCCTCGCCCGCCGGGATTGATCACCTCGACCGCGTCGCTCGTCGCCGTGCCTGGCGTTTCCGATGGCATATGCGCTTCCTCCCCAAACGCCGCTTGCGAACAAATCTCTTCACAACACGGGATTCTGTCAACAAGTTTTCTGAAAAATTTTCTTCACAGCATTGCTTCCTGTCGGTATTCTCAGAAAAACGGAGGAAACATGGCCGAAAACCCCGACACGGTTGCCGAGCGTCTGCACCGGGCGATGGACGGGCTGACCCGCGCCGAAAGGCAGCTGGCCTATGTCCTGCTGGAAAACTATCCGGTTTCCGGGCTGGGCTCGATCACCTCGGTTGCGCGCAAGGCCAATGTTTCCACCCCGACGGTCGCCCGCATGGTGCAAAAGCTGGGCTTTTCCGGCTTTCCCGATTTCCAGGCCGCCCTGAGGGACGAGATCGAGGCACGCATTTCCGACCCGATCACCAAGTTCAACGCATGGGCACGGCAGGCGCCCGACGAACATATCCTCAACCGCTTTACCGACGCGGTGACGGGCAACATCCGCCAGATGCTGGCCCATGTCGATATCGAGGCCTTCGAGGAAAGCTGTGCCCTGATGGCCGATCACGGGCGCGCGCTCTATGTCGTGGGGGGGCGGATCACGCGCTCGCTGGCCGATTACCTGTTCCTGCACATGCAGGTGATCCGGCCCAATGTCACGCATATCCAGTCGATCTCGAACGCCTGGCCCCATTACCTGCTGGATGTACGCGAGGGCGACGTGGTGGTCATCATCGACGTGCGCAGATACGAGAATTCCACCCTCAAGCTGGCCGAGATGGCTGCCGAGCGCGGGGCGCGCATCATCCTGATCACCGATCAGTGGCGCTCGCCCGTGCATGGTTTTGCCGATCACGTCTTTTGCGGCCGCATCACCGTGCCATCGGCCTGGGATTCGACCGTGACCCTGCTGCTGCTGCTGGAAACCATGATCGCCGAAGTCCAGGAAAGAACATGGGAAACCACGCGGGCGCGCATGGAGTCGCTTGAGGAAATGTTCGACCGCACCCGTTTCTTTCGCAAGTTCACCTGAGGCTGCCGAGGTTGGCCGCGAACCGGATCGCGAGCGACCCGGTGGCAAACAGTCCGTGATGCGCAATCTGGATTCACGTGACCCGCCTGGCAGTGCCAATGGCCACAGCTGCGCTTGATGTAAATATTCTTTACATTTCCTCTTGCAATTTCCCGGTGGCTGCCCATCTTGGGTAATGTAAAGGCCATTAACATTCACCGCAGAAAAGGAGCATTCCGGAAATGAATTCAGTCGCAACCTGGCCTTCCATGGCCGAGAGATGGCTTGACGCGCGAGGGCGCGGTGCCTGGATCGCGACCATGGTGATCGGTTTCATCCTGTTCTGGCCCATCGGGCTGGCCCTTCTCTTCTACATGATATGGAGCAAACGCATGTCCTCACCCTTACGTCATTGCGGCCATTCGCGCCGCCATCGTGCCGACACCCTGTGGCAGCCGACCGGCAACAGCGCCTTTGACAGCTACCGTCAGGAAACGATCCGGCGGCTCGAGGACGAACAAGAGGCCTTTCAGGCATTCCTCGACCGGCTGCGCGCAGCCAAGGACAAGACCGAGTTCGATCAGTTCATGGAGGAACGCGCCCGTGCCGTGCGCACCGATGAGGCACAGGACGCCGCGCCCAAGGGAGCGCCCCGGGGAACACCTGGGGAAACAGCCCGGCCCGGCCCCGCGGCCGAGGCCTGATCGCCCGCACCCCGTTCGCGACAGGCGGGTGCTGCGGCCCTCCGGCACCCCGCATCGAACCGGCAGGAAACCAGGGCGCACCCAGGGCGGGTGCGCCCGAGCGCCCGCCAGTTTGGGCGCGTCGGGCGCTCGGGGCAACGACGTTGCGCGGACAATTCAGATGCAGTCGCCCTGATTGCGACCTTGATTCCGGTTGTTGAGTTCCCATGATATTGTTAGCATCGCACCAGACCCGCCGCCCCGACAGCCACCCCGTGACACCAGCATCATGCGCCATTCGCTCCCCGTCGTACCGCAGTTCTACGTCACCTCGCCCCAGCCCTGCCCCTACCTGCCCGGCCGGCTGGAGCGCAAGCTGTTCACCGCCCTGCAGGGCGAGGGCGCGCAAAAGCTGAACGATGCGCTGTCCAAACAGGGGTTCCGGCGCTCGCAGAACGTGCTGTACCGCCCCAGCTGCGCCGATTGCGCATCGTGCTATTCGGCGCGCATCCGGGTCGCCGACTTCAGACCCACCCGCAGCCAGCGCCGGGTCATGCGGCGCAACGCCCATCTCACGCGGCAGGCGACAGCGCCCTGGGCGACCGAGGCGCAATATCAGCTGTTCCGCGATTATCTCGATGCGCGCCACGCCGATGGCGGCATGGCCGACATGGACGTCTATGAATTCGCCGCCATGATCGAGGAAACGCCCGTGCGTTCGCGCGTGGTGGAATACTACCGTCCCGCCGACACCCTGTCGGGGGCGCGTTCCGATACATCTCCCGGCGCATCCCCGGCCACGGGGCGCCCGGTGCTGACCGCCGTCTGCCTGACTGACGTGATGGATGACGGCCTGTCGATGGTCTATTCCTTTTTCGAACCCGCCACCCAGCGCAATTCGCCCGGCACCTACATCATCCTCGATCATGTCGAGATCGCCAGCGAGGCAGGCCTGCCCTATGTCTATCTGGGCTACTGGGTGCCGGGCAGCCCCAAGATGAATTACAAGGCGGGCTATGACGCGCTGGAAATCTACAAGGACGGGCGCTGGCAGCCGCTGCGCGCGCCCGAAAGTTTCGACACCATCCCGCGCCCGCAGGCCAGCGAACCGATATCCGATCAGCTGGCCCGCATCCAGCTTCCCGATATCGGCCCGATCGGCACCGACACGGCCTGATTCCCGCCCATTTTTTCCGATAATTTTTCTGATCGACAATATGTCGCAAGAAAATTGCGGTTTTTCGGAAATCGGGATCATTTTCTTCAGGATATCCGCTTGACCTGCCCCTCGGGCCAAAATAATGTCGTCGCCACGAAAAAGGGATCCGACATGAACAATCCGCTTGTAATCACAGGGAAACGCATGGCGCATTAGCGGCCCCGGTCGCTGGCACCATGCAACCCGCCTGATCGGCGGTTTTTTTGTGTTCGGGCCCCGAACCGTCCGTTCCTGCGACACTGAAAAGCGAGGATGAAAAGATGACCCGTCAGATGACCGGCGCGCAAATGGTTGTTCAGGCCCTCAAGGACCAGGGGGTGGACACGATTTTCGGCTATCCGGGCGGCGCCGTATTGCCGATCTATGACGAAATCTTCCAGCAGAGCGACATTCGCCACATCCTCGTGCGTCACGAGCAGGGCGCGGCCCACGCGGCCGAGGGCTATGCGCGCTCGACCGGCAAGCCGGGCGTCGTGCTGGTCACTTCGGGCCCCGGCGCAACCAATGCCGTCACCGGCATCACCGATGCGCTGATGGATTCGATCCCGATCATCGTGCTGACCGGCCAGGTTCCCACCTTCATGATCGGCACCGACGGGTTTCAGGAGGCCGACACCGTGGGCATCACGCGCCCCTGCACGAAACACAACTGGCTGGTCAAGGATACCGAGAAACTGGCCGAAACCATCCACCAGGCCTTTCATGTCGCCACCACCGGGCGGCCGGGGCCGGTGCTGATCGACATTCCCAAGGACGTGCAGTTCGCAACCGGCACCTATATCCCGCCGAAAAAGGCCAGAACCGACCATTACGCGCCCCGTATCAAGGGCGACACGCAGATGATCACCGCGCTGGCCGAGGCGCTCGAACAGGCCGAACGCCCGATCTTTTATACCGGCGGCGGCGTCATCAATTCGGGCGCGCATGCCTGCCAGTTGCTGCGCGAGCTGGTGGATGCAACGGGTTTTCCCATTACCTCTACCCTGATGGGGCTTGGCGCCTATCCGGCCTCGGGCAAGGGCTGGCTGGGGATGCTGGGCATGCACGGCACCTATGAGGCCAACATGGCCATGCATGACTGTGACCTGATGATCGCCATCGGCGCGCGTTTCGACGACCGCATCACCGGGCGGATCGACGATTTCGCGCCGGGCTCGAAAAAGGCGCATATCGACATCGACGCAAGCTCGATCAACAAGGTCGTGCATGCCGACATCCCGATCCTGGGCGATGTCGGCCATGTGCTGGAGGATCTGCTGAAGATCTGGAAATCCCGCGGCCGCAAGACGAAATCGGCGGCTGTCAGGAAATGGTGGCAGCAGATCGAGGAATGGAAGGCCATCGACTGCCTTGCCTACAGGAATTCCGACAAGATCATCAAACCGCAATACGCCGTGCAGCGGCTCGAGGCCCTGACGAGCGGCATGGACCGCTATATCACCACCGAGGTCGGCCAGCACCAGATGTGGGCGGCCCAGTTCATGGGCTTTGAAGAACCGCACCGCCTGATGACCTCGGGCGGGCTGGGCACCATGGGATACGGGTTTCCCGCCAGCATCGGGGTGCAGATCGCACACCCCAAGGCGCTGGTCATCAATGTCGCGGGCGACGCCAGCTTCCTGATGAACATGCAGGAAATGGGCACCGCCGTTCAGTTCAACCTGCCGGTCAAGCAGTTCATCCTGAACAACGAACGCCTGGGCATGGTGCGCCAGTGGCAGCAGCTGCTGCATGGCGAGCGCTATTCCCATTCATGGTCGGAATCCCTGCCCGATTTCGTCAAGCTGGCCGAGGCATTCGGCGCCAGGGGCATCCGCTGTCAGGATCCTGCCGATCTGGACGACGCCATCCGGGAAATGATCGCCCATGACGGGCCGGTCATCTTTGACTGCGTGGTGGAAAAACACGAAAACTGTTTCCCGATGATCCCCAGCGGCAAGCCGCATAACGAAATGCTCCTGGGCGATGCCTCGACCGAGGGCGCGATCCAGTCCGACGGCGCGGTTCTGGTGTAAGGAGAGCAATCATGTGTGCACTCAAGATCAAGAAGGGCTCGTCCAGCCATTCGGCCTATCAGCTGCGCAACCCGATGGGGGACGCGATCGAAACCCACACCCTGGCGGTGATCGTCGATAACGAACCGGGCGTTCTGGCGCGCGTGATCGGGCTGTTTTCCGGGCGCGGCTACAATATCGAAAGCCTGACAGTCGCCGAGGTCGATCACCTCGGCCACCAGTCGCGCATCACCATCGTCACCACCGGCACGCCCCAGGTGATCGAGCAGATCAAGGCCCAGCTCAACCGCATGGTGCCGGTCCACGAGGTCCACGATCTGACCGTCGAGGGCCCCAGCGTCGAACGCGAACTGGCCCTGATCAAGGTCGCCAGCACCGGCGACAAGCGGGTCGAGGCGCTGCGGCTGGCCGACATCTTTCGCGCGTCCGTCATGGACACGACGCTGGAAAGTTTCGTGTTCGAGATCACCGGAACCCCGGAAAAGATCGACGCCTTCGTTGACCTCATGCGCCCGCTGGGCCTGGTCGAGCTGGCCCGCACCGGCGTTGCCGCCATGCTGCGCGGGAAACGGGCCGAGGCATCGGCACAGCTATAGCCGCGCCAGCCTTTCGGTCAGCAGGCTGTAGAAACCATCTGCGTCAACGCTGCCCATGAACAGGGCGTTGGCCGGGCGTGCGCTGACACCCCACCAGTCGGCCACCGTCATGCCCAGCGTCAGGGCCGAGGTCGTCTCGATCTCGACATTCACATGGCGGCCCTGGAACAGATGCGGCGCCAGCAGCCAGGCAATGACGCAGGGGTCATGCAGCGGCGCGCCGTCCGAGCCGTATTTCTGCCTGTCGAAACGCTCGAAAAAGCCGGTCAGGGCGGCGACGGTCTGCCCGACCCGGTTGCCGATGTCGCGCAGGGCCTGCACGCGGGCCCGCGTGGTCAGCACCTGATGGGTGACATCCAGCGGCATCATCACGATCTCGGCCCCCGATCTCAGCACCATGTCGGCGGCCTCGGGATCGACATGGATGTTGAACTCGGCCGCCGGGGTGATGTTGCCCACCTCGAAATAGGCCCCGCCCATCAGAACGACCCTCTGCACCCGCCCCACGATATCGGGCGCCCGCGCAAAGGCGGTGGCGATATTGGTCAGCGGCCCGAGGGGGCAAAGCGTGACGCTGCCCGCAGGGCGCGCGCGCAACGTGTCGATGATGAAATCCACCGCGTGCGCATCCTGCAGCGGCATCGTGGGCGCGGGCAGGTCGGCGCCGTCCAGCCCGCTGTTTCCATGCACATGTTCGGCCGTCACCAGGGCACGCCGCATCGGCCTGTCGCAGCCCGCGAAAACCGGAATGTCGCGCCGGCCCGCCAGTTCGCAGATCTTGCGCGCATTCAGCTGGGTCAGCGACAGCGGCACGTTGCCGGCGACCGCCGTGATACCCAGCACCCTGATTTCCGGGCTGGCCAGCGCCAGCAGGATGGCCACCGCGTCGTCCTGGCCCGGATCGGTATCAATGATGATGTCCTGCGTCATGTCCCGTCTTTATGTCCCGTCTTTCGCATATCGGTGGAGAAAGGCAGAAGGTGGACAAAAGCTGCCGCCTTGTCCACCTTCAATGCGGGCCGAAACAGGGGCTCAGTTGTCGAAATTCACCTCTTCGACCAGGCGCAGCGCCGTGGGGCGCAGGCGGGCCAGCTCCATCAGGTCCAGATCGTCGGGGCGGATCGCTCCCCATGATGCCACCAGATCGGAAACCCTGGCCGCCGGATTCACGGGATACTCGAAATTCACCTCGGCATAGATTTCCTGCGCCGCGGGAGAGGCCAGGAATTCCATCAGCTTGAGCGCCTCGGCGCGGTTGGGCGCGGCCGCGGTCATCGCCATGCCGGAAATGTTGACATGGGTGCCGCTGCCCTCGAACACGGGAAAGTCGATCCTGACCGCATCGGCCCATTGGCGCTGGCCCGGCTTTTTCAGCATCGCCCCCATGTAATAGGTGTTGCCAAGGGCGATATCGCATTCGCCGGCCCAGATCGCCTTGACCTGGCCGCGGTCGTTGCCCTGCGGCTTGCGCGCCAGATTGGCACGCAGGCCTTTCAGCCAGTCGCGGGCATAGGCCTCGTCGTGGTGGGCGATCATGGCGGAAAACAGCGCCAGGTTATAGGGATGCAGCCCCGAGCGGATACAGATGCGGCCCTTCCATTTCGGCGAGGCCAGATCCTCGTAGGTGGTGATCTCGCCCGGTGTGACACGCTCTTTCGAGGCAAAGACGACGCGGGCCCGCCAGGTCAGGCCGAACCACCGGTTTTCCGGGTCGCGGAAACGGGCCGGGATCTCGGCGGCCAGCGTCTGCGACGCCACCGGCTGGGTCACGCCCGCCTTGACCAGCGCGGCAAGCCGGGCGACATCGACCGTCAGCACCACGTCGGCGGGGCTGCGCTTGCCCTCGGCAAGCAGCTTTTCGACCATGCCCTTCTTGAGAAAGGCGACATTGACCCTGATGCCCGTCCTTTTCGTGAAGGCTGCAAACAGCGGCTTGATCAGATCGGGCTGGCGATAGGAATAGACATTGACCTCGGCCGCGCCGGCAAGGGCCGGCACCAGCGCAAGGGCGGCAGCCGCCAGCAGGGATTGGAAACGCAGGGACATCGGGAACCTCCACCGATTGGTTGACGATGGGGCAGTTGAACCTGACTTTTTTTGTCAAGTCAATACCCGACTATTATAGTCATGTTACTTTTCCACCGGCCTCATTTGCCCGCCCCCCTTTCATCCTGCTTGACGCTGTTCCACAGTGCGTCCATCTCGGCCAGGTCCGATTGTTCGGGGCTGCGGCCCTGTTCGGCCAGACGGCGCTCGATCGCGGCAAAGCGACGGGTGAACTTGGCATTGGCGTCGCGCAGGGCGGCCTCGGGATCGACGTTCAGATGGCGCGCAAGATTGGCCATGACGAACAGGAGGTCGCCGAATTCCTCGTGCAGGTGGTCGTGGTCGCCGCTGTCGCGGGCCTCGACCAGCTCGCGCGCCTCTTCGGCGATCTTGTCCACCACCGGGCGCGCATCGGGCCAGTCGAAACCCACCCGCGCGGCGCGTTTCTGCAGCTTGACCGCCCGCGTCAGCGCCGGCAGGGCCAGCGCCACGCCATCGAGCACCCCGCCGCGCGCCTGCCCGGCCCGCTCGGCGGCCTTGATGCGCTCCCAGTCGCGGGTCTGCTGCGCGGCGGTCTTGTCGCGGCTCTCGTCGCCAAAGACATGGGGATGACGGCTGATCATCTTGTCACAGATCCGCCGGGCGATGCTGTCCAGATCGAAAAGCCCGGCCTCGGCGCCCATCCGGGCGTGATAGACCACCTGCAGCAACAGGTCGCCCAGCTCGGATTCCAGCTCGTCCCAGGCCTCGCGTTCGATGGCGTCGAACACCTCATAGGCCTCTTCCAGCGTATAGGGCGCGATCGAGCGGAAATCCTGCTCGATATCCCAGGGACAGCCATTGTCCGGGTCGCGCAGGCAACGCATGATCCATTGCAGCCGGGCAAGCGGATCGCGGCTGTCCGCAGGGGGTTGCAGGCGGGCCTTGCCGGGCGTTTTCTGGCCGTGGTTGTGATTTGGCATTGTTCATCCGCTGAAAATCGGCAAATTTGGCCCAAGCATAAAGATGTCCGATCAGGGGAGTCCACCAACGATGCCGATCATCAACCGAATTGCCGAATTTCACGACGACATGAAAGAATGGCGCCAGCATCTGCACGCCAACCCCGAGCTGGGCTATGATCTGCCACAGACGGCCGCCTTTGTCATCGAACGCCTGCGCGAGTTCGGCGTGGACGAGATCCATGACGGAATCGCCCAGACCGGCATCGTCGCCATCATCAACGGACAGGGCGATGGCCCGACCATCGGACTGCGCGCCGACATGGACGCGCTGCCGATCACCGAAATCCCCGACCGCCCCTACAAGTCGCGCAACCAGGGGGTCATGCATGCCTGCGGCCATGACGGCCACACCGCCATGTTGCTGGGGGCGGCACGCTATCTGGCCGAGACGCGCAATTTCAGCGGCCGTGTCGCGCTGATCTTTCAGCCCGCCGAAGAGGGCGGCGCGGGGGGCGATGCCATGTGCAAGGAAGGCATCATGGAGCGTTTCGACATCGCCCAGGTCTATGGCATCCACAATTTCCCCGGCATGCCCGAGGGCCTGCTGGGCACGCGCCCCGGCCCCCTGCTGGCAGCGGCCGACGAATTCCAGATTGACATCACGGGCCGCGGCGGGCACGCCGCCATGCCCCACACAACGGTCGATCCGGTGATGATCGCGGTGCAGATCGCCCAGACCCTGCAGACCATCGTCAGCCGCAATATCGACCCGATCGAACCGGCCGTGCTGTCGATCACCCGCATCGAGGCCGGCACCAGCCACAACATCATCCCCGGCACCGCCTTCATGCAGGGCACCGTGCGCACCGTGCGCAAGGAAACCCAGGCAGATATCGTTGCGCGCATGGAATCCATCGTCACCGCGATCGCGCAGTCCATGGGCGGCGAGGCGACGCTGAACTATCATTATGGCTATCCGGCCACGGTGAACCACCCCGACGAGACCGAATTCGCCCTCGAGGTCGCGCGCCAGGTGGCCGGCGACGCCCTTGTCACCGGCGAGGTTCCCCCCACGATGGGGGCCGAGGATTTCGCCTACATGCTGGAACGCCGCCCCGGCGCCTATCTGTGTCTGGGCACGGGCGAGGGCGCGGGGCTGCACCACCCGGAATTCGATTTCAATGACGAGGTTTCGCCCATCGGCGCCAGCTTTTTCGTGAAGCTGGTGGAAACCGCCCAGCCGCCCCGATAGGGGCGGCCGGCCAGGAGCATCATTGCGGCCGCGTCATCATTCCTGGTTGGCGGCGGTCTTGGTCTGGCCCTCGGTCTTGAGGATCTCGTCACCGCCCGCCTCGCGCAGGGCGTCGAGCACGATCTTCTGGGTCAGCACCTCGGGCAGGAATATCCCGTCCGGCGCCTTGGGCCCGTAGACCCCGTAAAAGGGGATGCCGTAGCGACCGTTGTCTTCCAGATACTTGGCAATCCTCGGGTCGGGTCGGGTCCAGTCGGCCTCCATCGGGATCACCTTGCCGCCGCTGAGGATGCGCGCCACCTCGCCCCGGCGCAGTACCAGCGTCTTGTTGGCCTTGCAGGTCAGGCACCAGTCGGCGGTCACGTTGACAAAGACGGTGCGCCCCTGGGACACGTTCTTGGCGATATCGGCGCGTACCCACGGCACCCAGGGGATCTTTTGCTGGGCCGTGTTCGCAGCCCTTGCCGGCTGATCGCCGCCAACCATCACCGGCACCACCAGCGAGGCCGCGACCAGCGCCGTCACCGCGACACGGCGCAGCAGGATCGGCAGGCGCCTTTCGGGCAGCCTGAGCGCCAGCAGTGCAACCACGACCACCAGCGTGCTGCCCACACCATAGACGACGTTGCGCCCCGCGACCCCGTCCATGACCCAGAACAGCCAGACCGCGGTCAGCGCCAGCAGCGCGCCCAGCAGCAGCTTGATCAGCACCATCCACCGCCCCGGACGCGGCATGAACCTGACCATCTCGGGGCGGATCGCCACCACCAGATAGGGCAGCGCCAGCCCCAGGCCAAGCGCGGTAAAGATGACCAGGATATCGACCGGCCGCCCGGCCAGGGCAAAGGCGATCGCCGTTCCCAGGAAGGGGGCCGAACAGGGGGTGGCCAGCACGGCGGCAAAGGCCCCGGTCGAGAAATCGCCGATCCGCGTCGGCTGCCCCGAGGCCTTGGCCAGCTTGTCGGTCATGCTCGAAGGCAGGTTGATCTCGAACAGGCCGAACAGGTTGGCGGCAAACAGCACCAGAAGAACCGCCATGCCCGCCAGAAAGACCGGGTTCTGGAACTGCACGCCCCAGCCCACCGTCAGGCCCAGCGCGCGCGCGCCCAGCGTCAGCCCGCCCAGCAGCCACATGAAGGCCATGACCCCCAGCGCCGACAGAAGAAAGCCCTCGCGCACCCGGCCGCGGCCCTGGGACTGGGCCTTCATCACCGAGGTCAGCTTGATCGACAGCACCGGCAGGACGCAGGGCATGACGTTCAGGATCAGCCCGCCCAGCAGGGCCACGGCGGCCATCTTGGCCAGCTGCACCAGGGTGGGCACCGCCTTGGCCAGGGTGAAGGGCGGCTTGGGGGGGGGATCGGAACTCAGCGCCCGGCTTGCCGTGGTCACGGCGCGCGCGCCCTCGTCGTCGGTGATGGTCACCGTCACCTGCTTGGCGCCGTCATCGCCAATGCCGGTCAGCGGCACCCTTGCCCACAGCAGACGCCCGGAATCGCCGATACGGATGTCGGGCGGGCCGAAAATCGTCTGTTCCGAAACCTCGGGAAAGATATCGGGATTGCGAAACGGGGTATCGCTGCGCAATGTCAGCACGATGGCCGGGGTGTCACCCTCGACCAGCGATGCGGTTTCCAGCCTGACCCCGGCCGCATCGCCCGCCTGCGGAATGCGTGCCGACCACTTGGCGATCAGGGCGGCCGATTTCTGGTCGATACCGCTGCCTGTGGGCAGATCCAGCGCCAGCTTGAAATTCTGGGGCACGCAGACCAGGCTGCATGTCAGCATGTTGACATCCACCCGCAGCTGCGCGGGTTCGCCCGCCTTTTTCAGCCGGATGACCAGGGGAAAGACGACCTCGTGCTTGTAGCCGAAATTCTCGATCCCGAAGGCATGGAACCGGGTGGGCGCGGGCCACTGGAAATCGACCGAGGCGATATTGGTCGATTGCGACCAGTCCAGCCGCGGCGGCGTGCCGACCTCGCCCGGGGTGCGCCAGTAGGTTTTCCAGCCATCGGCCAGATCGACCTTGAACCCGGCGGCAATGGTGGCGGAACCGGGCGCGACACCATCCTGTGCGGTGATCAGGCTGGCATTGACCGCCTCCGAGGTAAAGGCCTCGGACTCGGCCGCCTTCAGGGCCGTGCCGGACAGCGTTACGCCAAGGGCGAGCAGCGGCGCCAGAACCAGGGGCAGAACCCGAGACAGTGCGACATTGAATCTGGACATGGGGAAAATCCGTACTGATCGTTTGACGCGCTTCCTGGGGCCGTCCCCGCGGTAAGGTCAAGAGGCAGTATCGGCACGACATGGTGAACGGCAAACAAATTCGCCTCACGATGACGTGAAACGGTTGTGCTTGACCCTCCAGCAGGTGAAAGTCGCAATTCTGGGCAAAACCGGGTATCGAGTATCCCCGCAGATCCATGAGGAACCCCGATGAACAAGAAAACACCACCGCATCTCAACCGCCGCCGCATGCTCGGTGTCGTGGCCGGCACACTTGCGGCCCCGGTGATCCTGCCCGGCAAGGTCCTTGCCGCGACGCCCCAGGACGCGGCGCTTGAGCAGGCCGCCGAACAGGCGGTTGCCCGGCACAACATCTCGTCCTTCGTCGTGCGCCGCTGGCAGGACCATTTCGACAATCTCAAGCACGGCGCGATCCTGTCCGACACGGTTTCCCGGTTCCTGACCTTCTGGTCCGAGGACGAAAAGATCGTCAAGATCTATCCCACCAGCGTTCCGCTGACCGATCAGCTGACGCGCCGGGGACGTACCCGCATCGTGCGCAAGGTCGTGGGTCCCTCATGGCGCCCGACGCCCAACATGCTCAAGCGCAATCCGAACTGGCCGCGCTACTGGCCGCCGGGCCCCGACAACCCGCTGGGGACCCATGCGCTGTACCTGTCGTGGACCTATTACCGCATCCACGGCACCAACGACACGCGCAAGATCGGACGTCGTTCGTCGAATGGCTGCATAGGTCTGTACAACAAGGACATCAAGGAGCTGTTCGGTCTGGCAAAGGTTGGCACGCAGGTCGTTCTGATCTAGAAACAACCCGCAACCCGGACAGAAAGACGAACCGAGATGAAAGCGACACCGATTCTGGCTGTTTCCCTGTTTCTTGCAGCCGGAGCCGGGGCACTGTACCTGAACGCGACCAGACAAGCAGATGCCCCGGCACATGTTAACACCCTTCCCGACATGACGGGGCTGAAAAAGGGTGATCCGATCGTGCAGGTCAAGCTCCCCGACAAGCTCAGCCCGCGGGCGCAGCTTGGCAAGACGGCCTTCGATTCGGTCTGTGCGGCCTGTCACGGCGCCAACGCGTCGGGCAGATACGGGCACGGCCCGACCTTCATCAGCCGCATTTACGTGCCGACCCATCACGGGGACGAGGCCTTTGTCTATGCGGCCCAGAACGGGGTGCGTTCGCATCACTGGCCCTTTGGCGACATGCCGCCGCAAAAGGGGCTGACAAGGGCGGACCTGATGAACATCGCGGTCTATATCCGCGAGTTGCAGCGCGCCAACGGCATCATCAAGTGACATCCGGGCAGGCCCCCGTCGGGCGCATGGCCGGTCGGCTGACCAGGGCCGGCGATCCGGCCCCGGGCCCTGCCCCGGACGAAAGGGATACGCGATGAACAGGACCAACATCACGGTATCGGCCCTTGCCCTGGTTGCCCTGGGCGCCATCGGGGCCGGCTGGTTTCTGGGCGGCTCGGGCGACGGAAACGACGCGCCGGCGACGGCCCCCGCGACGGCCCGGAACATGGCCGCAACCGCGACACCGCCGGCGGCACCAACGCGCGCACCCGACATCGCGGCCGGCAAGGTGATCTATGGCGACAACTGCGCCTCGTGCCACGGCGCCAATCTGGAAGGCCAGCCCAACTGGCAGGAACAGAAACCCGACGGCACCTATCCCGCCCCGCCCCATGACGAAACCGGCCACACCTGGCACCACGACGACAAGATGCTGTTCGGCTATATCCGCGATGGCGGCGCGGCCACGCTGGCGGCGCAGGGGGTAACCAGCCTCAAGAGCGGCATGCCCGCCTTTGGCGACATCCTGACCGACGACGAGATCCGCGACGTTCTGGCCTATATCGAGTCGACCTGGCCCGAAAGAATCCGCGAGGCCCGACGCAAGCGCGGCACCGAATGAACCCGAGGGCGGCGACCATGTTGCCCGCACACCCCGTGTTTCCCCGCCGGCGACCATTGCGGCAACCATTGCAGCGGGGCCACGCATGGGTCACAACCGTCATCCCCCTCAAACAAAAGTGATTGTCCTGCAATGGTTCATGGGTTTAGGTTCCAGTCATGAGACAGTTTTTCGTCATGGTGCTGGCCTTGCTCGCCGCGGTTGCCCTTACGCAACCCGCCATGGCGTTTGACGGGCATCGCGCCCCCGCCCTGCCAACGGCCATTTCGATGACCGCGGGCATGTCGGCGGGCAGCCTCTCGCCCGTGGCCCCGCGCGGCGCCGTGATCCTGCCCGCGATCGGCACGAACTGTGTCCAGAGCGCACAATGCGGCGAAAACGCCGATCACCCCTGCAGCGATTGCGCGATCATCACCCTGGGCCACCTGCCCGATTCCGATCGCGCGGGCAACGGGCGCGAGACCTTTGTCGTCTCATGGGCCGACGGTCTGCCCCAGGCGGCCATCCTCAAGCCTCCCAGATTCTGAATCGCCCTGCCCGGCGACAGCTGCCGGTCTTTGATTCGGATTCAGGAGAGGTAAACATGTTCAAACACAATCATTCGCCCATTTCCGGGCCGGTCCGGGTTTCCCCGACCATCGCCAGCCGCGACATGTGGTCGCTGGCGGCTTCATCCATTTCCCGTCTTTTTCTTCGCGCCTTCGCGATCGTGGCTCTGCTCGTGCTGGCGCAGTTGCAGACACCCGCGGCGCGCGCCCAGAGCGCGGCTTTCCGCCTGGCGGTGGCACAGGCCGCGGCCGGCGACAAGGCGATTGCCGCATTCTACAAGGCGCGCGACTATCGCCCGATCTGGACCGGCGGCAGCGACGGGGCGCGCCGGCGCGCCCTGCTCGAGGCCCTGAAACGCGCACCCGATCACGGCCTGCCCGAGGGGCGCTATGACTATGACCAGCTGCGGCGCGAATTCTCGGGCTTCAAGTCGGCGCGCGAGCGCGGGATTCTGGAGGTCGCAACCACCCGCAAGTTCCTGCAATATGCCCGCGACATCCAGAGCGGCATCCTGGAACCGCGCCGCATCGACAAGAACATGACCCTGCGCCCGCCGCGGCGCGACCCCCTCAAGACGCTGATCGCCTTTTCCCAGAGCAACCCGCGCGCCTTTTTCCGCGCGTTGCCCCCGCAGGACCCGGAATATGGCCGCCTGCTGAAGGAAAAGCTGCGCATGGAGCGCATCATCGCCCGTGGCGGCTGGGGCCCCAAGGTGCAGGCCCGCGCCCTGAAACCCGGCCAGCGCGGGCCCCAGGTCGTCGCCCTGCGCAAACGCCTGACCGCCATGCGCTATGGCCAGCTGGGCAGCGCGAATGTCTATGACGCGCGCCTGACCCAGGCGGTCAAGCTGTTTCAGCAGGATCACGGCCTGAACACGGACGGCATCGCCGGTGCGCAGACGATCAGGGCAATCAACGTCTCGGCCTCGACGCGCCTGATGCAGGTGGTGATCGGGCTGGAACGGCTGCGCTGGCTGAACAAGCCGCTGGGCAAGCGCCATATCCTGGTCAACGAGGCCGCGTTCACCGCATATGTCATCGACAACGGCAAGCCGACCCTGACCACCCGCGTGGTCGTCGGACAGCCGGGGCGCTGGCGCACACCGGAATTTGAAAAGAAGATGACCCACATGGTCATCAACCCGTCCTGGTATGTGCCGGCCTCGATCGCGGGCGGGGAATATCTGCCCCTGCTCAAGAAGAACCCCAATGCCCTGACCCGGCAGGAGCTGATCATGACCGACCCCTCGGGCCGGCAGGTCGACCCGACCAGGATCGACTTTTCGAAATACAGCAAGAACAACTTTCCCTTCAGCCTGCGCCAGCCGCCCTCGGGGGCCAATGCGCTGGGAAAGGTCAAGTTCATGTTCCCCAACTGGCACGCGATCTATCTGCACGATACCCCGGCCAAGTCATTGTTCGGAAAGGATATTCGCGCCTATAGCCACGGCTGCGTAAGGGTACAGAAACCGTTTGAGCTGGCCTATACGCTGCTGGCGCCGCAGGTGCGCGACCCGAAATCCTATTTCGACGGCCTGGTCGCGGCCGGCGACGAGGTGACGGTCAGGCTGAAGGAGCCGGTGCCGATCTATCTGGTCTATCGCACGGCCTGGGTCTCGCCCGAGGGGCGGCCCAACTATCGTGCCGATACCTACAAGGTCGACAAGAAAGTCTTTGCCGCGCTCAGCCGGGCCGGCGTGGTGCTGCGCGCGCAGGCAAGCTGAAAACCCCGGGCGCGCGACCTATATACAAGGGATACCGGCGGCTCGGTTCCGGCGGCATCCTTCGGCAGGGGGTCGCGCGCCCGTGGAGCCGAACCGAAGGAAAGAGGATCATGACCATGAACATCGGAGAAGTTTCCAAACGATCGGGCCTACCGGCCAAGACAATCCGCTATTACGAGGAAATCGGCCTCATCAAGCCGCTGCGCGGCCTCAACGGATATCGCGCCTTTCGCGAAAGCGACCTGCACAAGCTGGCCTTTCTGGGGCGCGCGCGCTCGCTGGGTTTCAGCATCGACGACTGTCGCGCCCTGATGTCACTGTACGAGGACGACAACCGCGCCAGTGCCGACGTCAAGGAAATCGCCGAACGCCACCTGGAAAAGATCCGCAACAAGATGCGCGAACTGGCGGGCATGGAAACCACGCTTTCCGAGCTGGTCGAGGCCTGTAACGGAGATCACAAACCCGATTGCCCCATCCTGCGGGATCTGGCGATCACCGAGCAGCCCTGTGACTGCGACAAACTGGAAAAACGCAAGACCGCCTGAGGACGGCCACGTTTTTCGACTCTCGAAAGGAAAGAAAGATGAGCGAGCAAACAATCACCGAAGACGAATCGGTCCCGGACGGGAAACGACGGGACTTTCTGTATATCGCGACGGCAGCGACCGGCGCCGTGGCCACGGGCGCGGCAATCTGGCCCCTGGTCGATTCCATGAACCCCAGCGCCGAGGTGGTGGCCGTGGACAAGGTCGAGGTCGATGTCTCGGGCCTGGAACGGGGCAGCCGGCTGACCCTGAAATGGCATGGCCGGCCGATCTTCATCGACCACCGCACCGACAAGGAAATCGAGCTGGCGCGCGCCGACGACAACAACCCCGACCTGCGCGACCCGGCCACCGATGCCTCGCGCGTGCAGAACCCGGAATGGCTAGTGGTCATTGGCGTTTGCACCCATCTGGGCTGCATTCCCCTGGGCCAGGAGATGGGCGAACCCCGCGGCCAGTGGGGCGGCTGGTTCTGCCCCTGCCACGGTTCGGTCTATGACACGGCCGGACGCATCCGCAAGGGACCGGCGCCCGAAAACCTGTGGCTGCCGCCCTACAAGTTTACCAGCGACACCACGATCAAGATCGGCTGAGTCGCCGCGCCTCGGAATCGCGCGGGAACACCGCATTTCACGAGAATTCTGAACATCACTCTAAACCTCACGGATTCTCACGAAAATGTGAGTGTCGGGCCAAATCGTCGCAGCTATACTCGACGGATGGTGGTTCGTACGCTTGACTGGCTGGTGATGACGATACTGGTGCTCGGGATGATATCCGGGGGTGCCAGTGCGGCGTTGTCGCGCGACTTCCTGGCCGACCATGATACGGCCTTTCTGACCAAACTGCGGGCGACTGCTGCAACCGAAGGGTTCCACCAGTCGCACCGGCCGGGGCAGCCCTCGACCGCCCGACGCTGGACGCAGCCCGCATTCGACTGCGTGCCTGCGGCCCTGTGCGACCTGATCGCCGCCACGGGATGTTGCGACTGCTCCGACACGGACGAACTGGCCGATCTTGCAACCGGGACGAACTATGTCCCGGTTCGCTATGCCAGGGTCAACCAACGAGGAGACGGCCGTGCGCCGTTTTCGTTGCTGAAACCGCCACGCATCTGAATAGCCGGGGTTCTGCCCGCCCTTGCCATGCCCTGCCGGCAATGCTGTCGGTCGGGTTCTGTTCAAAGGGCAGCAGGAGATGACGTTTTGCGCACCTTCCACCCGTGTTCGCACGGATCCGCGAGGGTACTCAAACGCCACTCCCAACCGGAACTGTCCGTCTCCCAATTTTCCAATGATCGCCGAGAACAGGTGAACCCGGAAAACGCGGGCAGTTTGTCTCAAATCTGAAGAAATCCCCAAAGCGGCGCAGAGATGCCGCAATGGCCTGCCGCTGGGGAAACAGGAAAGGGAAGAAACAATGGAAAACGCTTTGGGGATATGGGGCCCACAGGCGATAATGATGGCCATCACGGCATCATTTACCATCCTGGGTCTGGTCATGCTGTTGCTGGCCATTCTCATGAAACGCCGGTGGAAACCAAGCTACACCTTCGAGTTCGCGTTCATTGCCGTCATGCTGGGCCTTGTCTGGTATGCCGACCGTCTGAGCGTGGGAACCTACTCCGCGTATCAGAAGAACCTGAGCAACGAGGTGGGCAAGGTCTCGGGGAACTACAAGAACGAGGGAGAATCGAATTTCGACAGGGTCTATACGGTGATTGCGTTCCAGTGGGGTTTCGCCTTCATCAACAAGGACCAGGAAATCAGCCGCAATGCGGCAATCGTCAAGCCGGGTGAAAAGGTGCTGTTCAAGATCGCCAGCAACGACGTCATCCACGGCTTCAACATCCCGGTGGCGCAGATCACCGCGGAAATCGACCCCGACAGCGTGCGCGAGGTCTGGATCAAGGCACCGGACAAACCGGGCAAGTATCTGATCCAGTGCGTCAACTACTGCGGCGTGGGACACGCCCAGATGAAGGCGTGGCTCGTGGTCGAGGGTAACAACACAGCCTCACTCAAAACCACAGGGGAGAAAATCTGATGGCTGCGGAACTGTACAAGCCCTCCAGGGGCTTTCTGGCCCACTGGAAGCCGGAAAATCTGGTGGGGAAACTGACCATCGGGGAACTGCTGTTCTCCAATGACTACCGGCATATCGCGCTGAAAGGCATCTTTACCTCGCTGATCATGCTGGCGCTGGGAGGCTTCTTTGCGCTGGTGTTCCGGTCCGAGCTGGCCTTTCCCGGCGTACAGGTGCTGGGCGATTCCAACGGGGCCAGGATCTACATGACCCTGATGACCCTGCACGGAATGGTCATGGTGTTCGGCTTTCTCATCCCGTTCGTGGTGTCGGTGAACTACTACATGCTGCCGCGGGTTCTGGGCACGGACAAGCTGTACTGGGCCGGCGCGGCACAGGCCAGCTACTGGATCCTGATCGTGGCGGCCGTGCTGCTGATCATCGGACGCCCCGATTTCACCTGGACAGCCTATGCGCCGATGTCCTTCCGCACGGGCAACCCGTTCATCTGGATGGGGCATCTGGCGATAATCCTGGTGGCGGTTTCCGAATTCCTGGCCGGCGCGGTGCTGTTCCGCAACGCGATTTCCGGCAAGGGCGGGCTCAAGGACACGCCGCTGATGGGGTGGGCCGCGGGCACGATCGGCCTGCTGTTCATGGCATCGGTCATTCCGCTGGCCTTTGCGGGTTTCGGGCTGCTGTCCGACGGCCAGCAGTGGACGCAGACGGCGTTCTTCGACCCGTCGCGCGGCGGTAGCGTGCAGTTCTTCCTGTACGTGTTCTGGACCTATGGCCACCCGGCGGTCTATCTGCCGTTCGTGCCTGCGATCGCGATCATCTACACGATCATGCCGCGTTTCCTGGGGCACCCGATGTGGAGCTACTGGTCCGGTGTCGTGGCCTTCATCCTGCTGGCGCTGGGCGCCATGCCGATCGGGCCGCATCACTTTCAGCCGGTCTATACCGTTTCGGGCGGCTACCAGCGTTTCGTCCAGATCCTGACGATGCTGGTGTTCATCCCGTCGGTTTTGCACGTGTTCAACTGGATTTCGACCCTGTTCATGAAACCGATCCCGGATTCGGCGCGTCGTGCCGTTCCGTTCAAGTTCATGGTCATGTCGATCGCCTTTATCGTCTATGGCGGTGCCACGGCATTCCTGAACGCGCAGATCGCGCCTGACAGCTCCTTCATCCACAACACCTACTGGATTCCGGCGCACTTCCACGCCATGTTCTTCGGCTTTGCCGGGCAGATGGCGATTGCGGGTTTCTACTATCTGTACCCGTATTTCACCGGACGGATGTTCAGCCAGAAGCTGGGCAACTGGCATTTCTGGCTGTGGCAGATCGGGCTGTTCCTCAAGATCACCGGAATGGGGGTTGCGGGATATCTGTACTTCCCGCGCTGGGTCTATGACTACCTGCCGATCCCCGGCTGGGCCGAAGCCCAGCTGTTCATCACCATCGGTGGTTTCATGGTCGGGCTCGGCTTCCTGTTCTTCATCGTGAACATTGCCTGGAGCGCACGCTTCGGCAAGGAAGCACCCGAAAATCCGTGGCCGCTGGTCATGGACGAAAAAGCGGCGCCCGCCGCCCAACCCGCTGAATGAGGAGAGTGTTGAAATGATCAGGACATTCGTTCTTCTGGGTGTTGTCGGCGGTTTGATCGTCGCATATCTCACCACCTTCGGAGTCGGTCCCACGGGGCAGCTCCCGCCACCCGAAAGCCTGCTGACCAAGTTCAGGGCCGAAGGGGTGGTTCCCAAGAATGTCGATCTTGCGATCGACGAAACCCCCGAGGACCTGTCGGTATTCCAGGTTCCGCAAACCGACGAGGCCATGCTGAAGGCGGCCGAGGCATCCTATGAAAAGATGCTTTCGGGGATGAACATGGACATGGGTTCCGGCGACGGAAAGATGGACATGGGTTCGGACAATGCCGCGATGAATTCGGACAACGCCGCAATGAATGGCGGCAACGGTTCGATGAACTCGGGCAATGGCTCGATGAACATGGCTTCGGGCGAGATGCCCAAGGCCGAAGGCGGGCTGATGTTCATGCCCGACGGGCCTTACGACCGGGAAATCACCCTGACCATGTCAGAGTGGAAATTCGACAAGATGAAGATCGACGTCAAACCCGGCGAGCGGATCAAGTTCACCGTCAAGAACGGCGGCCAGATTCCGCACGAGTTCATGTTCATGTCGCCGCCGCTGATGAACGCGGTCAAGTACCGCGCCACCCGCGCCGACTGGAACCTGTTCGAGCACGAGGCGCTCTATGAACGCGCGCTCGTGCTGCCCGGCGGCGAATTCACGTTCGTCATGCAGGTCCAGCAGCCCGGCACGTGGATGTTCATGTGCATGCTCCCCTATCACATGGAAATGGGCATGATGGGCCAGATGGCCACCAAGGGCATGGCCATGGACATGTGATCCGAAACATCTCCGGGCGGGGCAACCCCTCGCCCGGGGCACCAAAAGCGAAAAAAGGGAAGAAGAAATGACGGAGCTTTCAATCATCAAGGGACAAGCGCGCCCGCGGATGACACCGCGCCTGACCCTGCAAACCTATGTCCTGCTGCTCAAGCCCAGGGTCATGTCGCTGGTGGTGTTCACCGCCGCGGTCGGATTCCTGGTCGCCCCCGGCGCAACCGACCCGGTGACGGCGCTGCTGTCGATCCTGCTGATCGCCCTTGGCGGCGGGGCCTCGGGGGCGCTGAACATGTGGTGGGATGCCGATATCGACGCCATCATGAAACGCACGCGCAACCGCCCGATTCCCTCGGGCCGGATCTCGCGGCGTGCCACGCTGATCTTTGGCCTGCTGCTGTCGGCCTTTTCGGTCACCGCGCTCGGGCTGGTCTCGAACTGGGTCGCGGCCGGGCTGCTGGCGTTCACCATCTTTTTCTACGTCGTGATCTATTCGATGCTGCTCAAGCGCGCGACTCCGCAGAACATCGTGATCGGCGGCGCTGCCGGCGCCCTGCCCCCGATGATCGGCTGGGCCGCGGCAACCGGCGGCATATCGCCCGAGAGCATCTTCATGTTCATGCTGATCTTCATCTGGACACCGCCGCATTTCTGGTCGCTGGCCCTGTTCATGAAAGAGGATTACTCGCGCGCCGGCGTACCCATGCTGACGGTCACCCACGGCCATCAGGCCACGCGCAGGCAGATCTTTGTCTACGCGGTGCTGCTGGCGCTGGTCGCGCTGTCGCCGATCGCGCTGGGCTTTGCCGGGCCGGTCTATATCGTGGCGGCGCTGGTGCTGAACACCCGGTTCGTTCTGGGGGCCTGGCGGCTGCGCCAGCGCTCGGACGAGGTTGCCCGCGACGATCGTTTTGCGGCCGAGCGGAAATATTTCCGCCTGTCGCTGGTCTATCTGTTCCTGCATTTCGCAGCCCTGATCGCGGATGCCTCGCTCAGGGCCGGCGGCTGGATCTCGTAGCCCTGCAAGACAGCCGATGCGCCACCGTCCAACGGCTGTGGCGCATGGCCGGCCCGTCCTTTCGGGCCCCTTTTTCGCGTCTTGCCGCGCCTCTCGTGCAATCATGTAGGAGATGGCGCGGCACAACGAAACATCCCCGGCCGGGGAACCTGTGCGATCCTGCCCGAACCGGGGATGCGATTTTCGGTTTGTGGCTGCCCACGGCGCCGCGGCGCGGCATGCGCCTTGTCCGCCGGGGCCTTTTCTCAGTGCCTGAGGTATTTCACCAGAGCGGCGATCCCGAGGCCCAGCGCGGCCAGGACGAGCAGCATGACCAGCCCGCCGCCGAGCCCGCCAAAGCCCATGCCGGCACCATATCCATATCCCATCATTTCTCCACCCATCCTTTCGTCTCCTTCTGTCTGCGGTGCGGGCGCAACCCTGGGGCTGCGCCCTGCCCCGTTCAGTTGTTCTTCATCATGCTGCCATCCATCGGCGCGTCATTGCCCGGCTTTGCGGCAGGGCGCTGCGCGTCCAGCGCGTCATGGCGTTTCTGCATCCATTCCAGGCGTTTGGCGGGGGCGGTGATCTCGTCCTCGGTCACCTGACCATTGCCGTCATTGTCCAGCGCCTGAAAACGATCGACCATGCGCTCGCGGGTCAGATCGGCATAGAGTTTCTGGAACTCGTCCAGAGACAGGGTGCCATTGCCGTCGGCATCGTATTTTTCCAGCTGGGCCTTCAGGCCGGCACGCGCCTCGTCGGCCGTGACCACGCCGTCACCGTTGGTGTCGAACTTTTCGGCAAGCGCGCCCATCATGGCGCCCTGGCCGCCCATGCCGCCGCCCATCTGGCCGCCCATCATGCGCATCATCTGCATCATGCCGCCCATGCCGCCGGCCTGGCCGCCCATGCCGCCGCCCATCGCGGCACCTTTCTGACCGCTCAGGCCAGCCATGCCGCCGGCCTGTGCGCCACCCATCATCGCGCCCTGCTGGCCGCTCCAGCCGCCCTGGCCGCCCATCATCGCGCCGGGGCGTTGCCCGTCGCCATGTGCATAGACCGGAAGGGCAACCGTGGTCGCCGTCGCAGCTGCCAGACCAAGGGCAAGGAGAATATTGCGTTTCATGACATCACCTCTGTTGTTGTCGTTGTTCCACGACCTCAATCTGGGTGGCAATTGTCACAGGCCTGTCCCAGCCGGGGGATTTTTTGTATCAATCTGTCGCAAAATCGGCGCATGGGACGGTTTGTTACAAAAATGCCTGCCGCCACTGCGCGCGCCGGGCTATGACATGGGCATGAACAACACACCGCACATATTGATCGTCGATGACCACCGCGAAATCCGCGATGCGGTCAGCCAGTACCTGCGACGCAACGGCTATCGCACCACCACCGCGCGCGATGCCGTCGAGATGGACGCACGCCTCAAGGCGGGGCGTTTCGACCTTATCGTTCTCGATGTGATGATGCCGGGCGAGGACGGGCTCTCGGTCTGCCGGCGCCTGTCGGCCCAGGGTGTCGCCCCGATCCTGATGCTGACCGCGCTGGGCGAAGAGACCGACCGTATCATCGGGCTGGAAATCGGGGCCGACGACTACCTGCCCAAGCCCTTCAACCCGCGCGAGCTGCTGGCCCGCATCAAGGCCATCCTGAGGCGCACGGGCAATCGCCAGCCGGCCGAGCGGATCGAGGGACGCCATCTGAAATTCGCCGGATGGGAGCTGGACCCCGACCGGCGCCTGCTGACCCATGATGACGGGCGCGAGGTTTCGCTGACCACCGCCGAATTCCGCCTGCTTCAGGTGTTCCTTGCGCGGCCGCGCTTTGTCCTCAGCCGCGAACAGCTGCTCGACCTTACCTCGGGGCGCGAGGCCCATGTGTTCGACCGCACCATCGACAACCAGGTCAGCCGCCTGCGCCGCAAGATCGAGGACGACCCCGCCCACCCGGCCATCATCACCACCGTGCGCGGCGGCGGCTACAGCCTGTCGGTGGATGTGAAAGAGGTGACATGATGCGCCTGATGCCCCGATCGCTGCGCGCGCGTTTCCTGGTCTTGATCCTTGCCGCTCTGGCGGTGGCCCAGGGGCTGAGCCTGTGGTTGTTCATGGATGAACGCGGCCAGGCCGTGCGCGTTGCCCTGGCACAAGAGGCCGCCGGGCGCGCGGCCAATATCGCGGTGCTGCTGGCGCAGGCGCCGGCCTCGTTGCGTCCGTCGATCCTGCGGGCGGCCAGCTCGCCGCTGGTCCGCTTCAGCCTCGACGACACACCGATGGTCGCCCGCCAGAGCCCGGACGACGCCGGCGCGGTGGCCATCGCAAGGCGGATCAGGATGCTGATGGACGAAAACCCCGCCCCCGAAATCCGCGTCGCACTGTTTCGGCGCGCGGGCAACACGGACGATCGCCGCCCCGCCATGCCCATGATGCCCGGCATGAGCCCGGAAATGCGCGAAGCCATGCGCGCCATGTCGCTGGAAACCGTGCAGATGAACATCTCGGTCCGGCTGGCGCCGCTTGGCTGGCTGAACGTGGTCACCCGCTTTCACAGCCCGCCCTATCAATGGGCCGGCGCCGAGGTGGCGACCTTCCTGTTCACGGCCGGTCTGATCGCGCTGGTGCTGTGGCTGGCGGTCGGGCGGCTGACCGGCCCGCTGGCGGCGCTCGCGCGGGCGGCCGACCGGCTGGGCCATGACGGCGAGGTGGCCGAGGTCACCCCCACCGGCCCCGACGAGGTGCGCCGCCTGACCCGCGCCCTGAACGACATGCAGCACCGGATCAAGAAATTCGTCGATGACCGCACCCGCCTTCTGGCCGCGCTGGGCCATGATCTGCGCTCGCCGCTGACCGCGCTCAGGGTCCGGGCCGAGATGGTCGAGGATGACGAGGCCCGCGAGCACCTGGTCGCCTCGATCGAGGAAATGCAGGAGATGGTCGAGGCCACGCTTGCCTTTGCCAGCGGCATGGCCACGGGCGAGCCCGCCGAAAGGCTGGACCCTGTCGATCTGGTCGGGGCGGTGGTGGACGAGTTCACCGATCGCGGCGCTCCGGTCGGCTTTTCACCGCCGCCCGATGGCCCGGACGGCGGCCTGGACAGGGGACGGGACGGCGGCCGGGTGGCGGTGATGGCCCATCCGGTGGCCTTTCGCCGGGCATTGCGCAACATCGTCGAAAACGCCCTGCGCTATGGCGGCAAGGCCGAGATTACCCTGACCACGGAACGCGAACAGGTCAGGATCGTGGTTTCGGATCAGGGGCCAGGCATTCCCGAGGACGACATGTCGCGCGTTTTCGAACCCTTCGTGAGGCTCGAGACTTCGCGCTCGCGCGATACCGGAGGAACCGGTCTGGGCCTGTCGATCGCCCGCACCATCATCCGCGCCGAAGGCGGCGAGATCACGCTGGCAAACCGGCCCGATGGCGGGCTGGAGGTCACGATCACGCTGCCGGTGACGGATTGATGGCGGGCGCAGGATGGGCGTGCTCACATCTCTTTGAAGCAGGGGGGCCGAAACGGGCTTGAGCCTGTAGCCCCTACAGAGGCTAGACGCAGAGTCGATCACGGAAACGAGGGATACGACCACATGCCGAACTACGCGACGACCGCCAGCACGCCTTCGCCCAGGGGATTGGTGGTGGCAGGCCACCGGGCCGCACCGATGACGACAGCACCCCGCCACGACGCCGGGTCGGCGCAATGAGTACGGCCCTGGTCTTTGCCTTTACCGCGGGCGCCGTGGCAACCGTCAACCCCTGCGGCTTTGCCCTCCTGCCGGTATGGTTTGCCGGCCAGCTGGAAAGCAGGGCAGACGCGCCCGCCCTGGTGCGCTTTGTCCGGGCGGGGCTGGATGCGGTTGCGGCGACGGCGGGATTTGTCATCATCTTCATCCTTGCAGGGCTGCTGGTCGGCGCGGGTGCGGCCTGGCTGGGCCCGCTGCTGCCATATGCCGGGGTGGCCATCGGGGTCGGCCTGCTGGTTTGGGGCGTGGCCAGCCTGCTGGCAATCGAACTGCCGAAAACCCGGGCCATGGCCACCTGCCGCCGGATCAGCACCCGCTACGGAGCGTTCGGCTTTGGCCTGTCCTACGGTTTCGTGTCGCTGACCTGCACCCTGCCCATCTTTACCGCGGTTGCGGGCATTTCGCTGGTTGGCGACAGCAATCTGGCCTGGCTGGATATCGCGGCCTATCTTGCGGGCGCCGGGGCCGTCCTTTCGCTGGTTTCGGTTCTGGCCGCGATGCTGGGAACGGGTCTGTTCAGCGCCATCGGCACGCGCCAGAATCTGGTGCGCAGGATCGCGGGATCGCTGGGCACGCTTGCCGGGCTTTATGTCACCCTGTACTGGGGAACCGTCCTGTTCGGCGAGGTGCCCTGGATCCGCGCCATCCTGAATGGCGGGCTGGGCTGGGCGGCCGAGCTGAACAAGATGATCAGCAACCCCACCGGTCTGACCGTGGTTTTCCTGTCGCTGATCGCCATTCTCGCCGCCTCGGCCATCGCCATGTTCCTGCGCAGGCCGGGGACGGGCCGGGACGGCACGAACGGCGGCTGAGTCCCTGTATTCCCCGCCCTGGACCCCCCCTTGAAAAACATCCCTTCCGGCCTATCTCAGGCATGGAAGGAATGCAGTCAGGAAAGGAGGGTCAGGACATGCTTACGAAAGCTCAAACCAACGGTTGGCTTCCCGGTCTGTACGAGCCTCTGCGCAACCTCACCCAGCGCATTTCCGACTGGTTCGCACCCGCCAGCGAGGCCGCATCATCGCGCGACGCCTATGAAATCGCGGTCGAACTGCCCGGTGTGGACATCGAGGATGTCGAGGTTTCGGTTCAGGACGGGCTGCTGACGATCTCGGGCGAGAAACGCATCCAGCACGAGGAACAGGGCGACACCTGGTATTTCTCGGAACGCCAATATGGTGCCTTTTCGCGCAGCTTCCGCCTGCCGCCCGATGCCGATGAGGCAAAGGTCTCGGCCGAAATGAAGGACGGCGTGCTGACGGTACGGGTGCCCAAGGTCAAACCGTCGGAACCCGCCAGTCACAAGGTGAAAATCACCCGCAAGTAAGCGAGAGGGGTCATCGCCAGTCGATGACCTCTTTCACATCTGCACGTTGGGTGCGAAAGCTGTTGGCAGGGTGGTCGCGATCCTCGTATCCAAAGGCAATGCCGCACAGGATGTGGCGGCTTTGCGCAATGGCGAAATGATCGCGCACCACGGCGGCATAACCGGCAACCGCGGCCTGGGCGATACTGGCCACACCCACCGCCTGCGCCGCAACCATGAAGGCCGTGATGAAGGCCCCGCAATCCAGCACGCCATAGGGGCCAAGGGCGGCCTCGGTCGTGACAATCGCCACATGGGGCGCGCCGAACAGGCGGAAATTCTCGCCCATCTGGCGGGCCGAGGCCGCGCGGTCGCCGCGTGTGACCCCGACCGATTCATAGAGCTGCCAGCCACATGCACGCCGGCGCTCGCGATAGACGCCTTCATAGCGTTCGGGAAACGGCAGGTCGGGGGCGACCGGCGCCTTGCCGAAGGCCGCAAGCAGGCGCGCGCGAAATTCGTCGGTTGCCGGCGGGCGCGTCACGATCAGCTGCCAGGGCTGCGCATTGCACCAGCTGGGCACGCGCTGGGCGGTTGCGGTGATACGCTCGACCAGCGCCGGGTCCACCGGATCGGGCAGAAAGGCCCGGCAGGAATGGCGCGCGGCCAGAAGGGCATCGAGCTGGTCAAGGCTGGCAGGTCGGGTTGCGTCGTCGGTCATGGCCTCAGGGTGGCGCCTTGGCGGCGAAATGGCAAGCCGCCCGCGTTCCTGCCGGGTTCTGTCGCGAGTTGAGGGCAGCGCCCGTCCCGAGGGGGGCGCCAGAGCGCCCGCCTGGGGGGCGGGGCGGGCGCTGCCCGACCTGTCGGTCGGGCCTCTCGGAAAATACCTCCGCGCCAACAATTCAGACACACTCACCCCGGCAATTTCCCCCTTGCCCCTTGAACCGGAACAAAAAGGGGCCATTCTGGAGTTTCACAGACGGGAATCACCTATGAACGAGCCATTCATCCCCCATCGCCCGGACCATCGGCCCAAGCTGGAAGGCGGCAGGCGTTTCAAACTGCACGCCAGTTTCCAGCCCGCCGGCGACCAGCCCCAGGCAATTGCCCAGCTTGTCGAAGGCATCAACGAGGGCGAGCAGAACCAGGTGCTGCTGGGCGCCACCGGCACCGGCAAGACATTCACCATGGCCAAGGTGATCGAGCTGACCCAGCGCCCGGCCATCATCCTTGCCCCCAACAAGACGCTGGCGGCCCAGCTATATGGCGAATTCAAGAGCTTCTTCCCGGAAAACGCGGTCGAGTATTTCGTCAGCTTCTACGACTATTACCAGCCCGAGGCCTATGTGCCGCGCTCGGACACCTATATCGAAAAGGAATCCCAGATCAACGAACAGATCGACCGCATGCGCCACGCCGCCACCCGCGCGCTGCTGGAACGCGATGACGTGATCATCGTGGCCTCGGTTTCCTGCATCTACGGCATCGGCAGCGTGGAAACCTATTCGGCCATGACCGTGGATCTCGAGGTTGGAAAGGAATACGACCAGCGCCAGATCATGGCCGATCTGGTCGCCCAGCAATACCGGCGCAACGACAACGCCTTTCAGCGCGGCACCTTCCGCGTGCGGGGCGACAGCCTCGAAATCTGGCCCGCCCACCTTGACGATCGCGGCTGGCGCCTGTCGTTCTTCGGCGAGGAACTGGAATCGATCACCGAATTCGACACGCTGACAGGCGCGAAAACCGACAGCCTTGAGCGCGTGCGCGTTTATGCCAACTCACACTACGTCACACCCAAACCCACCCTGCGGCAAGCGATCAAGGAAATCCGCAAGGAGCTGGAGCAGCGGCTGGAACATTTCCGCGCCGAAGGAAAGCTGCTCGAGGCCCAGCGGCTGGAACAGCGCACCAATTTCGACCTCGAAATGCTGGAAACCACCGGCTATTGCAACGGGATCGAAAACTATTCGCGCTATCTCACCGGCCGCGCTCCGGGCGAGCCCCCGCCGACCCTGTTCGAATACATCCCCGACAACGCCATCGTGTTTGCCGACGAATCCCATGTCTCGGTGCCCCAGATCGGCGGCATGTATCGCGGCGACCACCGGCGCAAGTTCACGCTCGCCGAACACGGCTTTCGCCTGCCCTCCTGCATGGACAACCGCCCGCTGAAATTCGAGGAATGGGACGCCATGCGCCCGCAATCCGTCTTTGTCTCGGCCACCCCGCAGAAATGGGAGCTGGAACAATCGGGCGGGGTTTTTGTCGAACAGGTGATCCGCCCCACGGGCCTGTTGGATCCCGAGGTCGAGATCCGCCCCGTCGAAACCCAGGTCGATGACCTGCTCGACGAGGTGCGCAAGGTCAGCGAAAAGGGCTTCCGCACGCTGGTCACGACGCTGACCAAGCGCATGGCCGAGGATCTGACCGAATACATGCACGAACAGGGCATCCGCGTGCGCTACATGCACTCCGACATCGACACGCTGGAACGTATCGAGATCCTGCGCGACCTGCGCCTTGGCGCCTTTGACGTGCTGATCGGCATCAACCTGCTGCGCGAGGGGCTCGACATCCCCGAATGCGGGCTGGTGGCGATACTGGACGCCGACAAGGAGGGGTTCCTGCGCTCGGAAACCTCGCTGATCCAGACGATCGGCCGCGCCGCGCGCAACAGCGAAGGCCGCGTCATCATGTATGCCGACCGTATCACCGGCTCCATGGAACGCGCGCTGGCCGAGACCAACCGCAGACGCGCCAAGCAGATCGCCTATAACGAAAAACACGGCATCACGCCCGAAACCATCCGCAAGAATGTCGATGACGTGCTGTCGGGCCTTTACGAGGGCGATACCGACATGGCCCGCGTCACGGCACAGATCGACAAGCCGCTTGTGGGCGCCAATCTGGCGGCGCATCTGGAAGGGCTGAAGGATCAGATGCTGAAGGCAGCCGAGAACCTGGAATTCGAAGAGGCCGCCCGCCTGCGCGACGAGATCAAGCGCCTCGAGGCCGTCGAACTGGCCATCGCCGACGACCCTCTGGCCCGCCAGGCGGCAGTGGATGCCGCGGTCGAAGACGCAGGCCTGCGCCGCGGGCGCTCGACCGGCGGCAGGGCCGGGAGGAAACCGACAAAAGGAAGGCGCAGGTAGAAACAGACGACATCAGGACCCGTTGACCCGCAACGCACTCGACCCCATTTTCAAGCCATGTCCCGCATCCTGATCGCCATCGGAATATTGTTCATCCTTGCCGGCGTCCTGTGGCCGCTCGTCACCCGGCTCGGGCTGGGCCGCCTGCCCGGCGACATCGTGATCGAGCGTGACAATTTCCGCCTCTACATTCCCGTGACCAGCGCGATTGTGGTCTCGCTCGCCATCTCTGTCCTGCTGGCAATCCTGCGCGCCTTTCTGGGGCGCTGAGCGCGCCTTCTTCTTTGTTCAAATACGCGCGGGGGTGAATTGCCGCAGGCAAGAGGGGGCAGCCAGCCCCCTGCCCGCAGGCGGCCCTATTCGGGCCGATCCTTGGCATCAAAGGTAAACAGCTTTTCACCCTTGATCCGATAGCCGTCGATCAGCGCGGCGGCCTTGGGGCTGGTCAGCCAGTCCTCGAATTTCAGCGCCAGATCGACCTTGACGCCCGGATGCTTGTCGGGATTGACCGGAATATAGGTGTACTGGTTGAACAGCTCGGCATCTCCCGCAAACAGCAGCGCCAGATCGCCCTTGTTGCCGAATTTCAGCCAGGTCGCGCGATCCGACATGGTATAGGCGTTCATCCCGCTGGCGACATTCAGAGTCGCCCCCATGCCGGCGCCGGCCGCCCGATACCACGAACCCCTGAGATCGGCCTTGTCAAAACCTGCCTCTTTCCACAGGGCCAGCTCCTTCTTGTTGGTACCGCTGTCGTCTCCACGGCTGACAAAAGGCGCCTTGGCGGCAGCGATCATCTTCAGCGCCTCGGCGGCGGTTTTCGCCTTCCTGATGCCGACCGGGTCTTCCCTGGGGCCGATCAGGATGAAATCGTTGTACATGATCAGCCGGCGGTGCAGCCCGTGCCCCTGTTTCATGAATTTCAGTTCGGCGCGTTTCGCATGCACCAGAACCGCATCGACATCGCCATTGGCGCCCAGCCGCAGCGCCGCGCCGGTGCCGACCACCAGCAGCTGGACATCCAGCCCCAGATCCTTTTTCACCTCGGGCAACAGCACCTTGCCAAGCCCCGAGTTTTCGAATGACGTCGTGACCGCCATCTTCATGGTCTCGGCGGACGCCGCTGCCGCCAACAATGCGGCCGCCATTGAAACTGCCAACAGTCTGAAAATTAGTCTCATTCCACGATGTCTCCCTTGATGAAGGCCTGGGCCTTCGATGTTTGCGGTTTGGTGAAAAACGCGGCGGCGGGCGCGGCTTCATGCACCTTGCCGCCATACATGAACAGCACATCGGATGCGAGGCGCCGCGCCTGCCCCATGTCATGGGTCGCCATGACGATGCGGGTGCCGGCCTGTCTGGCCTGCATAAGGATAGTTTCGATGTCGCGCATGGCGCTGCCATCGAGATTGGCGCAGGGCTCGTCCAGAAACAGGATCTCGGGGCGCCGGATCAGGGCGCGGGCAAGGGCGAGCTTCTGCTTTTCGCCGCCCGACAGCACCGGCGCAGGCTGGTTCAGCGCATGGCCCAGACCGATCCGCCGCGCCCAGTCGGCAGCCTTTGCGCGCGCCTCAGCCCTGGCGACACCATGCAGGATCAACGGATAGGCAATGCTATCGACAACCGAGCGGCGCATCATGATCGGCGTCTGGAACACATAGGCCTGCCGGGCGCGCACGGCGCTGTCGGGCAGATTCCAGCGCAGACGGCCTTTCGCCACCCGCTGCAGCCCGTGCATGAGGCGCAGCAGGGTCGTCTTACCCGACCCGTTCGGCCCCATGACAATGGTCAGCCCCCGCGGCCCGATGGTCAGGTCGACAGGCCCGATCAGCGTCTTGCCGCGAATGCGTACAACCGCCCCCTCCAGCCTGAGCGGCAGAATCGAACGGCCCCCGGCCTCGGCGGCGGGCGCAACTTCATCGGCGGTCAGAGCTTCCAGAATAGTGGACAATCACTTGTGTTCCTGTTGTTCCGGCATGGCCGTTGCATCAACCGGCCATGTCAGAAAAATGGCCACAAATTCATTGGCCTGCCAAGAAAATTCGCAAAGCGTCGCAATAAATTCTCATCGCGCGCGCCGGCGCTGGACATTCTGTCCGTGACCGCGCCTTCGCCCCGCCATCACCTGTCCAGAATGTCCCGGCCGCGCCAACGCCCCAGGCCCGGCCCCGGAGCGGGGGCGAATCACCAGTTACTGGCACGCTCGGTCCGGCCCAGCCAGTGGATGCCCAGATTGACCAGCACCGCCAGCCCGATCAGCACGATGCCCAGACCCATCGCAAAGGCCAGATTGCCCTTGCTGGTTTCCAGCGCGATTGCGGTGGTCATCACACGGGTCGAATATTCGATATTGCCGCCCACGATCATGATCGCCCCGACCTCGCCTATGGCGCGGCCGAAACCGGCCAGCGTGGCCGTCAGCAGGGCGCGCCGGCCGTCCCACAGCAGGGCCTTGATCCGTTGCGCCCGCGTGGTGTTCAACGAAATCAGCAGGTCGTGATACTCGGCCCAAAGGTCGCGGATGGCCTGATGGGCGATCGAGGCAATCAGCGGCGTGATCAGGATGGCCTGCGCGGTGATCATCGCCGTCGGGGTAAACAGCAGCCCCAGCACCCCCAGAGGCCCCGAGCGTGACAGCAGCATGTAGATGAACAGCCCCACCACAACCGGCGGCAACCCCATGAAGGCGTTGAGCAGCGCAATCGTCAGACGCCGATAGCGGAAGCGGTTGACCGCAAGCCATGCCCCCAGCGGCAGACCGATCGCCGCCGCCAGCACCACCGCCGTCAGCGTCACCCGCAGCGACAACCCCATGATCTCGTACAGGTCCGGGTCCAGTGTCACGACCAGACGAAAGGCCTCGATCACCCCCTGGGAAATGCTGTCCATGCCGTCACGCCCCTGCCAGCCCATGCCTCGTGGGCCGCAAGGCTAGCACGCCGCAAGGCACCGACCAAGCCCCCAACGGCCAGGGCCCAGGGTGATCGCATTTGGCGATCATGCCGACCGAATTGCCGGGTTTCACCGCCCGGATAAAGGCATCGAGGGCAGCGCCCGACCCGAGGAGGGCGTGCAAGCGCCCGCCTTGTCTATTGAATCTGTGGCATGATGCTCCCGGCGACGAGCCCGAGCGCCCGCCCGGGGTTTTCACCCCGTCCCTTGGACTGGGCCGTCGCCGGTTGGTCTGACCAGCCTGAACAGTTGCATGTGCCCGA
>JASBSZ010000004.1 GCA_030148665.1 Alphaproteobacteria bacterium
GTGGCAAGCCCGGCAAGGTCATCGCGGTCGCCATCGCCCGGAAAATCCTGATCATCGCCAACGCCCTGCTGCGCGACCAGACCCCTTGGAAGGCACCAACCTGACAGGCCGAAAGAATACAGTTGCCAGAGGGGCGGGTCGCGCGCTGCCCGGCCTGTCGGCCGGGCGTAAAGGGTGGAAAACTGCGGGACATGGCTGAGATGCGATTGCCCTGGAACGCCCGGCCTCTGCCCTTGACCCGTGGCAGGGTGCGCCGTAATGTCCGCGCGAACCTCTAGGAGCGCCCCCCGAGCCCATGACGCACACTGCTGAAAACCCCGCCAAACCAACGGGTTGTCTTGTTCTGGCCGATGGAACCGTCTTTTACGGGCGGGGATTCGGTGCAACCGGCACCGCCCAGGCCGAGCTGTGTTTCAACACCGCGATGACCGGCTATCAGGAAATCATGACCGATCCATCCTATGCCGGGCAGGTCATCACCTTTACCTTTCCCCATATCGGCAATACCGGCATCACGCCCGAAGATGACGAGGCCCCGGCGCCTGTGGCCCACGGGATGGTGGTCAAATGGGATCCGACCGTGCCCTCGAACTGGCGCGCAACCCAGGGGCTGGTCGAATGGCTGACGCGCCACGGCCGCATCGGCATCGGGGGTATCGATACCCGTCGCCTGACCCGCGCGATCCGCCAGCAGGGCGCACCTCACATCGCCATCGCCCATGACCCGGCCGGAAATTTCGACCTCGAAGAGCTGATTGCCCGGGCCCGTGCCTTTCCCGGGCTCGAAGGGCTGGATCTGGCGCGCGAAGTGACCTGTGACGCCCCCTATCGCTGGGACGAAACGCGCTGGGCCTGGCCCGAGGGCTATGGTCGCCGGCAGGGCCGCGGGCGGCGGGTCGTGGCCGTCGATTACGGCGCCAAGCGCAACATCCTGCGCTGCCTGGCCAGCGCCGGATGCGACGTGACGGTGGTGCCCGCCACGGCCACCGCCGAGGATATTCTCTCGCACGACCCCGAGGGCGTATTCCTGTCGAACGGCCCCGGCGACCCGGCGGCAACCGGGGAATATGCCGTGCCGATGATCCGCGAGATCCTCGCCCGTGACATCCCGGTATTCGGCATCTGCCTGGGCCATCAGATGCTGGCACTGGCGCTGGGGGCGCGCACGATCAAGATGAACCACGGCCATCACGGCGCCAACCACCCGGTCAAGGACCTGCAGACGGGCAAGGTGGAAATCACCAGCATGAACCACGGCTTTGCGGTCGATGCCGCATCGTTGCCCGAGGGGGTCGAGCAAACGCATGTCTCGCTGTTCGACGGATCCAACTGCGGAATCCGGCTGACCGGCAAGCCGGTTTTCAGCGTGCAGCAACACCCCGAGGCCAGCCCCGGCCCGCAGGACAGCTATTACCTGTTCGAGCGTTTCGTCGCCGCCATGGGCGAGGCGGGCTGAGGCCCCCCGGCCCTTTACCGCTGGTTAACCTTTTTCCGTGATCCTGCCGGCGGCGTCAACTGCGCGGGACCCGCGGATGAACACGAGATCCGGCAATTTCCAGAACGGAAAGGCTGTCCTGCTCCCCCCGAAAAGCAGCAGAAGGCTGGGGGAAATATTGCAGGAAAGGCATCACCTGCCGGGCGAGGCGTTGAAAGGCGCGCTTGCCCGGCAGCGGCGCCATGCGCTGCCTCTGGGTGAAATCCTGCTCAGCGAGGGCGCGCTTGGCGAAGATGCGCTGATCGACGCGCTTGCCGAACAATTCGCCATGCGCCCAATGAAAGGCGACCTGCCGGCACCGGACCCCGCGTTGGTCAAGCGCATCGGGGCCGATTTCTGCCTGCGCCACCGGCTGGTCCCGCTGAGGCGCGAAGGCGCCCTGACCCTGGTCGCGACATCCAACCCCGCCGGCATGGCGCAGATCCGCGCCCGTCTTGCCGCGCGGCTGGGCCCGGTGCGGCTGGTGCTGGCGCCGGACGCACGGATCGAGGCCGCGATCCGCAGCGCCGCGCAAGAGCAGCTCTCGGCGCGCGCAAACATGCTGTGCCCGCCCGATTTCAGCTGTCGCAGCTGGGCGCGACCCATCGGCCGGCCGGCTCTGCTGGCCATTCTCGGCGCGGCCGCGGCGCTGGCAATACTGTTCCCGCATGCCCTTATGTGGATGATTTTCCTGTGGATTCTGATGAATCTGACCCTGACGACCCTGATACGCCTTTGCGCGCTGGTCATGCAGCTTGCCACCCGCCTGCGCCCGGCCGCGCAATACCAGCAGGCCACGGGGGACGATCTCCGCCTGCCGGTGGTGTCGGTTCTCGTACCGCTCCACCACGAGGACGCCATCCTGCCCCGGCTGATACGCAGACTGGACGCCACGACCTATCCGCGGGCGTTGCTCGATGTGGTGCTGGTTCTCGAGGAAACCGACACACAGACCCGTGCCGCGCTTGCGCATATCAGCCTGCCGCGCTGGATACGGGTCGTGCGCGTCCCCCCCTCGCCGCTCCAGACCAAGCCGCGGGCAATGAACTATGCGCTGCATTTCTGCCGCGGAGACATCATCGGCATCTACGACGCCGAGGACGCCCCCGAGGCCGACCAGATCATGCGCATCGTGCGGCATTTCCACGAAAGCCCCCCGGATGTGGCCTGCATCCAGGGTTATCTGGATTTCTACAATGCGCGCCAGAACTGGCTGGCGCGCTGTTTCACCATCGAATATGCGCTGTGGTTCCGCGTCGTCCTGCACGGAATCGAACGGCTGGGCCTGCCCGTGCCTCTGGGGGGGACGACCGTGTTCTTTCGCCGCGACGCGCTGGAAAGGCTGGGCGCGTGGGATGCCCATAATGTCACCGAGGACGCCGACCTCGGCTTTCGCCTGGCGCGGATCGGCTATCGCTGCGCGTTTCTCGACACCACTACCCTGGAAGAGGCCAATTGCCGCCCGCTGCGCTGGGTGCGGCAGCGATCACGCTGGCTCAAGGGCTATGCGATGACCTGGATCACCCATATGCGCGCGCCCCGCCGCCTGTGGCGCGATCTGGGTGCGCGACGCTTTCTTGCCTTTCACGTCCTGTTGCTGGGCACGCTGTCCAGCTTTGCCCTGGCCCCGATGATCTGGTCGCTGTGGCTGATCAGCCTGGGCGTGGTCCCGTTTTATGTCCATTTCCTGCCCTGGACAGCCTGGTCCGTTCTGGCGACCGGCTTTGTGACCTCGGAAATCGTGTTGCTTGCAGGCGGGCTGTTTGCGGTTTCCGGCCCTGCCCATCGGCATCTGCTGCCCTGGGTCGCGACCATGATGTTCTACTGGCCGCTGGCGACGCTGGCGGTCTACAAGGCGCTGTACGAGCTGCTTGTCGCGCCGTTCTACTGGGACAAGACCAGCCACGGCGAGGACAGCCACGACAGGCCCTAGCCGATCGACGCGACCTCGCCCGCGTCGAGTTTGAGCCGGGTCTCGAAAGCATAGGACAGATGCTGACGCAGCGCGCGGGCCGCCCGTTCGCCATCGCCCGCGTCGATCGCATCGACAATTTCGGCATGCTCTTCGAGCGCCTTGACCCCGCGCCCGTCGGCGGCCAGCGAGGTCGTGGCCAGCAGCGCCATCGATCGGTGCACCAGGTCGAGCTGGTCGATCAGATAGCGGTTGTGGCTGGCCAGGTGGATCTGCTTGTGAAACCGCCGGTTGGCGCGCGCCAGTTGCCCGGGGTCATCGACCAGCTGGCGGTCGTGTTCGACCATGCCCTGCAGCACGCGCACCTCTTCAGGGGTGGCATGCTGGGCGGCCAGCCGCGCGGCCAGGCCCTCGAGCTCGGAACGCACGACATAAAGTTCGGCCAGCTGGTTGTGATCGAGCGATGCGACGATCAGGCTGCGTCCGGTGCGCGTCAGGATCGCCTGGGTTTCCAGCCGTTGCAGCGCCTCGCGGATGGGCGTGCGCGACATGCCGAAACGCTCGGCCAGTTCGCTTTCGACCAGCCGGTCGCCGGGGCCGTAGATCCCGGTGTCGATCGCATCCAGGATCATGTCATAGGCGTCTTTCTGGGGCTCTTTTGCTGTGGCCATTCCATTCTCCGTATACCGTTGTGGACAGCCTACAATCACGCGCCCCCTGCGATCAAGTTGCCAATCGAACTGTTGCGCAGGATCACGCGCCGTCCTAGCCTGCATTCATGCTGAAGGATGCCTTTTCCCATGTGCGGGTCTGGGTCTTTGACCTCGACAACACGCTTTACCCGCCCTCGGCGGGGCTGTTCGACCGCATCAAGCCGCGCATGACGCGCTATGTGATGGAGGCGCTGGGCATCAGCGAGGCCCGCGCCAGCCATCTGCGCGAGGAATACTGGCACCGCTACGGCACGACCCTGGCGGGGCTGATGCACGAACACGGCATCGACCCCGGCCCGTATCTGCATGATGTCCACGACATCGCGCTGGATGACCTCGGCCCCGACCCGGAGCTGCGCGACCGGATTGCCGCCCTGCCGGGCCGGCGCATCGTTCACACCAACGGCCCGCAAAGCCATGCCGAGCGTGTCGTCGCGGCGCGCGGCCTTGCAGGCGTGTTCGATGCCCTCTACGGAATCGAGCAGGCCGATTTTCACCCCAAGCCGGCGCCCGAGGCCTATGACCGCATCCTTGCACGCGCCGGGATCGACGCCAGACGCGCCGCCATGTTCGAGGACGATCCCAGAAACCTGGAACACCCCCATGCGGTGGGCATGAAGACCGTTCTTGTCGGTACCCATGCCCCGGACGATGCCCCTCATATCCACCACCGGACCGACGATCTGACCGCCTTTCTGGCCGGGATCACCGGCTGAGCGGGCAAGACAGGCCAGCCGCCCTTGCCACTGGCCCTTTGAGTTTTCGGCACAATGCGTCTATGCAGGCGCCATGAAACCTGTTGAAACCGATATCATGATCTCGGGCGGCGGCATTGCCGGGCTGACGGCCGCCTGCACCCTGGGCGCGGCCGGGTTCGACGTGATCTGCGTTGACCCCGCCCCGCCGGTGACCGAGGAATCCGACGCCCGCGCAGATATCCGCACGACCGCATTCCTGCAGCCCGCCCGACGATTGCTTGAGCAGGCGGGATTGTGGGAAAGGCTGGCCCCCCATGCCGCGCCACTGCGAATCATGCGCATCATCGATGCGGGCGGCGCCGTGGCGGTTGCCCGGGACACCCATGATTTCGACGCCGCCGACATTTCCGATGCCCCCTTTGGCTGGAACCTGCCGAACTGGCTGCTGCGACGCGAAATGCTGGCCCGGATCGACGAGCTTGCCAATGTCACCTTTCTGCCCGGTGTTGCCACCGGCCATGTCACCACCCGCGAAAGCGAGGCCCGCATCAGGCTGAGCGACGGTAAAATGGTTTCCTGTCGTCTGTTGCTGGCTGCGGACGGGCGCAATTCCCCCGTTCGCGCACAGGCGGGGATCGGCGTCAGGACCTGGCGATACGGGCAGAAGGCATTGGTCTTTTCGGTCACCCACCCGCTGGCCCACGACAATGTCTCGACCGAGATACATCGCTCGGGCGGGCCGTTTACCCTGGTGCCGCTGCCCGATCTCGACGACGGCAGGCACCGCTCGGCCGTGGTCTGGATGGAGCGCGGCCCAAGGGCGCAGGAACTGGCATCGATGCCTGTTGCGCAGTTCGAGAAATTGCTGGACGAGCGATCGACCCTGCTGCTGGGGCCGCTGAAACTGACGGGCAGGCGCGCGCTGTGGCCGATCATCAGCCAGGTCGCGACGCGTCTCGTTGCGCAGCGTATCGCGCTGATGGCCGAGGCTGCCCATGTGGTTCCACCCATAGGGGCGCAGGGGCTGAACATGAGCCTCGCCGACCTGCGCGTACTTGTGGATCTGGCCAGCGCCCGGCCGGACGATCTGGGGTCACCCGCCATGCTGCGCCGTTACGGGCGCATGCGCTGGCCCGAAATCAGGGCACGCGTTACCGGTATCGATTTGCTGAATCGCGCGTCGATGGCGGAAAACCCGATGTTGCGCGATCTGCGGCGCGCGGGGCTGAAAACGCTGCATGACGTGGCTCCGCTGCGAAAGACCCTGATGAAGGCGGGCCTTGGCGCGGGTTGAGGGGCAAGGGGGCGCTGCCCCCGTCGCTGACGCGACTCCCCCGGACGTATTTGGGCAAAGAAGAAGCGGTATGGATGAGATGCGGGGCGTGCGGCCTCACAATTCGTGAAAGCGGCGTGCCTGATCGGCCGTCCAGGTCACGGTCAGGTCAAAGCCGTCGTCCCGCTGCCTTTCGGAATCGACCTGGGCATGTGCGAACAGCCAGGCCCGCTTGCGCCCCTGGTCAAAGCCCAGATGCAGCCTCTCGGTGCGTGTGGGTTCTGCCAGGGCGCGGTCGATCATCTGCAGCAGGGTATCGATTCCCTCGCCGCTGCGGGCCGAAATCGTGATCACATTCGGATCGCGCGCCGCCGCTGCCTTGAGGGCGGCCCTTTCTTCCGGCGTGGCGCGGTCGATCTTGTTCCAGACCTCGATCATGTTCTCGCGCTTTCGGGGATCGAGGCCCAGATCTTCGAGTATGTCACGCACATCCTGCGCCTGGGCGTTGCTTTCCGGGTGGGTGATGTCGCGCACATGCAGCACCAGATCGGCGTCGAGCACCTCTTCGAGGGTTGCGCGAAAGGCGGCAACCAGCTGGGGCGGCAGGTCCGAGATGAACCCCACCGTATCGGACAGGATCACCTGCCGCCCGCCCGGCAGGGTGATGCCGCGCATGGTCGGGTCGAGGGTTGCAAACAGCTGGTCGCGGGCGACCACCTCGGCCCCTGTCAGGCGGTTGAACAGCGTGGACTTGCCGGCATTGGTATAGCCGACCAGCGCGACGATGGGCCAGGGCACCTTCTTGCGCGCTGCGCGATGCAGTCCGCGGGTTCTGACCACCTTGGTCAGCTGGCGCTTGATGCGGATGATGGCCTCGTCGATGGCGCGGCGGTCGGCCTCGATCTGGGTTTCGCCGGCACCGCCGACGAAGGACAGGCCGCCGCGCTGGCGTTCCAGGTGAGTCCAGCTGCGCACCAGGCGCGATTTCTGGTAGGACAGGGCCGCCAGATCGACCTGCAACACACCCTCGCGACTGCGGGCACGCGCGGCAAATATTTCAAGGATCAGCCCGGTCCGGTCGAGAACCTTGACCTTCCAGCGCCTTTCCAGGTTGCGTTGCTGGATCGGGGTCACGGGCCCGTCGATGATGACCAGCCCGATATCGGATTGCGCGACGAGGTTGCCGATCTCGTCGAGCTTTCCCTTGCCGAACAGCAGCCCCGGATGGGCGCGGGGCAGGCGCACGACCTGTGCGGCGACCACGTCCAGATCCAGCGCACGCGCCAGTGAAGCGGCCTCGTCCAGCGCGTTTTCGGGGCTGCGGCGGCCGTGATGGCCCGCGATATGGGGATGCAGGACCAGACAGCGCATCAGGCGTTCATGACACGGGCGCGACAGGGGCGCGACACGAACCACCCTGGAAACGCATCAGCCCATTCATGCCGGCACCGAGCAGCGAGGTCACGATTCGCCGTCGCCCTCGTACAGGTTCACAGGCTGCGAGGGCATGATGGTCGAGATCGCGCTCTTGTAGACCAGCTGCGACTGGCCGTCCCTGCGCAGGAGCACGCAAAAGGAATCGAACCATGTGATCACACCCTGGAGCTTGACCCCGTTGATAAGGAAAATCGTTACGGAAATCTTGGATTTCCGAATATTGTTCAAAAATGCGTCCTGCAAATTCTGTTTATCGGCAGCCATCTTTTTCAGCCTTCAGTTTTGTTCACGCCGCGATTGTCGGGCGGCTGTTGTTGTCGTTGCGCCTTGCAATATGGGGGTAAACCGGGAAAATTTCCAGATTAATCGAAAAATTCCTTTTGGCGACGACGCGTCACCCTGAACACGTTCGCGTCACCTGCGCCAGTATTCGGGGCTGATCAGGGCTATGATCACAAAAGTCTCCATTCGCCCCAGAATCATGGCGAGCCCCAGAATCGCCCGTGCCGTCCCGTCGAGATCGGCCCAGGTGATCGCGTCCGCGCGCACCGCTGCCAGCAAGGGGCCGTTGGTGGACAGCGCCGATACCGCCAGCGCCATGGAATCGGAAAAGCCCACCCCGGTTGCCGCCAGCGCCAGCATGACCAGCGTGACCGCGCCGACGAACAGCATCAGGAACATCCAGGCCGAAAAGGCCCCTTCGCGCCTTATGTGGCGCGCCGCGCGTCCGGCCCCGCCGACCGATGAAGGATAGGCCAGCTTGCGAAACTCGCGTGCGCCGTGCTTGTAGATCGCATAGGCCCTGAGCAGCTTGATCCCGCCGGCAGTGGTCGCGACCCCGCCGCCAACCGCCGACAGGAACAGCAGGATCACCCCCGGCGACGGCAGGCCCGACCATTGTTGCGCGGCATGCCAGTCGGCGCTTTCGAAACCCGTCGTGGTCAGGAATGACAGCGTGGTGAATACGGCACCCCACAGCGCCTTGAGCGCGGCCAGGCTGTTGCGCCCGGAATCGACCTCGATCGCCCCCAGCCAGTGGCGCAGGAACATCAGCACCGAAAACCCCAGGACGAACCCCGCCGCCAGGCGGAATTCGTGATCTTCGGCCAGCAGGCGCATGCGCGGCCCCGCATGATCGCGGGTAAAGCTGTTGCGCGATACCGCGAATATGAGGAAAACGAAGATCAGCATTTCCGCGGCGCGTCCCGCCGGCGCGCCGCCCGGTGCGGTGATCCCGCTGGTCGAAAGCGTCGCCATTGCCTGCATGACGGCGTCGAAGGGGCGCGCACCCTCCAGCAGCAGACCTGTCGCCAACGCAGCGGTCAGCGCCAGATAGACCGGGCCCAGCGAGCCGAGCGCGCGCATGAGGCGGGCCGAGATGCCGCCCTTGCTGCCGCGCAACGTGCCGCGCATGCCCGCGGGTGGGCCGACCGTGGGCCCGTGGGCCGACTGTATCTCGAATCCGCCCAGGTTGAGGGGCGCGAGGATGGCAAATGCGCTGACCAGAATCAGCAGCCCCCCCAGCCACCCGATTTCTCCGCGCCACAGCTGGATCGGCTCGCTCAGGCGGTTGGTGCCCTCGAACAGGCTGGCCCCGGTCGTTGTCAGGCTGGACAGCATCTCGAAATACAGTTCCGAAAAACCGGCGGTCGGAACGAGGAATACGAGCGGCAACGCCAGCAGGGCCGGCAGCACGAAATAGGCCCCCAGCAGATCGACAAGATGCCCGCGCCCGTGGCGCCGCGGCGGCCGGTTCTGGGTTGCCACGCCAATCAGCATCACGAACAGCAGGATCAATATGCCGCTTTGCAGGAACACGCGCGCGGTCAGGAAATCGCCCAGCCGCACCGCAAGCGCCATCGGTGCCAGCATGGCAGGCGCGGTCATCCCCATGAGGACGACCAGGAAAGGCAGTTTCAGGATCGCGCGCATGTTCCTAGAAATAGCCGATGCCGGGCTGTATCAGGCGCTCGACCTCGGGAACATCCTTGGCGAGGCAGAACATAACGATGACGTCGCCCTCCTCGATGACGGTATCGGCGCGTGGGCGGATCACCTCGCCACCCTTGGCGACCATGCCCAGCAGCACGCCTTCGGGAAAGGGAATATCGCGCAGCTTGCGGTCGGCGATGCTCGAAGGCGCCATTACCTTGGCCTCGATCACCTCGGCCTCGGCGTCGCCGATGGAATAGACCATGCGCACCCGCCCGTGACGCACATGGCGCAGGATCGAGGAAACCGTGGTCGCGCGCGGGTTGATGAAGGCGTCGATATTCAGCGGCGCCATCAGCGAATTCAGCGTCGGATCGTTCACCAGCGCGATCGCCATTGGACAGCCCGCCGCCTTGGCCCTGGTCGAGACCAGCAGATTGGTCTTGTCGTCGTCGGTGACGGCCAGCACGGCATCGGCGTCCTCGATATTGGCCTCGTCCAGCAGGTCGCGGTCCAGCCCGTCGCCATGCAGCACGATGGTCCGTTCCAGCGCATCGGCGGCGCGCTCGGCGACCTGGCGATCGCGCTCGATGATGCGTGCGCGGATACGGTCGGTGCGGCGCTCGAGCTTGCGCGCCACCGACAGCCCCACATTGCCGCCGCCGATGATGATGACGCGCTCGCGCTTGCGCGCCGACTTGCCAAAGATTTCCAGCGTGCGCCCCAGATCCTCGGTATGGGTAAAGATATAGATCTGGTCGCCGGCAAACAGCTGATCGCCCGGTTCGGGAACGAAGAGGCTGCCCTCGCGACGCACGCCCACGACGATCGCGCGCAAGGTCGAGAACAGCTCGGACAGCTGCCTGAGCGGCGTGTTCAGCACGGCACAGCTTTCGTCCAGCACGACGCCGATCAGCTGAACCTTGCCGTCGAGAAACTGCTCGGTGTCGAACGTGGCCGGCGCCTGAAGGCGTTGCAGCGCGGCCTCGGCGACCTCGCGCTCGGGGCTGATGACCACGTCGATGGGCAGGTGGTCGCGCCGGTAGAGATCGGAATAGATCGCGTCGAGATAGCTCTGCGCACGCAGGCGCGCGATCTTGCGCTGGACCGAAAACACCGAATGCGCCACCTGACAGGTGACCATGTTGACCTCGTCCGAAAAGGTGGCGGCGATGATCATGTCGGCGTCATTCGCACCCGCGCGCTCGAGCACGTCGGGATAGGACGCAAAGCCCGTGATCCCCGCCACATCCAGCGATTCGGTTGCCCGTCTGATCAGGTCGGGATTGTTGTCCACCACCGTCACGTCGTTGTTTTCCGCGGAAAGATGGCGCGCGATCTGCCAGCCGACCTGACCCGCACCACAAATGATCACCTTCATGAGGGTCTCCCAGAGGCTGCCCGAACCCGTGCCCTGTTTCGCAAATGCCGTCCTGCAGGTCAATTCAAGATTGTTTTCCCGCGCCCCCGCCGGCGGGTCGGCACCGGCCATACCACCCGAAATTGCGTGACTTTTCGGCCATTCCACACTATATTGTGGTCACGAAAAACCCGGCAAACGGGCCCGTTCGACGGGAAACATTCAAGGTGAGGGTAATATCATGCTGAAAAAGAACCTGGGAACGATTGACCGCGTGATCCGCGCGATTGTCGGGATCGTCCTGATCGCGCTGTACTTCATCTATCCCGACATGGCGTACAAGTGGCTCTCGCTGATCGTCGGGCTGATCCTGTTGTTCACGGCGATCGTCTCGTCCTGCCCGATCTATTCCATCTTTGGGATCAGAACCTGCAAGACCGACCAGTAACGGCCCATTGATGGCCCATTGACGGCACAGTAACGGCCCGCTGACGGCGCGACAGCAGCCTTGCCGCGCCAAAGGCCGTTACCCCGCAACCGCATCCAGCAGGATTTCCTTCTGGCGCATGACCATGCGGCGGCCTTCTTCGATTGCGGGTTCGGCGTTGTACAGTTCGAGCGTCCTGATGATGTCGGGATCACCGTTCAGCAGCACATGCGGCGGATCGCCGGCAAGGCGTGCGCGCAGGATCTGTACCACCATCATCTCGATGGCATTGCTGATCACGGTCAGATAGCCGGGGTCGCGCGGCCCCTCGGCGGGTGCGAACAGCTTGGCCCCCAGGGTGCGCGGGAAACGGGCCGCGAGATGGGCCAGCAGGCCCTGGCTTTCGTCAATGATCTCGGGCGACCAGATGCTGCCGCCCAGAGGCGTGCCGGCATTGACCGCGATGATGACCTCGCCCCCCATGGCGCGGGCGACCGAAACCGGCACCGGGTTGGTCAGCCCGCCATCCAGCAGCCAGCGGTCGTTGATCCGCGCCGGGCTGAGAAGGCCGGGAATGGCCGATGACGCCCTCAGAGCCTGGGCCAGATCGCCCCGGCTCAGCCAGATTTCGCGCCCGGTCTGCATGTCGCTGGCCACGGCGCGAAAGGGCATGCGCAGATCCTCGATCCTCTCGGGCAGATCCAATTCGCGGGCCATCTTGAGAATACCCTTGCCCCCGACAAGACCGCCCCCGGCCAGATGCACGTCCAGCAGCGACAGGAATTTCCGCTTGGTCATGGCCCGCGCCCAGTCCTCGAGCGCATCCAGCCGATTGGCCGCATAGGCCGCCCCGACGATCGCCCCCATCGACGCGCCCGTGATCACATCGGGGCGAATGCCCAGTTCGTCGAGCCCGCGCAGCACGCCGACATGGCACCAGCCGCGCGCCCCGCCCGAGCCCAGTGCAACCCCGATGACAGGCCTGACCATGCCGCGCCCCTATTCCGCCGCCGCGCGCCTGCGCGAGAGGATCTCGCGCAGGTATCGCCCGGTATGGCTGTTTTCCGCCATCGCCACCTCTTCGGGGGTGCCGGTGGCGATGATCCTCCCGCCGCCGTCACCGCCCTCGGGGCCGATATCTATGACATGGTCGGCGGTCTTGATGACGTCCAGATTATGTTCGATCACGATCACGGTATTGCCCTGATCGACCAGCTCGTGCAGCACTTCGAGCAGCTTGCGCACATCCTCGAAATGCAGCCCCGTGGTGGGTTCGTCCAGAATGTACAGCGTGCGCCCGGTCGAACGCTTGCTCAGCTCTTTCGACAGCTTGATACGCTGTGCCTCGCCGCCTGAAAGGGTGGTCGCCTGCTGGCCCACCTTGATATAGCCCAGGCCCACACGGCGCAGCGCAGTCATCTTTTCGCGGATGCTTGGCACGGCCTTGAAAAACTGTTCGGCGTCTTCAACCGTCATGTCCAGAACGTCCGATATGCTCTTGCCCTTGAAGCGGATTTCAAGGGTTTCGCGGTTATAGCGCTTTCCCTTGCAGCTTTCGCAGGTGACATAGACATCGGGCAGAAAGTGCATCTCGATCTTGATGACGCCGTCCCCCTTGCAGGCCTCGCAGCGCCCGCCCTTGACGTTGAAGCTGAAGCGGCCCGAGCGATAGCCCCGCGCCTGCGCCTCGGGCAGGCCGGCAAACCAGTCACGGATGGGGGTGAAGGCGCCGGTATAGGTGGCGGGGTTGGAACGCGGCGTGCGGCCGATGGGACGCTGGTCAATGTCGATCACCTTGTCCAGATATTCCAGCCCGCGCACGGCCTCGCAGGGGGCCGGTGTCTGGCGCGCGCCGTTCAGGCGCATGCTGGCGGTCTTGAACAGGGTTTCGATGGTCAGGGTCGATTTGCCGCTGCCCGACACCCCGGTGACACAGGTGAAGGTGCCCAGCGGAAAGCGCGCGGTCACGTTTTGCAGGTTGTTGCCGGTTGCGCCCTCGACCACCAGAAACTTGCCATTGCCCGCGCGGCGTTCGCCGGGGATGGGCACCTCGCGCTTGCCGGTCAGATACTGGCCGGTCAGTGATGCCGGATCCTCGGCGATTTCCTCGGGCGTGCCCTGGGCAACGATATGGCCCCCATGCGCCCCCGCCCCCGGCCCCATGTCCAGCACATGGTCGGCGGCGCGGATCGCCTCTTCGTCATGCTCGACGACGATCACCGTATTGCCCTGGTCGCGCAGGTTGCTGAGCGTGTCCAGCAGGCGGCCATTGTCGCGCTGGTGCAACCCGATCGAGGGCTCGTCCAGCACATACAGCACCCCCGTCAGCCCGCTGCCGATCTGGCTGGCCAGACGGATGCGCTGGCTTTCGCCCCCCGACAGCGTGCCCGCATTGCGCGACAGCGTCAGGTAATCGAGGCCGACATTGACCAGAAAGCCCAGGCGCTCGCGGATTTCCTTGAGGATGGCGCGCGCGATCTCGTTCTTCTGCGCGCTCAGCTGCGCGGGCAGGTTTTCAAACCAGTTGCGGGCCTCGCGGATCGACATTTCCACCACCTGCCCCACATGCAGCCCGCCGATCTTTACCGCACGCGCCGCCTCGTTCAGGCGATAGCCGCCGCAGGCGCCGCAGGGGCGGTTGTTCTGGTAACGCTCGAACTCCTCGCGGATCCAGTTGCTGTCGGTTTCACGATAGCGGCGCTCCATGTTGGGGATGATCCCCTCGAAGGCGCGGCTGACCTCGTAAACGCGCCCGCCCTCGTCATAGCGAAAGCGGATTTCCTCGTCGCCGGATCCGTGCAGCATGACCTGTTTCACCTTATCCGGCAGGTCGCGCCAGGGCGTGTCGCGTTCAAAGCCGTAATGGCGGGCGATGGCCTCGATCGTCTGGCGGAAATAGGGCGACTTGCCCTTGCGCCAGGGGGCCAGCGCGCCGTCATAAAGCGAAAGAGACGGATCCGGCACGATCAGGCGTTCGTCAAAGAACAGCTCGACCCCAAGGCCATCGCAATCGGGGCAGGCGCCATAGGGCGCGTTGAAGGAAAACAGCCTTGGTTCGATTTCGGGAATGGTGAAGCCGCTGACGGGGCAGGCAAAGTTTTCCGAAAACGTGATCCGCTCCGCCTCGCCCTCGCCTTCGCGCGGGGCGGTTTCCAGAATGGCGATGCCATCGGCCAGATTGAGCGCCGTGCGCAGGCTGTCGGCAAGCCGGGTTTCCAGCCCCTCGCGGATGATGATGCGGTCAACCACCACGTCGATGTCATGGCGGAATTTCTTGTCGAGCTTGGGCGCATCCTCGATTTCATAGAACTGCCCGTCGATCTTGAGCCGCTGGAAACCCTGCTTTTGCAGCTCCAGAAACTCCTTGCGGTATTCGCCCTTGCGGTCGCGCACGATGGGGGCCAGCAGATAGGCGCGCGTGCCTTCCTCCATTGCCATGATGCGATCGACCATCTCGGAAACCTGCTGCGCCTCGATCGGCAGGCCCGTCGCCGGGCTGTAGGGCGTGCCCACGCGGGCGAACAACAGGCGCAGATAGTCGTAGATTTCCGTCACCGTGCCCACCGTCGAGCGCGGGTTCTTGCTGGTCGTCTTCTGCTCGATCGAGATCGCCGGGCTGAGGCCCGTGATATGGTCGAGATCGGGTTTCTGCATCATGTCCAGAAACTGGCGCGCATAGGCCGACAGCGATTCCACATAGCGGCGCTGCCCCTCGGCATAAATGGTGTCGAATGCCAGGCTGGACTTGCCCGAGCCCGACAGCCCCGTGATCACCACCAACTGGTCGCGCGGCAGACGCACATCGATGGATTTGAGGTTATGCTCGCGCGCACCAAGTATTTCGATGAACTTCTGTTCTGACATGAACGCAGGAATCCCTTGAACCACCCTGCCCTTTGCGGGCAGCGCCCAGCATGGAACAAAACGTGACCCTCGACAAGCGGAATCGGCCTGATCCAGCGGGAAGCGGACATTTGGCAAACGGGCGTGCAGATGGCCATTTCCTTTGCATTCATCATCGCGCGTTGAGGGCAGCGCCCGGTCCGGGGCGGGCGCTGCCCGGCCTTGCGGCCGGGCGCCCGTGCATAAAATCGCCGCCGCCCCTGATGAATCATGAATTTGCGAGAATATTTTATCGCGTATTTTCAGTAACTTGATAAATAGTTGCAAAAATTCTTAATTATTATCTGGAAATATTCTCGCCTGCGAATATATTTGGCGCCAACCACAAACAACACAGGGAAGCGGGCACACGCCCCGGCCCAGACGCAAGAAAAGGATCCGATCATGAATTTCGGTTTTGCCAACCCCTTCCGCACCGCCCAACCCGCCGTCCGCTCCATGGCCCCGCAGGAGGCCGTGCAAAAGGCCGCTTCGGGCCAGCTGACCGTGATCGACGTGCGCGACCACAACGAAGTCGCCTCGACCGGCAAGGCCAGGGGCGCGCTGCATATCCCGCTGTTCATCCTGGCCCAGAAGGCCGACCCGCGTCACCCCGAGTTCCACCCCGAGCTGAACCCGGAAAAGCCCGTTGCCGTCTATTGCGCCTCGGGCGCGCGCTCGCAGATGGCGGCGCAGACGCTGGCCAGCCTCGGCTTTTCCGAGGTGTACAACATCGGCGGGCTGTTCCACTGGCAGGCCGCCGGCGGGGCCATCGAATACTGACAACCTGTCGCTGCTGCGACAGGCCGCAACGATCCGTCGCGCCCCGTGAAACGGCAATGCACATGACATGCCCGTTTCACAGGGCGCGCCTTTTTCGGTTCATGTTCGCCGGATGGCGATCATTCGGGCAGCAGGGAATCGCTCATCAGATCCTCGATCAGCAGGCTGACCAGCTGATTACGCCCGCTGACGCCGGCCTTGCGGAACACGGCATTCAGATGCGCCTTGATCGTTCCCTCGGACGAGTTGCGCAAGGCCGCGATCTCGGCATTGGTCAGCCCCTTGATCGCAAACAGCGCCACGTCGCGCTCGGACGGCGTGAGGTGCCATTCTACGAAATATTCCTGGATGACCTCGTTCAGCGCGCCGGTTGCGACGCGCATCTTCTGCTCCATGCTCCGGTTGCGGCGAAACAGATCCAGCATGTAGCGCGCCTCGATCACGATACCCAGGATCAGGCCCAGCGTCGCCGCAGTCTCGACGATCAGATGCCGCGAAAAGGCAATCACCCCGCTGGGCAGCATGCTGTCGGTCATGATGTCGGACAGAAAGAATATGGCAGAAACGCCCTGCAACAGGATCAGCGCCACGATGAAATAGGGTTTCTTGTCCTTGGGCATGTGGGGGCCTTGTAACGGTTGGAAAAATCCATGCGTGACCGTTCTTGCCTGTTTTGCCGCGATTGGCAAGACGGCCCCGCGTCGCGCCCGGCACCATTTCGGGCTTCATCCTTCTTTCATTTTTCCGCGATGCTCTGTAGGACAGGATCAACGATACAGATTCGGTGGAGGCACCCATGGCGGGCTCGGTCAACAAGGTCATCATCATCGGCAATCTGGGGCGCGACCCCGAGATCCGTACATTCCAGAACGGCGGCAAGGTGTGCAATCTGCGCATCGCCACCAGCGAAACCTGGCGTGACAAGAACACCGGCGAAAGGCGCGAACGCACCGAATGGCACAGCGTTGCCATTTTCCAGGAGGGTCTCGTTCGCGTGGCCGAACAATATCTGCGCAAGGGCTCGACCGTCTATATCGAGGGCAAGCTGCAGACACGCAAATGGCAGGACCAGTCAGGCAACGACCGCTACACCACCGAGATCGTTCTTCAGGGCTTTGACGGCAAGATGGTCATGCTGGGCGGCCGCGGCGACAGCGGCGGTGGCTTTGGCGGCGACCAGGGCGGCGGATACGACAGCGGCCCGGCCTCGGGTGGTTTCGATCAGGGCCCGGCCGGCGGCCTGGACGACGAAATCCCGTTCTGAATCCCGTTCCGGGCGAATCTCGCTTCTTCTTTGCTCAAATACTCGGCGGGGGTGAATTGCCGCAGGCAAGAGGGGGCAGCCAGCCCCCTGCCCCGGCCCGCTCGCCCCCACCGGGCCCGCGTCAGTGGACCAGGAACTCACCCGCAACATTGCGCCACTTACCGGGCGCGATCAGCTTGCGATGCACGAAGCGCACCGAATGCAGCGGCCCCTCGATCCTGGCCTTCCAGAAATCGATGAATTTCGTGAGCTTGGGGTAATCCGGTGCCAGATCGTATTCCTGCCAGATGAAACTGTTGAGGATGTTGCGGTGATCCGGCAGACGATAGAACAGTTCCGCGGTCGTCAGACCGTAACCACGCATCATCAGATCGAGTTCGGATTTCTCCATGTGACATGCCTCCCTTTTCAGCACTCTTTCAGCCTGCCACCCACCGTTTTTCCGGTCAAGTCACAAATGCGATAAATTATCAATGTTTTCAATTTGTTAGCAGCACGCTTCGGTGGCTGCCAACAGTGGGAGCAGATGCTCCATTGCGCATGGATATTGGGCAGTTTATAAGAAAGGGCACAATATCTGGCATGTTTGACCACAGGCAGGAACCCCGGTGAGCGATACCCCTCAAGACCCTGAAAAGGCGGGAGAAATCCCCCCGGAAGGCCCGAAATACGACGGCCCGACGATCACTATCGAGAAAGAGATGCGCACCTCTTACCTCGACTACGCCATGAGCGTGATCGTCAGCCGCGCGATCCCCGACCTGCGCGACGGGCTGAAACCCGTGCATCGGCGCATCCTGTTTGCGATGCACGAAACCAACAACACCCATGACAAGCCCTATCGCAAATCGGCGCGCCCCGTGGGCGACACGATGGGTAAATACCACCCCCATGGCGACGCCGCGATCTATGACGCGCTCGTGCGCATGGCCCAGCCCTTTTCGATGAGCCTGCCTCTGCTCGACGGGCAGGGCAATTTCGGCTCGATGGACGGCGACAACCCGGCGGCCATGCGCTATACCGAGGTCCGCATGGACAGGCCCGCCGCCTATCTGCTGGCCGATATCGACAAGGACACCGTCGATTTCATCGACAACTATGACGGCAAGGACAAGGAACCCACCGTCCTGCCGGCGCGGTTCCCCAACATGCTGGTCAACGGGGCCGGCGGCATTGCCGTGGGCATGGCGACCAACATCCCGCCGCATAATCTGGGCGAGGTCATCGACGCGACGCTGGCGCTGATCGAGAACCCTGACCTGGATTCCGTTCAGCTGATGGAATACATCCCCGCCCCCGATTTCCCGACGGGCGGCATCATCCTGGGCCGCGCCGGCGCCCGCAAGGCCTATACCGAGGGGCGCGGCAGCGTCATCATCCGCGCCAAAACCCGGATCGAGGAAATCCGCAAGGACCGCCACGCCATCATCATCGAGGAAATCCCCTATCAGGTGAACAAGTCCACGATGATCGAGCGCATCGCCGAGGCCGCCCGCGAAAAGCGGATCGAGGGCATCGCCCATGTGCAGGATGAATCCGACCGCATCGGCGTGCGCGTGGTCGTCGAACTGAAACGCGACGCGACCCCCGAGGTGGTGCTGAACCAGCTGTTCCGCTTTACCCCCATGCAGACCAGTTTCGGCTGCAACATGCTGGCGCTCAATGGCGGGCGGCCCGAACAGCTGAGCCTGCGCGACTTCCTGACCCACTTCATCGCCTTCCGCGAAGAGGTCGTTGCCCGGCGCACCGCCTATCTGCTGCGCAAGGCGCGCGAGCGCAGCCATGTCCTGTGCGGCCTGGCAGTGGCGGTCTCCAATATCGACGAGGTTGTGGCGACCATCCGTTCCTCGGCTGACGCGGCCGAGGCCCGCGAACGCCTGATGACGCGCCGCTGGCCGGCCGCCGACATCGCCGATTATATCCGCCTGATCGACGACCCCAGCCACAAGATGAACGAGGACGGCACCTACAACCTGTCGGAAACCCAGGCCCGCGCCATTCTGGAGCTGCGCCTGCAACGCCTTACGGCAATGGGCGTCAAGGAGGTCACGGACGAGCTCGAGGAACTGGCCGCAAAGATCAAGGATTACCTCGACATCCTGCGCTCGCGACAGCGTATCATGGCGATCATCTCGGACGAGCTGCGCGAAGTGCGCGAACTGTTCGCCGTGCCCCGGCGCAGCGAGATCGTTGAACATTACGGCGACCTCGACGACGAAGATCTGATCGAACGCGAAGACATGGTCGTGACGGTCACCAATTCCGGCTATATCAAGCGCACCCCGCTGGCCGAATTCCGCGCCCAGAAACGCGGCGGCAAGGGGCTGCAGGGCATGTCCACCAAGGACGAGGATTTCGTCACCAACCTGTTTGTCGCCAACACCCACACGCCGCTCTTGTTCTTTACCACCGACGGGATGGTCTACAAGATCAAGACATGGCGCCTGCCGCAGGGCGGGCGCAACGCGCGCGGCAAGGCGATCGTCAACATCCTGCCGATCCCGGCCGGCATCGGAGTCGCGGCCATCATGCCCGTGGATGCCCCCGAAGAGGAGTGGAAGGATCTGAACATCGTCTTTGCCACCTCGCGCGGCAATGTGCGGCGCAACGCGCTCAGTGATTTCACCAATGTCATGCGCAACGGCAAGATCGCCATGAAGCTGCCCGAGGGCGAAACGCTGGTGAATGCCCGCATCTGCAGCGAAAACGACGACGTTCTGCTGACCACCGCCCTTGGCAAGGCGATCCGCTTTCGGGTGACGGATGTGCGCGTATTCAAGGGGCGCGATTCCACTGGCGTGCGGGGCATCAGGCTGGCCAAGGGCGACCATGTGGTTTCCATGGCCGTGATCCGCCATGTCGATGCCACCCCCGACGAGCGCGCCGCCTATTTCCGCATGCGCCGCGCCATCACCGGCGACGAGACCGGCGAGATCGAGGGCGGCACCGATCAATCGCCGCTCAGCCCCGAACGCTATGCCGAGCTTTCCGCACTGGAAGAATGGATACTGACCATCACCTCGGCCGGCTATGGCAAACGCTCGTCCGCACTGGAATACCGGGTCACCGGGCGCGGCGGGCAGGGCATCACCGCCGCCAATCTGGGCCGTCGCGGCGACACCATCGTGGCCTCGTTCCCGGTCGATGATGACGACCAGATCATGCTGGCGACATCGAAAGGGCAGTCGATCCGCTGCCCGGTGGCCGGGATTTCGCGCCAGGGCCGCGCGGCATCGGGTGTCAAGGTCTTTGACACCTCGGGTGGCGAAAAGGTGGTTTCGGTGGCCCTGATCGCCGATCAGGGCGATACGCAGGACATGGCCGAGGGCGGCGCGACGGATGATGATGCGTCCTCGACAGACCCCGCGCCTGGGGCGGATAACACCCCCGATTGATACCAGCGGCGCGCGCCTCGCCCGGCGCGCGACACGCGCCTGTCATGCCGACCATTTTTTGCATCTTGCTGCAAAATTGTTCCCGAATCGGCACCGCCACGTCGCATTTCTGCCCCATTCGACGGCGATGTTCTGCCCGAGGGATCATACCGGGGGGCCTGCCATGATGGCCTCTCATCGCATGGGCAAAAGGGGAGCCAGGCAGATGGACAGCATTTCGATGAAACCCGACAAGATGCACGAATTCGCGCATGCGGTGGCGCGAATCCTGATCGCGTCGTATTTTCTTGCCCGCGCAAGCGGCATGATCATCGACCCCAACGGCATGGGGCAGTTCCTGGCCGAGGCCGCCGTTCCCGACTATCTGAGATGGCCCAATGCGGGGTTCGAGTTGCTGGCCGCGCTGGCAATCCTGATCGGCTTCCAGACCCGCATGGCAGCGGCGCTGCTGGCGCTGTACCTGTTCTGGTCCAGCTTCATCCTGAACTACAACCCTGGCGATGCGGTCGCCATCGGTGCGTTCTGGCGCGACCTCGCGCTGATCGGGGCGCTGTTGATGCTGTTCAGCCACGGCCGCGGGCGCTATGCGATCGACAATCTGATCGAGGGCCTGGCCCGGGGGCAGGACAGCCCCGAGGATCCGCAGGAACACGAGCGCCCCGAGCGCATGCCGCGCGAGATCGAGCGCATCATCCTGACACGCCCCTCCAGCCCCGCAGAACAGCCCCAGGAGGGGTGATCCGGCCACCGAAGAGGCCCCTTCCCTTTCTGCCCCCGCTCGCCTAGATGGGGCGCATGACTGACCCCATACATATCATCGGCGGCGGCATGGCCGGCTCCGAGGCCGCCTGGCAGATCGCCAGCGCCGGCCTTCCCGTTGTCCTGCATGAAATGCGCCCGCAGGTCAAAACCTTTGCCCACAAGACCGACCGACTGGCCGAGATGGTGTGCTCCAACTCGTTCCGCTCGGATGACGACGAAAGCAATGCCGTCGGCCTGCTGCATTGGGAAATGCGCGCGCTCGACAGTCTTGTCATGGAAAACGCCGACCGTGCCGCCCTGCCCGCCGGCAGCGCGCTTGCCGTCGACCGCGATGCCTTTTCGACAGGGGTCAGCGCCGCCATCCACGCCCACCCCCTGATCACCGTCGAGCGCGGCGAGGTCACCGGCCTGCCGCCCGCCGACTGGGGGCAGGTGATCATCGCCACCGGACCGCTGACATCACATGCGCTGGCCCATGACATCCGCCGCGCGACCGGCGAGGAATCGCTGCATTTCTTTGATGCCATCGCCCCCATCGTGCATTTCGACAGCATCGACATGTCAAAGGCCTGGATGCAAAGCCGCTATGACAAGGGCGACACTGAGGAAGAGCGCACCGCCTATATCAACTGCCCGATGACGCGGGCCGATTACGACGCTTTCATCGACGCCCTGCTGGCCGCCGAGACAACCGAATTTCACGAGGGCGAAGTCGGGGAGGAAACCCCCTATTTCGAGGGCTGCCTGCCGATCGAAGTCATGGCCGCGCGCGGGCGCGACACGCTGCGTTTCGGCCCTATGAAGCCCGTAGGCCTGACCAACCCCCACGACCCGACGAACAAGCCCTATGCCGTGGTGCAACTGCGCCGCGACAACAAGCTGGGCACGCTGTTCAACATGGTCGGCTTTCAGACCAAGATGAAATATGGCGCGCAAACCGCTGTTTTCACGCGTATTCCAGGGCTGGAGAACGCGCGTTTTGCACGCCTTGGCGGGATCCACCGCAACATCTTTATCAATTCTCCGCGCGTGCTGGACGACAACATGCGCCTGAAACCGGCCCCCCATATCCGGCTGGCCGGTCAAGTGACAGGGGTCGAGGGCTATGTGGAAAGCGCCGCCATGGGCCTGCTGGCCGGACGCATGGCGGTGGCGCAGGCGCGCGGGCGCGAACTGCCCCCGCCGCCGCCCGTCACGGCCATGGGGGCGCTTGTCAACCACATCACCGGCGGGGCCGATGCCAGGACCTTTCAGCCCATGAACGTGAATTTCGGCCTGTTCCCCCCGATGGAGGACGTGCGCGGCGGCAGGCGCAACCGCAAGGCCCGCTATCTGGCCTATACCACGCGGGCCAAACAGGCGCTTCTGGCCTGGCGCGATGGGGATGGCGGCTAGTATCCGGCAATCTCCGCGCTATCGAAATTCTGCCGAGGGCAGCGCCCGTCCCGAGGGTGGGTGCGGAGCGCCCGCCCATGGGGGCGGGGCGGGCGCTGCCCGGCCTGTCGGCCGGGCGGTCCATTTCGACCGGCCCGCAGCATTGCCGCCCCAACCCTTGCACTCTGCCCGCTGCGCGGCTTAACTGGCGCGGCAATGCAAAGCTTGGACACCGACACCGAGGCAGCCCGGCAGATGCTGGCCGAACATCCGGCCCGCAAGACGGCGCAGATCGCGCTGGGCCTGCCGGACAACAACCCCCCGTCCGACCGAATCGACCAGCTGATCGCCGCGCTCGCCAACGGCCAGCCTCTGGTCGTCGGCATCCTTGATGACACCCCCGACACCCCGTTTCTTCAGGCCCGCCTGATGGAATATATCGACAGCGGCGCGGCCCGCCTGCTGGACAAGCAACAGGCCGTCACCGACAAGGGCGCGCAGGCCACGCTCTACCTGCTGGAAAAGGCCTGAGATGCGCACGCGCTTTGCCCCCTCGCCCACCGGCTATCTGCATCTGGGGCACGCCTTTTCGGCCCTGACAGCGGGTGATCTTGCCCGCCGCGCGCAGGGCGAATTCCTGATCCGGGTCGAGGATATCGACCGCGCCCGCTGCCGCGATGAATACGAACAGGCCATATATGACGATCTGCACTGGCTGGGGCTGGATTGGCCGCTGCCGGTGATGCGCCAGTCCGAGCGCATGGAAATCTATGACGACGCCCTCAATCAACTGATCGCGCGCGGCCTGTGCTTTCCCTGCGGCTGCACGCGGCGCGACATCCGCAAGGCGCTCTCGGCCCCGCAAGAGGGCGCGGGGCTGGACGGCCCGGTCTATCCGGGCACCTGTCGCGCGCGCTCGATCACCGACTATCACAAGGGCGACGCGATCCGCCTGAACATGGCGGCGGCGATCGAGGCCGTGGGCGGCGACGATGCGCTGGCACGTCTGACATTCACCGAAATCGGCCCGTATCATACCGGCACGCACCGGCTGTATGGCGACTGGCTGCGCAAGGTTGCGGGCGACATCGTGCTGGCGCGCCGCGATATCGGCACGTCCTATCACCTGGCGGTCGTGGTTGACGATGCCGCACAGGACATCACCCTTGTCACCCGCGGCATGGATCTGTTTCCCGTCACCTTCCTGCACCGGTTGTTGCAGGCGCTGCTGGAGTTGCCGACACCGCAATACCACCACCACCGGCTGATCCGCGACGAATCCGGCAAACGCCTTGCCAAGCGCGACGATGCACGCGCCTTGCGCAGATACAGGGCCGAGGGGGCCAGCCCGGACGATATCCGCGCAATGCTGGGGTTGCCGCCCGCCCGATGACCACCGCCCCACGCCACTTGCAACCCGCCCGGATTTGGGCGAGTTTCGCACAGCTGCGTTCCCCGGCGGGATCGTTTGACAGAGGTCAGCGGGATGTTTCAATCGTTTTCCACCACCACATCGCCATCCGACGGCCCCGCGCGCCTGGATGCGCTGAGGGCCGAAATCGCGCGCGAAAACCTGGCCGGCTTTCTGGTGCCACGCGCCGACGCGCATCAGGGGGAATGGGTCGCCCCCGGCGACGAACGCCTTGCCTGGCTGACCGGCTTTACCGGCTCGGCCGGGTTCTGCGCGGCCTTGCGACATGTGGCCGGCGTTTTCGTCGACGGGCGCTATCGCCTGCAGGTGAAATCGCAGATCGACCCCCGCGCCTTTACCCCCGTGCCCTGGCCCGAGACGCGGCTGGCCGACTGGCTGCGCCAGATGCTGCCCGAAGGGGGCGTGATCGGCTTTGATCCCTGGCTGCATGTCAAGCGCGAGATCGACGAGCTGACCGCCGCGCTCAAGGGCAGCGCCATCACCCTGCGGCGCTGTGACAACCTGGTCGATCGGATATGGCATGACCGCCCGCCACCGCCCTCGGGCCCGATCGAGATACACGCCATCGAACAGGCGGGCGAAACCGCGCTGTCCAAGCGCCGGCGCCTTGCCGCCGAACTGGCCGAAAAGGGGCAGCGCGCGGCGGTGCTGTCGCGCACTGACAGCATCGCCTGGCTGCTGAATATCCGCGGGCGCGACATTTCCCATATGCCCGTCGTCCTGTCATTCGCGATCCTGCATGACGACGGCCGGGTGCATCTGTTCGTTGACCCGGCGCGTATCGGGGGCGCGCTGCGCGACCATCTGGGAGAGGTGCGCGTTTCTCCGCAATCCGCGCTGGGCGCGGCGCTCGACGCGCTGGAGGGCCCGGTGCGCCTGGATATCGGCGCAACGCCCCTGTGGATCGGCGACCGGCTGGGCGCGGCGGGGGTGGAAATCGCCTGGGGCGAGGATCCCTGCACCCTGCCCAAGGCCCGCAAGAACCCGGTCGAGATCAATGGTGCGCGCGCCGCCCATCTGCGCGACGGGGTGGCCATGGCGCGCATGCTGGCCTGGCTTGATGAAAACGGCGTGGGCAGCGATGAAATTTCCGTCGTGCGCCAGCTGGAACAGTTGCGCCGCGACACCGGCCAACTGGTCGATATCAGTTTCGAGACCATCTGCGGCAGCGGCCCCAACGGCGCCATCGTGCATTACCGGGTCACCGAGGACAGCAACCGTAGCCTGCAGGCGGGCGATCTGCTGCTGCTCGACAGCGGCGGGCAATATCGCGACGGCACCACCGACATCACCCGCACGATCGCGCTGGGCCCCGTTGACGACGAGGCCCGGCGCTGTTTCACGCTAGTTCTCAAGGGCATGATCGCCCTTTCCCGCGCGCGCTGGCCCGCCGGGCTGGCCGGGCGCGACCTGGATGCGCTGGCCCGGATCGCGCTGTGGCGCGCGGGAATGGATTACGATCACGGCACCGGCCACGGCGTCGGTTCGTTTCTGGGCGTACACGAGGGGCCGCAGGGCATATCACGCAGGGCATTGGTGCCGCTGGAACCCGGCATGATCCTGTCGAACGAGCCCGGCTATTACCGCGAAGGCGCCTTTGGCATCCGTATCGAAAACCTCGTGGTCGTCCGCAAGGCCGCGCCCGGCGCGGACCCGGCGCGGCGGATGCTGGAATTCGAAACCCTCAGCCACACCCCCATCGACCGCCGCCTGATCGACCCCGAGATGCTGAGCGCGGATGAACGCGCCTGGCTGAACGCCTACCACCGCGAGACGCTGGCACGCATCGCGCCCGCCTGCCCGCCTGACGTGGCGCAATGGCTGGAAAGGGCATGCGCGCCAATCTGACCATTTTACCCGGCGCCGCTCTGCGCTATGGTCCGGCCATGGAAAGAGAGGTTGCATGAACGAACACATCACCATCAGGCCGGCACCGGGAATATGGGTCGCCCGCGCGGGCGGCGCCGTCATCGCCGAATCGCGCGCGGCGCTGGAGCTGTCCGAGGGCAACATGCCGCCGGTCATCTATTTTCCCCGCGATGACGTGGCCATGGCGTTTCTGGAAATATCCGAAAACCGCTCGTACTGCCCGCACAAGGGCCACGCGGCCTATTACGGCATCCAGGCAAAGAGCGGGCTGATCGCCGACGCTGCCTGGTCTTATGAAGAGCCCTTTGACGCCGCCCGCGAAATCGGCGGGCATATCGCCTTTTACCCCGACAGGGTGGTGATCGAGCAGGTCTGAGCGCGCACCGGGTGCCCGCGCCATCCCCTTTGCCGGAGAGGATCCCCCCCCCGGCGGTTTTGCGTCACTGCTTGTAGTCGCTCATCACGCAGTCGGCGATGGCCTCGCGGGTGATCACCCCGACCACGTTTTCCGCCCGCGGCACGCCGTCACCGCGCACCACCAGCTCGACATCGTGACCACGGGAAACCATGCGGCTGAGGATGGTTTCCAGCAGGTTGTCCTCGCGCGCCAGCCCGATCGGGCGCTTGACCGGGGTCAGGGCCAGGCTGTTGTCCTGCGGATCCACCGCGACGACTCCGTGAATGTGGCGCCCGCGCGTGACGACGGCATAGACGGCCTCGTGGACCGGGGTTTCCAGCGTCGCCGGGGCGGCGCGCAGGTCGTCCTCTTCGACGGTGGTGACGACCGGCATCATCACCTCGCGCGCCAGACGGATCGGGAACATGTGGGTCTTCTGGTTCTGCGGGATGTTGTGCCCGCGCCGGGCCAGTTTCATCGTGTAGATGTTTTCGGCAACCAGCGCGCGCCGCACCCCGATCGCACAGGCCACCGCGATGATCGAGGCCACGGTGATGTTGTAGTCGCCCGTCATCTCGAAGATCATCATGATCGCGGTCATCGCCGCGCCGGTGCCCCCGCCGACCAGGGCCGCCATGCCGACCAGGGCGAATGTCACCGGCCCGAATCCCAGATGCGGCCACATCATGTCGAGCCCGGCCCCGAAGGCGCCGCCGAGCGTCGCCCCCATGAACAGCGAGGGCGAAAAGATCCCGCCCGAGGCCCCGGCCGCCAGGCTGACGGTGGTTGCGATCAGCTTGGCAAAGAACAGGATGACCAGCAGCCAGAACACCGCCAGACCGTCATTCAGGATCGCCTGGATGGTGGCGTAACCGACGCCGGCGGTATGATACATGCCGGTCGTGCGCATCAGCACATAGAACAGGACGCCCAGGCCCAGCATGCCGATCGCGTTCTTGACATAGTCATTGACGGGAAATTCGTCGAAACGATCCTCGAGCCAGTGCAGCAGCCACACGAACAGCCATGACGCGACCCCGGCCATGATGCCGAGGATCGCATAAAGCGGCAGCGCATCCAGCGACATCGGAACGAACGGATCCGGCAGCGTATAGCTGGCCACCAGAAAGGCGGGCTCGTTGCCAAAGACCAGACGCCCGACATAGGTGGCCGAGCCGGTGGCCAGCACGACCGGCAGAAAGGTGCGCGCGCTGAATTCGGGCAGCATCAGTTCGATTGCGAACAGCACCGCCCCCAGCGGCGTGTTGAAGGTGGCCGCAATACCGGCGCCCGCGCCCGCGGCAACCAGGGTGATCACCTGCCAGTGGCGCAGATGCAGCCATTGTCCCAGGACCGAGCCGATGCCGCTGCCGATCTGGATGATCGGGCCTTCGCGGCCGACGGATGCGCCGGATCCGATCGACAGCGCCGATGCCAGCGACTTGATCACCACCACGGCGGGGCGGATCTTGCCGTTTCGGAAATAGATCGCATCCATCACCTCGGGCACGCCGTGGCCGCGCGCCTCGGGGGCAAATCGGTTGACCAGATAGACGACGACCGCGCCGCCGATGACCGGCGCCAGAATGACCCAGGCACCGAACGGGCTGGGTGGCGTGGGGATGTTGGCATCATAGGCGGCCGTGAACTGACCCAGGAAAAACACGTTGTGGATCAGCCCTATCAGCCAGCGCAGGAACACCGCTCCGAAACCCGTCACCACACCGATCACCAGCGCGATCAGCGAAAGGGTGATGAGGTTGACTTGCCGGTTGTAAGCTGGCTCTTGCTGTGGCATTGCAATATCCCGAATCCAAGTGGCACCTGACGCGCATGGCCCCCGTTCGTCCCCGCCGGGCAATTACCGCCGCGGCGATCCACGGGCACCGGAGAGGAAAATGCCCCATCCCGTGCGCAGTGCCGCTTTGCAACGAAAACGATCGGAAAACAAGGGCTCTTGAACATGACCAAGGCAAGGAGATCGTATCGTGCCGTCAGCAGGCGCCGCATCAGGAATGTGGCCATGGGCATCGTCGCAACCCTGCTGGTCATCGGGGCCTATGCGTGGTTTCTCGATGCGCAGGAAAGCCGCGTGCGCAGCTATCTCGCGCAACTGCGACAAAGTGACCCGAACGCCTATCTGACCCGGATCAAGCAGATTGCCGGTTTCCAGCGCTACCTCGCGGAATTCCGCATCATCGAGGGGTTCGACCGCCCGCGTTCATCGGCGCCCTCGTTCCTGCTGGGCCGCTGGGCATTGTTCCCCGAGCCCAAGCGGGTGTCGGACAAGTTTGTCACGAACGAATGCGACTACCCTCTCCTGTTCGAGAATGGCCGCATCACCCTGCCGGGCGACAACGCGCCGCGCGAACCTGTCACCTATCAGATCACGGGACAGACACTTGCGGTGATGCTGCCCGACGGCAAGGAAATGCCCATCGCGCTGGTCAGCTATGGGGTCAACCTGCATCATCTCGAACTCGTCCTGCCGGGCAAGACGCAGAAGCTCTATGGCTACGCCTGCAAATAGGCGGGGCGGGCGAAAAGGGACACAGGAAAAGGAGACCCGGATGGAGCGCACCGAAACCCTGGCCGAACTTGGCGCCCTGCTGGGCGCGCGTCTTGTCACCTCGGGGTCCGACCTCGACCTGCATGGCCGCAACGAAACCCATTTCCCCTTCATGCCGCCCGACGCGGTGGCCTATCCCGAAACCACTGACGAGGTCGCTGCCATCGCGCGCATCTGTCATGCCCATGACTGCCCGATGATCGCCTGGGGCACGGGCACCTCGCTGGAGGGCCATTCCATCGCCCCGCGGGGTGGCGTGACCGTCGATTTCAGCCGCATGAACCGGGTTGTCGAGGTCAATGCCGAGGATATGGATGTGACCGTCCAGCCCGGCGTCACCCGCGAGCAGCTGAATACCGAGCTGCGGGCGACGGGGCTGTTCTTTCCGGTCGACCCCGGCGCCAATGCCAGCCTCGGCGGCATGGCCTCGACACGCGCGAGCGGCACCACCGCGGTGCGTTACGGCACCATGCGCGACAATGTGCTGGGCCTCACCGTGGTGCTGGCCGACGGGCAGATCATCCACACCGGCACGCGCGCGCGCAAGACATCGGCGGGCTATGACCTGACAGCGCTGTTCGTCGGCGCCGAGGGCACCCTTGGCCTGATCACCGAGCTGACGCTGCGCCTGCACGGCCAGCCCGAGGCGGTTTCGGCCAGCATCTGCGCGTTTGACGATTTCCAGGCCGCCGTGGACACCGTCATCGCCACCATCCAGATGGGTATTCCGATGGCCCGCATCGAATTCGTGGACGAGGCCACCGCGCGCGCATTCAACACCTATTCCAACGCCGATATGCCGGAAAAGCCGCATCTGCTGGTCGAATTTCACGGCTCGGACAGCGCGGTTGCCGAACAGGCCGAACGCTTTGGCGAGATCGTCGCCGACATGGGCGGCAGCGATTTCAAATGGGCCACAAGGCAAGAGGATCGCAACGCCCTGTGGAAGATGCGCCACAACGCCTATTACGCGGCGCTCTCGCTGCGGCCCGGCGCGACCGCCGTTGTCACCGATATCTGCGTGCCGATTTCCCGCCTTGCCCAGGCGGTTGCCGAGACCCGCGCCGACATTGCCGCCAGCGGCATCCCCGGCCCGATCCTTGGCCATGTGGGCGACGGAAATTTCCACGCGGTGCTGTTGATCGAGCCCGGCAATGACGCCGAAAAGGAAAAGGCCATCGCGCTCAGCCACCGCATGGCCGAACGCGCGCTGAAGATGGGCGGCACCATCACCGGCGAGCACGGCATCGGCATGGGCAAGCTGTCATTGATGGAGCGCGAACACGGCCCCGCATGGCAGGTGATGGGCAACCTCAAGCGCGCGCTCGACCCCAAGGGCCTGATGAACCCCGGCAAGATGGTGCCCCCCGCCTGAAAGGGCACAACGCCGTGGCCCGGATGACCGCGCCGATCCTTCAAATGTGCCGTGACCCCGATGCGGGCGCGGTCAGGAGCCCGGCTCCTGGTGCATGTCCTTGAACTCCTGCAGGCCGGGTGCCATCAGGTGCAGGTTCGGATCGACATCGACATGGATCACGGCCGGCTTGCCGGATTCGAGGCTGCGCCGCAGGGCGTCGTCCAGCTCGTTCGGATCGGACACCCTTTCCCCGTGACATCCCATCGCCTCGGCAACCTTGTCGAACGCGATTTCGTCGAAATCGGCGTTGATGGTGCCCTTCTGCCCTGTCCCGATGACGGGTCGCAACATGCCCAAGCCGATCGACTGGGTCAGCTTGACCATGCCCCACTGCCTGTCGCACAGCACCATGTAGATGACAGGCAGACCGTGGCGCGCCGCGGTTTCCAGTTCCTGAACATGAAACGCCATCGCTCCGTCGCCGATGATACAGACAACATGTGAATCGGGCCTTGCGATCTGCGCGCCCAGGGCCTGGGCCACCCCTGCCCCCAACATTCCGAACTTGAAGGTGGACAGACAGCCGTCGGGGCGGTTGATCTCCGAGAAAAAGCTGGCCCAGACAGCGGTATTGCCGCCATCGAACACCATGACCGCATCATCCCCCATGACCCGTCGGCAGGCCACGGGCACCTGCGAGCTGTGCATGGGAACGGCCGGATTTTCCAGCGCCATGTCGAACTGGGCCCTGATCTGGCCTGCCGCCTCGGCCAGCTCGTCCGCGCGCGCCCGGTTGGCCCGCAGGCGGGAATCGTCGGGCGGCGACTGCGTCAGCCTGGCCGCAAGCGCCGACAGGAATGCCCCCGCATCGGCGACAATGGCCATCTCGGCCGCCTTGTTCAGGCCCAGATTCTGTTCATCCACATCGACCTGAATCATCCTTTGCGATTCAGGCCGGCCCCAATAGGGCGGCTTGCCCCACCAATCGGTTTCGCCAAGACGCCCGCCGACGACCAGCACCAGATCGGCCTCGGATCTCGCCCGGTTGACCGGCTGCATCGCCCAGATGGGCAACAGTTGCGGGTGGTTGTCGGGCATGACTCCGCGCGCGGCCCAGCTGGTGGTGACGGTTGCCCCGAGGGCCTCGGCCACATCCACGAGCGCGGCTGACGCGCCCGCATGCAGGACGCCGCTGCCCGCATGGACATGCGGCCGCTGGGCCTGGCACAGCAATTCGGCAACGCGGTCGATCTGATCCGCCGTCGGCGCGACCGGCTCGGTACGGCGATAGGCGGCGGGCGGGCGCAGATCGACGTTATCGGCCTCGAACACGCCGTTCATCACCGTTTCGGGCACGTCCAGATGGACGACACCGGGCCGCCCGGCCCAGCTGATGCGCAGCGCTCGACGAAACATCTCGGGAAGGCGGTCAAAGGAAGGTACCGTGCCGCTCCACTTGGTCATCGCGCGGGTCACGCCCGTCTGGTTGAAATACTGGTAGGTGCCGCCCCTGTCGGGATAGGCGATCTGGGGACGGCGACTGGAGGTGATGACCAGCACGCGGTTGCCTTCGCCGTTCTCGACCGCGATGCCCGGCAGGATATTGGCAACACCCGGCCCGTTCGAGGCCATGCAGACGCCCAGCCTGCCCGTCAGCCGCGCATAGGCGCCCGCCATATGGGCTGCGCTGGTTTCATGGCGCGGCGACACCAGCCGGATACCGTGTTTTTCGAAACTTGCAAAGAAACCCATATAGGTGCCGTCCACGATTCCGAACACGACCTCCACACCCTCGGCCGCCAGCATCCGGGCCAGCACCTCTCCTCCGACGAATTGTCCCATCCTGTCGCTCCCTCTCCTGTCAGTCATCGCTTGTTCACCGGGTCCTGCCCCTCGCACGCCCCGTTCCCCAGATTGGCGGCAAATCCCGCCTCGCAGAAATCCAGGAGGTATTCCTCGATGGTTTCGATATCCTGAGGGGCCGACAATGCCTCGATCCGCCAGCGCGACGCGCAGATGGCCAGCATCGACGACACCATGAAAACAAAACTCGCCCCGATGGCCCCGCGCGGCGCCTGCGGCAGGATCCGGGCGATCCGGTCCAGAAAGAGGTTTGCCGTCGGGTCAAAGCAGGCCTGGGTGATCTCGCGCCAGCGCTCGTCCGCCGAGGCGATGGCCACAAGCCGTCCATAGGCCCGCCATTGCGGCTGGCCCTGATAGGTCAGGCGCAGAAACGGCAGAACGAAACAGGCAATGACGCCGCGCAGGTCGTCCCGGCCCGATCGGACCAGGGCCTCGAGCGCCTCTTCGCGCAGGCGCGCCAGCTCGTCGGCCCGGCGTGCGATGACGGTAAAGAACAGCTCTTCCTTGCTGCCGCCATGATGGGCGACCAGCCCCACCGGCACCCCGGCCCGCGCGGCGATGTCGCGGATCGAGGCCCCGTCAAAGCCGCGCTCGGCAAACAGGAATTCGGCCGCATCGAGAATCGTCTCGCGGGTCCTGACGGCGCGCTTGCTGGGCGCTCGTTGCCTCGGTTTCTTGCGCAGATCAAGGTCCATCAGAAAATATCTTGTCTTATTTTGTACGATCGTTCAATCTAATGACCATGCGCCAGCAAAGTCAAGTTGCCCAGCCCGACCACCGCCCCTGCGCGCGAGATGGCTGCAAATGGCCCCTCGGGCCGCCCGATCCGGCCGCCCGGGTGACAACGTCGGATGGGCTGCCATCGGGTGAACCGGGCCAGCGGGAGGAATGATCACATGAAGGACCTCGACCAGATCCTCCTGAATTTCAGCCCGTCCGGCCTGATGCTGTTGAACGCAATCCTGGCGATCGTGATGTTTTCCATCGCGCTGGATCTGAAGATCGGCGATTTTCACCGCATCGCCCGCGCGCCCAGGCCGCTGCTGACGGGAATGTTTTCCCAGTTCGTGGTGCTCCCGGCCCTGACCTATGTGCTGGTGCTGGTCGTGCAACCGCGCGCATCCATCGCGCTGGGGCTGATCCTCGTTGCCGCGTGCCCGGGCGGCAACATTTCCAATTTCATCACCCACCGCGCGGGCGGCAACACGGCCCTGTCGGTTTCGATGACGGCCTTCGCAACGGCTGCCGCCATTCTTGTCACCCCTCTCAACATCGCCTTCTGGGGCAGCCTCTATGGGCCTTCGCGAAAGATCCTGCACGAAACGGCCATCGACCCGGTGCAGATCGCGATCACTGTCGGTTTGATGCTGGTCCTGCCCCTGATCCTGGGCATATTGCTGAACACCCGCCGGCCCGAGTTGGCCGACCGGATGCGCCGGCCCATGCAGAACCTGTCGATGCTGATCTTCATTGCCTTCATCGTGCTGGCCCTTGCCGCGAACTGGGGCTTCTTTCTGGACTATGTCCATTATGTCGCGCTGCTGGTCATCCTGCATAACGCGCTTGCCTATGCCGGCGGGTATGTGACGGCAACGCTGGCGCGGCTTTCGCCCTATGACCGGCGCGCCGTCACGATCGAGACCGGCATCCAGAACTCGGGCCTGGGGCTGATCCTGATATTCGCCTTTTTCGGCGGCCTTGGCGGCATGGCGGTGGTGGCGGCGTTCTGGGGAATCTGGCACGCTGTTTCGGGACTTGCGCTGGCGGCGCTGATGTCGCGCAAGCCGGCCGCAAGATGAGCCGCGTCCTGATCACCGGCGCGGCGGGGGCTGTCGGCCGCGCCCTTGTCGACGAGCTGGCCGCCGGAGATCACGATGTCATCGCAACCGACCTGCACGCACCCGATCCCCTGCCCGAAGGGATCCGTTTCGTGCCGCTCGACGTGCGCGGGCACGACCCTGATCGGGTGATCGGCGCCGAAAGGCCCGAGGTGGTCATCCATCTGGCCTCGATCCTGTCCCCGACCACGCGGGAATTTGCCCATCAGGTGGATGTGACCGGATCGCAAAACGTGCTCGACGCCTGCATCCGCCACGGTGTGAAACGCCTTGTCGTCACCTCATCCGGGGCGGCCTATGGCTATCACGCAGACAACCCCACCCCCTTGCGCGAAACCGATCCCCTTCGCGGCAATGCCGAATTCGCCTATGCCGACCACAAGCGGCGGGTGGAAGAAATGCTCGACCGCGCGCGCGCAACCCATCCCGAGCTGGAACAGGTCGTCCTGCGCGTCGGCACGGTGCTGGGCGCGGGCCTGGAAAACCAGATCACCGCCCTGTTTCACAAGCCGCGCCTGCTGGCCATTCGCGGCAGCGACAGCCCCTTCGTGTTCATCTGGACGCGCGATCTGGCCCGCATCCTGGAACGCGCCATATCCGATGGCCCGGCCGGCATTTACAACGTCGCCGGAGATGGCGCCATGACCATCGGCGAAATCGCCAGGGTGTTGAACAAGCCGGTGCTGCGCCTGCCGGCATGGCTGGTAAAACTGGCGCTGGCAATCGCACACCCGCTGCATCTGTCGCGCCATGGGCCAGAGCAGGTCGGATTCCTGCAATATCGACCCGTTCTGGACAACAGCGCGCTCAAGGCCGAATTCGGATACACACCGGAACTGACCAGCGCCGAGGTTTTCGATCTGTGGCGCAGGGCGGCAGGTCTGTAACGACATGACAATGTAGCGATGCCCATGAAACCATCCGACAGGAAAACGCCCGGACAGAAAACCGCCGTGATCACCGGCGGCGCCGGGGGGCTGGGACAGGCACTGGATGACGTGCTGCGGCGCGAGGGATGGTTCACGGTGCTGGTCGATCTGCCCGGCGCGGCGCTGGATCGGCTCGACCCCATCCCAGGGCGCATGGTTCTGGGATGCGATCTGACCGACGCGCCGGCCATGCGGGCGCTGTGTGACGAAATCCGAACGGCGCGACCCTCGATCGATCTGGTGATATACAATGCCGGCATCACCCAGATCGGCGCCTTTGCCGATACCCCCGCGACCGTTCACCGCGACGTGTTCGAGATCAACTATTTCGCGGCGGTGAACATGGCCCGCGAATTCCTGACCGACATCCGCGCATCCCGCGGAACGCATCTTGCGATATCCTCGGTAGCAGGATTCGCACCGCTCGTGAACCGCACGGCCTACGCGGCCAGCAAGCACGCGCTCGAAGGTTTCTTCAAGTCGCTGCGCATCGAAGAGCGCCCGCACGGGGTTTCCTGCCTCATCTGCGCCCCCAGCTTTGTCGCCACCAACACGGGCAACCCCGAGACCCGCCCCGGAGGCATCGCAAGGCCGGGTTCCGCAAGTGACGGGATCGACTACATGTCCCCGGAAAAGGCGGCGCAGATCATCATGCGCGGATATCGACGCCGCCAGCCGTTCATACCTGTGGGGCGCGTGGCCCGCCTGTCATACCTGATCAACCGCCTCTCGCCGGGGCTGTTTGCTTGGATCATGCGCAGGCAGTTGAGACGCTGACCCCCCGCGCCGGTCGCGGGGTTGCGGCCTGGTGACTGCATTGCGTGTCTGTCGTCCGGGTTCGGGTTCCCACGAAAAGATTCCCCTCGGTTGCCGGCAATCCTGCCCTGTCACGAGCGGATAATCCATGCCCCTCGACCGTCAGGATTCATCGCGCCGGATCTCGATGCCATGCAACAGTGCCAAGAAAGTTTCCTAAATTTTTCATATTTCAGGCGATTTCATGCGAAACCATTCAACCGTTTGCGGCGATGCCGCAACAGGATCGATGGAGCAGTAGAGGAGAAAGGGGAAATGAAGGTCTTGAAATACATGCATCCGCTCGATTTCTCTTTTGACGAAAGGGGCGCGGTGACGGTGGATTTCGTCGTCATCACCGGGGCCGTCGTCGGTCTCGGGCTGGCGGTCTATGCCACTGTCAGTGGCGGTCTGAGCAACCTGTCCGGTGACATCAAGACGCAGCTGACGTCGCAGTCGATCTCGGTCGGTTTTGCGGGAACGTCCGGCACGGGCTCGGCGGGTTCCTCCGCCAGCAGTGGTTCGCCCGGTTCCGCAGGCAGTTCCAATACGTCCGGCAATACGGGATCTTCGGGTTCGCCGGGCGCTTCCGGGATGGCCTCATCAGGCTCGTCTGGCAAGTCGGGTTCGTCTGGTTCTGCTGGTGGCACCGGCTCGAGCCGCCCGACGGTCACCACGACGGGCTCGACCGTGACCAAGGTCGATTTCAATCTCTTCTGATCGGCCCCCGGCATCGCTGTACAGCTGCGCTCACGCCGCGGCCTGTTCCGGGTTGTGCTCTTGATCCGAAGCTCGTTCGTCAGATGGATGATGTGTATCACCGCCGGGGCGTTGCCTTCAACATCCGCCGGCCAGGTGCTCGGTCCCAAGGTGTGATCGCTTTGGTCGACAGCGAACCGTTCCGGCCCGGATCTCCTGATTTTGCAGATATATTCGAACAGCGTCAGGCCTCGCTGATCCTGCCCCCCGGCGCCCTGCCCCCGCTCCGGCAATCCTGCCCTGTCAGCTGGCCATCACCGAAAACCGCTATACAGCCGAGACCCGCCGCACATGCGCAAAGTTCTGCTGCATAGCGGAAAACGCAGTTATACCGCAATTTAATTTTGTAAATTTTTTCTATTGCGCAATTATTACAAATCATTTATCGACCTTTCGCAAGAATGATGCGCAACCGATTTCGATGACAGCAATCCCCCGTGGTTTTATGCTGCATTGCAGAAGCGAATCGGTTTTCACATCTGGAAAGGGATGAACATGACTGAGATAGTGATTGCATCGGCGGCCAGAACGGCAGTGGGCAGCTTTAACGGGGCCTTTGCCAACACCCCGGCGCACGACCTCGGGGCGGCGGTACTCAGGGCGGTGGTGGAACGCGCCGGCATCGACGCAAGCGAGGTTTCGGAAACGATCCTCGGCCAGGTCCTCGGCGCCGGCCAGGGCCAGAACCCGGCCCGGCAGGCCCATATCAATGCCGGCCTGCCCATCGAAAGCGCCGCCTGGGGCATCAACCAGGTCTGCGGATCGGGCCTGCGGGCCGTGGCCCTGGGCGCGCAGCATATTGCGCTGGGCGATGCGGATATCGTCATCGCCGGCGGCCAGGAAAGCATGAGCCTCGCCCCCCATGTCGCGCATCTGCGCGCGGGCCAGAAGATGGGCGACCTGAAATTCATCGACTCCATGATCCGCGACGGGCTGTGGGATGCCTTCAACGGCTATCACATGGGCAACACCGCCGAAAACGTGGCCCGCAAATGGCAGATCAGCCGCGACATGCAGGACGAATTCGCGGTCGCCAGCCAGAACAAGGCCGAAGCCGCGCAAAAGGCCGGCCGCCTGGACGATGAAATCACCCCCTTCACCGTGAAAACCCGCAAGGGCGACATCGTGGTGGACAAGGATGAATATATCCGCCCCGGCACCACGCTGGAAGCGGTGCAGAAACTGCGCCCGGCCTTTGACCGCGAGGGCAGCGTGACCGCCGCCAATGCCAGCGGCATCAATGACGGCGCGGCGGCCGTTCTGCTGATGAGCGCCGAGAATGCCGAAAAGCGCGGCATCACCCCGCTTGCGCGCATCAAGTCTTATGCGACCGCGGGCGTTGACCCTTCGATCATGGGCATCGGCCCGGTTCCGGCCTCGAAAAAGGCGCTGGAAAAGGCGGGGTGGAGCGTGGACGACCTTGACCTGGTCGAGGCGAACGAGGCCTTTGCCGCGCAGGCCCTGGCCGTGAACAAGGAAATGGGCTGGAACCCCGAGATCGTCAACGTGAACGGCGGCGCCATCGCCATCGGCCACCCGATCGGGGCATCGGGGGCGCGCATCCTCAACACGCTGTTGTTCGAAATGCAGCGCCGCGACGCCAAGCGCGGGCTGGCCACGCTGTGTATCGGCGGCGGCATGGGTGTCGCCATGTGTATCGAGCGCGACTGACGTCACCGGGCGGGGGCGACCCGGCCCGCCACCACCAGACGGGGGCAAGGGAAGGCCCCCACAACCCTGACAACGCAAAAACCGAAAAGGAACGACAGACATGGGACGAGTAGCACTGGTAACCGGAGGCACCCGCGGCATAGGCGCGGCGATTGCCCGCGCCCTGCAGGACGCAGGACACCGCGTTGCCGTGAACTATGCCGGAAATGACGAGGCCGCGGCCCGTTTCACCGAGGAAACCGGCATCAGGGCCTACAAATGGTCGGTGGCCGATTACGACGCCTGCGCCGAGAGCATCCGGCAGGTCGAGGCCGATCTCGGCCCGGTCGAGATACTTGTCAACAATGCCGGCATCACCCGTGACGCCATGTTCCACAAGATGACGCGCGAGCAATGGCAGCAGGTGATGCAGACCAATCTGGACGGGCTGTTCAACATGACTCACCCGGTCTGGCCCGGCATGCGCGAGCGCGGCTTTGGCCGGGTGGTCAACATTTCGTCCATCAACGGGCAAAAGGGCCAGATGGGTCAGGCCAACTATGCGGCCGCCAAGGCAGGCGACATCGGTTTCACCAAATCGCTGGCGCAGGAAGGCGCGCGCAAGGGGATCACGGTCAACGCCATCTGCCCCGGCTATATCGCGACCGAAATGGTCATGGCCGTGCCCGACAAGGTGCGCGAGGGCATCATCTCGCAGATCCCGGTCGGCCGTCTGGGCGAGCCCGAGGAAATCGCCCGCTGCGTCGTGTTCCTGGCCTCGGACGACGCGGGCTTCATCACCGGCGCGACGCTGACCGCCAATGGCGGGCAATACATGGCCTGACATCCGACAGGCATCATCCGCCGACAGGCATCATCCGCCCGAGGCGACGGTTTTGCAATCGGCCGCTGCAGCGGCTATCACGCGGGCATGAATCGCCGTACCGCCACCCTCGCCGGATTTGGCGCGATCCTGTTGTGGTCGCTGCTGGCGCTGCTGACCGTGCGCACGTCTCCCGTGCCCCCTCTGCAGCTGAACGCGATCACCTTTGCCATTGCCGGTGTTCTCGGACTTGTGTGGAACCACTGGCAGGGGTCGGGTCTGGCATGGCTGCGCGGGGTGCCGGTGCGCGTGTGGCTGCTGGGCGTCGGCGGGCTGTTCGGCTATCACTTTCTGTATTTCTCGGCGCTGCGCCTGGCGCCGCCCGCACAGGCCAGTCTGATTGCCTATCTCTGGCCTTTGCTGATCGTGCTTTTCTCGGGGCTGTTGCCGGGCGAACGCCTGCGCATCGGCCACGTCGCCGGTGCCCTGCTGGCGGCGGCGGGGGCCGGTGCGATCTTTCTTCAGGGGGGCGAGGTCCCGCGGGGCGCCTTTCTGCTGGGCTATCTTCTGGCGCTGGGCTGTGCGTTGACATGGTCGGGCTATTCGGTCCTCAGCCGGCGCGACCCCGATATCCCGACCGGGGTGGTTTCCTTCTATTGCCTTGGGACCGCGGCATTGTCGCTGGCCGCGCATCTTGTTTTCGAACCCACCTCGTGGCCCGTTGACACGGTGGGCTGGGGGGCCGTGGCCCTGCTGGGCCTGGGGCCGGCGGGCCTGGCCTTTTATCTGTGGGACATCGGCATGAAAAAGGGCGACATCCAGTTGCTGGGGGTCGCCTCGTACAGCGCACCCCTCGTTTCGACAACGATCCTGATCCTTGCCGGCGAGGCGGATGCTTCGCCGACAATACTGGTTGCCGCCGGGTTGATCACCCTCGGCGCCTATCTCGCCGCCCGGTCAGGGCGTGCCGGCAGGAAAAACCCCGCTCAGGCGAGTTGAAGCCGCTCGATTTCCTCCTTGAGTTTGAGTTTCTGTTTCTTCAGCTTGATGATTTCGAGATTGTCGACCCCCGGGCTTCGTTGTGCCATTTCGACCTTTTTGGAGAGTGCCTCGTGTTTCTTCTGGAGTTCCTGAAGATGTGAACTCAAGCTCATGTCGTATCTCCTTTGTGTTAGGCCTGCTTGTTATTCTTATATGGAGAGTGCAGCACAGATTTTGAGTCGTGTCATCACCGCTTCACATCTTTTTGCCTGCACCCGGGGTGAATCGGCGGGGAATCGCCGTTTTCACCGTTCAGCATGTCACCAGTTCCTGAACAATTTCCCAATGCCGCCGCTTGCGGGAAAAATGCCCTAGAAATCGATCGCCGCGCCCTTGCGCAGTATGGCATGGGCGCGGGCGCTGTAATCGTCGGTATCGTCCGCGCCGTGCTGCGGGCCCTCGTGCAGAACCAGCGGCGCGGCCAGGCGGAAGGGCCCGCGCGCGCCCTTGCGCGCCCGCAGCAGCACGCGCCCCGCATCTGCGCCCACCCGCCCGGCCAGCGGCAGCACCGCGACATTTCCGACGCGCCCGTCAAGGCAGTTCAGCAGCTCGGGCAATCGCGCGGCAAGCATGATGAAGGTCAGCCGGCCGCCGGGGCGCAGACGTCGGATGGCCGTATCGACCCAGGCGGCAAGGGGCGTTTCCTCGCGCCAGGCCCTTTCCCGGCCGCGGTCGGCGGCGGCTGTCCCCTGCCCCGCGCCCAGATATGGCGGGTTCACCATCACGTGATCAAAGCTCTGCGCCCGCAGATCGGGCGGCAGCGCGGCCACATCACCCTCGACCACATCCAGCGCAAGGCCGTTTTCCAGCCCGTTTCGCCGGGCAAGGGCGGCATAGGCGGGCTGGATCTCGACCCCGGTCAGGGCGAGGCCCGGCACCCTTGCGCCCAGGCAGAGGATGGCCACCCCCGCCCCGCAGCCCAGCTCCAGCACCCGGTCGCCGGGACGCGCGGGCACGGCCGCTGCCAGCAATACCGAATCGCTGCCCGCGCGATAGCCGCGCCGGGGTTGCCGGATATGCAGGCGCCCGTTCAGAAAGGCGTCGCAGGTCTGGTTTTCAACCATGTTTTCAGTTGGATGGCCCATCCTGGTGCCTTGCAGCCTATCGTGAAACCTGGATCCCGTTGTCGCGCATCACGGCGCGGGCCACGAACAGATCGCGGTCCGTCACCATCAGACGGCGCGGCATAATGCCTATGCTGCCTTCGAGCACGCTCATATGGACGTCCAATTCAAAGCAGTCTATACCCTCTCCACGCAACAGGGATCTGGCAAATGCGATGACTGTCGGGTCGTTGGTGCGTAACAGTTCCTTCATGGGACGAGTAAACGACAGCTGCCCCGCTTTGTCGAGCGGCAAGAGGACAGGCAACATGGACCAGGTCACCGCACCCGCAAGGCCACATCAGGCGCTTGCCGACCTGCTCGCCCAGGACATGGCGCGGGTCGATGCCCTGATCCGCGAGCGCATGCGTTCCGACAACGCCCCGCGCATTCCCGAGGTCACCGCCCATCTGGTCGAGGCCGGGGGCAAGAGGTTGCGCCCCCTGCTGACACTGGCGACGGCGCGGATGTGCGGATATGACGGCCCGTACCATGTGCATCTGGCCGCCACCGTCGAGTTCATCCACACCGCGACCCTGCTGCATGATGATGTGGTCGACGAAAGCACCCAGCGCCGCGGCCGGCCCACCGCCAACCTGATGTGGGACAACAAGTCGTCGGTGCTGGTGGGCGATTACCTGTTTTCGCGTTCCTTCCAGCTGATGGTCGAAACCGGCTCGCTGAGGGTGCTGGACATCCTTGCCAATGCCTCGGCCACCATCGCCGAGGGCGAGGTTCTGCAGCTGAGCGCGGCGCAGGATCTGGCCACCGACGAAGCGGTTTACCTGCAGGTGATCCGGGGCAAGACCGCCGCGCTGTTTTCGGCGGCGACCGAGGTCGGCGGCGTGATCGCGGGTGCCGATGATGCCACCGTGGACGCGTTGCGCAGCTATGGCGATGCGCTGGGGGTCTGCTTTCAGATCGTCGATGACCTGCTGGATTACGGCGGCTCCAGCACCGATCTGGGCAAGAATACCGGCGATGATTTCCGCGAACGCAAGCTGACGCTGCCGGTCATCAAGGCCGTGGCACTGGCCGATGAAACCGAACGCGCCTTCTGGTCGCGGGTGATCGAAAAGGGCGACCAGCACGACGGCGATCTGGAACATGCGATGGAGATATTGAGCCGCCACAATGCGCTGGAACTGACCCGGCGCGACGCGCTGGACTGGGCCGAAAGGGCCAAACAGGCGCTGTCCGCCCTGCCTGCGGGCAAGATCCGGGATCTCCTGATCGAGCTTGCCGATTACGTGGTTTCGCGCGTTTCCTGAGCGGACGGCGGTCCACACCCCCACAAAGACCAAATCAACATCGCCCGGGGCGCCTGCGTCCCGGGCATGCGCCCGCCCGGGCGGCCGCATGCCCTGAGGGAGAGCTGTGTCAATGCCCGCCTTTCAGCCCGAAAGACCACCCCGCAACACGACCTTCCTGACCCACCAGCCCGGATTTTCCGCGGCGACGGCATCTGCGGCCGCCCGTGCGTCCGCGTCCGACCCGTAAATCCCGAAACAGGTCGCGCCCGAGCCCGACATCCGCGCCAGCCGGCAGCCTTCGGTGTGGTCGATTGCCGCCAGCACCCTGCCGATCGCCGGCGCGACCGCCAGCGCCGGGCCTTGCAGATCGTTGCGCTGATCTGCCAGCCAACGCGTCCAGCCCGCCAGATCGGCCCCCTCGGGAAGCGGCGCCAGCGGCGGGTTATCCGGCCTTTCCAGACGCCCGAAAACCTCGGCCGTGGAAACCCCCTGCATGGGGTTGACCAGCACCGCCGGCAAGTCGGGCAACCCGGCCACCGCGGTCAGCCTTTCGCCCACCCCCTGCACGCGGGCGGCCCGGCCCATCAGGCAGACGGGCAGATCCGCCCCCAGCGTCAGGATCGAGCGCGCCAGAGGCATGGGCAGATCGTGCAGATCGGCAAGGGCCTTCAGGCAGGCCGCCGCATCAGACGAGCCACCCCCGATTCCCGCCGCGACCGGCAGGTTCTTTTCCAGCGTGATCCGCGCCCCCTTGCCCGGCGGCAGGATCAGGCGCGCTGCCTGCAACACCAGATTGTCGGCCCCGGCCGTCAGCCCCGCGCCCATCGGCCCGCCGATCGTCAGCGACAATTCGCGCGCCGGGGCAAGGCGCAGCACGTCACCGATATCGGCAAAGGCGACCAGCGAATCCAGCAGGTGATAGCCGTCGTCGCGCCTTCCCGTCACATGCAGCGCCAGATTGATCTTGGCTGGCGCGCGGCGTTCAATCATGGGCGGTCCGGGTGGATTTTTCCTCTTTCAGAACCGCGTCCAGCCCCAGCTCGAGCTTGCGGCGGATACGCGCGGCTTCCTTTTTTTCGGGATTGAAGGACAAGGCCCGACGCCACTGGAACCGGGCCTCGAGCTTGCGCCCGACCATCCAGTAGGCATCGCCCAGGTGATCGTTGATGATCGGGTCCAGAGGCTTGAGCTCGACCGCGCGTTCAAGCGGGCCGACCGCCTGGCGGTATTTTCCCAGCCGGTAATAGACCCAGCCCAGGGAATCGGTGATGTAACCGTCATCCGGGCGCAGCCTGACCGCCTTTTCGATCATCTTCTGCGCCTCGTCCAGCTTGATGCGCTTTTCCACCAGCCCGTAGCCCAGATAGTTCAGCACCATCGGCTGGTCGGGCGACAGTTTCAGCGCGAAACGCAGATCGGCCTCGGCCTTGTCCCATTTTCCCTCGCGCTCATAGGTGATGCCGCGCGCATAATACAGGAACCAGTGCGAGGGCTGCGGATCGGGCAGCAGGGCGATTGCCCCGTCATAGGCCCTGGTTGCCTCGGCAAAACGCGATTCCCTGCGCAGCGCATCGCCCAGCGAGATGAACACGCCCGGAATGGTGGGATAGGCCTTGGTCAGGCCGCGCAGCACCTCGATCGCGGCATCCGCCTTGCCGGCGTCCTGCAGGGCGCCCGCGCGGGCAATTTCGGCGGAATAGAAATTCGGATCGGTTGCCGGTACGCGGTTGAACTCGGCCACCGCCAGGTCGTATTGCTTCTGGTTGGTCAGGATGTCGCCCACCAGCAGCATCGCGCGCACGAAACCGGGACGCAGGGATTCGGCAAGACGGCCATAGACCAGGCCGAAACGGTCGTTCTGCTGGTCCGACAGCACATTGGCGAGGGTCAGGAACACCTCGGCCGCGCCCTCGCGGGCGTTGTGCACGACATCAAAGGGCAGGGTTTCGCCCTTGAGCAGAGCGGTGCGCATGGCGGTCACCTGCGGGTCGCCCGAGCCGTTCAGCGCCGCGTCGATGATCCTGATCGCCTCGTCCCGCCGGTCGAGCTGCGACAGCACCTCGATATGGGCGATCAGGCTGCCGCGCCCGATGCGCAGCGGCCGGCCGTTCTGGCCGCGCAGGATCTTTTCGGCCCCTTCGAAATCGCCCGCCAGCGACAGTGCCAGCGCCTTGTGGTAATCGGCGAACAGGCGCATCGCCGGGGTCTTGGCCATGGTATCAAAGGCGGCCAGCGCCTGGCTGACCCGTCCCTGTCCGAAGGCAACCCAGCCCTTCATCAGCCCGTCCAGCAGAGGGCTGAAGGACGCGCCCTTGTCGAACATCTTCTGCGCGGCGGCGAAATCGCCCCGGCCGATCATGTCCGACAGCAGCACGAGGCGCGCCAGCTGGCTGCCCCCCTTGAGGCCATTCAGCCGGTCGGCCATCTTGCGCGCATTCGCCAGGTCGCCCTTGCCCAGATAGGCAATCAGTGCGCTTTGCACGAGCGACCGGTTCGACGGATCAAAGGCCAGCGCCCGGGTGAAATAGCGCGCGGCAACCTCGTAATTGCCATCGTAATTGGCCTGCATCGCCGCAAGATAGGCGCCTGCCAATGTCTCGGCGCTGGCGCGCGCGGCGGGCTGAAAGGTCATGGCAACGGCCGCCGCAGCAGCGGCAAGGAATACGGGTCGGAAATGCAGGGTCACGCGGTTTTGCTCCAATTCAGCGGATCGATCCGGCAAAGCCTAGTGCCCCATCTGCCCGAAGGCAATGCACCCGCTTGCCGCCAAGGGGCCGACAGGGGGCCGACAGGGACAAAACATGCACAATTTCCCGTGCGCCGGGGTGATGTGATACGGAAAACGCGGGCAGGCCCTACATGTTGGGATAGTTCGGCCCGTCGCCACCCTGGGGCGTCTTCCATGTGATGTTCTGGCTGGGATCCTTGATGTCGCAGGTCTTGCAATGCACGCAGTTCTGCGAATTGATCACAAAGCGCGGGTTCGATCCGTCCTCGTCGCGCACCACCTCATAGACGCCGGCGGGGCAGTAACGCTGGGCCGGCTCGGCATATTTCGGCAGGTTCACCTTTATCGGAATGTCGGGGTCGGCCAGCACCAGATGGCAGGGCTCGTCCTCTTCGTGGTGGGTGTTGGAAAAGGCGACATTGGTCAGCCGGTCGAACGAGATCACCCCGTCGGGTTTGGGATATGCGATCACCTCGTGCTGGTCGGCGGGCTCGGTCGCCTCGGCGTCGGTCTTGCCGTGTTTCAGCGTGCCGAGCGGGTTCCAGCCGGTGAGGTTGGCCACCCACATGTCGAAGCCGCCCAGGATCAGCGAGGGGAACATGCCCAGCTTGGACCACAGCGGTTTGACGTTGCGCACGCGCTTGAGGTCTTTTGCCACCGGGCCCGTGCGCAGATCAGTTTCGTATTCGGCCAGCTCGTCACCGGCGCGGCCCGCGTGAATCGCGGCAACGGCCGCCTCGGCCGCGGCCTTGCCCGACAGCATGGCGTTGTGGTTGCCCTTGATGCGCGGCACATTGACCAGCCCGGCCGAACAGCCCAGCAGCGCGCCGCCCGGAAACACCACCTTGGGGATCGACTGCCAGCCGCCCTCGGATATGGCGCGCGCGCCATAGGCGACCCGCTTGCCGCCTTCGAGGATTCTGGCCACGTCGGGGTGATGCTTGAAACGCTGGAATTCCATGTAGGGGTAAAGATGCGGGTTGGCATAGTTCAGATGCACGACAAAACCGATGAACACCTGGTTGTTGTCGAGGTGATAGATGAATCCGCCACCGCCCGCATTGCCGCCCAGCGGCCAGCCCATGGTGTGGGTAACGGTGCCCTCGCGGTGGTTTTCGGGCTTGATGTCCCAGATTTCCTTCATGCCGAGGCCGAATTTCTGCACATCCTTCCCCCGGCCCAGGTCGAATTTCGCGATCACCTCCTTGGCCAGCGATCCGCGCACGCCCTCGGACAGGAACACGTATTTGCCGTGCAGCTCCATCCCCGGCTCGTATGCCGGCCCCGGCGTGCCGTCCTTTTGCAGGCCGAACTCGCCGGCGACCACGCCCTTGACGCGGCCATCCTCGCCATAGACCAGCTCGGAGCACGCCATGCCGGGGAAGATCTCGACACCCATTTCCTCGGCCTGTTCGGCCATCCAGCGGCAGACATTGGCCATCGAGACGATATACTTGCCGTGATTGTTCATCAGCGGCGGCATGGGCCAGTTGGGGATGCGCATGCGCCCGGCCGGCCCCAGCAGGAGAAATTCGTCGCGCCTGACCGGCACGTTGACGGGCGCGCCGCGTTCCTTCCAGTCGGGGATCAGGGCGTCCAGGCCGATGGGGTCAAGCACGGCACCCGAAAGGATATGCGCGCCCACCTCGGACCCCTTTTCCAGCACCACCACCGACAGATCCGCGTCAAGCTGCTTGATACGGATTGCCGCCGACAGGCCGGCAGGGCCCGCGCCGACGATAACGACATCGTACTCCATGGATTCGCGTGTGATTTCGGCCATGTCTCGTCCCCCAGATCGGCCCGGACGCGGTATGCACCGGGATACCATGATGCGGTCGTCCCTGACTACCCCATGACATAATGCCGGTCAATTCGGACCATGCGGCAAGTGCTGCGGATTCGCCCGCCCTGCGGTGGCCTCAGGTCCAGTTGGGCAAGGCGCCGCCCGGCAGGGCCTGGCGTGCCCGCATGGGGGCGTCGGCGGGCAGGTCGCAGGCCGCGCAGAAATCCAGCACATGCGCATCATCCAGCAGCACGAAATCCAGCACCGCCCCCAGAAAGCCGGGATCCGAGGCGATTTCCGGCAACATCCCCGAATCCAGCCCGCTCGATCCCATGAACACGGCCATGAGATCGGGCTTGCCCGCCAGCCATTCGAGCGCCGCGATGGCGATCACTTCCGCCCTGTCCCTGTTCATTTCACCCTCTTTCGATCAGCCGATCCGCCCCGATCCCGCGATCGGAAAGGTTTTCTTAACGTCTTGGGAATCTAATGGCCCCGAGCAAGGAATTTTTCAATCGCGGGTTTGGAGGTCACATGTCCGGAACGATATTGATCGTGGATGACGTGCCCACCAATCGCATGATCCTCAGGGCGAAACTGTCGGCAGCCTATTACGACGTGATCCAGGCCGACAATGGCCAGGATGCGCTGGACAAGGTGGCCCGCCTGCAGCCCGATCTGGTGCTGCTGGACGTGATGATGCCCGATATCGACGGTTTTGCCGTCTGCAGGCGAATCAAGGACAACCCCGAAACCGCGCATCTGCCGGTGGTGATGGTCACGGCGCTGGACAGCCGCCAGGACAGGCTGCGCGGGCTGGAATGCGGCGCCGACGATTTCCTGACCAAGCCGATCAGCGACCTGGCCCTGCTGTCGCGCGTGCGCAACCTGCTGCGCGCCAAGTTCATGTTTGACGAGCTGCGCCTGCGCGACGCCACCAGCCGCGCGCTGGGCCTCGATGATCCGATGGCCGATATCGGGTTTTCTCCGCCGCCCGGACGCGTGGCCATGGTGCCCCGCAACCCGACCATGGGCCTGATCTGGACCAGGGCGCTTGCCGGACAGACGGATTTCACCACCCATATCCTGAACCGGGCCGACGACGCGATGGCGCTGGCGCCCGAGGATCTGCCCGATGTCTTTCTGGTCCATGCCCGCCTCGGGGGCTATGGCGACGGGCTGCGTCTGGTGTCGCATCTGCGCTCGCGTCCGCATACCCGCCATTGCGGGGTCGTGCTGGTCGTGCCCGAACACGACCAGAAGATCGCGGCCAAGGGGCTGGACCTGGGCGCCAGCGACTATGTGTTCGAGCCCGTGGATCCGTCGGAAATGATCGTGCGCCTCAAGGGCCAGATCCGGCGCAAGCAGATCTCGGATCGTCTGCGCGCCAGCCTGAACGACACCCTGCGTCTGGCGGTGCAGGACCCGCTGACCGGGTTGTACAATCGGCGCTATGCCATGCAGCACCTGGCGCGCATGATGCACAACGCAAGCGCAAGCGGCAGGAAATTCGCCCTGATGCTGCTGGACATCGACCGTTTCAAGCAGATCAACGACAGTTACGGCCACGCCGCCGGCGACCATGTGTTGCGCGAATTCGCCCGCCGGATCCAGGAAAACCTGCGCGGCGTGGACATGGTATCGCGCATCGGCGGCGAGGAATTTCTGGTCGCCATGCCCGACACGACCGAGGCGCAGGCGCGCAAGGCCTCGGAACGGCTGCGCCGGGTGATCGAACGTCGGCCGTTTCCCCTCGGTCGCGCGGATGCCACCCCCGGCACCGACCGGGTGCGGGTGACGGTTAGTGTCGGGGTGGTGATGGGCGACGCCAACGCCCCCGGCATCGATCACCTGCTGCAGCACGCCGACGAAGCCCTCTACGCGTCAAAGAACGAGGGACGCAACATGGTCACGATGTTCGGCTCGGCCGCCTGAAGGGATACCCCCGAGGCGGGCACGGGGCAGGCTGTCGCGAGGCCCGGCACCCCCTGGACACCCCCTGGCACCGTGGACGGATCGGGCGCCATCCCTGCGTGCCGGACCCTCGTCGGGCAAACGAGCTCACTCGCCCGACGGCGGACGGCCCGGCCTGGCGCGGCGCGGAGTCTTGCGCGCCTCGATCAGACGCCGGGCAAAGGCCTTGCGCGCAGCGGGCGTCATGGCCTCGATCCGCGCCGCCAGCGCCTTTTGCCCCGCCTCGACCCGGGCCGCCACCAGTGCCGACTGGCGAGCAAATACGGATTCAAGCAAGGCCTTGTCCAGCGGGTCGGCCCGGATCGCACGGACAAAATCGCGCATCAGGATCCGCGGGCCCGAAAGACCCGCACGCAGCTGCTTGCGCTGGGCGCGCACGGCGCTGGCCAGCGCGGCGCGGTCCGCCGGTGACATCGCCCGCCAGTATGGCCGCAGGCCCAGGGTAATGATCTTGCGATCAGGCTGTCCGACCGCCTGCGCCGTCCGGGGTCCCGCGCGCTGCCAGTCGCGCAGCCAGGCCCCGCCCAGAACCCCGATCAGCAGCAGGTTCAGCCCCAATGACAGGATCAGCACCAGCCCCAGCCCCCTGACGTGAGCGGGCTGTGCGCGGGGCAACCCCCGGCCTGTGTGGTCGTCGCCTGTTTTCCGGTCCTGTTGTGCCATGTCCTGTTCCTGTCCTACCCTTCGGCCATCAGATCGTCGAGCGGCGGCAGGCCCGTCTCGACCGTCCCGCCATTGCCGTTGCTGCCCAGAGCCGCCCGGAAGACCGGCAGATCTCCGACCGGGGGCGGCGCCAGAAAGCCCAGCGCCAGCCCCGCCACCAGGCAGGCGGCCAGCACCCCTGCCCCGGCCCACGCGCGATGCGGGCCGGCAATGGCCGACAGCCACAGGCGCGCGCCACGAAACGCCAGAAAGCCCCGGCGCGCCCGCCCGCGGGGCGGTGCCTGCATCATCAGCGCCCTGTGTCGGACAGCGGCCAGAAAATCGTCCGTCGGGGCCACATCGCGCGCGCGCGCCAATGCAAACAGAACATCGATCGCGTCGTCATCCAGGTGATCGTCCTTGCGGCCGGCTGCATCATTGGCCCGGCCAGACCCCGTGGCGCCATATGGATCCTTGCTTGTCATTCCAACACTCCCAGTTCGTCCCTGCGCCCGGCAAGGCGCTGCTTCAACCCCCTCTTGCCGCGCGAAAGCAGGCTTTCCACCGCCTCGACGCTGATCCCGAGGATCTCGGCGATCTCGGGGTTCGAGCGCCCCTCGACATGGCGCAGGACAAGGGCGACATGCTGGCGCTCGGGCAGCCCGGCAAGGGCATGTTCAAGCGCCGCGAGGCGTTGTGCGGTCTGCAGGGCAACCTCGACCGCGGGCCGCCCGTCAGCGGGCTCGGCGATCTCGTCCAGCCCGACCGAGCGGCGCCGGCGCAGCCTGTCGGTACACAGGTTGCAGGCGACCCGGTACAGCCATGTTCCCACCCTTGCTTCGCCCGAACGCCAACGCGGCGCAATCTTCCACAGGCGCAGCATGGCCTCTTGCGTCACATCCTCGGCCTCGGCCCTGTCGTTCAACAGGCGAAAGGCCAGCCCGTGCACCATGGGCGTAAAGCGCGCGCACAACATCCGCGCCGCCGCCGCGTCGCCCCGGGCATACAGGCGCAGGAGCGCGTCGTCGTCCGGCCCGTCGATCGGCGCGGGCGCGGCGGGCGACCCATCGGCCCGGGATTCCGGTCTTGCGTTTGGCGGCATTTCCATATCCGGTCCGGGTAACGGTTTTTGCCCCGCAGGGCAAACCCGCCCGAACCGACAGGCGGCCGGGCCCGGGTGGCACGATCAGTTGCCCGAGGGCGTGACCGGCTGTTTCACCTGTGCCGGCCGGGCGGCCCGAGGCGCCTTGCTGCCCATGCTGGCGGCACGCATCATTTCGGCCGCGCTCAGCCGACCGTCGCCATTGGTATCGAAACGCTTGAACAGACGGTCGATACCGCGCGAGCCGACGGCCTCGTTCAATTCGATTGCGCCATCGCCGTTCTTGTCGCGCCGCGCCATCCTGGCATCGACCCGCCTCGATATCCGCTGCTCGACGCGCTTCATCGCCGCTGCGACCAGCTCTTGCTTGGTCAGCTTGCCGTCACCGTTGCTGTCACGCGATTCAAAGATCGCCTTGCGATAGGCCCTGATTTCATCGGGGGAAAGCAGCCCGTCGCCATTGGTGTCGGCCTTGGTGAACAGGGCCATGTAACCGTGAATCCGGGGTTTGGCCTTGGCGGCCGCCTTTGCCGCTCCTGCGGCTTGCGCGGCCGTGTCGTGGCCGGTCGCCAGCGCCGGTGCCGCCAGCAGGGTGAGGCAGGCCACCCCTGCCGTGATCGCTGATTTCGTCGGTTTCATCGCTCTCTCCTGTGGATGGATGCGCCCGTCAAGATGGGCTTGTGCCCGGGCTCGTGTTCATTCAAACGCGCAAGCGATGCAGTTCCGTCGCAGGGGCGCGAAAAAACACGCGACATGGCGCCGCAAGACAGCTTGTCCCATTCCATTTTCCGCCAGGTGGGCTATCTGACGCCCATGAGCGAGAATTTCCAACCCGAGCCCGCGCAGGCCGAACCACCCGAGCGGCCCGCCCGGCAAGCCATGTTTCGTGGTCTGCGTCTCAAGTGCCCCAACTGCGGGTCGGGGCCGTTGATGCGCAGCTATCTTAAGGTGCGTGATCACTGTCCCGTATGCGGGGAAGAGCTGTATCATCACCGCGCCGATGACGGCCCGGCCTATCTGACCATCCTGATCACCGGACACATCATCGCGCCGCTGATCTTTTTCGTGTTCTTCACCTTTCGGCCCGACCCGCTGGTCATGGCGGTGGGCTTTACCATCGGTTTCGTCGCAATTGCCCTGTTCATGCTGCCGCGTCTCAAGGGCATGTTCGTGGGCCTGCAATGGGCCAAGCGCATGCACGGTTTCGGCCGTAGCAACGACATCGCGGGCGGCTGATCTGGACATTCCGGGCGACTCGGGCCTATCTGGCCCGATGACCCAATTCGAGCAGACACCATGAACAAGGCCCGGATTCGCAATGCGGCAACCGTCATCATGCTGCGCGACAAGGACACCCGCCCGCGCATCCTGATGGGCCAGCGCGGGGCGCGGGCGGCCTTCATGCCCAACAAGTTCGTCTTTCCGGGCGGCGCGCTGGATGACGACGATTTCAAGGTGCCCCTTGCCGACCCCCTGCCCGAGCGCTGCATGACCCGGCTGCGGATGCATGCCGACCCGGCCCTGGCCGAGCCGCTGGTTCTGGCCGCCATCCGCGAGGTGTGGGAGGAAACCGGCCTCTTGCTGGGCCGGCCGGCACCCGATGCCGCAGCGATGGCCGACGACATGCCCTCCGAATGGCAGGGTTTTTTCCGCCAGGGGGTGCTGCCCAGCGGTGCGGGCATGCGCTTTGTCTTTCGCGCGATCACCCCGCCGGGGCGGCCGCGCCGGTTCGATGCGCGGTTTTTTCTGGTCGATGCCGACCGGATAGAGGGCGACGCCGACGATTTCTCGCATGCCTGTGACGAGCTCAGCCATCTGCAATGGATCCCGCTGGACGAGGCCCGCGATTTCGACCTGCCCTTCATCACCGAGGTGGTATTGGCCGAGGTTCAGGCCAATCTGCGCGACCCCGACCGCAATGCGCGCGTGCCGTTCTTTTTCAACGAGGACGGGCGGTCGAATTTCCTGCGCCTGTAGGGATGTGTGCCCTGTCATAAAACCAGTTGAACCCCTAGAATAGGTCCAGAATCAGGGGGAATACATGGCCATCGACCCGGAAACATTCTTTCTGGATCCCAATTTCCAGGGAACGCTGCAAAGCCAGATCCAGCAGATCGTGGCCGCCGCCATCCTGTCGGGGCGCTTTCGTCCGGGCGAAAAGATGCCCTCCTCGCGCCGTCTGGCACAGCATCTGGGCATTTCGCGCATCACCGTCACCCTGGCCTATACCGAGCTTGTGGCCGACGACTATCTGACGACGCGCGCGCGATCCGGCTATTATGTGTCGGAAACCGCGCCGGTGTCGCCTGTCAGCGGCATCGCCCGGAATGTTTCGCCCGAGGGCGGGCAGGATCGCGTTGACTGGGGCCAGGCCATCGCGCGCCGCTATTCCGGCGCCCGCCTTGTCGAGCGCCTGCCCGACTGGCGCAGCTATCCCTACCCCTTCATCTATGGCCAGGCCGACCCGAGCCTGTTCAACCAGTCCAGCTGGCGGCTGTGCGCGCATCAGGCGCTGGGGAAAAAGGAATTCGACAGCCTGACCACCGATTACGGCGAGCGCGACGACCCGGAACTGATCGACTTCATCTCGCGCCACACCCTGCCCCGGCGCGGCATCCTTGCCCGGCCCGAACAGATCCTCGTCACGCTGGGGGCACAGAATGCGCTGTGGCTGGCGGTGCAGATCCTGCTGGGGCCGGGACGCAAGGCGGTGATCGAGGAACCCGGCTATCCGGGGCTGCGCGACATCCTGCGGCATGCGGGCTGTGCGTTGCAGGCAGTGCCGGTTGACGGTGCCGGCCTGCCGCCCGAACGCCTGCCAAGCGCTCTGGACGTGGTCTTTACCACCCCCAGCCACCAATGCCCGACCACCGCCACCATGCCGATCGAGCGCCGCCGCGCGCTGCTGAAACTGGCGCATGAGCGCGATTTCCTGCTGGTCGAGGATGATTACGAATTCGAGATGAGCTTTCTGCACGCCCCCACGCCGGCGCTGAAATCGCTGGATGAGGACGGGCGCGTGATCTATGTGGGCTCGTTTTCCAAATCGCTGTTTCCGGGGCTGCGGCTGGGTTATCTGGTGGGCTCCGAGTCCTTCATCCGCGAGGCCCGCGCCCTGCGCCACGCCATGCTGCGCCACCCGCCCGGCCATATCCAGCGCACCACCGCCTATTTTCTGGCCCGCGGCCATTACGACGCCATGATCCGGCAGATGCGCAACGCCTATGAACGCCGCCGCGCCGTGATGCAGGCGGCGCTGGAGCAAACCCCGATCGAGATTGCCGGCAGCGCGGGTTTCGGTGGCTCCAGCTTCTGGGTGAGGGCGCCCTATGGCATCGACACCGCCGTGCTGGCCACGCGTCTGCGCGAACGCGGCGTGCTGATCGAGCCGGGCAATCCCTTTTTTGCCGGGGCGGATGCTCCCGGAAACTGTTTCCGCCTGGCCTATTCATCGATCCCCGCCAGCCATATCCCCGAGGGCGTGGCGCGCATTGCGCAGGAAATCGAGGCGATGGGCTGACCGGCGGGATTTGCGTATTTTCACAAAGAAGAAGCATCCCGGGCCTGCCGGCATACAGGCTTTTCAAGGTGGGGCGTTCATGCCTATAAGGCGGCAGGCGGGATGAAAGGAAAAGCCATGCGCAAGGCCAGCATCGAACGCAAGACAGCCGAAACCGAAATATCCGTCGAGATCGACCTCGACGGCACCGGCCGTTACGACAATGCGACCGGCATCGGTTTTTTCGACCACATGCTGGACCAGCTCGCCCGCCACGCGCTGATCGACATGAATGTGCGCGCGCAGGGCGATCTGCATATCGACGATCACCACACGGTCGAGGATTGCGGCATCGCGCTGGGCAAGGCGCTGGCGCAGGCGCTGGGCGACAAGCGCGGCATCCGGCGTTATGGTTCCTGCCTGCTGCCGATGGACGAAACGCTTGTGCGTGCTGCGCTGGATCTGTCGGGGCGGCCGTTTCTGGTGTGGGATCTGGACCTGCCAAGTGCCAAGATCGGCACATTCGACACGGAACTGGTGCGCGAGTTCTTTACCGCATTCGCGATGAATGGCGGCATCACGCTGCATGTCACGCGTCTGGCGGGCGTCAACAGCCACCATATTGCCGAAGCCGCCTTCAAGGCCGTTGCCCGTGCCCTGCGCGAGGCGATCGAACCCGACCCGCGCAAGGGGGATGCGATTCCATCCACCAAGGGGACGCTGTGACGTGACCTGCGCGATCATCGACTACAATTCAGGCAATCTGCGCTCGGCCGAGAAAAGTTTTCAGCGCATGGCGGCCGAGCTGGACACCGGCGATGTGGTGGTCACGTCAGACCCCGATCTGGTGGCGCGCGCCGGGCGCATCGTGCTGCCCGGAGTCGGGGCCTTTGCCGATTGCCGCGCCGGGCTGGCCAGCTATGACGGGCTGTTCGAGGCCATCGAGCAGGCCGTGCTAGGCAGGGGCGTGCCATTCCTGGGCATCTGTGTCGGCATGCAGATGATGGCCACCCGCGGGCTGGAACACGGGCTGGACACGCCGGGTTTCGACTGGATCGAGGGCGAGGTCGTCCGGCTTGAGCCCGCTGACCCGGCGCTGAAGATTCCGCATATGGGCTGGAACAACCTGGTGATCGACCGGCCGCACCCGGTGCTGGAGGGGATCACATCGGGCGATCACGCCTATTTCGTGCATTCCTACCATTTCCTGCCGGCCGACGGCGGCCATCTGGTCGCCCATGTCGATCATGGCGGCCCGGTCACCGCGATGGTGGCGCGCGACAACATGGTCGGCACCCAGTTCCACCCGGAAAAGAGTCAGGCAACCGGGCTGCGGCTGATCGGCAATTTCCTGCGCTGGCGGCCCTAGGGCGTAGCCCCAGGACCCTACTTGACGCGGCTCCAGACCCCCCCGTCACGACAGATGAACAGGATGCAGCCCCGCACCGTCAGCTTGTCGCCCTTGAGCACCAGCTTGCCCTTGTAGACCTTGTCGCGGTCGGGCGACCAGACCTTGCCGCCGCCGTAATTTCCTCCGCCCTGGTTCACCATGTCCCAGATCAGCTTCTTGCCGATGTTCTTTGATTTGTAGGGGCTGTTGTCCGAGGCATTGAACGAGGCGACCAGCGTGCCGCAGATCTTGTCCCCGCAGGGGGCGATGCGGATGTTTCCGTATTTGCCGTTGTCGTCGGGAATGGTTTTCCACATCCCGAAAATCGGATCGGCCGCAAAGGCCGGTGTCGCTGCGGCAAGGACGACCCACATGAATATCGCGATCAGTCTTTTCATCTTTTCCTCCCATTTGGCGGGATCAGCTTCGGGCAATCCAGGCGATCTTGCAAGCATTTCCTCGGTGGGCGCGGCCTTGGCAATCGCCCCGCCATGTGCTTAACAGCGCGCGATGCCCAGACAAGGAAGCAATGCCATGATCCTCTATCCTGCAATCGACCTGAAGGATGGCAAATGCGTGCGCCTCTACAAGGGTGACATGGAACAGGCCACCGTGTTCAACGACGACCCGGCCGCGCAGGCCCGCGCCTTTCAGGAGGCGGGTTGCGAATGGCTGCATCTGGTCGATCTGAATGGCGCTTTCGCGGGCGCGCCCGTCAATGCCGCGGCCGTCGAGGCCATTCTTGGCGCCGTTACCATCCCGGCCCAGCTGGGCGGCGGAATCCGCGACATGAAGACGATCGAGACATGGCTGGAACGCGGCCTTGCCCGGGTCATCCTGGGAACCGTTGCGGTCGAGGACCCTGCGCTGGTGCGCATGGCTGCACGGGCATTCCCGGGGCGCGTGGCGGTGGGGATCGATGCGCGCAACGGGCGCGTGGCGACCCGCGGCTGGGCCGAAGAAACCGAAATCGACGCGACCGATCTGGCCCGGTCGTTCGAGGATGCCGGCGTCGCCGCCATCATCCACACCGATATCGACCGCGATGGCGCCATGCAGGGGCCCAACGTCGCGGCCACTGCGGCAATGGCAAATGCCGTGGACATTCCGGTGATCGCCTCGGGCGGCGTTTCCTCGCTCGACGATCTGCGGCGGCTGCGCGATTGCGGGGCGCCGCTGGATGGGGTGATCTCGGGGCGCGCGCTGTATGACGGGCGGATCGACCCCGCCCGCGCGGTGGCATTTCTCAAGGGCTGAAAGGGCGCTGAGCGGGCGCGCCGGCAACAAGGGTCAGCTTTCGACCGGACGGCGGGCCCACGGGCGCAGGCGCTGCACCATTCCGATCATCAGGATCACCACCCAGTACAGCACCCAGACCGACAGGATCACCCAGTCGGGCCGCGCGCGATAGCCGGTCAGCGCCGAAACCAGCCCACCCAGCCGCGAGCTGTCATCCAGCAGCCAGCTGGTATCCCATGCGATGCTTGCATAGGGCAGCACACCCAGCGCGATCAGCTTGTCGGCAGCCGACACCGCGAGGGCGGCGCCCAGCAGCAGCAGGATGACCTCGGTCACGCGAAAGAATATCCGCCAGGGCACGTGACGTCCGCCGATCTGAAGCGCCAGATATGTCGCAATGGCCGCACCGAAACCCAGCGCGATGGCACCGTACAGCATCATCGGCCCCTCGGCCCCGCCTGACGAGATCAGCCCGAACAGGAACACGACGGTCTCGCTGCCCTCGCGGGCAACGGCGACCATTGCCAGCAGAAAGACGATCCACCAGTGTTCGCGCCGATGGGCCTCGGCCAGCCCCTCGTCGATGCGCCTCTTGAGGGTGCGCCCGTGGCTGCGCATCCAGAACACCATCTGCACGATCAGACCCGCGGCCAGGATCATCATGCCGGCCATGAAGTAATCCTGCCCGTCGGGCGGGAGCCACGAAGCAAGCTCGAAAATGCCCAGCGCCAGCGCCACGGCCAGACCGACGCCGGCCGCGACCCCGCCCCACAGATAGCGCCAGGCGCCCGTTGCCCGGGCCTGTTGTGAAAGCCACGCCTGCAGGATGCCGATGACCAGCAAAGCCTCGACGCTCTCGCGCCAAACGATGAATACGATCTGCCCGGACATCCCGTCCTCCAGCCTTGGCACGCAGGCGCGCGGCCTGCGCGGTTTACACGACCTATCTGGCGACGATCACGCCGTGGGCCGTGGCGAGCCCCTGGTTGAAATCATCGACAAAGGGATATTCCCCGGCCGCCGGACGACGCAGGATCACCTTGATCGACCTGCCCCTGGCCACGACCTTTTCGATATGCAGGCCCTTGCTTTCGAATTCGGCGGCCTTGTCACCGGCATTGCGCACCGTGATCGTGGTCACCTTTCCGGCGGGAATTTCCACCCGATCGGGCGACACGACGCCGTTTTTCATGACGATGGTGATTTCCCCGTCCTGCTGGGCCGCAACCGGCGGCGCGACCGCAAGGAACGCGGCGATGGCAACCGGCAATGCAAACAGCACTGCGCGCACGGGTTTCCGGGACATGACCCCTCCGTTAATGAGAATTAGTTGCAATCCCATCCATACCCGAGCATTTTTGTCGGATCAAGGGGTTTTTCCGACAAATCCGCTCTGGAATGGATTGATGAACCACCTCGCGCGCGGCCACCCCGCGGGGCCATGCAGGGGCGCCGATCGCGCTCAGCGGCGCAGGCTGCGACGGTTGTCGCGGGCCAGCACCCGGATCACGCGCACACCCGCGAGGGCCTGATCGGAAACGAATCGCCCGACCAGCACCTCGCGCGAGCGCGGCGTGCCGGCCGGCGTCGCGGTTTCGGGCGGCATCAGACGGAATTCATAGGTCAGGACGCCCTTGACGGGTTTCTCGTCATTCCGGGGCTTCAGCACCGCCTCGAAATAGCCCTGCCTTTCGGGCAGGCCGACGGCGCGCAGGATGGCGCCACCGGGCAGGCGGTCGATGCGCAGGCTGACCACGCGCGCCACCAGCACGCGCGGGTCCGAAACCTCGGCCGTGGTCGTGGACACCTGGCTTGCCCGGCTGGCGCCGAACCAGTTGAACGGATTCAGCCGGGATTCGCGTACGCCGGAACAGCCGGCCAGAAGGCCAAGCAAGGCAATCGTTCCAATCAGTCTGGTTTTCACGGTTCCGTCCCCCGGATCAGCTCTGCCCATGGCATAAACCGAAAACCCCACCTTTGAAAAGGCTTGGCGCCCGCTAATCTGGTGCCTATCTGGTGCTTGTCCGGTGCTTGTCCGGGGTTTTCCCGCTGGACCTTTTGGCGGCGGCGCCTTAGTTGAATGAAAAAACCTGAGTGAAAGACAAGGAAATGGCCAGCGAAGCATTCGAGGAAATCGCCGAGGATTTCGAGTTCCTGGACGAATGGGAAGACCGTTACCGCCACGTGATCGAACTGGGCAAGGCGATGGCGCCCCTTGACGAGGCGTTGAAGGTACCCGCCACCAAGGTTCACGGCTGCGTCAGCCAGGTCTGGCTGATATCCGACATCCGTGACGGGCATTTCCATTTCCGCGGCGACAGCGACGCCATGATCGTGCGCGGCCTGATCGCCATCCTTGGCGCTCTGTATAACGGGCTGACGCCGGACGAGGTGCTGGCCGTTGACGCCCCGGCCGAACTGGCGCGCCTGGGGCTGGATCAGCACCTGTCGGCGCAACGCTCGAACGGGTTGCGCTCGATGGTGGAACGGATACGCAAACTGGCGGCCCAGGCGGCCGCGGCATGAGGATGACATGACAGACAAGCTCACGACCCTGCTGGCCGAACGCGGCTGGATTCTGGCCGACGGGGCCACCGGCACCAACCTGTTCAACATGGGCCTTGAATCGGGCGAGGCGCCGGAACTGTGGAACGAAACCCACCCCGACCGCATTGCGCGCCTGTATCAGAGCGCGCTGGACGCGGGCAGCGACCTGTTTCTGACCAACTCGTTCGGCGGCAACTGGTCACGCCTGAAGCTGCATGATGCGCAGGGGCGTGTGCGCGAACTGAACCGCATGGCCGCCGAAATCGGCCGCGAGGTCGCCGACCGCATGGACCGGCCCGTGATCGTCGCCGGCTCGATGGGGCCGACCGGCGAGATCATGGAGCCCGTCGGCACGCTCTCGCATTCGGCCGCCGTCGAGATGTTCCACGAACAGGCCGAGGGGCTGAGGGAAGGCGGGGTCGATCTGCTGTGGGTGGAAACCCTTTCGGCGAGAGAGGAATATCTTGCCGCCGCCGAGGGCATCGCGCTTGCCGGCATGCCCTGGGCCGGCACGATGAGCTTTGACACCGCCGGGCGCACCATGATGGGGCTGACCTCCAGCGACATGGTCGAGATGGTGCAGTCGATCGACCACGCGCCGCTGGCCTTTGGCGCCAATTGCGGTGTGGGCGCGTCAGACCTGTTGCGCACGCTGATGGGCTTTTCCGACGCGCATCCGAACCTGCCGATGATTGCCAAGGCCAATGCCGGCATCCCGAAATTCCATGACGGCCATATCCATTACGACGGCACGCCCGAATTGATGGCGAAATATGCGCTGCTGGCCCGCGATATCGGCGCCACGATCATCGGCGGCTGTTGCGGGACCATGCCCGAACATCTGGCGGCGATGCGCGCGGCGCTGGAAACCACGCCCAGGGGCCCGCGCCCGACGCTGGAACAGATCGTCGCGCAGATCGGGCCGTTTTCGTCCGACACCGACGGCACCGGCAATGATCCGGCTGGCACCGCCGCGCCGCGAAAACGCGAACGCCGCGGCCGCCGGCGCAATGCGGCGTCGGAATGAGTTGGCAACATGTCGCTGTGATCGCAGATATTCACCTGTGACAGCCCCAGTTTGCTGCCATATGATCACCCGGACAAGATTCCGACGGGAACAGGACGCACCCAATGTCTGATGAACAGGAAGACGACATCATTCTTGCCGAGCTCGACGATGACGAGCTGGTCCTGCAGATGCATGACGATCTTTACGATGGCCTGAAAGAGGAAATCGAGGAAGGCGTCAGGATCCTGCTGGAACGGGGCTGGACGCCCTACAAGATCCTGACCGACGCGCTGGTTGCCGGCATGAAGGTCGTCGGCGACGATTTCCGCGATGGCATCCTTTTCGTGCCCGAGGTGCTGCTGGCCGCCAACGCCATGAAGGCGGGCATGTTCATCCTGAAACCCCTGCTGGTGGAAACCGGCGCGCCCAAGATGGGCAAGATGGTGATCGGCACGGTCAAGGGCGATATCCACGATATCGGCAAGAACCTGGTTGCGATGATGATGGAGGGCGCGGGTTTCGAGATCCGCGACCTGGGCATCAACAACCCGGTCGAGGACTACATTGCCGCGCTGGAAGAGGAAAAGGCCGATATCCTGGGCATGTCGGCGCTGCTGACCACGACGATGCCATACATGAAGGTCGTGATCGACACGATGAAGGAAAAGGGTATCCGCGACGACTATATCATCCTGGTGGGCGGCGCGCCGCTGAACGAGGAATTCGGCCGTGCGATCGGCGCCGACGCCTATTGCCGCGATGCGGCGGTCGCGGTGGAGACGGCCAAAAGTTTCATGTCGCGCAAGCATAACCGGGCGGCCGAGGCCTGATCGGCCCTTGTCGCGGGGCTCTGCCCAGGGGCGCGACATGCGGGGCTCTGCCCCGCACCCCGGCGTATTTTGACAAAGAAGAAGAGGGGTATGATGCGGCCCGATGACCAGACCCTGACAGAAAGCGGCCTTGCCCCGGCAGGTAACGCCAGGGCGCGCATCCTGCTGCTGGCCTGCGGGGCGCTGGCGCATGAGGTTCTGGCGCTGAAGCGGCTGAATGGCTGGGATCACATGGATATGGCCTGCCTGCCGGCCAGGCTGCATCTTTATCCCGACCGGATTGTCCCGGCCGTCGAACAGGCGGTTCTGAAGCATCGCGCGGATTACGAGGAAATTTTCGTCGTCTATGGAGATTGCGGCACCGGCGGGCGGCTGGCCGACAAATGCGCCGAGCTGGGCGTCGAGATGATGGCGGGGCCGCATTGCTATTCCTTTTACGAGGGCAACGCTGCCTTTGCCGCGCATGGCGAGAATGATGTCACCGCCTTTTACCTGACCGATTTTCTGGTGCGCCAGTTCGATGCCTTTGTCTGGCGTCCGCTGGGGCTGGACCGTCATCCCGAGCTGCGCGACCTCTATTTCGGCAATTACACGCGCCTCGTGCACCAGGCGCAGACCGATGACCCGGGGTTGCGCGCGCAGGCCCGCGAACATGCCCGCCGTCTGGGGCTGGATTTCGAATATCGCCTGACCGGCTATGGCGACCTTGCCACCGCGCTGAAGGCGCGCGACTGACGGTCGCGTCACGGAATTTTTCCTTTTCTTTCGTGCATCAAGGGTGCAGAAACGTGGTAATCAACCCATAACGGAAAGAGGCCGGAGAATGCGAACCCGCCCGGACAAGCTCAGCCGACAGGAACTGCCCGACGGCAGCCATGTGATGCTGGACGAATATGGCTATATCACCGATCCCTATCAGTGGACCGAGCAATTCGCCGAAATTGCCGCCGCGCGCGAGGGGATCACCCTGACCGATCTGCACTGGGACGTCATCCGTTTCATGCGCGACTGGCTCGACGAGCATGGCGTCGCCGCCGATGCCCGTTTCGTGCTGCGGTTTCTGGCCGAAAAGGGCCAGACCGACAAGAAGGGGGCGCGTGAGATGATGTTTACCCTTTTCCCCTATGGCTATGTCAAACAGGCCTGCAAGATTGCCGGCATGAAACAGCCCAGGGCCTGGAGTACGGGCTGACCGGCTGCGAAAAAAGGCGCACCGCAAACAGGGAGAGCGGCCCATGCAGACACTGCCTTCGCTGAACCGATATGGCGTGTTTGCGGCGGCGCTGGTGCTGACGCTGCTCAGCCTGGCGGCCAGTCTGGTGACGCTGTGGATGCTGATTCCGCTGGTGCTGTTCGGCGCTGTCGCGGCGCTGGGCGTTCTTGATCTGGTGCAGAGGCGCCATTCGATCCTGCGCAACTATCCCGTTCTGGGGCACATGCGGTTCCTGTTCGAGGGGATTCGCCCCGAGATTCGCCAATACCTGATCGAAAGCGACCAGGACGAGGAACCCTTCAGCCGCGATGCCCGCTCGATCGTCTATCAGCGCGCCAAGGGGGTCGAGGACAAGCGCCCCTTCGGCACCCGCAAGCGGGTCTATGATTCGGGCTATGCCTGGCTGACCCATTCGGTCTGCCCGGTCGAGGTCGATGCAGGCGACCTGCGGGTTCGCGTGGGTGGCAGCGACTGTCGGCAGCCCTATGACATCTCGCTCTACAACATCTCGGCGATGAGCTTTGGCGCGCTGTCGGCCAATGCCATCATGGCGCTGAACAAGGGCGCGCGCATCGGCGGTTTTGCCCATGACACCGGCGAAGGGGGGATCAGCCGCTATCACCGGCGTCATGGCGGCGACCTGATATTCGAGATCGGCACAGGCTATTTCGGCTGTCGCACCCCGGATGGGCGGTTCGACGACGACCGCTTTGCCGCGCTGGCCCGCGATCCGCAGGTCAAGATGGTCGAGATCAAGCTCAGCCAGGGGGCCAAGCCCGGCCATGGCGGCATGTTGCCCGCCGCCAAGATCAGCCGCGAGATTGCCGAGGCCCGCGGTGTGCCCATGGGCGTCGACTGCCTGTCGCCGTCCAGCCACAGCGCCTTTTCCACCCCGCTGGAGCTGATGGAATTCATCGCCCGCCTGCGCGACCTGTCCGGGGGCAAGCCGGTCGGATTCAAGCTGTGCGTGGGCCACAGGCGTGAATTCATGTGCATGGTGCGGGCGATGCTGGAAACGGGGATCAGGCCCGATTTCATCGTCGTGGACGGCAAGGAGGGGGGTACGGGGGCGGCCCCGCTGGAATTTGCCAATCACATGGGCATGCCGCTGGTCGAGGGGCTGACATTCGTCCACAACACGTTGCGCGGTGCCGATCTGCGGGGCGAAATCAGGATCGGCGCGGCGGGCAAGCTGATCACCGCATTCGACATTGCGCGCACGCTGGCACTGGGCGCCGACTGGGCGAATTCGGCCCGCGGATTCATGTTCGCGATCGGCTGCATCCAGGCGCAATCCTGCCACACCAATCGCTGCCCCGTCGGGGTGGCAACGCAGGATCCCCTGCGCCAGCGCGCGCTGGATGTCGAGGACAAGGCACAGAGGGTCGCGCGCTTTCACGCCGGCACGCTGAGGGCGCTGGCCGAGATGACCGGGGCCGCCGGCCTGACCAGCCCCTGCGATTTCCAGCCGCGCCATTTCATGGTGCGCCAGTCGGATTCGTCGATGGTCACGGGCGAGGAAATCTTTCCCTATCTGCCCGAAGGTTTCCTGTTGCGTGACGAAGAAGACCGATTTGGCTATCTTGCGCGCTGGAAAACCGCACGTGCGGACAGCTTTGCCCCCTGGGCGTGACCCTGGGCGTGACCCTGGGCGTGACACAGATTCCTGTGGCCTGTCCGCGCCCTGCTTGGCATACAGCTAGAAAACGAATCGGGAAGGATATGCCCGTCCATGCGCAAGCCGGATGAAACGACCCGCAACATTGCCGCCAGCCCGGCGCCCCACTGCAACCGGGTGGCGCGATCATGACCCGCCCCGACCGCGTTGCCGTACACGAGGCTGGCCGTGACGCCGGTGGCCGGCTGGCCCGACTGCGCAACATCGTGCCGGTCCTTCTGGGTGTCGGCCTGTTCGCGCTGGGTGTCTATGCCCTGGCGCGCATGCTCCACCCGGTCAGGGCGGCCGATGTGATTGCCAATGTCCGCGCCACCCCCTGGTCGCACCTGGCCGCGGCCTTCCTTGCCACGGTGGTCGGCTATCTGGCGCTGATCGGCTATGACTGGACCGGGCTGCGCTATCTGGGGAAACGGGTTCCCATGCGCATCGTCGCGCTGGGGGGGTTCCTGGGCTATTCCTTTGGCAACACGATCGGCATTTCCATCGTCTCGGGCGGCGCGGTGCGTTATCGCATCTATTCGGCGGTAGGGCTGAACGCGTTCGAGATCGCCGCCGTATCCACCTATATCGCGCTTGCCTTCGGCTTTGGCATCACGGTGATCGGGCTTTCGGCGCTGGCGCTGTATCCGCACGCGCTGGCCAACATCCTGCCCTGGCCGGCGGGGCTGACCCGGATCATTGCCGGAGCCGGCGCGGTTGCCTCGGTCGCGCTGGCGACATGGATGGCGATCAGCGGCAAGTCGCTGCGCGTGCGCAGCGTCGAGATCAACGCCCCCTCGCCCGGCATCCTCTATGGCCAGCTGCTGCTGACGGTCATCGACACCGCGGCAGCGGCGCTGGTGCTGTATGTGCTGCTGCCGCAGGGGGCGCCCGGCTTTGTCCCGTTCCTGGCAATCTTTGCCGCGGCGCTGATGGCCGGCATCCTCAGCCACGTTCCCGGCGGTGTCGGGGTATTCGAAAGCGTCATCATCGCCAGCATGTCGCAGGCGGCGCCGCTCGATCAGGTGGCGGCGGCGCTGCTGCTGTACCGGCTGATCTATTACCTTGTGCCCTTTGCCCTGGCGCTGAGCTTTGTCGCGCTGAACGAGGCGCGCCTTGCCGGGGGGCTGGTCACGCGCCTGCTGGGCGACGTGCCCGAGCAGCTGCGCCCGGTCATGCGCACGATCACCTCGATCGTGCCGACGATCTCGGGCGCGGCCAGCCTGGGCCTGGGCATCTATCTGCTGCTGATGTCGCTGATGCCCAGCGTGCGACCGCATCAGATCGACCCGAACGACCTGCTGGCGGCGATCATCCTGGAAAGCGGCGCCCTGCTGTCGGCGGCCCTGGGGGTGGTCCTGATCCTGGTTTCGCAGGGCTTGATCCGACGCATATCCGGGGCTTTCTGGCTGATCGAGGCCACGCTGTTTGCCGGCGCCATCGCCTCGATCCTGAACGGGCTGGATATCGAAAGCGCCGCCTTGCTGGTCGGCGCGTCGGTGGTGCTGTGGCCCTTTCGGGGCGAATTCTACCGTTCGGCCAAGCTGACCCAGAACCTGCTGTCGCCGGGCTGGTTCGCGCTGGTCGCCGGAATCATCCTGGGCAGCACCGCGTTTCTGTTCTTCATGCACGAGGCCACGCCCTATTCCTCGGACCTGTGGATCCGTTTCGCCAGCGACCAGAACACCCCGCGGGCCCTGCGCGCCGCGCTGCTGGCCTCGGCCCTGCTGACATTCTTTACCATCTATCTGGCACTGCAACCGGCGCGTGCCCATTCGCGCCAGCCCGATCCGGCGGCTCTGGAGCGCGCCCACGCCATCATCGAGCGTCACGGCTCGCCCGATTCCCTGCTGGCGCTGAGCGGCGACAAGGCGCTGTTCTTTTCCGATTCCGAGGACGCCTTCATCATGTACGCGATCCAGGGGCGTTCATGGGTGGCCTATGGCGACCCGGTCGGACCGGCCGAATCGGTGCGCGATCTGGCCTGGGCCTTTTTCGACGCCGCCTATGCCGCCAACGGCCGCCCGGTGATCTATGAGGTCAGCGAAAGGCACCTGCCGCTGTGGATCGAGATGGGCTTTACCCTGCACAAGATCGGCGAAGAGGCGGTCGTCAGGCTGCCCGAATTCTCGCTTGCGGGAAAGAAGTTCCGCACCATGCGCGCAGCCCATAACAAGGCGCTGAAATCGGGGCTGGAGTTTTCCGTCCTCCATCCGCCCCACGCATCCGGCCTGCTGGACGAGCTGCGCGTCGTCTCGGACGCCTGGCTGGCCCAGAAGAAGGGCCAGGAAAAGGGCTTTTCGGTCGGCCGCTTCGATCCGGCCTATCTGAAATACTTTCCGGTTGCGGTGGTGCGCCGCGAGGGCAGGCTGCTGGCATTCGCGACCGTGCTCGAGGTCGAACAGGGCATGCGTGCCGCCGTCGATCTGATGCGCTACCTGCCGGAAGAGGCCGACGGCATGATGGAGTTCCTGTTCATCGAGCTGCTGGAACATTACCGCGACCGTGGCGGACGCGAATTCAGCCTGGGCGTGGCCCCCCTTGCCGGGCTCGAGGCCCGCCACGGCACCCGATTCTGGAATCGTTTCGGGGCGCTGATGTTCCGTCATGGGGGCGCCTTCTACAATTTCGAGGGTCTGCGCGCCTTCAAGAAGAAGTTCCGCCCCGAATGGCGCCCGCGCTTTCTGGCCGTGCCCGGCGGCACGCCACCCCTGGTTGCACTCAAGGATATCGCGCTGCTGATCGCAGGCGGTGCGCGGGGCCTGGTCGGCAAATAGGCAACCGGGGAAACGGGCGCCTTCAGGACGCGCGCAAACGCGCCCTCTCGCGTTCGAGCCACAGCGCCGAGACCAGCAACGGGCCGTTTTCCGCCTCGCCCGTGCGCACCGCCTCCATCAGGGCATCGAAAGGAAGGATGATCGAGCGGATGTCCTCGTTTTCGGACTCGAGCCCGTGAACCCCCTCAAGCGCCGGGTCCAGCGCGCACAGCCCCAGAAACGACACGATATGCTCGGACACCGCGCCGGGCGAGCTGTAGTAGCGCGCGATGGGTTCAAGCCGGACGTCGGTGATGCCGGCCTCTTCGGCCAGTTCGCGTCGGGCACAATCGGCGTGGCTTTCGCCCGGGTCGCGCCGCCCCGCGACGGGCTCGAGGCTCCAGGGATGCGGATCTCCCCGCCCGCTGGGGCCGGCGCGGAACTGTTCGACCAGCAGCACGCGATCGTTGTGTGGGTCATAGGGCAGCACCGTCACCGCGTCGGCCAGCCGGAATATGGCGCGCTCGATCGGCGCGCTCATGCTGCCATCGAACAGGCGATGACGCAGGCGGTGTTCCTCAAGCGCGAAAAAGCCCAGATAGGGGCGGCGGATCTCGAGGACCTCGACATCGTCGGCGCCGAAACCCCGCCTCAGCGCGACCGGCGGATGATCGCGCGCCGCCAGCCGTGACTGCGCCGTCGCCAGGATCGACGGGTAATGGGAAAACACCTCGGCCGGCGGGCGCAGCCCGAAATGGGCCATCACCTCGCGCGCGGCAAGGATGGTTATCTCGGCGCGGGCCTTGCGCCAGGATTCGAAATCCTAGGCACCGCGGCCCTGCCAGCGACCGAGCTGGGGCATGAACACGCGGGCGCGGCGCATCTGCCCGCCGACATCGACCGAAACCGGCACCAGCACATATCCGTGGCCGCCCTCGTAATAGCGCAGCCTCTTGAATGCGCGCGTGTCCAGACCATCGACCAGGACGCCCCTGGCCCGGGCACCGCTGCGCGGGACGATCATGGGAAAATCCTGACCATCGACGGCCAGCACCGCGTGATCGGGCAGGGTCGCAGGCTGAATGGAAATCGCGTCATCGGGCGTAGCGTCGCCGCCCACGGGCCGACCCCCCTGCCCCAGCACCACCGACAGAAGGCGGGTTTCGCGCAGCGTGCCGTACAGGAACAGTGCGCTCATGGCCAGCGCCTGTCGGCCAGCTCGCACATAAGGCCGCCGATCAGCCCGCCGACGACCAGAATGATGACGACCTCGGGGACCATCGCCATGCGAAAGAATTCCTCGAGGATCACCACGACATTGGTCAGCGCGTCGGTCGGGTTGCCATAGCGCCGGTCGAGCGAGCGGATCAGCATCTCGCGCAGGGAAAAGACGACAAGCGCCCAGAACAGCAGCCAGGTTGCGCTGCCCAGCCCGGATATCATCGCGCGACGAATCCCGTCGCCCACGGAACGCCCCATGACGCGCCAGCCGACCAGCGCGCCGATGGCGGCATTGACCGGAACGAACCATTGGGCGCGAAACTGGTCGGGCAGCGTCGGGGCCAGCGCGGCGGCCGCCAATGCGCCGACCGCCGCGAAACAGATCGCGCCGACCAGCTTGGCCGCGGTGGGCATTTCACGCATGATTCAGCGCCCTCCCCGACAGCATGGCATCCCGTCGCGATCGGGCCCACCGCCTGACAGGTTGGAAACCGTTGTCGGGCGGCGGGCTGGCGGTCATTTGACCTTGGTCAGCAGGTTGTCGAGGCTGGCCTTGGCATCGCCATAGAACATGCGCGTGTTCTCCTTGTAGAACAGCGGGTTCTCGATGCCGGAATAGCCGGTGCCCTGGCCGCGCTTCATCACGAAAACCTGTTTCGCCTTCCACACCTCGAGCACCGGCATGCCGGCGATCGGGCTGTTGGGGTCTTCCTGCGCGGCCGGGTTCACGATGTCGTTCGAGCCGATGACGATGACGACATCCGTTTCCGGGAAGTCGTCGTTGCTCTCGTCCATCTCGAGCACGATGTCATAGGGCACCTTGGCCTCGGCCAGCAGCACGTTCATGTGGCCGGGCAGACGGCCGGCGACCGGGTGGATGCCGAAACGCACCTCCTTGCCGCGCGCGCGCAGACGGCGAGTCAGCTCGCTGACGGCCTGCTGGGCCTGGGCCACCGCCATGCCATAGCCCGGCACGATGATGATGCGATCGGCCTCGTCCAGGGCGGCGGCCACGGCATCGGTGTCGATCGGAACCATCTCGCCCTCGATATCCATGGCCGGGCCCTTGGCGCCGCCAAAGCCGCCCAGGATCACGCTCAGGAACTGGCGGTTCATGGCCTTGCACATGATATAGGACAGGATCGCACCGGATGAGCCCACCAGCGCGCCGGTCACGATCAACAGGTCATTGCCCAGCAGGAAGCCGGTCGCCGCCGCCGCCCAGCCGGAATAGCTGTTCAGCATGGAAACCACGACCGGCATGTCGGCCCCGCCGATGGCCATCACCAGATGCCAGCCCAGGATCAGGGCCAGAACGGTCATGGCATAGAGCGTCCAGCTGCCCGCGCCCTGCATGTACATCACCATCAGGACCACCGAGGCAACCACGATGATGACGTTCCACAGATGCCGCATGGGCAGGATCAGGGCCTTGCCACCGATCTTGCCGGCCAGCTTGCCAAAGGCGACGATCGAGCCGGTGAAGGTCACCGCACCGATGAACACGCCAAGGAACACCTCGACCTCGTGGATGATCTTTTCGGCCCCCATCAGATCGTTGACGGTGAGATCCGAGTTCAGCCCGATCAGCACCGCCGCCAGGCCGACAAAGCTGTGCAGCGCGGCCACCAGCTGGGGCATGCCGGTCATTTCGACCCGCATCGCGACGATGGCGCCGATCACCGCGCCGATCGCCAATGCGATTGCCAGCAGGGTTGCCGTGCCCCCCGACATGGCGGCAATGTTCACGCCCGGCCCCCAGATGGTGGCGACAATGGCAATGGCCATGCCGACAATGCCGTACCAGACGCCGCGCTTGGCGCTCTCCTGGTCCTTGAGGCCGCCGAGCGACAGGATGAAAAGGACGGCTGCCGTGATATAGGCGGCGGTTTGCAGTTCCGCTGTCATGGTCATGTCTCTGTCCCCCGCCTCAGGATTTCTGGAACATCTGGAGCATCCGGCGTGTCACCATGAAGCCCCCGACGATATTGATGGTAGCGATCAGCACCGACACCGTTGCAAGGATCGTGATGATCCAGCTGCCGGCCCCGATCTGGAGCAACGCGCCCACGATGATGATGCCGGAAATCGCGTTGGTCACCGCCATCAGCGGCGTGTGCAGGCTGTGGGCGACGCCCCAGATCACCTGGAAGCCGACGAACACGGCCAGCACGAAAACGATGAAATGCGCCATGAATTCCTTGGGCGCATAAAGGCCGATCAGGGCCATCAGGGCCGCGCCGATCACCAGCAGGCCGATCTGTTGCCGTCCGGCCTTGCGGGCGGCGGCGGCCTCTTCGGCGGCGATTTCCTCGGGCGTCTTTTCGGGTGCGGCCTGCGGTTTCTTGGATGCAATCGCCTGCACCTTGAGCGGCGGCGGCGGGAAGGTGATCTCGCCCTCGCGGCAGATGGTGGCGCTGCGGATCACGTCGTCATCCATGTTGTGGACGATCACGCCATCCTTTTCGGGGGTAAGGTCCGCGATCATGTGCCGGATATTGGTCGAGTACAGCTCGCTCGCCTGGGTCGCCATGCGCGACGGGAAATCGGTATAGCCGATGATGGTCACGCCATTGTCGGATTCGATCTTCTTGTCGGGCACGGTCAGGTCGCAGTTGCCGCCGCGTTCGGCCGCAAGGTCAACGATCACGCTGCCGGGCTTCATCATCTCGACCATGTCCTTTGTCCACAGCTTGGGCGCGGGGCGACCGGGGATCAGGGCGGTGGTGATGACGATATCCATGTCGGGCGCAAGCTCGCGGAACTTTTCCAGCTGCTTGGCCAGGAATTCCGGGCTGGACGGCTTGGCATAGCCGCCGGTTTCGGCGCCGTCCTGATCGTCCTCGAATTCCAGATAGACGAATTCGGCGCCCATGCTTTCGATCTGCTCGGCCACCTCGGGGCGCACGTCAAAGGCATAGACCTGCGCGCCCAGGCTGGTCGCGGCACCGATCGCGGCAAGGCCGGCAACACCGGCGCCGACCACCAGCACCTTGGCCGGCGGCACCTTGCCCGCGGCGGTCACCTGGCCGGTAAAGAAGCGGCCGAAATTGTTGCCCGCCTCGATCACCGCGCGATAGCCGGCGATATTGGCCATCGACGACAGCGCGTCCATCTTTTGCGCGCGGCTGATGCGCGGCACCATGTCCATGGCGATATAGGTCGCGCCGATATCCTTCATCCGCGCAAGCTGTTCCTCGTTCTGCGCGGGGAAGAAGAAGGAAATGACCGTCTGCCCCTTGCGGATGCGCTTTTCTTCGGTCGCGTCCCTGGGCGGGCGGACCTTGACGACGATGTCCGCCTCTTTCCACAGCGCCGCGGCGGTCTTGACCACCTTGACGCCGGCGGCTTCGTAATCTGCATCCGAGAACCGGGCGGCAGCGCCGGCACCAGACTGAATGATACATTCATGCCCCAGCTTTTGCAGCGCGCGCGCCGAATTCGGCGTCATCGCGACCCGGTTTTCCCCGGGGAATGTTTCCTTTGGTGCACCTATCTTCAAAGCCTGTCTCCCCTTTTTCGTCCTCGTGCGTTCCGTCGGGTGCCTTCCCTGGCCGCGATGTGCCGCAACCGGGGACTGCACGTCCTGTATGTGGCGACGCCACGCCCCCGGTGCCGACGCGCCCCCTTCAGGGCGGTCCGGGATCGTGACAGCGATATGTGCCGCCCGTCAAGACGGCAACCTGCACAGTACATGCACAGACAAAAGGGGCAAGACACTTATCTTAATTGACGCAGTATAAAACAGTACAAATCACAGCCAGCGGCGCGTACGGCGAAAGAATTCCTCGCTTTCATCGGGAAATTGCCGGCGCAGGCCCTCTTCCTCGCCGCGGATAAAGCGGATCTCGATCAGTTTCATGAAAACAGGCACCAGGATGATACCCAGTATCGCCCCCTGCCACAGCGAAAAACCCAGCAAGACGGCGGTGTCGGCCAGATAGATCGGGTTGCGGGTGAACCGATAGGGTCCCCGGTCGATCAGGGCAGTGGGCTGACGGCGCGGCACGATGCTGGTGCGCAGGCGGCGGAAAAAGAGGAACGCCCACAACATCAGCCCGCCCCCGGCCAGCATCAGGGCCACGCCCAGATCGGACAGCAGCGGATTGCGAAAGGTCAGCGCCGGGGCGTGCATCGCCTGTTCCCATGTGATCACAAGAAACAGGACCAGCCATGAGGGCGGCATGTCCAGCACGTTTTTCCATATGTATTTCATTGGTCTGCAATCCCCTGTTCAACTGTCTGACCGGCTGCCGCCATGCCGTTCATGGCTGCCGGGCCGCCTCAAGTCACGGGCAGCATCGCCCCGATCCCGGCGGCAAGCCCCGCAACGCCCGCGGCGCGCGGCCCCGATCTCGTTGCGCCAAAGATGCGGGTGACGCCGCCCCTGTACAACCGCCGGCCCGTTCACAACAACTTGATCTGCACCACGCCCCGGGCCGCAAGGGGGTGCCGCCCGGCGTTGCGCCGGACGCTCGGGCAAATGATGCTGCGCGACCAGACCCCTTGGAAGGCACCAACCTGACAGGCCGAAAGAATACAGTTGCAAGGGGGGTGGGTCGGACGCAGCCCGGCCTGTCGGCCGGGCGTAAAGGGTGGAAAACTGCGGGACATGGCCGAAATGCGATTGCACTGGTTTCCCGGCAGGCTACTTGACTCGGCTGCGCGCCGGGCCAACCATGTCGGCCCATCGCGCGCAACGGGAACGACCCTCATGGCCGACCGCAGTTCACCGGACAGCGATCCGGGCAATGATATCGCCATCCTGCTGCTGGCGGCCGGGGGATCGACGCGCATGCGCGGCCGCGACAAGCTGCTGGAACCCGTCGAAGGCGAGCCCCTGCTGCGGCATTGCGCAAGGGCGGCGGCCGACAGCCGGGCGCAGCGCGTGATCGTCGTGTTGCGCCCCGATGATGCCGACAGGCGCGCCGCGCTGCGGGGGCTCGGGGTGTCGATCATGGAAAATCACGCCTGGCGCGAGGGCATGGCCAGTTCGATCCGCGCGGGAATCGCGGCCTGCGCCAATGCAGCGGCAGCCATCGTCGCACTGGCCGACATGCCCGAAATCGGCGCGCCCCAGCTGGATGCGCTGATCACCCGTTTCGACCCCTTGCGCCCCCGTATCCTGCGGGCCTGCGCCCCGAATGGCCGGCCGGGCAATCCGGTCCTGTTTCCACGCGCCTGTTTTGACGCCCTGGCCGCGCTGCGCGGCGACAGCGGCGCGCGAGATCTGCTGAAACGGCTGGGCGAGACCACCGATCTGGTCGAGATCACCGGCGCAGGCACCGATCTGGACACGCCCGAGGACTGGGCCGACTGGCGCGCCCGTCACGCGAGCGGCGCCGCCCCCCGCGCGCGCGACTGAAGCGGCTGAACAGGCTCAGCCCAGCAGGGGGCTCAGGCGTTCCCGCAGCGCGCGGACCCGCGAACGCCCCGCCGAACGCCCCGCCGAACGCCCCGTGCCCCGTTGCGCGCCTGCCTCGACGGCCCTGCGCGATTGCGTGCGACGCAGCTCGGGAAAGACCTCGAAGATCTCGTTGCGCTGGGCATTGCCCCGCGCGCCCAGCGAATAGTCGCCGGCGCAAAAGGATTCGACCCAGAAACCGTTGGCGGCGATCACCTGATGGCTGTCGAACATCACATGGGCATAGCGCAATCCCACCATGTCGATCTGCTGGATGCCGTGATGGTTGATCAGGTGCTTGATGGCCACCATCTGCTCGTGCCCCGGCCGCACCAGTGTGCGCGTTCCCAGAACCGGCTCGTCCAGGGGCAGGCGGGCATTGGGTGCCAGCATGACGTCATGCACCGGCAGATCGTTGCCAAAGGCGGCGGCGCGCACCAGAACCGGGCGCAGATGCGGGTTGTCCAGCAGGAAACGCCCGGCCATTTCCCGCAGCCCGACCCAGCGGACCGGCTGATAGTCGTGATCGCGCGTCAGCACCATGTCGCCGGGGCGCAGCATGTGGGCGGGAATTTCGCCCATGTCGGTGGTGATCAGGGTTTCGGCGGAAAAGCAGGTCATCGGGAAAATCCTTTCGGCTGGAAATCCGGTTGGCGGGTATTGGCCCGCATGTCGGGGGCGGTTCAGGCGCGGGCGTCGTCGCGCACGGCACGTACCAGCATCACGGCGCTGAAGACCGAGATCCCGGCCAGGCCGGCAAACTGCACCGAAATGCCAAAGATGTAGGCGACATTGGCGATGGTCGCCCCGATCCACAGTGCAACCAGCACCATGTGCCATGCCTTGCGCAGCGCGGGGATGTCATTCAACAGGTTCAACACGTTTCTCACCATCAACGTGCCATATGCGGCACGACCTCGTTGCTGATGGCCGCCCCTGGCCTGTCTGCCCGTCCCAGCCGGGCTTGATGCAGGTGTTTTACCTTGTCGGACGATCATCTCAAAGCGGAATCTGGCGGCAATGTGGCACAACCAGGGAAATCCGGGCAGAAAAGGGGCAAGGCGGGGTCGGATCCCGAAAGCGGGCTTTCAGACGACGATCGTTTCCATTTCGGCAACGACCTGGGGACCCGCGCCCTTGCCACCCGCGGAATATGGGGCGCCGGAAAACCGTTGCCACATGGATTGTTCACGCAACGCACACAATCGGCGCACCCCGGCGCAGAGAATATGGCAGGATCACGGCCCGGTTCTGCGCCTTTTCGACAGGTTTTGCGGAAACGGAGTGTTTCTGGATCGGCCCCACTCAGGCCCCCATCCACGGCCCGTCGGACGGCCAGATCCGGCGCGACCGTTGCACATGCGCAACATATACGGCGTGCAATCCGACCCCGCGCATTCCCCGTGCGCTCCCCGTGTGCCCCCCCCGTGTGCCCCCCCTGTGCAGGTGTGGATTCGCAACCCGCCACGGCATGCGCACAACTTGCGGGGCGGAATGTGGGCTTCACTTCTGCGTGCAGGTCATGGCGGGGGCTGTACCCGGCCGGGAAATCTGCTTTACTGGCCCCAACAGACGCAGAAAACAGCAGGGATAGATGAACGACCTGGCAAACAGCCCCCGCCCCGAGCAGATGTTCGGCAAATTCGAGAACCCCACCATCACCGCCGACGGCAAGACGCGCGCATCCGTGGCGCTCAGCGATCCGCGCACCCTGTGGTTCAACACCGGCACCTTGTGCAACATCACCTGCACGAACTGCTATATCGAAAGCTCGCCCACCAATGACCGGCTGGTCTACATCTCGCGCGACGAGGTGGCCGGCTATCTCGACCAGATCGAGACGCGCGGCTGGCCGGTCGAGGAAATCGGCTTTACCGGGGGCGAGCCATTCATGAACCCCCAGATCATCGCCATGATGGGCGATGCGCTGGCGCGCGGCTATCGCGTGCTGGTGCTGACCAACGCCATGCGCCCGATGATGCGCCCGCGCCTGCAGGCCGGGCTGCGGGATCTGGTCGCGCGCTTTGGCGAACGCCTGGTGCTGCGGGTGTCGCTCGACCACTATCTTGCCGACCGCCACGACGCGATGCGCGGCAAGGGCGCCTACAGGCGCACGATCGAGGGCATGGAGTGGCTGCGCGACAACGGCATCCGCATGGATGTGGCCGGGCGCAGCCTGTGGGAGGAATCCGAAGCCGAGGCCCGCGCGGGCTATGGCGCGCTGTTTGCCCGTCTCGGGATCGACATCGACGCCCACGACCCCTCGCGCCTGGTGCTGTTTCCCGAGATGGACGAAACCGTGGATGTGCCCGAGATCACCACCGCCTGCTGGAACATCCTGGGCAAGAGCCCGGAATCGGTGATGTGTGCCAGCGCCCGCATGGTGGTCAAGCGCCGCGGCGCAGATCGCCCGGTGGTGCTGGCCTGCACCCTGCTGGCCTATGACCCGCGTTTCGAGCTGGGCGAAACCCTGGCCGAATCCGAGCGCGCGGTCTTTCTGAACCACCGCCATTGCGCCAAGTTCTGCGTGCTTGGCGGCGCCTCGTGCAGCGTATGAGCCGCGGGCCGTGCGGTATCTGTTCCCACGGGGGCGAAACAAACCCGAATTTCGTTGCAAATTGACCACAAAACCCTTCATAATGCGCGAAACAGTCCCATATTCGTTAAGGGCTGGGGCATAAGCCTGCACCAAAGCAGGCATCATCGAGGTGAAAGCGGGACCGGTCCCCATGCTGGAATTCATCAACGTGTCCAAGTCCTTCTGGACCGGCAGGCAGCGCAAGGTCATCCTTGACCAGGCCTCGTTCCGGGTCGAGCTGGGCGACAGCCTGGGTATCCTGGCCCCCAACGGAACCGGCAAGACGACCCTCATCAACATGATGGCCGGCTTTGAAAAGCCCGACGAGGGGCGGATCATCCGCACCTCGCGGGTCTCGTTCCCGCTGGGATTCATGGGCGGCGTGGTGAACAAGCATACCGGGGTCGAGAACGCCCGCTACATCGCCCGCCTCTACGGGCTGGACCCCGATTATGTCGAGGCCTTCTGTCGTTACCTGTGTGACATCGGCGAATATTTCGACATGCCGGTGGGCACCTATTCCGCCGGGATGCGGGCGCGGTTCTCGTTTTCGCTGCTGCTGGCGCTGGAATTCGACATCTACCTGATCGACGAAGGCATGCCCAGCACCACGGATGTGGAATTCAACCGCAAGGCGGGTACCATCCTGCAGGAAAGGCTGGCACGATCGACGGTGGTGATCGTTTCGCACCAGTCGGCCATTCTCGAACGCTATTGCCGCAAGGGCGCGGTGCTGCGCGACGGCAAGCTATACATGTTCGACACCCTCGAAAAGGCAAAACAGTTGTACGATTATGAAACCCAGAGCTAGGAAATTCCGCATCCGGCGCAGAACGCCGCCCGCCACTTCGGGCGCGGCCAGCGGTGTGACGGGCCCGGACATGCGCAGCGGGGCGCGTTCTGCCGGGGGCGGTGCAGATCAGCCCGGCGCCGCCCGGACCGGCGCCCAGGCACGGATCGGCCCCGCCGGTGGCCCTGCCAGCCCCGCCGCAGGCCGGCCGGGCGCAGATGCACGGGCAACCGGAACCGACGGCCCTGCCCCCCGCCCTGCCCCCCGCGGCGGCCAACGCCTGTCCGCGCAGGAAGAGGGCTTTCTCAGCCCGCAAGAGGAAATCGAGGCGATCAAGAAGGAAAACCTGACCGGCCGCCAGCTGCGCATCGCCCGGCGCGAGGCCCAGAAACACGGCCTGCACCCCACATCCGACCTGGACGCGGTGCGCCTGCTGCGCAAGAACGGCATCGACCCGTTCAAGCGCTCGGACCTGCTGGAACTGGTCGTCTCCGACCAGCAACCGGGCGACGCCCCGAAAAACCTGCCCGCAGCCATCCGCCATGCCCCGCCGCCTGCCCCCCAGGTCCTGACCGAGGCCGAGCGTGCGCGCGAGGTCCAGAAGGTTCAGGAACAGATCGCCCGGCGCCGCCGCCGGCGTCTGGCACTGCTGCTGGTGCGGCTCAGCTTTTTCGTGTTCATCCCGACCATCCTGACCGGATACTACTATTTCCGCATCGCCACGCCGATGTACGAGACCCATTCCGAATTCGTCATCCAGCAGGCCGACCCGGCCGGTGGCAGCAGCAAACTGGGCGGGTTGCTTGGCGGGGCGGGCCTGCCCAGCATTCAGGATGCAATCACGGTTCAGGCATATCTCACCTCGCGCGATGCCATGATGCGGCTGGATCGCGAACATGGTTTCAAGGCCCATTTCCAGCAGGCCTTCATCGACAGCATCCAGCGCCTGCCGCCGGACGCCAGCAACGAGGCCACCTATCGCCTGTACAAGAAAAGGGTGAAGATCGGCTTTGACCCCACCGAGGGCATCGTCAAGATGGACGTGATCGCCGCCACCCCCCAGGCCAGCCTGGAATTTTCCAAGGCCCTGATCGGCTATGCCGAGGAACAGGTCGACAAGCTGACCCAACGCCTGCGCGAGGACCAGATGAAGGGCGCGCGCGAAAGCTATCAGGACGCCGAAGCCAAGATGCTGGCGGCCCAGAAACGCGTGCTCAAGCTGCAGGAAAAGCGCGGCGTGCTGAGCGCGGATGCCGAGATTTCCTCGCGCATGCAGCAGATCAGCGCCTTTGAAACCGAGCTGCGCAAGAAACGCCTGGACCTGGCGCAGATGATGGACAATCCACGCCCCAACCGCACCAAGGTCAGCATCGCCCAGAAAGAGATCGCCCGGCTGGAATCCCTGATCCAGGAGATGCGGGGGGAACTGACCAGCTCCAACAACTCGACCGAATCCCTGGCCTCGATCTCGGGCGAACTCAAGGTGGCGCAGGCCGATCTGGCCACGCGGCAGCTGATGCTCAGCCAGGCGCTGCAACAGCTTGAAACCGCGCGCATCGAGGCCAACCGCCAGGTGCGCTACCTGTCGCTGGGTGTGGCGCCGGTGCCGCCCGACGAGCCCACCTATCCAAAGGCCTTCGAGGATACCGTTCTGGCATTCCTCATATTCTCGGGACTGTATCTGTTGATATCCCTTACCGCATCGATCCTGCGTGAACAGGTGTCGGCATGACGAAAACCGTGAAGATCGGCGACCTCGAAATCGCCAATGACCGCCCGCTGACCCTGATCGCGGGGCCTTGCCAGCTGGAAAGCACGGACCATGCCCAGATGATTGCCGGCACGCTGAAAGAGGCCTGCGAAAGGGCCGGCGCGGGCTTCATCTTCAAGGGCTCGTTCGACAAGGCCAACCGCACGTCGCTCGCCGGCAAGCGTGGCCTTGGAATCGCGGCCGGGCTGAAGGTCATGGAAGAGGTCAAGGCGGCGCTGAACGTGCCGGTTTTGACCGATGTGCACCTGCCCGACCAGTGCGCCGAGGTGGCAGCGGTCGTCGATGTGCTGCAGATCCCCGCCTTCCTGTGCCGCCAGACCGATCTGTTGCTGGCCGCCGGGCGCACGGGCGCGGCGATCAATGTGAAAAAGGGGCAGTTTCTGGCGCCGTGGGACATGCCCAATGTCGCCGACAAGATCGCCTCGACCGGCAATGACCGCATCATGCTGTGCGAGCGCGGCACCAGTTTCGGCTATAATACGCTGGTGGCCGACATGCGCAGCCTGCCGCAAATGGCGCAGACCGGCTGGCCGGTGGTGATGGACGCCACCCACAGCGTGCAACAGCCGGGCGGGCGGGGCGGCTCATCCGGCGGGCAGCGCGAATTTGCCCCGGTCATGGCGCGCGCCGCCGTTTCCATCGGCGTTGCGGCGGTATTTCTGGAAACGCACCAGGATCCTGACAACGCGCCCTCGGACGGGCCGAACATGATTTTTCTTGACCAGATGCCCGCATTGATCGAAACCCTGATGACATTCGACCGCCTTGCCAAGGCCAATCCCGTTTCGATCTGACATTACCGGAGACTTCCCTTGACCAGACCCCATCCCGAGGTTGCCCAGAACAGCTGGTCCTTTCTGCGCGACGCGATGATCGCGCCCACCGGATTTCGCGAATATGACGCGCGCTGGAAATACCCTGACGAGATCAACCTGCCCGGCATCACCGCGCTGGGGCTGGGGCTGGGCACGCAGATGATGCGCCGCGGGATCAGGCCCGAAATCGTTGTCGGCAACGACTATCGCGACTATTCGCTGTCGATCAAGAATGCCCTGATGCTGGGCCTGATGCAGGCGGGCATCCGCGTGCGCGACATCGGCCCGGCGCTCAGCCCCATGGCCTATTTCGCCCAGTTCCACCTGGATGCGCCGGCGGTGGCGATGGTGACCGCCAGCCACAACCCAAATGGCTGGACCGGTGTCAAGATGGGCTTTGACCGCCCGCTGACCCACGGCCCGGACGAGATGGACGAGCTGCGCCAGATCGTACTGAACGGCGAGGGGCAGCCGCGCGCGGGGGGATCCTGTGAATTCGTCGATGGCGTGCGCGAGGCCTATCTCGACGACCTCGTGGGCGATTTCCGCATGACGCGCCCGCTCAAGGTCGTCTGCGCCACCGGCAACGGCACGGCCAGCGCCTTTGCGCCCGAGCTGTTTGCCCGCATGGGGGTCGAGGTTGTGCCGCTGCATAACGAGCTGGACTATACCTTTCCCAACTACAACCCCAACCCCGAGGCCATGGAGATGCTGCACGACATGGCGGCGGCGGTGCGCGCGAGCGGCGCCGATCTGGCGCTGGGTTTTGACGGCGATGGCGACCGCTGCGGTGTCGTCGATGACGAGGGCGAGGAAATCTTTGCCGACAAGGTGGGCGTCATCATGGCCCGCGATCTGGCGAAACACTACCCCGGCGCGACCTTCGTGGCGGATGTGAAATCAACCGGCCTGTTTGCATCCGACCCCGAGTTGAAAAAGCACGGCATCAAGGCCGATTACTGGAAAACCGGCCACAGCCACATGAAACGCCGCGTACGCGACCTTGGCGCGCTGGCGGGGTTCGAGAAATCGGGCCACTACTTTCTGGCCGAGCCCATCGGGCGCGGCTATGACTGCGGCATGCGGGTGGCGGTCGAGATCTGCAAGCTGATGGAGCGCAACCCCGACAAATCCATGTCGGATCTGCGCCGCACCCTGCCCCGCACATGGTCAACCCCCACCATGTCGCCCTTTTGCGCGGACACCGAAAAATACGACGTTCTGGCCCGCATCGTAAAACGTCTTGAAAAACGCGCCGCCGAGGGCGGCAGCCTGGGCGGGCGCAGGATCGAGGGGATCGTCACCGTCAACGGCGCCCGCGTGATCCTGGACAACGGCGCCTGGGGGCTGGTCAGGGCCTCAAGTAACACGCCCAATCTGGTGGTCGTCTGCGAAAGCCCCGAAAGCGAGGACGAGCTGCGCGCGATCTTTGCCGACCTCGACAGCGTGATCCGCGAGGAACCCTCGATCGGGGAATATGACCAGACCTTCTGACCGGCACCGGGCGGGGCCAGCGGGAAATGAAAATTCCCCGCTGCCCGCCCATTTTGGGGCTTGAAGCGCGCCCCATCCTTTCGTAAGTAAGCGCCCACTGCTGGGGTGTAGCCAAGTGGTAAGGCAGCGGTTTTTGGTATCGTGTACCGTAGGTTCGAATCCTACCACCCCAGCCAGTATTTTCCCTTTCCCGATCGCCTGCCCGGTGCAGTCGCGCAACATGGCGCGCCGGCTCGACTGATCGCGCGCCCTGGTCAGTCGCGCTGAAACGGGGCTGACCAGTCGTCCCCCCAGGCCTCTTTCCACAGCCAGGGCTTGTCGGAACTGGATTGCGGCGCGCCACCCTGCCACAGATCGTATCGCGGGTCGCTATATGTGCCGAAAAACCGCTCGATCCGTTGCCTGAGCATCTTTCTCACCCCGTCATGGACCGGGTCGCCGGCAAGGTCGTTGCGCTCGCCGGGGTCTGTGCGCAGGTCATAGAGCTCGTCCGCATAGGGCGGCTGCGGGGCCAGGGGAAAGCGGTGCTTGTACAGCCAGCGCGGGGTGCGGATGGCGCGCGTTTCCTCCTGCTCGAGGAACACCTCGTCCCCGGTGGCAGGAGCGCCGCCGGTCAGGACGGGTGCAAAGCTGCGCGCCGGGCTGTCTGCATTGTGGCCGTCGGGGTCGATCCCGGCCAGTTCGAGGATCGTCGCGAACAGGTCGATCTGGCTGACGTGATGCGCCTCGCGCCGGGTCTGGAAACGGTCGCCATGCCGCAGGATCAGCGGGATCGAGAAACTCTCGCGATGGGCATGGGCGGGCAATGTCGCCTGCGAATGCCCCCAGATGCCGTGATGGCCCAGGGAAAACCCGTGATCGGTGGTATAGATGATCAACGTGTCGTCAAGGCGATGCAGGCGCCCCAGCGCATCCAGCACGCGCCCCACCCCGTCATCGACCATGGTCATTTCCGAGAAATAGTTGCGCAGCGTCTCCAGATCGTTCGGGCAGCGCAGTTCCGAGCTGTGATCGACCCCGCCGACGCTGTCGGACACCTTGCGCAGGAAACGCGCGATGGCGTTTTCATGCAGCCCCTCACGCGGAATCGAATGCATGTCCATGCTGTCATACAGGTCGCGAAAGCGGTTTCTTGCGCGCCCCTTCAGCGCCGGCCAGTGGCCATAGGGGGCGTTATAGGGGATGAAGGCAAAGAACGGGCGCGCCGCCGGGGCGGATTCGATGTATTCGATGGCCTTGTCGGTGTAGTAATCGACGCTGTGGCCGTCGTAATGGCGTGTTTCGCCGTTTTCGATATAGGTTCCGTTCCAGAAATCAGTGACATGGCCGTGCGGGTTGGTCACCCAGTGCTGGAACCCGATCTGCGGATGATCCGGCGCGCCCATGTGATACTTGCCGATCAGGGCGGTGGCATAGCCGTGACGCGCAAGGATCGCCGGAAGGGTTGCGAACTGCGCAAGCGGGCTCCAGCCCTCGGGCCAGCGGTCGCGCAGGCGGTCGTCGATCCAGGTATGTATGCCATGCTGCGAGGGCATCAGCCCCGTCATCACCGAGGCCCGGCAGGGCGAACACATGCCGTTCACGCAGAACGCGTTGTCGAAAACGAAACTGTCGTCGGCCAGCGCGTCGATATGCGGGGTCAGCACCTCGTCATTGCCGTAGCAGCCCAGCAGCTCGGCCGGCTGGTTGTCGGTCATGAACATGACAATGTCCGGGCGTTTCGCCATGGCGGGCCTCCCTTCGTTCGGAATCATGTCTCCCGCACCCATGATGACAGAAAGCGCCTGCCAGGAAACCATGCCGTTTCGTCAGGCTGCGCGAATGTGCCGGCAATGGAGAGGGGCAACGCGGATCGCGGGCAATGCGGCGCTGCGGAACAGACCCCCGTTGTCGCGGCCCCGGGGCGACTGCAATCGCTTGGTGGGGTGCAGCCGAATGCAAGCGCGGCATGCGGCCGCCCGGGTGGGCGCAGATGCGCCCGCCTGTCTATTGAATCTGTGGCATGATGCTCCCGGCGACGAGCCCGAGCGCCCGCCCGGGGTTTTCACCCCGTCCCTTGGACTGGGCCGTCGCCGGTTGGTCTGACCAGCCTGAACAGTTGCATGTGCCCGAT
>JASBSZ010000041.1 GCA_030148665.1 Alphaproteobacteria bacterium
GCAGAAGCGGCTCAATCTTCGCCCACACCCTATCGGACAACCAGAATTCATTCGCCATGATCTATCTCCTGTGTGTTTCCATACAGGGAATCACAGCTGTTCTTGTCATTCAATAGGTTGATTGGGTTTCGACCCTAGGCCTGAGCATCGCGAAATCCATCATCGAGCAGCATGATGGGAAAATCCACTTTGTCAGCGCGCCTGGCAAGGGCACGACCTTTTTCGTCGAGCTGCCCCGGAGCAAAGAGAGTTCCGATGGATTATTTCCACAAAACCGCCGCACAACCTGAGTCCCCGACCTTATTTTTTCCACAATTGCCCTTCATTGTTACCGAACCCTTCAAGGGTTGCGGGCGATGTTCTGAGAGACGGCATCGGTGCAGCTGGATTGGAATATGGCTGCGCGGCTTGAGGTGCGCCCACACTTCGGCCCCCGCAACAGCGGGACAATGTTGGCTCAGGCAAAATCGCCTGGCCATTGAAACTACCGACACCAGCACTCGGTGCCGACCCCCACACCGCCTCAGCTCGGCCCTGTCCCTGCCCACCATGTTTCGACCTCAGCTTGCGTCGGAGGCCTTTCAGGCAGCCGCACCGGCTTGTAGCATAGCGCCAGAAGTGGTGGTGGCGGGAGTATGCTGGGGCTAACGGCGGTTGAGGCAGCGCACGCTGTCAGCGCCAAGGGCAATCCGATCAGCATGAAGAGTCTTCTCTTAAAAGGAACGAGGCTTTCATGCGATACGGGAGCCGCTGCCCGGCACGGCATTTATGCCGGGCAGCGGCGGGGGATGGATCGAAGCGAGTTGGGCCTTGAAGGGCCGTTCAGTAGTGTGATCACCCCCGCCTTTTCATGTGGCCTGAACGGATACCCGGGGGAAAGCAGATTCGGCTCCTTTAGGCACGCTTTTCCCGTTACCACTGCCCGACCGCCAGCCCGTCAACCGAATTCAGCACTTTCGGCGCCCAGCCGACCATTTTGTAAAACAAGAGCGCCAATCACATTGGCATCGCGATCTTGGCCAATGATCCATGCGTCTCCCCGCACCGCCTCAGCGCCGCCCGGTCCCTGCCCCACAGCGTCTCCACCTCGGCCTGTGTCAGCGCCCGCTCGGGCAGATGCACCGGCTTGTCGCAGGGCACCAGCAGCGATGGCGGCGGGCTGATGTGGGGCTTAGCGCCGGTTGAGGCGGCGCACGCTGTCAGCGCCAAGGGCAACCCGACCAGCGTTAGGATCCTGCCTGGCTGCATCTTCCAGCTCCTGTTCCTGTTTGCGCCGCGCCGCATCGGCCGCCAAGCGCGCGGCTTCGCGGCGTGAGGCCAACTCGGCCGCGCGGATCACCTGCGCCTGCAGGCGCGCCTGGGCAGCGGCGTGGCGAGCGTTGGCAGCAGCAGCCCCCTGAATGCGCCCGAGCGTGTAGGCGCTGCCGGTCAACGCCATGACCGCCACCAAGGCCCAGCCGATCGCCAGCGGATTGCGCAGCAGGCCGAACATCAGGCGGATCATCGAAACTGCCGCCCGCCCAGGATCGCTGCCAGCTCGTCGCCTTCCATGATGCCGTGCAACCCCCGCAGGTGGCCCTTGTCATCCACGCGCCAGATCCTGATCAGGTCGCCATTGGCGGCGTAGTCGCCCGTCTTGAACAGGCGCATTTCATCCTCGCGCCGGTTGCGGATCTCGGGCGGTTTCAGCCAGCCCATAAAGCTGTCGGCCGCGTCCGGGTCGCCAGCGTTGATTCGCTGCGTCAGGCGTGCGCTGAAAATCCCGCCGGTGTTGAAGTCGAAGCTGACCAGCGCATCAAACTGGTGTTGCTTCAGCGGCACCTTGATCGCGCGATTGACCCGTCGTTCGTAATTGTCGAGGTCGCGATCGAATTGGCGCAGCGCACCGATGATCGCGGCGTCGATATTGTCGGGCATGCCGCGGGGCATGGTTTCCGGGTCGGGATCGCCCGCATGCGCGGTATGGCCGATGCCCCAGGTCCAGATCCCCCGGCTGTCGAGATATGGGCCGGGCACGATGCCCTCATGCTCGGTGATTTCGAGCAGGCCGTTGATCGAGATTTTCATGGTGATCGTGTTTTTTGTAGTTGCGAATATTGACGCGCGACTTTTTTGTAACTACATGAAAGGCATGGATAGCGGCGAAGACATGTTCGAATGGAACGAAGAAAAAAGTCGCCGCTGCCTACGAGACCGTGGGTTCGATTTCTCGATCGTCCGTGAATTCGACTTTGCCTCGGCCGTGATCGAAAACGACCAGCGCAGGGATTATGGCGAAGATCGTTTCCGTGCGTTCGGTTTTGCAGGCGACAATCTGTTCTGCGTTGTTTTCACGCCGCGCGGAGACAGGCTGAGAATCATCAGCGTTCGCCGCATGCACAAAAAGGAGGGTGCGCGATATGGCCTCGTCAAGGAAACCTGACCCCTACCTCGTGGATGAGGACACGGCACCGCTGACCGATGAGGAAATCAAGCGGCTGCGTCCGGCAAAGGAAGTCTTTACCGAACTCGGGATCCCGATACCGCGCCCGCGTGGTCGACCGAAAAAGGCCAACCCCAAGGTTCAGGTGACGCTGCGCCTCGATCCTGATGTGGTCGAGAAATACAAAGCCACCGGCAAGGGCTGGCAAACCCGGCTGAATGATGATCTGCGCAAGCTCGCCAGGCTGAAATAGCTCAGCCAATCCAAACCGCTACCAGCCAGAGGCCCATAAGGACGACCGCTACCAGCCAGACCCGCGCCTCGCGTCCGGCTGTGCGTTTCAGGTCATTCTTCATTGTTGCGCGCTTCGATCTTCAAGCGGCGGATTCGAATGATGTCCAGGATAAATCCTGATATCGAGATCCCGCCCAAGCCGATGATGAAACTGGCGAAGCCCGCGCCCGCTTCACCTGGGGCAATGCGCCCGATCATTGGCTCGATGATCGGTGACGCCAGCGGGCCGAGATAGATCGCACACAGGCTGCCAACCACCAGCCCGGTCAATCCTTCCCGCCAGTTGTCGCGCAGCGTGACCCACCTGACCACGCCCCCGGCCGCACCGGCGATGGCAGCGCGACCCGCATCAGAAAACAACCACTGAAGCAAATCCATTCGTGTCGGGTCTCTCATGTATCCCTCCGTCACGCCGTTGGCGCAGTCGGCAGCAGGTACTGGATCGCGATGCGCACATCCCCGCCGGTGAAGTTGCCCCCATTGGCGGTAAGCACGATCTGCGTTGGCGCATAGAAGGCCTGCGGCCCGATCACGCCGACATTGGTGCTGCCGGCGGCGATACCGAGCGTGCCGCCAAACTTGGCAGGCGTGCCGGCAATGCCGCAATCATATGAGGTTGCGCCGGTGATTGCCGTGACGGTGCGCGTGGATACCGCCAGCACGATGGCGCGGTCTGGAATGGCGATGGTGGAGGTGACGCTGGCGCTGGAGAGGCCGGCAAGCAATTCTTCCTCCGTCACGATATCGATAGCGGAACCGGCTGGCCCCTCGGTGATCTGAACCGAAGCGGCGCGCCTCAGAAGTGCCATGGCCACGTCCAGCCCGCTCCAGGCGCTGCCGGTCCAGACCAGCGCCGAGCCTGACGCCTGATCCCAGGCCAGCCAGCCGGTCTGGGGGATCAGCCGCAACCACGCCCCGCCTGAGAACAGCGCAACGGAATCGTCCCACCCGGCCCAGGCGCCGGTGGCACCAGATGCAACGATGTAGCGATCCCCCTCGGCCGGGGTGGCAGGCGGTGCAGTCAGCGTCGAGGAAATCACCGAGAGCTGCACCAGCCCGTCGAGCCGGGTGAGGGCCTCGTTGACGGTGACATGCTTCTGGGCCTGGGCGGCGGCGAGCAGCGGCAGGGCAAGGTTGGGGGTAGTCATGTTGCTTCCGTAACTTTGAGGGTGGTGGAAAACGGCACGCCGCGGCCCAGCGCGCCGATCTGATAAATGCGCAGATCCACGCGGCTGACAGGCCCGCCGAAGTCGGCGGTCTGCAGGACGGCGGTGTAGAGGAAACTCGGTGCGGTCAGGCCAGAAACCGCGCGCACCACCGCCCCGCCGTTCAGGATTTCCAGATCATAGCTTTCGGCAGCCTCGGACATGGGCGCATCGGCCAGCACCCAGCTGTCGGCCGAGATCGCCCGGTCGCGCCGAATCCAGCGAATGGCGAGGTCGCCGTTTGCCCCACGCCGCATCCGCGCCTGTGCCGGTGCAAAGGGCATCAGGCCACGCCCGTTCGGTGTGAACGAGATTGCCTGCATGATGGCGTCCGAGGGCGCGGCATTGCCCGGCCCGATGCGCCAGTTCCAGGGGATGCCGAGATCGGCTTCAGTGATCGAAAGCGGCTGGATGACGCTGTCCAGCACCACCACCCGCGCGCCTGCCGGTGTCGGATTCCCCATGGCATCTTCTGTACCACGCTGCCCGCGCAGCAGGCGGGTCAGGCGATAACGCCCGGCGGACACCAGCTCCGCAGTGCCGAACTGGATGATCTCCCAGCTGCCCGGCGCGCTTTCCACGGCCAGCGCATTGGCGCCGTTGAGCAGCTCCGTGTCCGTGACGCTGACCAGCGTGCCGGAAGAAAGATCGACCAGCAGCGCGCTGCCCGCATCAAAGCGCCAGAGTGGCCCGGCGGGCAGGTCGGCGGCCAATGTGCCCATGTGCGCCGGCTGGCCGATGGTGTCGAGCCGGGCAAATCCCGAGTTGCTGGCGCTGCGCCAGACGGCAGCAGTACCGTACCAGGGTCTGGCAAACACCGCCGCATAGGGTCGATGCGCCGGGACAACATCCGAGATCTGTGGCAGATCCATCAGCGCCACTTCGGCCGGGCCAAAGACGGTTGGGCTGGGCAGGCTTGCCGGCCGATACTGCCCGGGCGGCAGATCATAGATCTTGGCGTCGGTGCGGATCGCCTCGATCGCCCTTGCGCGGGCATCCGCAATGCGGGTGATGCGATAGTCGATCAGCCGTCCGTCATGGCTGAGGCTGATGACATCCCCCGGATCCAGCCGCAACAGCGAGGGCGGCAGCTTTGCCGTCAACGTCTCGCGCCCGACCCAGGCCTCCATCAACGCGCGACGGCAGCGCCGGTCGGCTTCTTCCTGTGATACTGCCAGAGGAAAGCTTTCCGAGGAAACGCGTGCGGCCTGCACGGTGGTCCGGCGCGCCTCGACGGTGGCGGCATCATATTCCTCGTCGGCCCGCACCAGCTGCCATTTGAGCGCCTGGGGCAGTTCGGTCTCCTGGCCCCGGGTCAGCTCCATGACTTCACCCTGGCCACTGCCAACCATCTGATCCGGCGCGACGGTCGCAACTGCTGCCCGGCCGCGGGCGCGAAACACGATCTTGCCGCCGGTCTCGATGGCATCGAAACCGAAGTGCCGTGCGAGGGTGGCAATGGACGCGCGCGGGCTTTCCAGCGCGGAGACGACGAAGCCCGGCACGATGTCGGAAAGCTCGGAAACATCCACCTGTGCATCCAACAAACCCGCCGCCCGACACAAATCCCGCACCAGCGCCCCAAGACCCACTGCGCCCAGCCTGCCGGTCAGCCAATGACCCAGCCGCCAGTTCGGGGCGTCGGCCCAGATGTCCTCACGCGCTGGAAAGTCGGGGAACGGGCGCGCATCCCAGGTCCAGACCGCGGCCTCGCGCATCTCGATCATCGGCTCGCCGGTGACGGTGGAGACCGGGTTGTTGGCCGCATCTCCCCAATATCCCAGCATCGCCTCGAGATAACGCCGCTGCAGCGCTTCGTCCTGCCAACCGCGGGAGAAGTACGGCAGCGCGCTTTCGGACGACTTCGGGTCATAGAACACATTCGGCTGGTTGGTGCCGCGATCGACCGCCGGGCAGCCGAGCTCGGTAAAGCGGATGGGCTTTGATTCCGGCACCCAGGCGGTGGGGCTGGGGTTCTCGACACCGCCGGGGCGCTCAAAGTGTGGATTGCTCCACCAGGCCCGGATATCCTTGGGCCGAAATACCCACGGCTTGCCGTAGGTTCCGTCCGAGATCGCCGTGCGGGTCTGGGTGTCGCGGTTAGCGGTGCTGGCATAGAACCAGTCAAACTGCTCCCCGCCCTCTATATTGGCCTTGAGGTAGCCGAGATCCCGAATCCCGGCCCAGCCGGCCTGCGCATCCAGATGGTTGGTCCCGTCCCGCCAGTCCGACAGTGGCATGTAATTGTCGATGCCGATGAAATGCACGTCCGGTGACGCCCAGAGGGGATCAAGGTGGAAGAACACGTCGTTCGACCCATCACCGGGGTGATGGCCGAAATACTCGGACCAGTCAGCGGCATAGCCGACAAGACCGGAGGTGACGGCGGCATTGGCCAGCGAGAACTGCACCGACGGATTGGAAACCGTAATCCCGTCGGTCATGATGATCTGCAATTGCACCCAGCGGCTGCCCGGCGGAACCGTGCCGCTGCCGCTGGTGGGCACGATGGTGTTGGCGGCATCCGAATAGGTGCGTTGATCAAAGATCAGCGGCGCAAAGGACGGTGCAAAATCCGGCGCGCCGCCCACATCCGGCAGACCAAAGGCGCGCAGCTGCAGATACGGCCCGCCCCAGACAAAATTCTGCACGGCCGAGAAATCCAGCGTGACCCCTCCCGCATCGATATCGGCAGCCGAAATACCCAGCGCCAGCAGGTCGATATTGACGAGCACCGTGCCGCCCGAACTGGCGGTGCCGTCGAGCGTGGTCTGCGAAGTGGCACTCGGCATGGCACCGAACACATCGGGGAAGGTTGCCCAACTGGAGCCGCCGTAATCGATGACGCCCGAGGGTTCATCGCCAGGGAAGGCAGGCAATTGCGTGAGCGGCTGAAAGGCGACGGTGAAGGGGAACAGGCCGGTGGAAACGGTCACAAGGTTTGCAACGTCACCAGCCAAGCGCTTGAGTTCTGCAACGGCCGGGTATGTACTCGCTCCATCGCGGATGGTGGTCAGCCCCTTCAGTTCGGAGCCGAGCAGAAAGGCATCGACCCCACCGGCGGCCGCACAAAGGTGGGCGTAATGCAGGATGAAGCGCCGATAGCCCCAGTCGTTGCCGCCGGTCCATGAAACCGTCTCGCCGGAAACGGCAAAATCAGCCGCGGACGCATTCCCGAAAAACGCTGACACCTGCCCGGCGGCAGCAGCGGTCTTGTCGACAGTGCCGAGAAACCCCGCTGCCGGCGAACAGGTGATGCGTCCGCGCCAGGGATAGGCGTCCTGACCTACACCGGTGGCATTGTCCGAGTACGGGTTCGCCAAGACATTCCCGGCCGGAATATCCATCAACAGGAACGGATAGAAGGTCACACGCAGGCCGCGAGCCTTGATTTCCTTGATCGCCTCGTTAATGATTGCGTCGGACGGTGTGCCACCGAATGCCAGTTTACCCGTAATA
>JASBSZ010000024.1 GCA_030148665.1 Alphaproteobacteria bacterium
CTGACCTCCAACGTCTCGGCGAAGCCGAGGCCGGAGAGCCCGGAATGGCCCGGATATGACAGCGATCCGATTGGATGGGGCGGTCGTTATCGTCCTTGTCCGTGGGTCCCGCCTTCGCCTGGCCCGAAGACTTGCCTTTGGATCATCCGCTTGCGCTCGGATCGGCTTACCCGGCCTCCAGCGGAAGACCGGCCGCGACCCAGTCGGCTTTGCCCTCATGATAGTCGCGCACGTTGCGATACCCCAGCGACCGCAGCCGGTCCGCGGACAGCGAAGACCGCTTGCACGGCCCATTGCCGCAATAGACCACGATATTGGCGCCGTGAGCGGGAATACGCTTCGGCGCCTCTACCAGGATATCCTCGGAGGGGATGCTGATCGCACCGGGAAGGTGACCCTTTCGATAGGCCGCCTCGGGCAAGGTGTCGATGAGCACGAAACTGCAGCGGCGTTCGATCATGCCCTTCAACTCTTCGCGCGAAATGAGATCTTTCATCGGATACCGCCTTCGATCCCTCGGCCTATTGTTTCGCGGAGCCACTAGCAGCTTCTCTCTCCAAGCTGGGAAAGATGGCGTGGGCCAGCCCCCAGAGGAACAGCCCGAACAGCAGATGGGGCACCAATGCGCCGACAATCAGCTTCGGACCAACGGCAAGACCGAACAGCCCCCAGCCGACGATCGGGAAGAAGACGACCAGCACGCCGATCCACAAGACAAGCGCCAAAAGGAGCGCATTGAACAGGGTCAGCGCCTCGCGGAAGAAGACCACGAAAGCCATCGACCAGAAGGTGACATAGGCCAGGTGGAACAACAATCCGACCGGTAGCGGCAGGGTCCGGCCGGTTACGGTCTCCGCGAAGGCCAGCCCCAGCGGCTTCGGCAAAGGTGAGGCTCCGAGCTTTATCATTGCCACCATGATGATCGACAGTGCCACGCCATTGGCGATGCCCAATCCGAGGGCCCTGCCCCATTCCCGCCGGCTGAGATTGCAAAACATCATTCAAATGTCTCCTTCGCCTTGATCTGACATCCCATTTGCCCGGCGATCTCTTCCGTTGACCGGCAGGTGGAGCGAAGGTAGGAGTTCAAGTAACTTTAACTGCAAGCCCGGAGAACAGGCATGGGCGATCACGAAGCCGTGATGTCGATCGGTGCCCTGGCCGAGACGGCCGGGGTGTCTCCGCCAACCATCCGCTATTACGAAGACATTGCCCTGATCCCGCGGGCGCGCCGCAGCGCGGCCGGTCATCGATTCTATACCCGCAAGGACGCGGATCGCCTGACGTTCATCCGCCGATGCCGGGAGTTCGGCTTCGGTCTTGACGACGTTCGCCTGCTATCGACCCTGTCGGCCAGCCCGGACAAGGATTGCGACGAGATACGCGACATTGCCGAACGGCATCTGGCGACGGTCCGCGACCGGCTCGCGGAGATGCGCCAGCTCGAAAAACAGCTGCGGCGCTTTGTCGACACCTGTAGTTCGCTCTGCTGTGGAGGCCCGGCGCCGGATTGTCTTTCTCTGGCCGAAATGACTCCGACGACACCGGCCCAGGCGCCGAACCCATAAACGGGATTGAACGAACCCGTTTTCGCGGGAGAGGGATATGTTTGGCCGAAAGGTCTCCTGGTGGGATGTTCGGGTATTGATGATTAACCCCGGACCAAGAGACCGAGAGATGACCGATGCCCCCGGACCGGTGAGCACGTAGCGCCGCCAGGCGATCGACGACATGCGCCTTCGCAATCTGTCACCGGCGACGGTGGACTTGCCCGGATTTTGTGGAGAGCGTTTAGCTCACTTCACGGGCCCTGCGCTCGAATGCGATAGGGCTCAGGAAGCCGAGCGAAGAGTGCCGCCTCGACTTGCAGGCGGCGATGGACGCGCCGCGCAGCTTCGGCTTCGGTGGGGTGCTGGAAGTCGCACCCACGGTGTCGCCTCAGGTTCGCGAAGCGCTGGCGGCCCGCGGCCACAACGTGATAGTGGCCTCGAACCAAGTAGGTGGAAGCCAGGCAATCCGCATCCGAGGAGATGGCCTGCTCGAGGGCGGCTCGGACAGCCGAAAGGACGGCATGGCGCTGGGGTTCTGAAAGCTTACTGGCCGCTGACGGGTCAGTTCTCCGGGGATCGGCGCTTGCCGGCCCCGGATTTTGTGGGCGAATCTCGCGTAATACATTTTCACTATTTATGTATACATCTTGGACGCAAGCTGCTCGGACACGCCCAGAAAGCAGGCGGCGGCGGATTCCGGGCGGATTCTCCGTGGTGCCGGGCCACTTTGAGATTGCCGCTCTCCCGGGGCGCCGGAACGGTGGCGGAAGCAAAGCCACCGACAGGAGAATTCGGATGCCGCGCCTTGCCTCTAGACTGACCTCCTTCCTCCCCGTCGCCGGAGCCTTCGTGGGGCTTTTGGCCCTTTCGCTACCCAGTCTGGCCCGGGCCGAGGTTCCCGCCGCGCTGAAAGGATCGGGCTCGCTGACCCTCTGCTCGGCGATGACACAGCCGCCGCTAGAGTTCCTAGACGCCAGCCAGAAGCCCGTCGGCGCGGAGGTCGAAATGGCCGAGGAGATTGCCAAGCGCATCGGCGTGAAGACCAAGTGGATCAACATACCGTTCTCGGGCCTGATCCCGGCGCTGCAGGCTGGCCAGTGCAACGCCATCCTCTCGCAGCTCTTCATCAAGCCAGGCCGCCTCAAGGTTATCGACGAGGTGCCCTATGCCTGGTCGCAGGAAATCCTGATCTTCAAGAAGGGCTCCAAGGTCGTCGATGATCCGGTCGACATGTCCGGCAAGAAGGTGGCGAGCGTCACCGGCACCACTGCTACCGTCCTGCTCAAGCAGGCGAATGACAAGCTGAAGGCCGCGGGCAAGCCGCCGGTGACCATCGTCGAATTCCCGACGGGCACAGCCGCGTTCCAACAGCTGGTGCTGGGGGAGGTCGACGGCTACGGCGCCTCCTTCGAGATCGGCGAGTATTACGACAAGAAGAACCCGGGCCAGATCGTGGCCGGCAAGAAGCCATTCTACAAGATCTTGACCGGCTTCGGCGTGCGCAAGGACGAGAAGGACGTGAGCGCCGCGCTAGAGACCCAGATCGCCGCCATGATGAAGGATGGCTCGCTCGCCAAGATCTACAAGAAATGGGGCATTGAGACGGACCTCCTCGCTGCTCCGATGCCGACGCAGCCGGTGACCAACTGACGAAGTCAGCGCGCCCGGGGCCGCCCCGGACGCGCCGCCCTCCCGTGCCGCGCGCAGTTCTGCCCCCTCCCGCCAACAGGATGATCCGCCTTGCATTTCGACTGGTCCTATTTTTGGCAGGAACTTCTGACGCCCAGTTCCGCCTTCCTCGACGGCCTTGGGCTGACCGTCCTGATGGCCGTGCTGGCCGAGATCATTGGCCTCGTCCTCGGACTGGTCTTCGCACAGATGCGGCTGTCGAAGTTCCGCGCGGCGCAAGCCATGGCCAGCTTCTATGTCTGGGCGATCCGCGGCACGCCGCTTCTGGTGCAGATCGTCTTCATCTACACCGGCCTCGCCGCCGCGGGCATCGTGCGGTTCCAGGACATCACCTTCGACGGCTTCAACTTCTCCGGCAATCTCCAGGCCGGAATCCTGGCGCTTGGCCTGCATGAGGGGGCTTACATGGCCGAGATCTTCCGCGCCGGGATCCAGGCCGTAGAGAGCGGCCAGTTCGAGGCGGCCAAGGCCATCGGCATGCCGCCCTCGATGATGATGCGCTACGTGGTGCTGCCGCAGGCCCTGCGCATCGTGCTGCTGCCGATCGGCAACCAGTTCAACATCCTGCTGAAGAACACAACGCTGGTCAGCATCATCGGCGTCTCCGAGATGATGCTGGTGACGGAATCGATCAACTCCGCCACCTTCCGCACCTTCGAGCTCTACTCGGTGCTCGGGCTCTATTTCCTGGCACTTACCAGCCTGTGGACCCTCTTCATGAAATTGGCTGAGAAGCGGCTCGAACTGCGCAGCCTGCGCCCGGCCTTCGCGGCCCAAGCCGCGGGCGACCTCTGATCCGCCCCCTCAAAATCCTCCGACACAGGGGAAAAGAATGAGCAACACGCAGGACACCCTGATCGAGATAACCGCGATCGAGAAATGGTTCGACCGGACCAAGGTCCTCGACAAGGTCGACTTCTCGGTCGCGCGCGGCGAGGTGGTGGTGCTGATCGGTCCCTCGGGCTCGGGCAAGACGACGCTGCTGCGCTGCATCAACCACCTCGAATCTGTCCAGGGTGGACGGATCCTGGTAAACGGCAAGCCGATCGGCTACCGGACGAGCAACTACCGGCTGGTCGAGGATTCCGAGCGCAACATCGCGATCCAGCGGCGCGACGTCGGCATGGTGTTCCAGCGCTTCAACCTCTTCGCCAACATGACGGTGATGCGCAACATCACCATCGCCCCGCGCCTGCTGCTGGGGCTGTCCGAGGCCGAGGCGCGGGAGCGGGCCGAGGCCCTCCTCGCGCAGGTCAACCTTTCGGAGAAGGCCGAGGCCTATCCGCACGAGCTGTCCGGCGGACAGCAGCAGCGCATCGCCATCGCCCGCGCGCTGGCGATGACTCCGAAAGTGCTCCTGTTCGACGAGCCAACCTCGGCACTCGACCCCGAAATGGTGGGCGAGGTCCTGACCGTCATGAAGGATCTGGCGACCGGCGGGATGACCATGGTCATCGTCACGCACGAGATGGGTTTCGCCCGTCAGGTCGCCGATCGGGTCGTGGTGATGTCAAAGGGGGCGATTATCGAGGAGGGTAGACCCGACAAAATCTTCGGCGCTCCGAAGCATCCGGTGACGCGCGCCTTGCTAAATGCCGTCATGCACTGACAAGGCTGGGGATCTTTCGCGAAATTTGGCTCGGTTACGGCGGGAGCTGACGAAGATGAGGCTTCACTCCTTCCTTGCAAGGCTCCGGAGCTGTTCATGATCTTGTTCAAAGTCTGTCAACGGCGGCGACAGAGGTGGCCACGGGGCGGCGCAAAATCAGGCTGTCAATCGGCTTCCACAAGGGACCCCCTATTGGAGTGCGCCCCTTGGGGTGGACAGGATCAGGCGGCGTTGACAGCGAGCTTTCGACGGCCTCTGAAGTTCCTATTCTGCGGCGCCGCTGTGGGCGGCGCGTGGCTGCGGGCTGCGATCGGCATTTACGCCCGCGTCGTAAAGATAATCGCGGCTTAGCGGAACGGCATCCTGCCTACGGGCCAACTGCACCTGAAAAACGATCTGCCCGTAATATCGAAACGACAGTTCCGACGCGATCAGATAATAGCGCCACATTCGGCAGAACCGTTCATCATAAAGCGCGCGCGCCTTGTCGATATTGCCGATAAACCGGTCATGCCAATGGCGCAGGGTCTCGGCATAATGCAGCCGCCAGACCTCAATGTCTGTGCTCCAGAAATTTTCGCGCTCGACCGCCGCCATCATTTCCGACAGGGCTGGAACATAACCGCCGGGAAAGATGTATTTTGTGATCCAGGGGCTGGTGCCGCCCGGTGGAGTCGTTCGCCCGATCGAGTGGATCAGTGCGATCCCGTCGGGGCTCAGCCGCTCATGGACATTGCGAAAATACTCGCGGTAATGGGGAACTCCGACATGTTCGAACATGCCGACAGAGACCACGCGGTCGAATCGACCCGTAACCGAACGATAATCGCATAGCCTGAATTCTACGCGATCAGAAAGGCCGGCCTCGGCCGCGCGTCTTGTGGCAACTTTGTGCTGTTCCTCGCTTAGTGTCACTCCCAGCACGCGGGCGCCATAATTCCGCGCCAGTGTCAACGCCAAGCCGCCCCAGCCACAGCCAATGTCAAGAACTAGCATGTTGCGCTCGATCAGCAGTTTGCCGGCAATATGGGCTTTCTTCGCCTCTTGCGCCTCTTCCAGGCTCATCCCGGGATAGGGGAAATAGGCACAGGAATACTGGTGGTCCTTGTCGAGAAACAGATCATACAGATCTCCCGACAGGTCGTAGTGATGGGCCACGTTCCTGCGGGCGCGTGAAGCCGGATTGAACTGCATGATCCAGCGGAAGAAGAAGTTCTTCAGGTGCAGCAGCCGGTCGCGCCAGTTCTCTGGCGTATCAGACAGGTTTTGCATGAATAGCGCCAGCGCTCCGCGAAGATCGTCATTCTCGATCTCGATGGTCTCGTCCATATACCCTTCGCCAAGAGCGAGGTCGGGATGCATAACCAATCGGCGCGGCAGGTTCGGGTCTTTCAGGCGCATGGATATTTCCGGACCAGTGCCGTCTCCGTAGCGACGGCGCGACCCGTCGGGGTAAACGATCTTCAGATCGCCATGCTGCACCAGTCCACACAGACCCCGATGAAGCAGGTTCGTCCACATGAAAACCTCCTTTTCACCCGGCTTTTTGGGTGTATTCGCCGATGCGGACAGAGCCAAACTAGTTCATGATCGCGATTTCTAATATATAAATCCAGTGATTTACGGCCAATCACTGACGCGGAGCTATGCTGTGATCGGCCGGATGGGCGTGCTTGTCCTTGCCGCCACAGCACGAGCCTTCGGTCTTGTCATGATGGCCGCCCCCACAGCACCCTGTCGCGCCGTGTTCTTCTTCGCTGCAGCATCCAGCGTCATCCACATGGGCGGTTTTCGGCTCTTGCGGCACAAGAAACATGCCGCATTTTGGGCATTTTCCGGGCTCGTCGCTGCGGACCTCGGGGTGCATCGGACAGGTATAGACATTACCAGAAACAGCGTTATTGTTGTTAGGCGATGTCATCATTTCAGTATCTCCTTAAGACCTTCTGCGGTGTTATAAGTGATCGTTTTGGCGTAACATCAAGGGGCGAGTTGCCGGTCTTCCAAACATTTTCAGCCCCCTTTTTGATCGGTGTCGGACACATCCGCTGTGTCGTCGGCCTTTGGCTTTTTTCCCTGTTTCCCGTGCGCGCCGTGGCCGTGGCCAAAGAGGTGCATCGCGCCCATCCCGCCGAGCACAAGAACCAGAAACCAGTTATCAATCAGCCATTGCATGAGTCATTTTTTCTTTGTGTCAGTCGTGTAATGTATCGCCGCGCATGGCCCCTGAAACAGCACCTTGAACACCTCGGAGGATCGTGCGCCGCGACATGGTGTAAAAGTGCCGACATCTGGAGAGGTTCGAGGATCATCAGGTTGCCACTCCGGGCAGCCCGACGATGGAAAGTGTGGTGACGCGGGTGGGTGTCGACGTCCCTGGCAAGATGACCATTGGCCAACTTGGCGGCGAAATCGCGCAGGTAAATTACCCGACCGCTTCGGTGATCACCTGCACGGTCTCGCCCGGCGTTAGGCAGCGCACACGTTGCATGTCGTGGTTGTGGCGGACCTCTAGAACCGTGCCGTTCGTCAACTGCAACTTGTTCAAGCAGTGGGAGATGCCGAATCCATCCGGCGCACAATTTACGTCCGTCAAGATCACCGCACGGGTCGGCCGTCGCGGTGGTGCACCCATAAGCAGCGTCGCCGCGTCGAGACCGGCGCGGTTGTCGACATCGCATCCCGGCGCATTTTGACACAGCTTCGCCAGATCCGCGGGCGATGGAGCCGTCTGGCTCGGGTCAGCGACCAACAACAGGCGCAGATCCATGCCCTGTGCCGCCGCAACGTCAGCGCTCGCCGGAGCCTTGGCGGCATCACGCGCCTGAGGCGAAAACGGATTGGCAACGGAAAAGCCGATGGCCGCAACCAGCGCCACCCCGCCAATCGCGAAACCTACTGTTTTGGTTGTTTTCATCGTGATCCCTTCGGTACGACCGGCCATCGACGGCCGGATCTTCTGTTAGCGCTCACGGAAGTCCGCGCACGGTCGCTCAGCGAGGCCGCTCTCTCGGTTCCAGCGTGAGCTTGCACAGATGCGGCAGTCCTTGACCTAGATCAATAACGCGACGACTGGTCTGCACCGCTCGCCCACCGCTGCACAAACGAGCGCAATTTACCTTCGGTGGCTGGCGGTAGCTGGATAAATGCCCGGAGTGAAAACAGGGTTATTTTCCCTCTTTTCCCGAAGCATGCACAGGACTGAGCGCTGAGTCGCAGCAGCATCCGATTACCGCACGCCGTTACGCGTCGCATAAAGAATTCCGGTGAAGAGTAAGCTGACAAGCGCGAGCACCACGTAGACCGCGTAGCCGCGAGCATAGCCGATCGGCCCCATTGACTGGGCGATACGGCCAAGCAAGGGTGGGACCACAAAGCCTCCGAGTGCACCGAGACCACCGACCCAGCCAGCGGTTCCGCCGACTGCGTCGGGCACATATTGCGGTACGAGCTTGAAGACCGCAGCGTTATTCACGCCCATCCCTGCACCGACAAGAATTTCGCCTGCAACAGTCAACCACAACACGCTAGAAAGCGTCATGAGAACGGCTCCGACCAACAAAACGGTCAGCGAGGCGGCCGCGACGGCCTCGCCTCCGAGCCGGTCCGACCAGCTACCTCCCGGAACCCGGATCAACGACGAGAAGAGCGAGAAGCCGGCCGTCAGGAAGACTGCTGTCCAATGCGACGTGTGATAAAAGGTCTGCCAGAAGTTCGGCAGCCATGCGGTGAGCGCTAAAAAGCCTCCAAAGGTTGTGAAATACAGAACGACCAACGGCCAGGTGCGCCAGCTTTCCGCCGATTCCTTAAGCGTCTTCAGAACGCTCGGCGCTGGCAGGAGTTCTTGGCCATGTGCTTTGGCTATTTTCTGTGCTTCGGCGAGTTTGACCCCGTGACGCCGAAGCTGAAAGAACGGCGCATTGTAACCGGCAATCGTGAACAACGCTATACCAGTCAATACTATGGCAAGCGAAACCAGATAACCCGACCAAAGTCCGCCGGCCGCGATGATCAACGGCAAAATCAAAGCGACAAGGCCGGGCGACGTATTGCCGAGACCCGCATAAATGGCGAGAGCCCGGCCCTGCTGGCTCTTTGGATACCAGTATGACACCTGTCCGATGCCTACCGAAAATGTAGCAATGCCGCAGCCGCCCAACGCACCGAACAATAAAAGCAAAGGGTATTGAGATTGCGTTAGATGGTTCGGATATAGCACCAAGAGCATCCAGTATAGACCAGCGATGCCAACCACCGAGGCGATCAGCAAGACAAGAAACGGCAACTTGCCACCGTCACGGTCGACCCAGGCGCCAAAGGGGATACGGAACAGAGAGCCCGTCAGCATCGGGATCGCTACTAGGAAACCTACTTCCTGCGGGCTCAGTTGCATCGCCTTTATGAAGCTGTGTGCGGTTGGTCCGAACAGAGAAACGGCTCCAAACCCTATAAAAAATCCTACCGTAGCTCCGAACAAGGCCCTGGCAGGGCTGCCCTTCACGACGAATGTTGATTCAGCGGATGGCAGCGGCATACGTTCCTCCCATTTCCATCGAAACCCCGGCCTCGGACCCGTGCGATCGGCGTATCTCGGGTTGGTCCGAGCCTCTGAAAAGCAAGATGACGGTGTGTGGATCTTTAGTCTTCGCTCAGCGGGCAGATCGACTTGATGCAGATCAAGAGCCACGAAAAATTCTTGAGAGGCGCGATGTACGCGGTGCCGTGACTGCGGTCAGTCCTCCAGCGATCTCGACAATATCCTCATTGGCGGTTCGGGTAGACACTCGCAGCGTCGTGCCATTACACGAAGACTTGGTCTGAACCGGCCGGCGCAGCGTCTTTCGGGTGCCGCGCCGGCTAGCGCCAGTGTTCGAGGCGTCAGCTGGATGGATCCTGCGCCCCGCATCTCGTTGCCGATGACGCAGCGTTGTGCATGCCATGTCGACACCAAACGCAATCGCAGTTCTCGTGGCCGCAGCTCGGGTCGGCGAGCAGTGTGCGATGGCGCCGCCGGGCAATCGGTAATGCCAGTCGCTTGAGCGGCGTCAGGGCATAGGCCCGGCGCAGCATGCCGCGTGCGTCCAGCCCGGAAAGCCGACCAATGGCCACCTTCATCCCTGCCTCGCCGGCGGCATTGAAAATCCAGCGATTGACGATGCCGGCCTTGAGCGCGGGGCCCAGTTCGGCCTGCCAAAGGGTCGTGTAGTCGGCGCCGTGAAGAAAGCTTTGGGCCGCCAGAACGCCTGAACGGATGGCATGGCGCATGCCGAACCCCGCCAAGGCATCCTGGAACCCGGCGTGTTCACCGATAAGCGGATGCCCGCCCTGCATCGCCGTCTTCGGCAGGCGCATATTACCATAACCACCAAAGGGGCGCGGATTTCGCATCTGCAGCCCGGCATGGTTCCGGAAGAATGCTTCGGCCGCTGCTACATGTCTGGCCTGATCGCGAAAGGCCGTGTACATGCAGCTCGCCATAGTTCCCCGGCCACCCTGAACCAGAAGATAGGCGTAGCCGCCCGGTGCCACCTCATGGCCGAGCGCCAGCCAAGCACCGTCGGGCATGGGTGTCTTAAAGACATGACCCGCCGCGATCACGCTGGCCTCGCGGGGTCCGGCGGCCAGCACACCGACCCCTTCGAATGTGCGCACCCGGTCGCCAAAGCGAACCTCGACCCCAGCAGCGACGGCCTGCCTTAGAAGCGCGGTGTCGAGCGTGCCCGGCCCCATGCCTCGACGCAGAAGGTAGAAAAGCGGGCGACGTCCTCTGACGACGTGCCGGCGTCCGGACGGATCGAAGACCACCCCGCGGTCGAACGGATAGTGTTCGAAGTCGGCGGCAATCCCAACCTCGGCCATTTCGTCCAGAACATCCGCCTCGCCGGTCCAGTTCTCCAGCCCCTGGAAATCGTCATGGAACCGATGGCCGACGCGGTCTTTCCATTCCCGCACCACAACCTGGGCGCCGCCTCGCGCGAGCACGATCGCACAGGCGAGGCCCGCAGGCCCGGCCCCGACAATCGTGAACACCGCGTCGTCATGCGTCCGCAAAGTTGCCTCCGTGCGTTAGTGAGGAGTCAAAAATCCAAAAAATTCGACGTCCCAACCATCAGCGTCGGCACCCATATGGGCTGTATCGACGCGGACATTCCGACCACTTAATAGGGCGATATCTGTTTTCCGTTGCGTTTCGCCTCGACCCGAATATCAATCGCCTATTGCCGGGCTTGGTCCCGGACCGCAATCTGCGCCAAGACCGCCACGGTAAGGAATGCGAAGACTATCGCCATTGTTGTTCTCCTACTCGCCGCTCGGAACAGAGCCACAGCTGAATCTGGGTGACTCGGCGAGATCAAGCGGCGCGGTTCCGGCTTGCATCGAATTCAGCAATGCCGTCGCTCAAATTGACGCCTTCGATGACGCGAGGCAACTGGTTCTTGCTATTGTGAACAGAACTAACCTATAAGCGCGGACTCCAAAGGGAGCAGGTCA